>JBBRAX010000007.1:0-193379 GCA_038206395.1 Myxococcales bacterium | reverse complement strand
GCGAGCACCTCGGGGTCTGTCACCGGCACGCGCTCGCCCCAGAACCTTTCATGCAGGTGCTGGATGTTCTGCAGAATCGCCGCCTCGTTCGCAGCCGTCGCCATCGACTTCTCGACGAAGGGGAACAGCTTCCGCGACGCGACGGGCAGGTCAAAGTCCCGCGTGGCCGCGATGCACGACATCATCAGGCCCATCCGTTCGCTGATCCGCGCCGACATGCTGCTCGGGTAACGCTGGCGAACCTTCGCGCCATCGAAGGTCTGGTCGACGCCGCCGTACGGAACCTTGAACGTCGAAATGCGGCGCAGGTAGCGCGGGCCGAACTGGTCGTGCTGCACCGGCGCAGCGATGAGCGCCCACGGAATTCCCAGCGTCGACTCGATGCGCCGGTCGAGGTTCTCGGGCGTGCTCAACGTCCCACCGCCGAAGCCCGTGAGCTCGAGCCGATCAGCCGCGTCCGCATTCTTTGCGCGGAACATCGGCGAACCCACGATCGCCGCGACCAAGGGCTTCAGCACCTGGTTGCCCGCCTTGAAGAGCGTGGTGAGCCGCTGCAGTTCCTTCTTCTCTGCCTCGAAAGCGGCGTCGAGGTTCGCGTAGCCGGGCTGCGCGGGGTCGGTGGGCGCACGCAGCAGCGGGCGATTCAGCATGCCCACCACCAGAGGGTTCACCATCGCCTGCGCGAACTCGTCGCGCGCCACCAGGCTCGCCGCCAGAAGCTCGGCGCCTTTCGCTCGCTGCGAATCAGAGAGAGAAGCGGTCTCACCGATGTCCGTGCCCGGCGGATACATCGCCGTCGCTTCGACCCAGCCGCGATCTCGGCACGTCGCGTACTTCTCGGCCGGCTGGAAGTAGTGAAGCTTGTCGTCGTAGCCACACTCCGTCCAGTTGGCGAGGGCACCGGCGAAGGGGTCGATTTTGGCGTGGCAGCCCGTGCAGACGGCGTTGTTGCGCGTCGGGTTCGCGTTCAAGTCGACCGCGTCGGCGTCGATGCGCGGTGCGATCTTCATGATGTCGAAGTTCTGGAAGTACTTGTAGACGAAGCGCGCGCGCTTCCGATTGAAGTTGGTCGGCGTGTTCGGGTACCGCGCGAGGAAAGCGGTCGAGGTGAGGATGCCCGCGTACTCGCCCGGGCTGCCGCGCTCGTTCACCTGCGGCACGCTGGTCACTTCTTCGAACACCAGCGGATCCGTCGTGTCGGGGTTCAGCATCGCCGCCGGCACGCCCTGGTACGGCACCTTGAAGAACTTCGCGGTGTACCCATTGAGCAGCCGGTACTTCGCGGTCAGCACTTCCGTCAGCGGCCGGTTCAGCCGCGCGAGGTGCACGAAGTACTCGACGGGCTCGCGCGCCAGGGCGTCGGTGGTGCGAATGCCGTTCTTGGTCGACTGCCATTCCCAGTCGGCCAGCAAGTCGAACACCGCGACGCCTGGAGCGAACGTGTTGCTGTTCACCAGGTAACCGCCGTGCGTCTCGCGGTTCGACCAGAGGAACGCGTCGGTCAGCAGCACGTCGGAGAAGATTTCGCGCAGCCGCTCGTAGAAAGCCTTCTCGTTCATCACCGCAGCGAGCAACCCGTCGAGCGCGGGAAGACCACCGGCATCAATCGCCGCAATCTCGGCCGCAGTGGGAGGACGTCCGGCCAGCTGCAGCGTCGCCTTCCGCAGCGTCTCGTACGGCGTCATCAGCACCAGGCCTTCAGTGACCGGAATCGGCGGCGGCGGCATCTCGTTGGGGCACGTCTTCGGCGCCTCGAGCTGGCGCAGCATCTGAAGAAGAATCGCGTACTCCTTGCTGCCGCCTTTGATCACCATTCCGCCCTGGTGAGCGACCTTGCCTGTCGCCTTCGCCACCATCAGCGCGTCACCGCCCAGCCGCAGCTTCGCGACCTCGCGCATCACGTCGTAGTTCGCGGCGAGGTAGCCGGGCACTGCCGCCGCCTTGAGCACGTAGCGCGTGCCGTCGGCCTGACCGCCGGCGACGTGACACGACGCGCAGGTCGAGAGCACGTCTGGCCACGCCCACGTGTCGAAGTACGCCTGGGTCGAGACGCAGCCGGTGGGCATCGCCTGCGCCTGGCAGGCGGCATCGCAAAGCGGGTCGCCCGGAGGCGTTCCAGGTGGAGGCTTCTCGCCTCCAATCAAACCGGTGCACGAAATCAACGCGCAGAAGACGACGGCGTATCCGACAGTTCCTTTCATTCGGTGCGCGGCCTCCGCGAGGGAGCGTACCCTTGAGGACCATGGGCGCGCTCCTTTCGCTGCCCCGGTAAAACCCTTCCGAAGTGCTCCCTCAGGGAGAAGCACTCCAGAAGGCGGCCAACGGGCTGCTGTCGGCCTGAGAAGTCAGTTGCGCTTGAGGTTGCCGATGCGGCGCAGCAGCAGGGGATGCGTGAGGCGGCGCTCGGCCTTCTTCGAGGAAGTGTCGGCGCAGACCTGGTCGGCCTGGGCGATCAGCGCGGCCAGGTCGAGGTACGGCATCAGCTGCGGGCCGACGGTGAGCAGCGCGAGGCCCTGGATGGCGAGGTCATCGTTGCCGACCAGCTCGGCGGCCACGTTGTCGCAGCTCAGCTCGTCGGCGCGGCTCAGCGGCTTGAAGGCAGCGCGCAGCATGTTGCGGAGTACGCCGGTATGGCCCAGCGCGATGTGCGCGAGCTCGTGGCCGACGATGAAGCCGAGCGCGTGGGGGTCTTTGCTCTGCAGCGCGCCCCAGACGGCGTCGTCGGTGAGCAGCAGCAGGTCGCGCTTGCCGAGCTTCACCGCGAAGCCGTTCTGCACGGACTCTTCGACGATGTAGACCTCAGGCACTTCCTTGAGGCCGAGCCGCTGGGCGAACTGTTCGACGACCGCGTACAGCTGGGGCAGCTGAATCGGGCTCACCTGCACGCCTGAGCCGCGAATCAGCGCGCGCACCGTCTTCGCCTGAAAGTGCTGAATCACGAGGCCGATGGGAATC
Organism: Myxococcales bacterium; assembly: GCA_038206395.1. GTDB lineage: Bacteria > Myxococcota > Myxococcia > Myxococcales > Myxococcaceae > JAGSPQ01. The sequence goes on along the minus strand of JBBRAX010000007.1, from coordinate 190,424 downwards.
AGCAGCAGCGCCATGCCCATCGAGCCCGCCGCGGCGGCGAGAATGCCCACCAGCAGCGCGGCGTAGCCCAGCAGGGTGTAGCGAGACGTGCCCGAGGCGACGTGCGCCGCCGGCGTCACCGCAGCGCCAGGGAAGGTCAGCGCCGGCATCACCTGCGCGCCCGCATGTCGGCGCGATTGGGGCATCGGCAGGGGAATCGGCAGCGAAGGGGTCGACCGGCTGGGAAACGGTTGCATGCAGGGCCAGACACCGGGCCTTCAAACCGTGTGCAACTTTTCTACTCGCAGGTCACCTTGGCGCAGGTGCCCCACATGCCGACGCGCTCGGTCTTGGCGACGGTCTCGTAGTCTTCGAACTCGACCTTCCGGCTCTCGCCGTCGGGCTTGATGTAGAGCACGCAGGCGAGGCCCTTCTTTACGAGGGTGCTGTTGATTTCCTCGTTGTCGGCAGTGACGAACGCCAGCGTGCGGCCGAAGCGGTCTTTGCACTCGGACTCGTAGGCAAGTGTCACCTGCTTGCCGTCGAGCGCCGCCGTGGTGAACGCCTTGGCCTCCTGGCCGTAGCAGTCTGTCTTCCCGCCCGTCGTCTCTGGCGTGTCGACCAGGATGAGCCGGATTCGGACCCCCGACTCGAGGTCCACCGTGTCGCCGTCGACCACGTTCACCACCCTGCCGGATGACGGGCCGCAGGGACTCGGTGGGGCGCCGCATCCAGAGAGAAAGGCCAGCGTGAAGACGGCGAGCTGCTTCACGGGCAGATGCGGTTCGGAAGACCTGGCGTACCCTTGTCTCCAGGCCCGCCGTCCGCCAGCGTGATGCCGGCGTCGCTGTCGCAAAAGTTCGTCGTCAGGTCGTTGAGCAGGTGGTCTTGCTTGTTGATATCGAGCTGTCGCGACTTGCCCGCCGCGACCGTGGTCCAGGTGATTTGGTCCACCACGCCGGCGTCCGTATAGAGAACGATCTTCGCGTTCGAGTTCGCCAGCGGAGCGGTGAAGGTTCCCGTGATCGGCCCGAGGTTGCCGTTGGCGATCGGGTCGGTGCTCTTCGCGAACACGAGCAGCGAGCCCGTGGGGTAGTGCAGGCAGTTCGCAGAGTTGAAAGACGTCAGGCCGCTGTTCGCCGTCATCTGAATCCCGTTGAAGTCGGCGGTGCCTTTGACGAGCACTTCGAACCACTCGCCGATGACCGTGTCAGGAGCGGCCGCCGGGTTGGCCATGAACTCGGTGATGACGAAGTCGCCCGCCAGCGGTCTGACCACGGCGCGGAACGCACTGGTGCCGGTGTCGAAGCAGAAGTTCGGGTCTCCGGCGTCGGTCATGCCGCCATCGGGCAAACCACCATCGACCTCGGGGCACACCTCATTCGGAGCGCCGGGGCTGCCGAAGTCCGTCGCTCCGGCATCTGTGCCGCCATCGAACCGAATCAGCGACTTGCAGAAATTCTCAGGCACGTCGTTGGACGCGACGTCGAGCTTCCGGTTGTCGAGCTGCACCGAGATTCCTGACGTGGTGCTGGTGGTGAACGCCGCCTCGTCGATGCCGGCGTCGCCGCGGCGCAGGAAGAGCCGGTTGTTCCCGGTGGTGATCGACAGGCTGTAGGTGAGCTTCGGCGTCGGCAGGCTGCCGTTGATGAACGAGTCACCGCTGCGCGCGAACAAGACGTACTCGCCCGCGACCACCGGCACGCAGTCCATGCTCTTCACGCTGGTGTCCGTCGTCGGGGTCGCGATCGTCAAGTCGTTCAAGTCGACCGCCCTCGTCGCCAGCACTTCGAACCACGCGCCCACCGTCGCCGACGAGGCCGACTTCGGGTTCGCCATGATCTCGGTGATGATCAAATCGCCGCCGCCCGGGGGTCGAATCGGGCGCGCCACTCCGTTCTCGAGACACGTGCCGACCATCGCTTCGGGGATGCAGGCTGCATTCGCTTTGCCCGGGGTGCCCGCGCTGGCGCCGCTGTAGACGACGCCCGGGTTGGTGTCGCACCACAGGGTCTCGTCGTCGTTCGCCGTCGACGTCTTCGGCTGCGTCGGGTCGAGCCCGCGCGACCGGTTCGACTTCGCGGTGCGCGTCCAGGTCACCTCGTCGAAGGTCACCGTCCCGCACTTGATGCCGATGACGCCGCGCGCGTTTCCGAAGTTGCCGAGGCCATCGTTGTACGTGTACCCAATCCACGCGGGCAGCGCGCCCGATCGGATGTCTCCGAAGGTGAAGTAGCCCTGCGCCGGAATCGTGCCCGCTTTCAGCGTGTGCGTCTTCGAGCCCGAGCCGTCGGTGTCCTTCGTGTAGATGACCATGCCCTTCAGGTCGATGTCGGTTCCGAGCGTGTTGTAGACCTCGAACCACTCGCTGCCCGTGTCGCTGCCTTCGGGGTCCAGCATGAGCTCGGTGATCACCAGGTCGCCCGCGAGCCTTCCCTTGCAGATGTCCGCCGGCGTCGTGCCCGTGCCACAGCCCATCAGCACGAAGCAGCCCAGCCCAACCCAACCGATGCGCGTCATCATTTTTCAGTCACCCTCAGTTTCGTTTTTCGGCTCTGTGTTCTTGTCGTCCAGCAGCTCTTCGAGCTCGGGGCTCGGAGCGAGCACCTGGCCCGGCAGGCTCACCACCAGCTGCAGCTTGTCGATGTTGCGGTAGTTGTCGCGGTACTTGTTCACCGTGCCGCGAACCTGCACGTACTCGCCTTTCTTGTACTGAACGCCCGACGCGAGCAGCACGTCGCGATCGAAGAAGACGACCTCGAAGTCGTTGCCGCGGTTGCGCGACAGTCGGACCACCGAAGGCCCTTTTTCGCCGAAGCGGACCTCGGTGACGGCGCCGAGAATCGTGACGCTCTGGCCGACCTTCTGCTCGAGCTTCAGCATCGCGTCCCAGCGGGTCAGCGCGATGTACTGGTCGGGCCTTTCGTCCATCACCTTCTCGAAGCGGGTGATCGCCTGCTCGCGCTCGTCCCACCACTTCAGGCGCTCGGGGTAGTCGTCGTAGTGCTGCTTGCCTTCGGCCCAGATGCCCAGCTTCCCAGCCTGCGCCTGCTTCTGCGCATCGAGGAACTCTTTGTGGAACCTCCGGCTGCGGCCGTACTTCACGAAGTAGGGCGACAGGCCGGCCCGCACGATCTCGACGTTGAAGTTCACCCACTGGCCGTCTTTCTTCGCGAAGACGTAGGCGAGGTACCGGTTGTAGTAGTCGCGAATCTCGCCGGGGTGATCGCGCTCGAGCCGCACCTGGTCGACGCCTTCGAAGAACGCCTGGGCGAACTTCTTGCCGTCTTCGCCCAGCGGGGTGGGGAACTTCGCCGGCCGCGCGCTGCCGCCGCGCATCTTCTTCTTGTAGCCGTCCCACCCGGCCGCGAAGGCCGCCCGTTCGTCCGCGTGCTTGAAGGTCTCTTCCGCGTCGATGGCGAGCAGCCGCAACGACGAGCTCAGGCCCTTCACCTTGATGGTGTCGCCGTCGATGACCGAGCTCGCGCCGTCGATGGGGAACTCGCCCAGCTCGAGGCTGATGACCTCGAGGCGCTTGAGCACCGCGGACGTCTCGTCGCGCGTGAACCGGCGCGCCGATTTGGGCGCCTCACACGAGACGAAGAAGACGAGGCTGGCCAACAACACCGCAGGGCGCATGAACACCTTCAAAATCCGGCCCTCAAGTCCAGGTACACGCGATGTTCGGGGCTGGGGATGCGGCCGACGAAGCTCGCGCGTTCCTGCAGGTAAGCAATCAAATCGTACCGCAGAGACACCCGGAAATTCCTGCCCGCGATGAAAGTCGCCTGGAGGTAGGTCCACAGCGAGTGCTCGAGGTAGGTGTTGTCAGAGATGTCTTCGTTCAGGTACCGGCTGCGCAGCTTGAGCTGAAGCCAATCAGTCGGTTGCGAGCGGAGCTCGAACGCTGCCCCGACGCCCTGCATGAAGCGGTCTTTGTAGCGGATGTCGTCCTTCAGCACGAAAGTGCCCAGCACCGCCGCCGACAGCCGCTTGCCCAGCGGCCGGATGTCGAGCCGCACCGTGCTGCGGTAGCTGTCGCCCGAGCACACGAAGGGCTCGTTGCCTTCGACGTAGATGATGGTGCCGCTGGCGCAGGTGCCGTGCGTGCTCGAGCCGAGGTTCTTGTTCCGCGCCTCGAAGAAGACGGCCGGGCCGAGCAGCCGATAGCCCTCGTAGTCCAGGCGAATCAGCGCGTAGAGGTTGGGGATGCCGGCGGGGCCCGCGCGCGAGGGGTACGGCGCTGTCCAGAAGTCGGCGGCGAAGCGCACCTCGAAGTCGTAGGGAAGCTTGCCGAGGTATTTCAGCCGCGCGCCTCCTTCGTTGCGGGCCGACTGGCCGTCGTACTCGTCGGGCGAGGCGACGGGCCGCGCGAAGGGGTTCAAGAACTTGTTGTCGTAGTAGCGAAGCGAGAGCTCCACCTCGTGGCCCTTCGGCGTGTACAACGTGCGCTGCTCGACGCCGAAGCCGCCGCCGCCTGCCGGCTGATTCACGGGGTCAGGGCCCTGGGGAACCGAGTCGAAGGTGCGCGCCGCTTCGAGGAAGAGGCCGAACTGGCCGAACTGTGCGCGCAGGTCGAGGCCGATGGCGCCGAAGGGACCCCCGAAGGGCTGCCGGCTCCATTCCTGCGGCTCGAGGCGCAGCGGAGCGCCGTGGAAGAAGGTGGTCGCTCCGTAGCCGGTGAGGCCGATGCGGTAGCGCTCGTTGGGCTTGAAGTCGACGTGCGCGCCGCCCAGCAGCTCTTCGAAGAGGCCGGGCAGGGTGGTGAACTTCAGGCGGCCGTCGCGCGCCAGGTCATCGCCGACATAGACGCGCGGGGCTTTGCAGTTGTCGCTGTCGTCGCGCGGGTCTTCGCACTGCGCGCGGTCGAACATCTCGTATTGGTACAGGTCGCGCGTCTGGTACGAGAGGAAGCCGTACAACGAGAGCTTCTGCCCGCTGCCGAACTCGAGGTCTTCGATGCTGCCGGCGAGGCCGCGGAAGTTCGAACGAATCGACCAGTCGTCGAGCACGTAGTTTCTCTGCCCGCCGTCGCAGACGTCGGCGCCGCTGTCTGAGCTCTGCTTGCAGTAGGCGGCGAGCTCGCGGTTGATCAGCGCGGTCGACGTGACGCTCAAGCCGCTGGGCGTCTTGCGGTGGGTGTTGTCGAGCGTGACGCGTTCGGCAAAGCCAATCGTATAGGAGCCGAGCACCACCCGCCGGTTGCCCGCGCGCCACTGCGCGTAGAGCGTGGGCAGCTGGGCGCGGTACTGAAACGGCGCGACTTCCAGCGCGCCGCGCGTCTGGCTGTAATACGGCGAGCCCGGAGCGAGCCGCGTCGTGTTCAGCACCACGCCCGCCGACAGGTTCCAGGGAAAGGTGAGGGTGGCCATCAGGAACCCGGGGGGCGCCAGCGGCCCGCCGGGCGTCTGGAAGTCGCCGTTCGACACGCCGCTGCGAAGGCGAAGCTTGCCAGCGATCGGCAGCCTCACCGGGCCACGTTCCAGGCGGATGAACGGGGTGATCAGCAGCAGCTGCTGGTCGGTGAGTGAGCCCGCGCCGACGAGCTCGGTCGGGTCTTCGATGCGGCCCTTGTTCTTCCGGTAGAGGAGGATCGCGTCGGCGTCCGCGTACGTCAGGCCGGGCAGGTCATAGAGCTCGTCGCGCGACGCCGAGTTCAGATCGATGCCTTCCACAATCATGTCGTAAAGGATGTCGGCGGTCTCGGTCGAGATTTCGCCGCGCTCTTCGAGGTCGATGATGTCGTCTTCGCTGTCGACCTTGTCCATCGGCACTTCGTAGATGGCGGCCACCGCGACCGTGGGAAGGATCAGGGCGGAGAAGACGAGGGCGCGCATCAAGGGGGCCGCAGGCTAGATCAGCGAGGGTCCCCCGCAGCCACCAATCACCCATTCCAGTGAGGCCGGAAAGCCTCGAAAAGTCTACGCGGCGCTCTTGCCAACGACGCGCTTGAGGAAGCTCCAGAACCGGCCGCCGCGCTTCTCGAGCTCTTTGGCGCGCGGGCCCTGCTTCGGATCCGGCGCGGGGATGCCCAGCCGGTTGCGAATCTGCTCGGGCGTGTAGCGCGTGGCCAGCGTCGCCTTGAACACCGCGCGGGTGCGCAGCTCGCGGGCTTCGACGTGCAGCACGCACTCGGCGTCGAGCTTCACGTTCACCACCACCTGCACGGTTCCCTTCGGGCCCTTCGGCAGCCCGTCGATGCTCACCGTGCCCAGGTACTCGTTGCCGCCAATCTGCGCGTCTTCGCCCTGGAACAGGTTGAGCTCGAGGTGCTCTTCGTTGTCCTTCGAGGTGCTCACCGCGAAAGACGCGCTGGCGGGCAGCGGCGTGTTGCGCTCGATGGTGCGCTTGAAGCTTCCGCCGGGCAGGCCGATGCCGATCGTCATCGGGACCACGTCGATCAGCACCACGTTCGAGACCTTGTCGACGGTGCCCGAATAGAGCGCCGCTCCGAGCGCGACCGCTTCGTCCGCGTTCACGTTCGCCAGGGCCGACTTGCCGAAGAGGTTCTTCAGGCGGTCGCGCACCAGCGGCATGCGGCTCATGCCTCCGACCAGCACGATGTCGTCGAGGTCGGTGAGCTTCAGCTTCGCGTCGAGCAGTACGTCTTTCACGACGTCGATGGTGCGATCGACCAGGTCCGCGCACAGCGCGTTGAGCTCGTCGCGCGTGATGACGGCCTTGAGATCAAGCGGCTTGCCGTCGGCCGTCATCTGCAGCATCGGCAGCAGCGCTTCGACCTGCTGACGTTCGGTAAGCGAGACTTTGGTGCGCTCGGCTTCGGCCGCGATGCGCGAGAGCGCCACCGGGTCGCCGGCGAACACCTGGCCGTGCTGCTTCGAGAAGCGCGCGAGCAGCTCGTCGACCAGCTGGTTGTCGAAGTCGAGGCCGCCCAGGAAGATGTCGCCGCCCGTCGCGAGCACCTCGAAGACGTTGTCGTCGATGCGAAGAATCGTGGCGTCGAAAGTGCCGCCTCCGAGGTCGTAGATGAGGACCTTCTTCGCCATGCCGCGGTTGAGGCCGTACGCCATCGCGGCGGCGGTCGGCTCGTTCAACATGCGCTCGACCTTGAGGCCGGCCATCGCGGCGGCGCGCCGCACCGCTTCACGCTGTTGTTCCGAGTAGTAGGCGGGGCAGGTGATGACCGCGCGGGTCACCTTCGTGCCGAGGTGGCGTTCGGCCATCTGCCGGCACTCTTGAAGAATGATGCCCTGCACTTCTTCCAGCGACAGCACGTGCGCGCCGAGCTTCACGGCCGCCTTGCCGTCCGGGCCGGCGACGATCTGGTAGTGGAACCGTTCGCGCACCTGCTGCACGGTGTCGCTGTCGTAGTCGCGGCCGACCAGACGCTTCGCGCCGTAAATCGACTGGCTCGGGTTCAACATCAGCTGCGACTTGGCGCGGTTGCCGACGAGCAGCGCGCCCTGCCGGCTCAGCGCGACGATCGAAGGAATCAACGCATAGCCGTCGGAAGAGCGCGGCATCTGCGGCTTGCCGTTCACCAACACCGCGCAGCACGTGTTGCTCGTGCCCAGGTCGATGCCGACGACAGGGCCGGTGGCGTCGATGGTCGCAGGCGGCTTCAAGAACACGGGCTGGCCCGCAGGGGCGCGCGCGGGCTCGGCCGCCGGTGCCGAAGGCGTCAGCGTCTGGTGCTTCGGCTGTTCCACGGGCGCCGCAGCCGCTGCCGACAGATCCATGTCGATGTCGAGCTCGAAGCCTTCAGACACGGGCTCGGAAGGCAGGTCAGGCGGCGGAGGCGGCGTGCTGGCGATCAGCGTGTCGAGATCGAGGTCGACCGCTTTGTCGTCATCGACGTCCGGCATGTCGAAGTCGAAGTTCTCGTCGAGGGCGCTGGGGGCTTCTTCCGGCGTCACGACGGCGACCCGGGGCGTGGGCGGCAGCCTCGCGAGCTCGGCGTCGAAGTCGAAGTCGGCGGGCGGCGCGGGCGGCTCGGGAGGAGGCGGCGGCGGGATGATCGCCGCGGCCTTCTTCGGAGGAGGCGGAACGGCGGCCTTCACGGGCGGCGCCGCAGGGGCGATCGACGGCGGCATCAACGCCGCGATGCTCGGCGGCGCAGCGGTCGCACTGGCCGCCTGGTTCCCCGCGAGGATTCGCTTCACGACCGCGTGGCTGGCGTCGTCGAGCTCCTTGAACTCGAGCCCCATTCCGGGCGGGCCGGCAGGGTCCGTCGGGCCCCGAATCCACTTCACGATCGCGCTGCCCTGCAGCATCCGCTGGCTGTTCGCGATCTCGACCTTGAAATGCACCACCGTGCCCAGCGGCTGCGGCTCACGGGTGCGGATGAACAGGCCGCCGACCGAGATGTTCGTCGCGTACTTCTCGACGAACTCGTCGACTCCCTTGTGGGCGAGCTTGACCGTCAGGTTGACCGCTTTTCGAACTTGTTGGGGTCGTCGTCTGTTTTCCAAAACGGCGCGCAGTTAATCACGTTGCCTGTTGGATCATCCGCCCATCGTCAGGCGTGGTAACCGGAGGCTCGACGATGGCCGAGCCACTGCAAGCCCTCACATTCCTCGAGTCGGCACTGTCGGTCGCTCCGCTCGAGAGGGGTGAAGACAGCTGGCGGTTCATTCGCTACTGCGACGTGCTGCCCGAAGAGGCGCGGCAAGATTACTTCTTCGTCCGCGCCCACGAGTCGGGGCGTTCGAAAGAGACGACGCCGCTGGCGGGGCGGATCGCCAAATCGATGCTCGACCGCAGCACGCCCAAGGGCCGCAAGCCCGACCCGCAGCGCGCGAAGGCGAAGAAGCTGTGGAAGCTGTGGGAAGACAACGGCTTCAAGGCTCCGAAGTACGTGCCGCGCTGGTTGAACCACAGCGGCACGCCCACGAAAGAGACAGACGACTTTCCGCCGGCGCCCGAAGGCATCGGCGAGGTGCTGAGCGCGACCACCAACGTGCACGAAGGCCGCGTCGAGCGCGACTACCCGGCGAGCATCTTCTTCGGCATTCTCATCGGAGGCCTGCCCGGCGCGTTGGTAGGCTTCATCACCACCCAGGTCGCCGACTTGCCAGCTGTGCCCTTCACCACTGGCAGCACCGTGGTCTGCGCGATGATCGCGTACGCAGTGCACATCGCGCGCAACGGCAGAGCGCACGCGACGTGGGTCGGCAGCGAAGGCATTGCCACCACCACCGGCGGCGTCGTGCAGGTGTTCCGCTTCGAGCGCGCGTCGAGGCTCGAGCTCAAGCACAGCAACATCGTCTCGAACGGGCAGGTGACGGGCGTTCGCGCCGAGTACACGTGGCTCAACCCGAAGAACCGCGTCGTCCACCGTGCCCGCGCCGTGCTTGCGGTGAACGACGCCGAGCAGCCGGACAGTTCGCCTGGCTACTTCGTCAAGGCTGCCGAAGAAGCATGGAACGCTTTCGAGGGCAGAGACAGGCCCTAAGCTGCCGGTATGCCGACGAACCCCGGGCCCCCGGTGCCCAGCCTGGACGACGACGACGAAATCACCGCGCAGTCGCAGAAGACGCAACGCGAGGCCGACGGTTCTTTCGGAGCAGGCCAGGTCGCCGGTGTCGACGGCCCCCTGGCCGCAGACCTCGAGCACACGAAGGGGCGGTACTCGCTGCAGCGGAAGCTGGGCGAAGGCGGCATGGGGGAAATCCGGCTGTGCGAGGACAAGCGCATCGGCCGCGAGGTGGCCTTCAAGACGATGCGCCCCGACACCGCGGCCCGACGCGACGCGCTGCCCCGGTTTCTTCGCGAGGCGCGCGTGCAGGGGCAGCTCGAGCACCCGGCGATCGTCCCCGTCTACGACCTGGGCATCGACGACACGGGCCAGCCCTTCTTCACGATGAAGCGGATTCGCGGCCTCTCGCTTCACGAGGTGATTCAGCGGCTGAAGCTGCGCGACCCGCAGACGGAAGAACGCTTCACCCGCCGCCGCCTGCTCACCGCCTTCAACACGCTGTGCCTCGCCCTCGACTACGCCCACGCGCGCGGCGTGCTTCACCGCGACCTGAAGCCGGCGAACGTGATGCTGGGCGACTTCGGTGAGGTGCACCTCATCGACTGGGGCCTCGCGCGCGTCAGCGGTGTGGCCGAGCTGCCGACCATCGACACCGGCAGCACCCAGCCGCTGACGAACACCCGGCAGGGCGAGCTGATGGGAAGCCCCGGCTACCTCTCGCCCGAGCAGGCGCGCGGCGAGCACACGACGATGACGAACGCGGCCGACATCTACTCGCTGGGCGCGATCTTGTTCGAGCTGCTCACCTTCGAGCCGATGACCCCGGGCGAGCTGATCGAACGGATTCAAGCGACGCTGCGCAACGAGGTCGAGCGCCGGCCGTCGGTGCGCACGCCGGACGCCGACGTGCCGCCCGAGCTCGAGAAGATCATTCTCATCGCCACCGAGCACCTGCCCGCGAAGCGGTACCGCCGTGCGCGCGACCTGGCCCGGGCAATCGAGAAGTACCTCGACGGCGATCGCGACGAGGCCCTTCGCGCCGAGCTCTCTTCCGGCCACCTCGCCCGCGCGCGCTCGCTGATTGCAAAGAACGATGCGGTGCAAGCGGTGAACGAAGTGATGAAGGCGATCGCGCTGCAACCTCGCAACCCCGACGCGCCGCGCCTTCTTGCCGACCTGCTGTCGAGCGTCCCCGCCGAGCTGCCCGCCGCCGCGGAGGCCGAGTTCCGGTTGTCAGAAGCCGCAGGCCAGGCCTCCACCGCACGCGTCATTGGCGTGCGCAACCTCGTCTGGCTCGCGTACGTGCCAGTGACGCTGCTGATGGGCGTACGCGACACGGTGGCGCTGACGGTGATGACACTGCTCGTCGCGGCGACGGCGACCAGCGCCTTCTTCTTCGAAGACAAGCGCGCGTCGGGAAGGTCGTCGGGCGTCATCCTTTTCGGGCTCGCCACCCTGGCGATGATGTCGACGTCGCTGCTGTGGGGCACCTTCATCAACCTGCCCGCATTGGCTGCGACGAACGCGATGCTCTTCGCTATTTTTTCGCGGGTGAAGCGGCGCTACCTCGTCGGCGTGGCAAGCCTCACGGTGTTGGTGCCGTGGCTGGTCGAGAAGGCGGGGTGGATTCAGCCGTCGGCGCGGTTCGACGGCCAGACGATTCAGGTGCTGCCGAGGGCGATCAACTTCCCGGCGCAGACGACGGAAATCGTGCTGCTGGTGAGCGCGATGCTGCTCGCCGCGTTGCCGGCCGTGCTGTTCGGGAAGCTGCGCGACGAGCTGCGACGCAACAGCCAGAAGCTCTTCATGCACTCGTGGCTGCTGCGCCACGTGAAGTAGCGGGCTACGGAAGAAGAAAGTCCTTCACCACCGCCATGTGCTGCATGCCGGTGGCGGCGCTGTCACCGACGAGCACGGGCGAGACGTCGGACAGCGGCTGGTAGACCCGGCTGTCGAAGACGAGGCCCGCGTCGAACTGAGAGGCGCCAATGACGACGGGCACCTGGTGCGCGTGAAGGTCTTCGTCGACGGCGACCCAGTCGTACGGCGAGTTGCGGTTCGCGTTGGTGTCTTGATTGTTACTCTGATCGACGGGGTACGGGCCCGCGGTGCGGACGACCTGCGAGAGCGTGGTCATCGCGGGCTCGGTGCGTGAGGAGGAGTTGAAGTCGCCGCCGATGACCAGGTACGCGCCGGCCGGCACGTTCTGGTTCACGTAGTTCACAAGCGCGGTCGCCTGCGCTGGGCGCTTCCCGCCGGTGTGCAGATGAACGCTGACGGCCCAGAGGTCGACGGGGCCGGGCACGTCGATCTGCGCCCACGAGAATGATCGGTCAGTAAGCTGGTTGTCGACCCACTCGCCTGCATCGACGATCGGGAAGCGGCTGATGACGCCGTTCGGGATGTTCGCGGGCGACTGAATCGTGAAGCAGTAGTCGGGCCCCAGGCTGTCGACGAAGGCGCGGCGATCGACGTCCGTCTCGTTGCCCACGTTCCATTCCTGAATCAGCACCACGTCCGGCTTGAGCCCCTGAAGGATTCGCTTTCCGTGGCCGGGATTCCACGACTGCAGGTTTCCGCTCGAGAGGTTGGCCGCGATGATTCGCACCATGCCGCCGTCGGGCAAAGGCGTGCTGCGCGCCGTGCAACGCAGGTCAGGGCCGGCATCGGGCACGCCGCTGTCGGGAACACCGCTGTCGGGCACGCCGCTGTCGGGAACACCGCTGTCGGGGACCCCTGAATCTGGAACGCTGGCGTCCGGCACGGATGCATCGGGCGTCCCGGAATCGAAGCCGCCATCTTGCGGCTCTTCACGAGGCGCGCAGTGGGCAACAACGAGACAGAGAAGAAGGAGCCCAGACCGACGCATCGAGTGGCGAGAGCTTAGCTGTCAGGGCTCCGCCGCGTTGGCGTCTAAATCCGCAGGTCGCCTACTCGGTGATGCCCTACACGCCCATACCCTTTCAAGGTCGATGTCGCCGGTTCGAGTCCGGCCGGGTCCACTCTTACGGGCCCGTAGCTCAGTTGGTAGAGCACGAACAGTTTGTGGCTTCCCCACTCGGGCGACCTGCTTATTTTCCTACTTCACCCGCCGCCGACGCGCGGCCAGCGGCAACAGCGCCGCGAGCATCCAGAGGCCGTCGAGTCCCGTGCTGCAACCACAGCCGGTGGCCCGTGCTTCCTTCTGAACGTTGATGAAGAACCCTGCGAGGCCAGTCGCGCCCGTGGTGTCCTTGCCTTCGACGGTGAAGTTGTACGTGCCGTTCGCAGCATCGGCCGGCACCGTGCCGGTCACCTTGCCGTCGGCGGCCATCGTCAGGCCCGGCGCGAGACTTCCCGACACCACTGCGAAAGTCGGGTTCGCCTGCGAGCTCGAGGTGATCGCAAAGTCGACGGTTGCTCCCGGGCGCACCGGATCCGGCAGACCCGCCGACGACAGCTTGAAGCGGCTCGGTGAGATGCGAATGATGAACTCGGCCGTGTCGCTGCGGCCCTTCGCGTCTTCGGCGGTGAGGCTGAACACGAAACTTCCCGCGCGCAGCGGCTTGCCTTCGATCAGCAGCACGTCGCCCGACGGCATCATCGTCAGCCCATCCGGCAGCTCGCCGGCGCGCGTCCAGACGATCGGCTTCTGCATCGCCGCGAACAGCGTGAGGTCCGCGTTCGCCACCGCCACGTCCGTGCTGTAGTCCTCACCCACCAGGCCATCGGGCAGGCTCAGGTTCTTGAAGAGAATCGAGCCCGGCGGGACGACGCGCAGCGGCAACGTCTTCTGCGCCTTCGTGCCCAGCGAGTCCGTCACTTCGAAGGTGAGGGTCGTCGTGCTCTCCGTCAGGCCCAGCCGCGGGAACCCCGAGAGGATGCCGTCGGTGCTGAAGACGAGGTTCTGCGGCAGCGTGCCGCTGACAATCTTCCAGGCGTAGGGCTTCACGCCGCCCGCCGCTCCGAGCTTCGTCTCGTATCTTTCAGACGGCAGGTTCACCACGGCGGTGAGGAACGTGCTGGTGATCTCGACCTGCGTCGTCGTCGGCAGCACGCGAAGCACCAGGCGCGCCGATGCGTCGCGGCCATTGTTGGTCACCGTGACGGTGAAAGCGTTCACCGACGGCACGGTCGGAGTGCCCGTGAGCAGACCATCGGCGCTCAGCGCGAGGCCCATCGGCAGCGCGCCCTGCGTCGCGTCGACCGCCCAGGTGGAGCTGCCCTGCTCGCCCAGCGCGACCAGGTGGTAGCTGTACGAGCGATCGACGACCGCGTCCGGCAGCTGCGACGTCGACACGCGAAGGCTCGCGTTGGCGATGACCAGCGTGCTCGACGCCCCCGAGTTGTTCTGTTCGTCGATCTCGGGCACTGCGTTGCCGAGGTCGACCACGACGCCAATCGTGTACGTGCCGGGGGACATCGTGCCGGGCAGCTTCACCAGCTCGGTCTGGGTGTCCGAGACGCCGATGCCCAGGGTCACCGTGCCGTCGAGGGTGCCCGTGCCGCCGTTCATGATCTGCAGCGGAATGTCATCGACGGTGATGATCGCGTTCGCCGACGCGAAGTAGCGGTACTTCGCGGCGCCCGCCGCCACGTTGCCGATGTTCTTCAGCGTTCGCAGCACGGGGATGACCTCACCCACTCCGCCGCTGGCAGGGGCCTCGACCTTCGTCACCGTCAGATCCGGCGCCGGGGCGCGCAGCTGAACCGTGCCGGCGATCGGCAGGTTGTTGTTCACCGGGTTCAAGTCGGCGACCGCGCCGTTGCAGTTCAAGATCGTGAACAGGTAGTAGTTGCCCGTCGGGAAATCGACGCTCGCCTTGTCCTTCAGCGGCATCGTGAAGGGGATGTCGAGCGTGGCGGTCGCGGCGGCGGCCAGCGTCGGCACCGTAATTTCAGCGGCGATGGTGTCAGACAGCAGCGACAGGGTCGCGTCCGTCGAGACGACCACGCACACCGAGAAGTTGTTGGCGTTCGCGCCGCCGACGTTCGACATGTTCACCGTCGCCCGCGCCGGCTGCCCGAAGTAGCCGATGCGCGAAGGGGCGCCCGTGAGGGGGTCGAGGAAGTCGGTCGCCAGGTTCACCAGGTCGGCCTGCTTCAGCGAGATCTTCCCCACCGAGTAGACGTTGTTGTTCGCCTTCGTCGCCTCGTTCGGAATCGCGCTCAGCGGGTCGAGCTTCAGCAGGAAGTACGAGTCACCGCCGGGAATGTTCGCGGGCAGGGTGATGGTCAGGTCCTGATCCACCGTCTCGGCGCCGGTGATGGTGCGGGTGCCCGTGTAGATGACGAAGCCGGTGGTCGCCGTCGTGTTGTTTGGAACGAGGAGAATCTGCACCGTGACCGGACCCGCCGGGGCCGACGTGCCCTGGTTGAACCACTTGTGGTTCACGGTGATGGTGTTGCCGGGGCCGCTGTTCGCGGGGCCCGAGACGCTGGTCGCGACCAGGTCGAGGCCGTTGACGAAGTAGGTCAGCGTCCGGCCGCGGTTGTTGAGCTCAGACGCCTCCATCACGACTCCCGTCGTGTCTGCTTCGACGAACACGTAGTACTGGCCGGCGGCCGGAGCAGTGAGGGTCGCCGCTGCGCCAGTCGCAGAGCCAATCGCTGAGGCGGTGCCTGCGGGCGTCAGCGAGACCGGCGTCGACGAGGTGAAGACGACGGGGTCGAGCGCATCGAAGATCGCGTCGTTCGACAGGTACGCCTTCCACTGAAAGCCCGTCGCCGCGGTCTGCCCATAGTTCTGGAAAGTCGGGGTGACGTCGAACGTCAGGTTCCCGGTGCCGCCGATCACCAGGTTCGAAAGGTTCACCGCCGTGGTGACGATGTCCGCTTCGACCGGCTGGCCAATCACGTACACCTTGTTCGTCGGCCAGTTCGCCTGCGCGCAGGCCGCGGTGGTGATCGAGCAGCCCAGCAGGTCAGCGCCCATCGAGCCGGTGGCGTTCTCGAAGCCGGCCGTCGCGGTGACCGTGCTCGAAGACGTCATCGTGTATGCGCCGTAGCGGATCTCGATCGTGCCCGCCGACGAGAGCTTGATCGTGAACGACATCGTGTACGTCGAGCCGAGGTTCTTGACGTTCGCGTACTCGATCTCGATCGCCCCCGGAGACTGCTGGTAGCGAACCACGCCTGGCGCGACCAGCGACAGGTCGTCCCACCACGGCGCGATCACGTTGTGGATGTTGGTCGTCGTGCGATTCACGAGCGGAATCGACTGGCCGTCGTAGCAACCGAGGCCCGTCTCGCAGAGCGCCGTGTTGCCGAACGCGATGAAGCCGTTCGTGTTGGCGTGCACCGTCGTGTAGCTCTGCCCGTAGTACGGAAAGGTGAAGCCGAGCGGGATGATGGCGAACCCGTCGTCGGTCTCCGTCAAGGTGACGATGGTCGCTGCTGAGAGCGGCACGTACGTCTGAGTAGTCGGCGGCTGCACCACGTAGTTCTGCGCGGCGGCCGCAACAGCGGTCAAAGCAAGCACCGCTGCCAGAATGCGTGGCGTGTTCATGCCTCACTTCTAGCCCGTTCTGAACGTCCCCCTCAATCCACCGACAGCAGTCGGACCTTCTTGTAGATCCGGCGATCCAGCGGCAGCCGAAGGTCGACGAAGCCGATCGCCTCGTCGAACTCGAAAGTGAAGGTCGGCACCGGCGGCGTGATGCTCACCACGAGCTCGAATTCCCACGTGCTGATGATTTCCGTCTTGCCTTTGATGACCTCGTCGGGCGGCGGCGGCAGCTGCTCGGCGGCAGCCCGCACGTCGACCACGGCCTGGTTGTCGACGAAGGCATCGTTGCTCGGCTTCAGCAACTCGACCTTCAGCAGCTTGCCCGTCAGCGCCTGCGTGACTTTGATTTCGGCCCGGCGGCTCGACTTGAACTGCTTCGCCATTTCCTTCTGCACTTCTTTCCGGGCCTGCAGGTCTTGCCCCGGCAGCAGGCGCTCGTTCGTAGGCTTGTTGCGCGCGTTGTTGGTGAGCTCGAAAGGCGTGCCCGATTTTCCGAATTCGTTCGCCTTGTCCAACCAGATTTTGTTCCACGCCTTCGTGTTCTCGACGGTCGACTCGGCGAACCCCTTGAGGCCCTTCGCCGACACCGAACGGTCTGCGTCCCAGTTCTTCAGCAGCGCCTTGCCAAGGGTCTGGTAGTACGGGTGCACGAGGCCGCGGTCGACCTTGCCCCGGCCGATGGTCGACCTGGTCAGGTCGGCCACCAGGTCTTTCGAGATCTCTGGCGCGTGGAGCCCTCTGCGCGGCTCTTCTTCTGCCACGAACCCCGCATCCAGCGACAGGGTCAGGCCCGCCGACGGCGCCAACCGCGGCACCTCGAGGCGCGGCATGTCCATTCGGGGGGAATCGGCCACGGGCCTGTCGGAAGGCGGCTCTTCGGGTGGCGGTTCCGGCGCCGCCACAGGCTCGGCCTTCGCGACCGCGACGGGGGGCGGCAGGGGCGCTGCCTTGGCGACCTTGGGGAGCGCGGGAGGAGGTGCCGGCGCCGGGGGAGGTGGCTCTTCCACCTGCGGCGGTGGGGGCGGTGGCAGGTCGACCTCGACAAACACCAGCTCGGTCGGCTTCACCCCGGCAGGTTCGACGCGAGGCCTGGAAATCAGCCACGCCAGCAGGCCTGCATGCAACAGCAGCGACAGCGCCAGCGTTGCAAGTACCCTTCGCTTCCCCACGGGACACAGCTCTTAACAACCGGCCCGCGTTTGTGCCGCCCTCCAACTGTGAAGATTGGTGTACATCGGGAGGCCGTGGTTCTTACCGATCAGGTCCTCATCGTCGACGACGACCCGGGGTTCCACCGCCTCGTCGAGAGCGTCCTCGTGCCGACCGGGGTCAAATGCCACGCCGTCCGCACGGGCGAAGAGGCGCTGAAGCTCATCGAAGCGAGCAAGCCCAAGCTGATGCTGATCGACGGCCTGCTGCCCGGCATGCGGGGCGACGAGGTGGCCCATCGGGTGCGCGCGCTGTACTCGCAGGAACAGCTGCCCCTGCTCTTCGTCAGCGCCTTCTTCCGCGACATCAAGAGCCGCCAGCGCCTGCTGAACGTCATCAAGGTCGACGCGGTGCTTCACAAGCCCATCTCGGTCGAAGACCTGAAGCGCGCGATCGCCCGTTTCCCGGGGATGACGCCCGAGCCCCAGGCGCTGCAGCCGGAAGACGAGCTCGAGCTCGACATCACCACCGCCGTCGAGCTGCTCACCGACTTCCTGCTGCTCGCGGCAGAACGCGTGGTCAACATGCGCGCCGCGTTGCCCGAGCTGCGCGGCAAGGACGCGAAGGCGGCGATCAAGACCTTCCGCACCGAGGCGCATCGCTTCCGCGGCACCGGCGGATCCTTCGGCCTGCCTGAGGTCTCACGCCTCGGCGCGCAGATGGAAGACCTGTTCGAGAAGTACAAAGACGGCACCTTGACCGCCGCGGCGCTGGCGTCGATGGCCGGCATGCTCGATGCGCTCGAGGTGAAGCTCGTTCGCGCCGGAGCGACGGTTCCGCTTCCCGGTGGCGGCAAGGTCGCCCGCCCGCTGAAGGTGGTGGTCGTCGACGGCAGTGGAGACCTCGCGCTCTCGTGCAGCGAAGCCGCGGGCAAGGGCTACCCGGTGCGGCTGTTTCCGGATCCGCACGGCGCGCTCTTGTCGTCGATGGAAGAGAAGCCCGATGTCGTCTTCATCGCGACCGATCGTCCCAGCATCGACGGGCTCGAGCTGTGCCAGGAGTTCGTCAAGGCAGGAATCGGCCCGGTGGTGTTGATGGCGAACGACGCGGGCTTCGCGGCGCGCCTCAAGGCCCAGGCGAAGGGCGCCACCGGTTACGTGCACCGCCTGCCCGACGCTGCGTCGCTGCTGAAGATGGCGGCCGATTTCGCGGGTCATCCGCGCGGCGTGTCGGTGCTCGCGCTCGCGGCAGATCGCACGCTGCTCGGCACCGTCGCCGAGTCGCTTTCGGCCGATGGCTTCGCCGTCACGCCCTGCCTCGACCCGCGCGAGCTGTTCGACGCGCTCGACCAGTCGTCGCCAGCGCTGATCGTCCTCGCCACCGAGCTCAAAGGCGTCAACGGCCTCTCGCTGCTCAAAGCGATTCGCGCCGACGCCCGCCACGGCCAGCTGCCCGTCGTGATGCTCGCGAAGGGCGACAGCAGGAAGGAAAGAATGGAGGCGTTCGAGTCGGGCGCCGATGACGTGCTCTCGGCTCCGCTGAACGGGCACGAGCTGCTGGCGCGGGTGCGGGTGATGGTGCGCCGCCGCGCGCAGTCGCTGCAGAGCCGCGGCTCGACGCTCCCAAACTTTCCGAACCTGCCCGTGCTCCTCGAAGAGCTCGAGCGCGCGATTCTGCTCGCGCGCCGCGGTCGCACCCTGGCGTTGCTGGTCTTCGAAGGTGGCCTCATGACGCTGCAGGAAGCGCGCGGGAGGCTCGAAGCAGACGCAGCGGTGGCGGCGATGGGCGCCCGGCTGCGGGCCTCTTTCCGCGTCAGCGATGTCGTCGCGCACCTGGGCGCGGCGCGGTTCGGCGTGCTGCTTCACGATGTCTCGCAGAAAGACGCCGAACGCCTGCTCAAGCACAACCTCGCGTTGTTCAGCGACGGCGGCCCGTTCGGCGAGAATGTGACGCTCGCGGTGAAGGGAGCACTGAGCACCTTCCCCGAAGAACGCGGGGGCCCCGACGCGATGGTCGACGTCGCGCTCAAAGCGCTGAACCGCACCCCAGGCCCGGGCTAGCGAAGATGCGCCTCGTCCGATGGATGTCCCGCCGGCTCGAGTACCTGGTGCTCTCGACGGCGGTCGCGATCATCGCGGCGCTGGTCGCCTGGTGGAGCACCTTCGCCCGCCGCCTCATCGCGCAGGAACAGGCGTTGTCGGAAGACCTGCTCGCCCTGACGACGAAGGATCCACTCGAGCTGAAGAACGGGCTTTCGACCCTGGACGCGCGCGGCGAACGCTTGCTGCTGATGATCGCCGGCGAGTCGGGCGTCTTCGTGCTCGCGCTGATTCTCTGCATGCTGGTGCTGTTCGTCGTCGCGCGCCGCCGGCAAGAGGCCCGCATCCGGATGGAAAGGATGCTGCAGTTCACCAGCCACGAGCTGAAGACGCCGATCGCAGGCGTGCGCGCGCTGCTGCAGAGCCTCCAGCTCGGCTCGGTGCCTGCGACCCAGCACGCCCCGCTGCTGAAGAGCGGCATCGCCGAGTGCGATCGCCTCGAGCACCTCGCCGAGACGATTCTTGCCTACCAGCGTGCGGTCTCTTTGCCCGAAGGCGGCGCGCTCGAAGCGCACGACGCGGGAGGCATGGTCGCCGAAGTTCTCGCGCACCGCGCCCACGGGTTCGGCGCCGAAGCCGTCGCGGTGCAGCCATCCACGGCGACGAAGGTCTACGCGAACCCCGATGCGTTCCGCGTCATCCTCGAGAACCTGCTCGACAACGCGCGCAAGTACGGCGGCGGCAAGGTCGAGCTGCACAGCGCGGTCGACGCGGATCGCTGGCGGCTCGAGGTGCGCGACTTCGGCCTCGGCTTCGACCCCGGACTTTCCGAACGGCTGTTCGACCCTTTCGCACGCGCGGCGAAGGGCGCCGTGAGCCACGGCAGCGGCCTGGGGCTCTCTCTTTCTCGGCAGCTGGCCCGGCAGATGGGTGGCGAGCTGTCTGCGAAGTCTGAAGGCGAAGGCAAGGGCAGCACCTTCACGCTGACGCTCGCGACGGCCGAGGGCCACCATGGCTGATCGGATCCTCGTGGTGGAAGACGAGCCGCTGGTGGCGCAGCTTTTGGCGATGAACCTCACCCACGTCGGGCACGAGGTCGAGATCGCGGGCGATTTCCCGGCGGGGCTCGCGGCGATTTCCCGGCCCGGGTTCTCGCTGGCGATCGTCGACGCGATGATTCCGAAGGGCGACGGGTTTGCGTTGATCAAGCAGGCGCGGGGGCAGGGCGTCGCGGTGCCGATCATGATGCTCACCGCGCGCAACGACATCGCCTCGAAGGTGAAGGGCCTCGACGCGGGCGCCGACGACTACCTCACCAAGCCCTTCGACGTGTCCGAGCTGCTCGCGCGGGTGCGGGCCCTGTTGCGACGCGCGCGAAAGGCGCCGACGCTGACGGGGCGCCCTCTCTTCGGCCTGGGAAAATTCTGGATCCGCTTCGACACCGGCCAGGCGCAGACCAACGAAGGCGAGCTCTCGCTGAGCGACAAAGAGCTCAAGCTGATGGAGCTCTTCGTCGGCGCCGAAAACCAGGCCCTCTCGCGCACCGACATTCTCGAAGAAGTGTGGGGCATGGACGCGTTTCCCACCGACCGCACCGTCGACAACTTCATCTTGCGGCTGCGGCGCCTGTTCGAGCCCGACCCCGAGAACCCGGTGCACTTCGTGACGTTGCGCGGGCGCGGTTACCTGTTCCGCCGTTAAGCCTTTTCCATGCTCGCGCTGACCCTGGCGGTCGCCCTCTCTGGTTGGTCGCAGGTGACGAAAGCCCCGGGCTTTGTCGGCTTCGATGGAGCGCTGCCTTTCGCCGAGACCTACCTCGACGTGGGCGGCGCGAGGCTTCGTCTGCTCATCTCGGCCGGCGACCTTCCCGTGGGCCGGGACGCAGTGAGGGAGTGGGTCGAAGCAGCCGCAAAGGCGACCGCCGCGTACTACGGCCGCTTTCCCAGCGAGTCGGCCACCCTCACCGTGCTCACCGGCATGCGCGGCCACGTCTCAGGCGGGATGACCTACGGCGGCCGGGCGATTCGCATCCAGGTCGGCCGCGACGCGACGGCTGCCTCGATGGCCGCTGACTGGCGATTGCCGCACGAGCTGGTGCACCTCGGGTTCGCCGACCTCGACGACCGTTACCTGTACCTGGAAGAGGGCCTCGCCACCTACGTCGAGCCGATCATTCGCGCGCAGGCCGGGCAGATTTCACCCGAGCGCGTCTGGGGCGAGTTCCTCGATGGGATGCCGAACGGAGCCAGCGACAAGGGCATGGCCCATACCCAGTCGTGGGGAAACACGTACTGGGGTGGCGCGCGCTTCTGGCTGCTTGCCGACCTCGAGCTACGCGCGCAGACCAAGGGGAAGAAGACACTGCAGGACGCGCTGAAAGGAATCCTCGAGAAGGGCGGCGACGGCAAGGTGCACCTCGCGCTCGACCAGCTGCTGTCGCTGGGCGACGCGGCCACCGGCACGAAGGTGCTGCAGAACCTTCACGCGCGGCTGGGGGAAAAGGGTGAGCCTGCGAACCTCGAGGCGCTGTGGGCAAAGCTCGGCGTCTCGAAGCAGCGCGGCAAGGTGGTCTTCGACGACACCGCAGCGCTCGCTGCGACGCGGCGCGCGCTAACGGCGCCGGCGGCGAAGCAGGCCGAGTAGCCCGAGCAGGGTGAAGAGCCCGGGCACCGACGAACAACCCACGACGGCCACCGGCCCTTCGAGCCTGGCCAGCGGCACCGTCACCGGCAGCTTGCAGAACTTCGGCTGGCCTTCCTCTCCCACGCACCGGCCGTCGTCGCCGCAGTCGGAGTCCGTCAGGCACATCGGCGTGCAGGTGCCTTGCGGCCGGCCGAGGTGGGCGACGCACATCGCTCCGTCTTCGCACCGCGACTTGCCGAGCATGCACGGGCCCCCGGTTGTCACCGTCGGCAGCTGCTTGTAGCGGCAGGTGCCGGTGCCATCGCACTCCATCGTGGAATCGCACTGCGACGACGTGGCGCAGCTGGCGCTGCAGTACGGCCGTGGGTGCTGGGGGTCGGTCACGCAGCGGTTGGCCAGGCAGTCTTGCGGCTTCGCGCACGCGCCGGTGAAGGTGCCGCAGTCGACGTCGGGCTTCGGACACGTGCCCACCGCGCAGACGCCGTTGTCGATGCAGTCGGCCGGGCAGTCGGGATCCATCGCGAGGCTCGGGCACTTGTCGGTGCACATCCCGTCGGCGCCGCAGACGCAGTCCACATCCACACCCGCGCAGCCCGTCATCACGCAGCGCCCGTCTTCCCAGCAGGCCGCGGCTTCCTTCTCCATCAAGAAGGCGCGAATGAAGGCGGCGTGAAAGTCGACGCGCTGGTCGACGCCGTCGAGACACATCGCCGGCAGCGATGAAGTGGAATGAACGCCCACGACTCTTTCGACGCCGTCCACGAACGTGTGAAACGAAGGCCCGCCCGAGTCGCCGGTGCAGATGCCTTTGCTCTCTTGATCCCCAATCCAGATTTCGTCGTTCGTCAGCTGGCGGAAGGTGAGGTCGACCTGGCGCTTCACGTTCGTGCCGCCGTCGTACGGGGCCGTGCTGCCATAGCCGACCGCGCGAAGCGGCTTCCCGCCGTACGTCGCGACTGTGAGCGGGTTCCAGCCCTTCGGGGTCAGGCCCGGCGCCGTCTGCAGCAAGACCAGCCCGACATCGTTCACCTGCGTCGCCGAGCTGTAGCCGGGATGAATGCGCGTCTCGGCGACGTCGCGCCAGTCGGTTGCCGTCGAGGTGTCGGACGCGTTGCTGGCGGCAAAGGTCAGCGACGTCGCGCCGAAGCGCTTCGGGTCGAGGCAGTGCGCGGCGGTGAGAAGGGTGCGGGCGCCGATCAACGTCGCGCTGCAGGTGCCACTGCCGGTCGGCACCCCGGTGATGCGCAGCTGAAAGACCTGCGGGTCGCCGAGGTCGACAGTGCCGCCGACGATGCCTTGAGACACAGCGCTGGCTTCAGGGGACGAAGACGGAGCGCAGGCCACCAGCAAAGCGCAGGCGGCCAACCCGACCCGTCTTCCCATCGTGGCCTCCCTTTTTCGAACCGGCCTGCCGATTCAAGATCGGCGGCGACGAATTAGCGAGAGCCCTCCGAGCAGCGCGGTGAGGATCGACAGGTCGCTGAAGCCGGTCGCCGCGCAGCCTGTCGCCGCCGCCTTGCCTTCCGCGGTCGCCCGCTCGAGGACGATGTCCTGGAAGCGCAGCACCGACTCGGGCGCGCGGCAGAACCGCTGGCCGCCCGCTCCGCCTTCGCAGGTGGTGCCGGCCGCGCAGTCGCCTTGCACGATGCAGGCGCTGACGCAGCGCTGGGTGTTCGCTGCGACCGGGCCGGCGCAGACGCCGCCGTGGGTGCAGAAATCGGCGGCGGTGCAGATGTCGCCCGGCTCCTTCGTAGGCTTCTGCTTCAGCAGGCAGACCAGCTGGGGCGCGCACTCCATGCCCGTGATGCAGGTGTTGTTCGACGGCGTGCACGCGGTGCTGCAGTACTTCACGTTCGGGTGCTGATCGTCGCTGATGCACACCTGGCCCTTGCACTGGGACGCGTTGGTACACGTGCCGCCCTCGGGGATGCAGTCGGGGTCGGGGCGCGGGCACGCTTCAGTCGCGCACGTGTTGCCGCCGACGCAAGCGACGGGGCAATCGGGGTCCTTCTTCAGGTCGACGCAGTCGGCCGTGCAGGCGCCATCGGCCGCACACGCGCAATCCTGATCGATCGGCGTGCAGCCCGCCTTGCACTTGTTGTCGAGGCCGCACGACGCCGCTTCCCACACCGCCATCGTCGACTTGATCCACGGCAGCACCACGTCGATGCGGCCGTCGGCGCCGAACTGGGTGCACGCCTCGTCGCCAAAGCTCACCACCCCGACCAGCGTCTCGACCGTGTTGCCCGGCATGACCATGAACGCCGGCCCGCCCGAGTCGCCGCTGCAGGTCTGCTTGCCGTTGGCGCCCGATTCGATCAGAAATTCGGAGACCTGCCGCACCGTATAGCTGACCTGGCGCTTCGTGCCGCCGCCGCTGCCATTGCCGCTGGTGATGCCGAAGCCCGCGTGGCGAATCGCCAGGCCCACGTGCGTCGCGTTCATCGCAAGCGCGTTCATCTCGATCGGCGCCACGTTCGTCACCGGCGTCGCCAGCTGCAGAATGCCGAAGTCATGCGAGTCGCCCGAGGCCTTGTTGTATTGCGGGTCGGCCGTCTGGCTGATGATCTTCACCCGCTGCGACGGCTGCGACGCGTACGTGCCGAACGCCACGTAATAGTTCACCTGGCTCGACGCGCCGTAGACGTTGATGCAGTGCGCGGCGGTGAGCACCGTCTTCGGGCCGATGAGCGTCCCTGTGCAGTACTCCTGGCCCTGCACCGTCAGCGCGACCACCGCCGGGTCTCCCGTGTCCGTCGCGCCGCCGACGATTTCCTGCTGCGCTTCAGCCAGGTCTTTCGGGTCTTCAGAAGGCGGCAGGCCACAGCCGATGAGACAGCAACAGGTGACGAGGAGTGCAGTGCGCATGGTGCTCCCTGAGGGGACTTCGCTGCGCCCCTAGGCAAGGTGTGTGCCACTGTGGCCGTCACTGGGACGATGTAATGGCGCGTTGCCGCCTGAAAACCCCTGTCACGACACCGAACGTACCGAAAACGCAGATCTGCCCGGAAGTCGGACACCGAGGAGCCGACGGGCGCTGCTATTTTCCGCGGCCGTTTGGCCACCGTGCTCAAAGCCGGAACCCTGGTCGAGCTCGAGCCCGCATCGGTCGAGGTTGGCTCGCTCCGCATCGAACAAGGGCACATCGTCCAGCGTGGGCCGGTGGTCGACGAGCACCCCACGGACGAGGTGCTCTACCTCGACGGCAAGCTGGTGATGCCGGGCCTGGTCAGTGCGCACCACTACCTGCACGGCGCGCTGATGCGCGGCGTGGAAAGGGTAGGCCTGGGCTTCGGGGCCGAGAGCCAGGCGCTGCATGCGCTCGAGGGCGCGCTGGGCCCGGACGACGTCGAGGCCGCCGCGTCGATGGGAGCGGTCGAAGGGTTGCTGTCTGGCGTCACCACCGTCTTCAACCTCCACGCGTCGCCCCAATCGATTTCCGGCTCGCTGTCTCGCGTCGCGCACGGGCTCGGCCGCGTCGGCCTTCGCGCGGTGCTGGGCTACCAGGTGTCTGACCGGTTCGGCGCCATCGGCCGCGAAGAAGGGCTCGAAGAGTGCCTCGACTACGTGAAGCGCGCGCGCGGCCGTTTCCGCGGAGCCGTGGGCGTCGCCGACCTCGAGACGCTCTCTTCCGACGCGCTCGAGGGCGTGAAGGGGGTGCTCGACGCCGCGAAAGCCTTTCTTCACCTCGCGCTCGCCGAAGACGCCGCCGAAGAACGCACCTCGCACGAGCGGTTCGAAAAATCTCCGCTGGCCCGCCTGCTCGAGCACGGCCTCGTCAGCGAGCGCACGATTCTCGCGCAGGGCGTTCATCTTTCCTGGGACGACCTCAACGCGCTGCTCAGCACCGGCGCGTGGCTGGTGCACGCGGCGCGCAGCAACATGTTCACGCAGACGGGCACTGCGACGGCCGGGAAGTTCGGCGTGCGCGGGTGTCTGGGCACCGACGCGATGTCGCTCGATGTCTTCGCCGAGGCGCAGGCGGCGTGGCTCAAGTCGCGCGACGCGGGGCAGCCGATCGACATTCTTCGCTTTCTCGCCAACGGGCACCGGCTCGCGAGCGCTGCCTTCGACGCGCCCATCGGCCCGCTGCAACCCAAGGCGATCGCCGACCTGATCATCCTCGACTATCGGCCGCCGACGCCGCTGGACGCGACGACGCTGGCCGCCCACCTCATCCACGGCCTTTCCTCTCGCCACGTCGAGTCCGTGATGGTCGACGGGGTGTGGCGTCTGTGGTCGCGCAAGGTGCTGGCGGTGAAGGTCGATGACCTGGCCGCGCACGCCCGCGAGTCGGCGAAGGCCGTCTGGGCGCGGATGAAGTGACGGTGTTAGAGCTTCGGGCATGCTCTCTGCCCTGCTCACTGCCGCCGTTCTCGCTGCGACCCCGAAGGTGGGCGACATTGCCCCCGACTTCACCGTCAAAGACATCGACGGCAAGGAGCTCACGCTCTCGAAGCTGGTCGAGCAGGGGCCCGTCATCCTCGCGTTCTTCCCCAAGGCCTTCACTGGCGGCTGCACGAAAGAGATGCAGGCGTACCGCGATCGCTTTGCCGAAGTGCAGAAGCTGAAGGGCAACGTCATCGCCGTCTCGATGGACGACGGCCCGACGCTGGTGAAGTGGCGCGCCGAGCTGAAGGCGCCGCAGAGCTTCGTCGCTGATGCCGACGGCAAGCTCGTCGCGCTCTTTGACGCGAAGATGCCCGTGCTCAGCATGGCGCAGCGCCACACCTTCGTGATCGGCAACGGCCGCAAGATTCTCGAGCACACCGAAGGCAGCGACTCGATCGACCCGACGAAGGCCGTCGCCGCGTGCGCGCTTCACAAGCAGGACGCGCCGAAGCCGGCTCCCGCCAAGTAACTAAAAGGCCTACCCGGCGTACGAACGGCTGGGCGTGAGGCGCCGCGCGAGGACGACTCCCGCGGCGACGACGGCCCAGGCCATGACGTGAAAGACGAAGAGGTGCGCCGCGGCGCCGTTGACGCAGTGCAGGTGCAGCACGAGCATGCCGGTCGCGCCCACCGAGAGGCCGCCGGCGATGGTGCGGGTGAGATCGAAGGCGAACTTCCGGGTCAGCCCCACCGCCGCGATGACGGGCAGCAGCGACACCACCACCTCCGTTGCCGCGCACCCGAGCCCTGACGCGAAAGGCCTGGCGCCTGCGTCGCCCGACCCACCCAACGAAACGCCGATCGCCCCCAGCGCCGCGAGGACCAGCATCGCGAGCCGCGCCGTGCGGCCACCCGGGCGAATCGCGAACCACGCGCCCGCCATCAGCAGCACCAGCAGCGCCGCCGCGTTGCCCCACCGCATCACCGGCGACTCGGGGTGCCGCAGCGGGTGGCTCATCAGCGACATCGCCAGCCCGAACACGACCAGGTTCACCGCGAGAAGCGTCGCCGCGTCGACCCACCAGGGCTGCGACTTCGGCTGCTTCTTGAGCTCGGCCCGCGCCGCCTCGCGAATCGCATCCAGCGGCCTCGCCGATTCCGCCGGGCCATTCATCTTGTTCCACGCCGCGCGCGCAGGGCCGCAGGTCGGGCACGTCGTCGCGTGCGCCAGCGCAGCGGCCGAGGCGTCTTCGCGAAGCACTTCGTCGAGCCGGGTGCAGGTCATGGCCACAGCCCCTTCAGCAGCTCTCGCAGCCTTTCGTAGCCGCGATGCGCGCGAACCTTCACGGCCGACTCGGTGACCCCTTCGGCTTCGGCGATCTCGGCGAAAGAGAGCCCGTGAAACCGGTGCTGCAGAATCGCTTCACGCTGCGTCTCGGGCAGCTGCTTCAGCGCCGCGTGCACCTGTCTTTCCATGCCTAAGTCGCGCACCGCCATCTCTTCGCCTTCACTGACGGGAAGCTCGCCCGTGTCGCTCAGGCGTTCCGTGCGGCGGCGCTTCTGGTCGCGCGCGGCGTTGGTGGCGATCGCATAGAGCCAGGGCTTGAAGCGGGCACCCTGAATGAAGCGGCCGCGGGCACGCACGAGCGAGACGAAGGTCGCCTGGGTGAGGTCGTCGGCCACCGCCGCGCTCCCGGTCATCCGCGCGAGGTACCCGCGCACCGCCGGCGCGTGCCGCGTGAACAACGCGTCGAATGCTTTCTCGTCTCCCTGGCAGAACTGTTCCATCAGCGCCTCGTCTTCGTCACTACGCGCCGATGGGGTTCCGGGTTTCACCGCGGGGCGAAACCTACTTCACCCGACGTCAGCGGGTAGCGGGCATCGCAGGCAGCAACTGGGGCGCCTCGGGGGGCGCGCCGTTCAGCTGGGCCTTCTGGGCGTCCGTGTACTTGAGGTGGGCGAACTTCGTTGGGTTGGGCGGCAGGCGCAGGTCGGACACGAGCCCCACCCACGACATCGCCTTGAGCACGTAGAAGGAGAGGTCGACCTCCCACCAGAACCAGCCCTGGTTGGCGGTGTTCTGGTGGTAGTGGTGGTTGTTGTGCCAGCCCTCGCCGCAGGTGATCAACGCGAGCAGCCAGTTGTTCTTGCTGGTGTCGGTGGTGAGGTACCGGCGCTTTCCGAAGATGTGTGAGAGCGAGTTGATGGTGAAGGTCCCGTGCCAGAGCAGCACGGTGGGGATGAAGCCGCCCCAGACGAGCCAGGGCAGGCCGCCGGCGAGGAAGAGCCCCACGAACATCGCGATCGGCGGCACGAGGAAGTACTTGTTGATCCACACCAGCTCGGGGAATCGCGCGAAGTCCTTGATCGACTCGAAGCGGGTCTCGTCATAGCGGGTCGACAGGATCCAGCCGACATGGCTCCACCAGAACCCGCGCAGCGTCGGCGAGTGGATGTCTTCCGGCTTGTCCGAATACTTGTGGTGGTGCCGGTGGTGCGCCGCCCACCACAGCACGCCCTTCTGCACGCTCAGCGAACCGAGCACCGCGAGCAGGAACTGCACGACCCGGTTGGCCTTGTACGCGCGGTGCGAGAAGTAGCGGTGAAGGCCTGCAGTCACGCCGAACATCCGCACGTAATAGGAGGCGACGCACATCACCACCCACTGCCACGTCACGCCCGTATACAGCGCGAGCAGACAGGCGGCGTGAACGGCAAAGAAGGGGATGCTCTTCCCCCAGGCAAGCTTCTCGGTCTCAACGGCGGCAGTCGTGGACGTCATGGGCACGACGATTAACGACGGGCTGCGTCATCCGATCGTCACGCGATGCGAGTAATCCGGGCCTGGCTGAGCAGGGCTTCAGGAACGGATGCGATGCGCCGCGCGAATCTTCTCGAGCAGCGCGCCGAACCTGGAGTCGGCCTTCAGCGATGCCAGCTCGGGGTCCCACTCGGCTTGATCCGCCCTCAAGCCGCCTGTCGTCCCCGCCGCCTCGAGCATCCGCAGCGCATCATCGGTTCGGCCTGCGAGCGCATACGCACACGCCGCGTCGTACGCGCGCTCGAGGCTCGCCTCTTCCTTGAAGCTCGCCTCACTCGTCTCTCCGGCCAGCGGGTAGTCCTTGCGAACGAAGGCCGTGCGCGCCGCCGCCGCAAACGCCAGCGCCGGCTTCACCCCATCGAGCGCCTTCGCGCGATCCGGCTGGCCGTTGCGAATCAGCGAGCCTGCCCACTCGTGAAGAAGGGTCTTATCCTTCGACGTCTTCGCCGCGATTTCCCACAGCGGCAGCGCGCGCGTCTCGTCGCCAATCAACGAGAACGCCGCCGCCAGCGCCTGGGGAGCCACCGTCAGCCCCTGCACCTGCGAGAAGTGATCGAGCGCCTTGCGGCCCTCGCCCTGCTTCACCTCGATCCACCCTGACAGGTCGTGTACCCGCGCGCGCAGCTGCGGCTGCAGGTCATGCTCACCCACCGCGCTCAGCAGCACCGCCGCCTCTTCGAGCTTCCCTTCTTTGTATTTCGCCTCGGCCGCGACGAACGCAAGCTCGTACGGATGCGTCGGCCCGTTCGGAGGCATCTCGCCGCGGAAGTACGCCGAGATCATCGCCATCGCGCGCACGACGTTGAGGCCCATGATCAACGCCAGCAGGAAGTTGTCCCACGCGAGCACAATCACCCCCACGCCCAGCGCGACCGAGATCAGCTGCGCGAAGAAGAACCCCTTTCGCCCGAAAATTCGCGTCAGCAAGGCGCTCGCGATTCGCCCGCCGTCCAGCGAGCTCACTGGCAACAGGTTCAGCACCGCCCAGAAGAGGTTTGCTCCGAAGAGGCCGAACAGCACGTACGTCAGCGGATTCGACGCGACGCCAGAGGCTTTCAGCGCGAGGCCCAGCGCTCCGGCAAGAAGACCCAGGGTGAGGCCTGACAGTGGACCCGCAAGCGTGAGCAGCACATCGCGGTGCCACGGAATCGTCTCGTTCGCGTTCGGGTTGGTCAGCCCACCCAGCCCGACCAGGTGCACAGTGGGGCGGTAGCCGAACACCTTCGACACGACCGCGTGCCCCAGCTCGTGAATCAGAATCGACACCGAGACAATCGACATCCAGAGCGCGAAGCACAGCGCGTAGACGAACTTGCTGTTCGGCTGCGCAGGCTCGATCGCCGTCCCCGGCCAGCCTTCGGGGCGGAAGCCTTCGACGGCCGTCCAGGCCACCACCCCGCAGATGGCGAGGTGGCTGAAGTGCACTTCGATGGGGATGCCGCCGAGCCGGAATCGGAACATGAGAGAGACCGGCAAGGTAACAGCGTCAGACCGCTTGCGCGCTGCTGTTCCGAGTCGCTATGCGCAAGCCGTGCGTCAGATCGGCCCCTACCTGTTGAAGAACCCCTGGGTGCTCGCGCCGATGGC
The DNA here is from genome assembly GCA_038206395.1 of Myxococcales bacterium. Taxonomy (GTDB): domain Bacteria; phylum Myxococcota; class Myxococcia; order Myxococcales; family Myxococcaceae; genus JAGSPQ01. Next base: position 159,948 of record JBBRAX010000007.1, on the reverse strand, counting down.
CGGCGTCAGCGAGCTGCCCTTCCGCGTGATGGCCTTCCGCGCTGGCGCCGCGCTGTGCCCGACCGAGCTCGTCAGCGCGCAAGGCCTCTTCCACGCCAACACCCGCACGCTGCGTTACCTGCGCCACGACGCGGCGGTCGAACAGCCGTACTCACTTCAGCTTTTCGGTGGCGACCCCGAGGCGATGGCGAAGGCCGCGACCATCGGCAAGGAATACGGCGCGCAGATCATCGACATCAACATGGGCTGCCCCGTGAAGAAGGTCACCAAGTCGGGCTCGGGCAGCGCGCTGCTGTGCGACCCCGAGCGCGCGGCCAGCATCGTGCGCGTGATTCGCGAAGCGACAGGCCTGCCGGTGACCGCCAAGATTCGCAGCGGCTGGGACCACCAGAACCGAAACTTCCTGCAGATGGCCGACGCGCTGGGTAACGCAGGGGTCGCCGCGCTCGCCGTGCACCCCCGGACCCGCGCGCAGGGCTACTCGGGCAAGGCCGACTGGGACGTCATCACCCAGCTCAAGGCACACGTCGGCGACAAGTTTCCCATCATCGGCAACGGCGACGTGAAGACGGTGGACGACGCGAATCGCATGCTCGACCAGACGCGCTGCGACTTCGTGATGATCGGCCGCGGCGCGCTGGGAAACCCGTGGATCTTCCGCCAGCTCGAAGGCGGCGACGCCCCGACGCCGGCCGAACGCTGCGCGACCGTGCTTCAACACTTTAGAGATCACCTCGAGTTCTGTGGGCCGGCGCGCAACGTGCCGGCCGACGCTCCGGCGGCGAAGCGCGAGCTGCCCGCGGTGAGCCAGTTCCGCAAGCACCTGGCCTGGTACGCGCACGGGCTCTACGGCGCTTCGGCCTTTCGGCACGCCGCCAACCGGCTTGAGAGCGCCGCCGATGTCACCGAGGCGGTCGAACGCTTCTTCCTCGGCGCGCACGTCGATGCCGCCGCTCCGACCGATGACTACGACGTCGACTACCGGACGGCGCTGGGCTGATCGGCCGGCTCTGACGTCGAGCCCCGACTGCAGTCAAGGCTTCTTCGACCCGCGCGCCTTCACCGACGGCCCGCCCACGTACGCCGCCAGGTGCTCGCCAGTCAGCGTCGATGGCCTCGCGACGAGCTGCGCGGGCGTGCCCTCGAACACGACGCGACCGCCGTTGCGACCCGCGCCCGGCCCGAGGTCGATGAGCCAGTCTGCGTGCGCCATCACGCTCTGGTGGTGCTCGATGACGATGACTGACTTCCCTGAGTCGACGAGGCGATCGAGCAGCCAGAGCAGCTGTTGGAGGTCCGCGAGGTGGAGGCCACTCGTGGGTTCGTCGAGGACGTAGACGCTGCCGTCTTCACCCATGTGGGTCGCGAGCTTGAGCCGCTTGCCTTTCGCCGCCGGAGAGCGTGGTGAGCGGTTGCCCAAGCCTGATGTACCCGAGCCCCACGTCGGCGAGCCGCTGCAGGACAGCGTGCGCAGCCCGCACCTCCGACTTCCCGCTCGCGAAGAAGGTGATCGCCTCGCTGACCGGGAGGTCGAGCACTTCGGCGATGTTGAGCTTGCCGAGGCGATACCCGAGCACCGACGCCTGGAAGCGCTTGCCCTCGCAGTCGAGACACGGCGTGGAGACGCCGGCCATCATCGCCAGGTCCGTATAGGTGACGCCCGCGCCGTTGCAGGTGGGGCACGCGCCCTCGGAGTTCGCACTGAACAGGGCCGGCTTCACGCCATTCGCCTTCCCGAACGCCTTGCGTATCGGCTCCAGCATGTCGGTGTAGGTCGCGGGGTTGCTCCGACGGGAGCCACTGATCGAGCCCTGGTCGACCGTCACCACGCCGGGCTGCCCGCTCACCGAGCCGTGGATCAACGAACTCTTGCCCGAGCCTGCGACGCCGGTGATCACCACCAGCACGCCGAGGGGAAGGTCGACGTCGACGTTCTTCAGGTTGTTCGCGTTCGCGCCGCGCAGCTTCAGCGCCCCCTTCGGCTGCCGCACCAACGCTTTGAGCGACGCGCGATCATTCAGGTGGCGACCCGTCAGTGTGTTGCTCGCCTTGAGTCCATCAAAGGTGCCCTCGAACACGATCTCGCCGCCCGCCGTGCCCGCGCCGGGCCCGAGGTCGACGACGTGGTCGGCGATCGCGATCGTCTCTGGCTTGTGCTCGACCACGAGGACTGTGTTGCCCTTGTCGCGCAGCCGCAGCAGCAGGCCGTTCATGCGCTGGATGTCGTGCGGGTGCAGGCCGATCGTCGGTTCATCGAACACGTACGTCACGTCCGTCAGCGCTTCTCGACGACGACCTTGCCGGCACCGCTCGCCGACGCGACGTTGAACGAGTACGCCTGAGACGAGCCAATGGACGGCTTGGCGAGTCGGCTGAAGAGCACGCGGAGCATGGCGTTCGCGTCGGTGGCGGTGCCGACGGTCGAGCGCGCGTTGGCGCCCATGCGCTCCTGGTCCACGATGATCGCCGTCGTCAGGCCTTCGGAAGGAACGCGCTGTACGTCTCGTTGATGAGGCGCTGCGACTCTGCGGCGATCGTCCCGAACACCAGCGACGACTTGCCCGAGCCCGAGACGCCGGTGAACACCGTCAGCCGCCGCTTCGGAAGCTCGACGCTCACGTCCTTCAGGTTGTTTTCCCGGGCGCCCCGACCACGAATGAGGTCGTGCGTATCGGCGGCGGGCGGGCGGGCAGGGGCGTTGGATCCGGACATGGCGGCGACGGAAGATTGCACGTTTCTGCGAAAGGAACGGATCCGCAGGCCTGCGTGTCGCAGCTCTCGTGGGCCCAGCGTTGCTCCTTCTTCTCGCCGCCGCCGGCGACTACTCCGAGGTGAAGAGCGACCTCGCCGCGCTGCGCGTTCAGTCGAGAGCCGCGTACGCGCAGGCGCCGACCGCTGCGAAGAAGACAGCCGCTCTGGCGACCGCACGTTCGGCGTTGCTCACTGCCTTCGACACCCAGCTCTTTCCCGCCTGGGCCGGCACGACGTGGGAGTTTTACGGCACCAGCGAGACCCCGAGAGACGGCGCGATCGCGTGCGGCTACTACGTGTCGACCTTGCTGCGCGACGCCGGCTTCAAGGTCGAGCGCGTGAAGCTCGCGCAGCAGGCCAGCGAGTACATCGTGCGCAGCCTCGCCGAGCCCGAACAGACGGTGCGCTCGCGCGACGGCGACGTGAAGGCGTTGCTCGCTCGACTCCGCGCCACGCATGGCGAGGGCCTCTACGTCGTCGGCATGGACTTCCACGTCGCGCTTCTTCGCATCGACTCAAAGGGCGAGCAGCTGTGCCACTCGGCGGTGTTCACCCCAACTGCCGTGCTCTGCGAGGACGCGGCGACGTCTCTCGGCTTCGTCTCGAAGTACCACGTGGCCGGCAAGCTCTTCGGCGACGCGCAGCTGCGCGGCTGGCTCGAAGGCGCTTCGATTCCAATGAAGAACTGACCGCAGGCTCCTGCCCGCCTCGAAGTAGCCGCAGGAATCCGGGCAGTGGGGGGCGGCTCATCCCCCGGGCTGAACGGGTGCAGCGGGCTACGACGCGCTGCGCTATGAAAGCGGCATGCGCCCCGAATCGCCCGACCACCGTTCGTTCGTCACCTCGATGTGCTTCGGAGAAATCGACGAAGAGCTGATCGTCCCGTACCCGAAGATGAAGCCTCAGGACAAAGAGGTCTTGAAGAACGTCATCGGCTCGCTGGACCAGCTGTTGAAGCCGCACGAGGCAGACTTCCGCAAGTGGGATCGCGCGGGCGAGCTGCCGGCCAGCTTCATCGAAGAGCTGCGGCAGTTTGGCTTGTTCTCACTGATCGTCCCAGAAGAGCACGGAGGCATGGGCATGAACGCCACCTCGTACTCGCGATCGCTGCAGGAAATCGCGAAGTACGACGGCTCAGTGGCTGTCACCGTCGGAGCGCACAGCTCGATCGGCATGCGCGGCCTGCTGCTCTTCGGCACCGACGAACAGAAGAAGCAGTGGATGCCGAAGCTCGCCACCGGCGAGATGATCGCCGCGTTCTGCCTCACCGAGCCCGGCAGCGGCTCGGACGCCGCGTCGATCAAGACCACCGCCGTTCGTGACGGCGACGAGTGGGTGCTCAACGGCAACAAGCTCTGGATTACCAATGGCGGCATCGCCCAGTTCTTCACCGTCTTCGCCAAGACGGGCGGCCAGGCCGAGCGCGGCAACATGACGGCGTTCGTCGTCATGCGAGACATGCCTGGCGTCAGCGTCGGGCCGCACGAAGACAAGATGGGGCTTCGCGCCTCGTCGACCACGACGGTGCACTTCGACAACGTGCGGATCCCCGTCGGCAACGTGCTCGGCGAAGTCGGCAAGGGCTTCGTCGTCGCGATGAAGATTCTGAACTCCGGCCGTTCGGGCCTGGGCGGCGGCACCGTGGGCGGCATGAAGAAGCTGATTCAGCTGTCGACGAAGCAGGCGAAAGAGCGGGTGCAGTTCGGCAAATCGATCGCCGAGTTCGGCCTCATCAAGCAGAAGATCGGCCACATGGTGGTCGAGTGCTACGCCACCGAATCGGCAGTCAACATGGTCAACCACCTGGTCGACTCGGGCCAGCAGGACTACGCCGTCGAAGCGGCGATCGCGAAGGTGTTCGGCAGCGAATCGCTGTGGCGCACGTCCGACGAAGCGCTGCAGATCGCGGGCGGCAACGGCTTCATGTGCGACTTCCCCTACGAGCGCACGATGCGCGACGCCCGCATCAACCGCATCTTCGAAGGCACCAACGACATCCTTCGCCTCTTCATCGCCCTCACCGCGATGAACGAAGTCGGCTCGTCGCTGAAAGAGCTGTCGACGTCACTGCGCGGAATCTTCGACAACCCCATCAAGGGCTTCGGCGTCTTGAGCGAGTACGCCCGCCGCCGCGCGTCGCTGGCCAACGTCATCAAGCGCGACAAGACGACGTTCGCCGCGCTGCACCCGGCGATCAAAGAGAAGCAGCTGCTGTTCGAAGAGCTCACGCGCGATCTTGCCGCCGCCGTCGATCGCGTGCTGCGCAAGCACGGCAAGAACATCATCGGGAAGCAGTTCGCCACCAAGCGCCTCGCCGACGCGATGATCGACCTGTTCGTCCTCGCCTGCACGATGTCGCGCGTCTCCACCGAGATCCAGGAACGCGGAGCGACCTCTGTCACCAAAGAGCTCGAGATCCTCGAAGTCCTCTCGGGCCAGGTGCGCCGCCGCGTCCGTTCGCACTTCGCCAGAATCGACGACAACGACGACGAGCTGATCAAGTCCCTCGCTGATCACGCCCTCGATGCCGAGGGCTACAGCTGGGACAATCTGTAGCGGTTCCCCCCAAGCCGACCTTTCTCACGCGCTGAGGATCGAAGGCCGCGTCGAACATCGCGCGCGGTCTTTTCTTTTTTGCCCACGGTTTCTGGGTCCCGGGTTCCACCAACGACCGCGCTCTTCCCCGGCACGTACGAGATTCGAGTCAAGGGCACCGAGCACTCGAACGTCCCCGAAGCGAACTATCTCGCCGTTCAGCAGCTCGCCGTTCAGTAGTCACCGCAGAGGATGGCCGTGGCGCGGCTCAGATCGCCCGAACTGCGTCGTCGGCGACCCCGTTGCCGGCGACGAACTCGCGCCGCAGCTTCTCGACCGCGTCCATCATCACCGGGCGGCCGAGCGCGGTGAAGGCCTCGGTGATGAGCTTCTTCTCACGCCTCGTCACCCGGCCATCCATCACGCAGGCGACGGCCACCAACTGCAACGCCAGCCGCTGCTCGCCCGCGGCCAGCGACTTCAGTGAACGAAGAAACTCGTCAGGGTCGTCGAGCTCTGCCGTGCCCGTGTCGCCCGCTTTGAGAATCACCTCGTTCAGCAACGAGACGAGGTTCGGGTGCAGATCCTGGGTACGCACGATCGCCGCCGCCACCGCCCTCACCGCCGCGAGCCGCCCCGCATCCGTCAGCGCCAAAGCGTCAGCAAACATCACCTCGACCAGCTCATGCGCCGCGCTCGGACCCATCGCGCGCAGCCGCGCTTCCCTCATCACCAACCACGTCACCACCCCATTCCACGCGGCAGTGATTGGCACCGCGGCAAACGGAATCAAGCTGTTGACCAGCGACCGCACGAACACGCGCCCGAGAATGCGCCGCACCAGCATCTTGATGAGAAAGTTCGAGACGCCGACCTTCATCTTGTAGACGACCGACGCGAGCAGCAGCCGCCACCTCGACGCCTCGCGCCGCGGGTTGATGCGCTTGTCGATCTCGAGGGGGTTCGGCAGCTCCAACGCTGCGCGCGCCAGCCCCTGCGCAATCACCTCGTTCGCCTCTTCCTTCGTCGCGCCAAAGAGCCTTAAGCCCGTCACGCTCGACAGCTCGTGCACTGACCGCAAGATGTCCCAGTAGAGAAAGGCAATCTCGAGCACTGCAGCGACCGCGGTCGCCGTGCCGACGATCACCCAGAACCGAATGCTCGCGTCGCTGAACAGCGCCGCGTCATCCCCCAGCGCCGCCGACGCCCAGACTTCCGCCGCCGCCGCGATGCTCGCCGACACAGCCCCGGCCAGACACGATCGAATGATGGCGCCCCGTTCGACGCGGTCGACCGCCTTCCTTTCTTCCGGGTTCAGCAGGTGAATCGCGTCGGCTGGAGCTCCCGCTGGGGCAGGGCGCTTCAGGCTGCGCTTCTGGAAGTAGAAGACGCCGACCCTCTCGAGCAGCGGCTTCTTCTCAGGCTTCACGCGGCGCGCGGCTTGCGGAACTGGAGCACGAGCACCGCGAGAATTCCCACCACGATTCCCGCACCTGACACGTTCAGCGCCAGCTTCATCGTCGAGTCCTCGTCCAGCACCGGCGCGTTGCCCGCGAGGTACTGGGCCGTGGTGCCGACGTGCACGTACTGGTCGCCCGTGATGGCAAAGATGAAAGCCATGCTCACCACCGCCATCGCCGAAGCCGCGACGCCAAGCGCCGTCTTTTCCTGCTGCATCAACAGGCCCGTGCCGAGCGCGCCAATTGCTCCGTAGCCGATCAGCACCAGCCAGAACGCGATGAACGCCGGAGCCAGCGGCACCTTCGCGGTGTCCAGCAGGTAGACGAACATCCAGTCGGGGCGCTTGAAGAAGAACCACGCCACACACAGTCCGTACCAGGCCGACCAACCGGCCGAGAGGATAACCGTCTTCCTGAGCCCAGGCGACGGGTTCGCCCGAATCAACTTCGCTGAAAGCGCCGCCAGCGCGCAGCCGAAAATCAAAGTGCTCGGAGGGTCCAGCAGAACAGTCGCGAGGCCGAAGCTCATAAGGGCGGAACTTCCCGGGTGGTGATGACGGTGCGGAAGTAATCACAAGCCGGCGTCGGCGTGCGTTCCAGAGTCTCGAAATCCACGTGGTACAGCCCGAACCGCGGGCCCCACGCCTCGAGCCACTCGAAGTTGTCGAGCAGGCTCCAGTGCAGGTACGTCTGCACGTCCACGCCATCGACGCGCGCGTCGAGAATCTGGTTCAGGTGGTCGTGAAGAAACTGGGTGCGACGCAGCCCGCTGCGATCGTCGATGCCGTTCTCGGTCACCCACACCGGCTTGTCGTATCGCTTCAGCGTTCGCAGCAGCCGGCCGAACCCTTCGGGGTAGTACTCCCAGCCGATGTCCGTCAGCCCGCGCTTGTGCACGTCGCGGAACTCGAAAGTCAGAAACGGCTTTCCCGCGACGAACTTCAGGTGCGAGCGCGTGTAGTAGTTGATGCCGAGGTATTCCATCGAGGCGCGCGCGCCGTCGATTCTGGTCCGGCCCGCCGCGATTCCCGGCATCTGAATCTTCAGCTCGCCCGTCGTGAGCGCCTCGAGCAGCGCGTGGTTGAAGTTCGAGTCGGCGAGCCGCGTGAGCGCTTGATCGATCGGGTGCCAACGCCGGGCCGGCACGAAGTCCATCAGGTGCTGCGAGATGCCGACCGTCACGGTCTTCGACCTGTCGAGCAACGCCTGCCGCGCGATCACATGCGCCCGCGCGAGGTTGCTCACCGCCGCCCACGCCTTGCCCGCATCCGAAAACCCCGGGGGCATCTGCCCCGACAGGTACCCGCCCAGCAGAAACACCATCGGCTCGTTGAAGGTCACCACCGCGACGTCGAGCCCGCTGACGAGCTCGGCGAACTTCTTCGCGTACCGCGCCCACGACACCAGCGACGACGGCTCGTGCCACGGCGTCTGCGCCGCGAACCACTTCGGGTGCGTGAAGTGGTGCATGGTGACGATGGGGCGGATGCCGCGCGCACAGAGCAGCTCGAGCCGCCCGCGATACGCCGCCCACGCGACGTCGTCGAACTGCCCCGCGACGGGCTCGACCCGGGCCCACTCGATCGACAGCCGGTACGCCTTTGCGCCCAGTGCTTCGATCAGCCCGATGTCTTCTTCGAAGCGGTTCCAGTGGTCGACCGCCTTGCCGCAGCGCGCGTCGGGCGAATGGCACTTGCCCGCACGTTCCCAGTCAGACCAGTCGTTCTCGATGCCGCCCTCGACCTGGTACGCCGCCGTCGCGACGCCAAAGACGAAGCTGTCGGGGAAGCGGCGCGGCGCAGTCATCGCGAGAAGGGGCGGACGATGACCATGACCACGATGCCGATCATGAGCAGCGTCGGCACCTCGTTCAGAATACGGAAGGTCTTGTGCGGCACCGCGTGGGGCTCGGTGATGAGGCGCTTGCGGAAGCGCGCGGCCAGCTCGTGGCTCACGATCATCCCCACCACCAGCGTCAGCTTCACGTGCATCCACGGCTGCGTCAGGTAGCCGGGCGTCAGGTACAGCATCGTCACGCCGGTGATGAGCGAGACGATCGCCGCGGGGTGCGCGATGCCGTTGATCAGCCGGCGTTCCATCACCTGCAGCCGCTGCCGCACGACCTCTTCAGTCTCCATCGCGTGGTAGACGAACAGCCGGTAAAGGTACAGCAGGCCCGCCATCCAGCTGATGATCGCCATCACGTGTACGGCCTTGATCCAGAGCATCGTCACTGTCGCTGCATACCGTGATTGACCGCCGGCGCGCGCCGAAACACATTCGGTTTCATGGTCCGGGTCGCGCTGTTCGGAGTGCTGCTGCTGGCCGGGTGCCCCGACAAGGAAGGGGTGCCCGAGGCGCCCGCCGTTCCGGTGATTCCGCCTGGCTTCCGCGCGCCGACGCTGCGCTGCCAGCTCGAAGTTCCCGCCGCCTGGAAGCTCAGCAACTCGCCGATGCCCGACCAGGTGCTCGAGGTGATCGCCAACGCGCCCAACCTGCGCGGCCGCATGGTGATTCGCGAGGCCCTCGAGCACGCCGTCGACGACGCCATCGCTTCGCAGAAACAACGCACCGTCGCCTCGTGGGGAACGCAGGCTGACTTTGCGCTGCTGCGCGAAGAGCCGCTGGGGCAGGGGACCCTCGTCGTCTACCAATGGCGCCGGCAAGGCAGCGCCCCGATGGATCGCCACCTCATCGCCGCGCTACCGATCGAGTCGCGCGTCGTCCTCGCCTTCATCGACGACGATGGGTCCACGCCCGAGAGCCACCTGCTCGGCTCGCTGGGCACCCTTCGCTGCCGCACGCGACTGTAGGCGGTTGACTCCGAAGTCAACGGCGCGGTACGCCCGCCCGATTCCGGAATCAATCCGCGAAGAGGGAACTCACCAATGGCGTCATTCGAGCTGGGCGAAGAGCTGACCCAAATCCAGACCACTGTTCGGCAGTTCGCAGCGAAAGAGCTGCGGCCGAAGCTGCGCGCGATCGAGAAGTCGGGCCCGACCGACGCGCTGCGCGCCGCGTACGGTGAGCTCGGCCTCGTCGGCGTCGAGTGGCCTGAGGCCGCGGGCGGGCAGGGCATGGGCACGCTCGTCCGCGCGCTGATCGAAGAAGAGCTCGCCATCGGCGACGTCGGGGCGTCCTTCGCGCTCGACGGCCCCGGCGCCGCGTCGCAGCTGCTCCTCGCGCTCGACACGCCGGCCGCCCACGCCGCGCTGAAAGGCCTGCTCGCCAACCGCGGCCGCGCCGCGCTCGCCGCGGCCGAAGAAGGAAAAGCGCAGGACGACTTCCGCACCACCGCCACCCGTACCGCGAGCGGGTGGGAGCTCACTGGCAAGAAGGCGTACGTCTTCAACGGCGGCGACGCCGAGCTTCATCTCGTCCTCGCGCAGGTCGAGCCGGGCCAGGGCCTGGCGGGCGCGGGCGTCTTCCTCGTCAACGCGGGCAACAAAGGGCTCCGGTCGACCCGCACCCACACCACGCTCGGTCTGCAGGCGATGCCCGTTCGCGAAGTCGTCGTCGAAGCGCTGCAGCTCGACGCCGCCGCGCGGCTCGACACGCCCGGCGCGCTGCCCACCGTCTTGCGCGCGCACTACGACCGGTTGAGCCTCGTCACCGCCGCGCGCGCCGTCGGCCTCGCCGCCGCTTCCTTCGAGTACGCCCGCGCCTACGCGGAAGAACGCCAGGCGTTCGGCAAGCCCATCGGTCACTTCCAGGCGATCGCCTTCCTGCTCGCCGACATGGCGACCGCAGTCGAGGCCGCGCGCTGGCTCGTCTGGCGCGCCGCCTGGGAATTCGACGGCGGCAAGCAGCCCACCGCCAACATCGCGCTCGCCCAGACCCAAGCGCTCGAGGCCGCCTTCTTCTGCGCCAACGCAGGCGTGCAGATTCTCGGCGGCGCTGGCTACCTGCAAGACCACCCGTCAGAGAAGTGGATGCGCGACGCGAAGACGCTCGCCCTCTACGGCCTTCACACCCAGGCGGCCGACGCGACCGTCGCTGCCGCCGAGCTCGGCCGTTCGCTGCTCTCGCCCGACCTCTTTCCCCTTCCTTCACTGCACCCTTCGCTGAGCTGAAAGAGGAGCCACCCATGATCGACTTCAGCCTCACCGAGAAGCAGGAAAACGTTCGCCAGATGATTCACTGGTTCGCGGAAAACGAGGTGCGGCCCATCGCGCTCGAGTCCGACCGCAACCACGAGATTCCCGCTGCGTTTCTGCAGAAGGTGAAGGACCTCGGCATCTCGATGGGCGGCCTGCCCAAAGAGCTCGGCGGCGAAGGCGAAGGCCTCGGCGAAGAGAAGGCGAAGGGCTTCAAGCAGACGAACCGGCTCGCGATCATCGGCGCCGAAGAAGTCGCGTGGGGCGACCCGGCAATCATCCTCACGCTGCCCGGCCCCGGCCTCGGCGGCCCGCCAATCGCGATCATGGGCACGCCGGAACAGAAGAAGAAGTACCTCGGCATCTTCACTGCGCCCGAGCCGAAGTGGGGCGCGTACGGCCTCACCGAGCCCGCCGCCGGCAGCGACGTCGCGGGCATCCGCACCACCGCGCGCAAGGATGGCAACCACTGGGTCCTCAACGGCCGCAAGTGCTACATCACCAACGGCGCGCGCGCGTCGTGGGTCGTCATCTTCGCCACCGTCGATGCGAGCAAGGGCCGGGCAGGGCACCGCGCCTTCGTCGTCGAGAAGGGGACTCCCGGTTTCAGCGTCGGAAAAATCGAAGAGAAGATGGGCCTTCGCGCGTCAGAGACCGCTGAGCTCGTGCTCGAAGATTGCCGCGTTCACGAAGACTGCCTGCTGGGCGGCGAGAAATATTACGAGGGCAAAGAGGGCTTCATGGGCGCGATGAAGACCTTCGACACCACCCGCCCGATGGTCGCAGCGATGGCGGTCGGCATCGCGCGCGCCGCTTACGAAAAGGCCGTCGACTTCGCGAAGGAAAACTTCGAGCTCGGTCGCCCCATCGCGCGCTACCACCACGTCGAAGGGCTGATCGCGAAGAGCAAGCGCCGGCTCGAGGCGTCACGCCTTCTCTGCTGGCGCGCCGCGTGGATGGCCGACGCGGGCATCAGCAACGCGAAGGAAGCGTCGATGTCGAAGGCCTACGCCGCCCGCGCTGCCGTCGACACCCTGGCTGACTTGACCCAGGTGATGGGCGCCGCCGGCGTGATGAGCGACCAGATGGTCGAGAAGTGGTTCCGCGACATCCGCGTCTACGACATCTTCGAAGGCACGGGGGAGATCCAGCGCATCGTCATCTCGAAGCGGATCCTGAAGGACCTGAAGGCTTTCTAGCGGCTGGCTGCGTAACATCACGGGTCTCGCGATGACCCTGCCATTCACCTCACCCATCGAACCGATGCTGGCCGACCCACAGGTCGAAATCCCTGTGGGCGAAGGCTGGGTCTACGAGCCCAAGTGGGACGGCTTCCGCGCGTTGCCTTTCAAGGACGGCGAGGCCCTTCACCTCTGCAGCCGCAACGGGCAGCCGCTGGAACGCTACTTTCCTGAAGTCGTCGCGCTGCTGAAGAAAAACATTCCCGGCGACTGCGTGCTCGACGGTGAGCTCTTCGTCCCCACCGCGAACGGCCTCGACTTCGAGACGCTGCAGCAACGCATCCACCCCGCTGCGTCGCGCGTGCTCAAGCTGTCACAAGAGACGCCGGCCGCTTTCGTCGCGTTCGATCTTCTCGCCGTCGGCGGCGAAGACTGGCGCCAGAAGCCCTTCGCCGAACGCCGCCAGAAGCTGCTCGAGCTCGTCCCCGTCAGCCAGACGCTCTTCCCCACTCCGCAGACGCCCGACCCCGCGATCGCGAAAGACTGGTTCAACCAGTTCGAAGGCGCCGGCCTCGACGGCGTCATCGCCCGCCGCACCGAGCTGCCGTACCTGCCCGGCAAGCGCGTGATGGTGAAGATCAAGCACGGCCGCACCGCCGACTGCGTGGTCGGCGGCTGGCGCGCCGGCAAAGTCGAGAACACCGTCGGCGCGCTGCTGCTCGGCATGTACGACGCCGCCGGCGTCCTTCACCACGTCGGCCACACCTCTTCCTTCACGGCCAAACAGAAGAAGGAGCTGATCGAAAAGGTGAAGCCGTATGAAGGCGGCACCAGCTTCGGCAGCGGCCGCACCCCAGGTGGGCCCAGCCGCTGGTCGGGAAAGAAAGACCTGTCGTGGACCCCACTTCGTCCCGAGCTCGTCGTCGAGGTGAAGTTCGACTACCTCCAGGGCGCTCGCTTCCGCCATGGCGCGACCTTTCTTCGCTGGCGCACCGACAAGTCGCCCCGCGACTGCAGCTACGACCAGCTCTCGCCGCCGCACCCCTTCGACCTCGACGCCGTCATCGCGCTCGCGCGTTCGACGCGCTGAAAAAGAAATGTCCCTTCGCCCCAGCGAGCTCGCCGCCGTCGCCGCCGAGCTACAGGCTGGCTTGCTGGGCGCCGTCGTTCAGAAGGTCAACGCCACGCTGCCCGGCCGCGTCTGGCTCGAGCTCCGCGTGCCGGGCAGGTCGGTGACGATGCACCTGTGCGCCGCGCCGCAGGTCGGCCGCCTTTCGCTGGTCGAAGACAGGCCGAAAGGCACCCCCGGAGCAGCCAGCGGCTTTCAGCACCTCGCCCGCACCAGCTTGACCGGCGCGAAGCTCGCGTCGATTGAAGCCGACGGCCAGCGCGCGACCCTCACGCTGATGAAGGACGAGAAGCCGTACGCGCTGCAGCTCGAGCTGTCGGCGCCGCCCGCCGTCTTCCTCACGCTGAACGACCGCATCCTCGCCGTCACGTCCCAGGCGCCCGTGCCCGAGCGGCCGGGGCAGGTGTTTCTTCCGCGCGGGTCGACGGCTCCCGAAGGCACCCTTCGCCTCAAAGGCGACGCGCCCGACTTTCCGCTGGCCCATGCCGCCGAGACGCTGCTCGCCACCAACGAAACGGCCCGCGCCGTCGAAGCTGCGAAGTCGCCCGTGCTCGGAAAAATCGCCCGCCTGCTGCGCACCCGCAAGAAGGTCGAGGCCGAGGCCGCACGGACGCCACTCGCCGCGCGGTACCGGCAAGACGGCGACCTCTTGAAGCAGCACCTTCACGACGTGCCCCGCGGCGCGAGGGAAGTCACGCTCACCGAGTACCAGGCCGACGGCACCATCGCCGACCGCACGATTCCGCTCGAGCCCTCGCGCACCGCCCAGCAACACGCCGAGTGGCTCTTTCACCAGTACCGCCGCCTCACCCGCGGCGCCGAGCTCTCGCGCCAGCGCCTCGCCCAGCTCGACGCCGAGCACGCGAAGCTGGTCGCGCAGCTGGCGCAGGTCGAGGCCGCGCCGCCCACTGCGCCGCCGAAGAAGAAGCACGAGCTGCTGGCCCGCCCCTACCGTGAGTACCTGGCCGCCGGTGGCGCGCGCATCTGGGTCGGGAAGGGCAGCGGCGACAACGACACCTTGAGCTTCAAGCTCTCGCGGCCCCACTTCCTCTGGCTTCACGCCCGCGGCGTACCCGGCGCCCACGTCGTCATCCCGTTGGAGCGGGGCACCACCGCTCCGCAAGAGCTGCTGCTCGACGCCGCCCACCTCGCGCTGCACCATTCGGACTTCAAGGGCGAGCCGCGTGGCGAGGTGAGCTACGTGCCGGTGAAGCACCTTCGCAAGGTGAAGGGAGCGCCGGGCGCCGTCACCTTCTCCCAGGAAAAGACCTTCGTCTTGCGGGTCGAGCCAGCGCGCTTGAAGCGGCTGCTCTCTTCCGAGCAGTGACGCGAGGGTGACCCGAGAAATCGCGGTTAAACCAACGGCCGTAGAGACCTTCGTGCCTTCAGAAACGGCGCGTCTTGGCGCGTCATTTTGCGCAGGTTTGATCCGACTCGCGGCCCTGTGTTACAGCGCCGCCCCTTCGAGCCGTCGATGTCCGACGGAAAGCCAGGTGACGATTTGCTGTCGCTTTCTCCGATGATCCTGCCCGCATTCCTAACGGGTACCCCCGCGCCTGCCATTGGCGTGGCTCAAGGCTCCAGGGTCGGAGAAAGTGTTTGCGCTGCAGTTACGACTGGTTACGTTGGTTCGCGCCGTTGGTTCGAAGGTTGCTCAGGGCGGCTCAGGCCGTCGTGTCCCCACACCCGGCGTCCAGTGGTTCGTTGGAGGTTCATTTGAAGAGTCTGAGTTCGGCAATCGTGATGGTCGTGCTGGTGCCAACGCTTGCGCTGGCGAAAGAAGTTCCCACCACGAACCCCACCGCGGCGCCGTCGCCGAGGCCGGCGGCCCCTGCCGCTGCTCCGACTGCCAGCACCACCGCCAGTGCTTCGGCCAGCGGCTCGCTCGCAGCGCTCGAAGAGAAGGAAAAGCAGGGTGGCTGGTCGCTGGGGGTCGAGCTCGACCACGCGCTGGGCACTGGCACCTTCGTCGACGCGTCGCTGTACTCGTACTTCGGCGCGACCCTCTCGGTTCTTCCCCGCTACGTCTTCCTCGCTGGCGACGTGAAGCTTGCAGTGAGCCTCTCGCTGCGCGGCGCCTGGGAATACACGCTGCCCGACAGCGAGAACGGCCGCCGCTTCTCTCCCGCTGACACGCGCCTGGGCATCTCAGCGCCCGGTCTCTACAAGAACGGGCTCACGGGCATCACCTTCTCGCCTTCCTTCGGCGTGCTGATTCCGACCACCCCTGAGTCGTGGCAGGCGCGCCTCATCACCAACCTCTCTCTGGGCGTGGCGCTCTCGCGCCCCATCTGGAAGTTCCAGGTCGCGGTCACTGCGAACGGCTCGCGCGGCTTCCACGTGTCGGGCGCCAGCCAGACCCCGTCGGCCCCCGCGGTCGTCGGCCAGCTCAACTCTTTCAGCGCCCGCAAGAGCGCGCTGGGCCAGGACGAAGCCTTCGTCGGCTTCTCGGCGTGGAACACGGCGTGGGCGTTCAACGTCGGCGCGAACGTCTCTTTCCAGGCGACGGACGAGCTCTCTTTCATCGTCGGCTACACCTACGCGCGGTCGTGGAAGTACTACGGCGTTGCGATCGGCCCGGACGAGACGCTGCCAGCGAACGCACGCTACGGCGCCGGCCAGGCCGAGCGCACCTCGACGGTGGTTGCGGTGAACTACCAGCTCACCGATCACTACGGCATCAGCCTTGCCGGTTCGACGTTGCAGACGCCGCGTTCGGGTGCAGGCGGCTCAGTCGGTCGTTTCCGCAACCCTTTCTGGTCTGACTACCCGGCCGACAACGCTACCAACATCAGCTTCACCTTCTCGGCGAGCTACTGAAATGAAGAACACCAATACCGGAGGCAACATGAATCAGACGTCCATCCGATGGCGTGCATTGGCGGCGGCAGCGGCAGCGCTGTTCGCGGCTGCGTGCACCCAGAGCAACGGCGACATCAACCGCGTTCAGCCGAACGTGACGAAGAAGGCCGATCTGCTCGACGGCGTCTGGTACTTCCGCAACACGGTGACCTGGACCCCGGCCACCACCGGCTTCACCTACCCCGGCCAGACCGGCGTGATGGAAAAGCTGGTGTTCGAAATTCAGGAAAACAACATCGTCGGCTACCGCGCGTATCCGTACATCGTCGGCGCCGAAATCGACATCGACAAGGCGTCGAAGGTCACTGGCACCACCACCCGGTACTGCGACAAAGACGGCAAGTGCTCGGGCGGCAACCCGTACTACGGCGCCCCGGTGGTGGCCTTCCCGATTCAGAGCCACTTCGACATTCAGCGCAACTACAACCCGGCCACCGGCGAAGAGGGCAACGTGATTGCCGAGAACTCTTCTGACCGCCCGTGGAACCAGCGCGAGAACGTTCGCATCGACTGGTCGGCGAACGTGCTCAACGTCAACTCGGGCCTCAACTGGGGCACGATTCAGAATCCGTCGGGCGGCTCGAGCTCGGGCACCTGGATTCAGGCGAACGAGAAGGGTGAAGACCCCACCGACTGGCCGGCACGTGAGTGCACGAAAGACGGCAACGTCATCGACTGCGCCGCGGCCGGCGCGAAGCTGACGTACATGGATTACACGGGCCGCTACATGGCCAACCCCGACCTCATCTACTACGAGGGGTATGGCTACTATCCCGCTTGCTGGTTCCGCGGCTACGAGCAGAACGACTGCGGCTCCAGCGAAATCCGGATGCGCATCTCGATGTCGAAGGTCGACGCGAACCGCAGCCGCGACTACGAGCCGCTGCAGTACGACAACGACGTGATGGGCAAGTTCGGTTACTTCCGCACCGAGCGCCTCAACTACGACCGCAAGTTCGGCTACAACAACTCGGCCGTCATCCGCCTCGCGAACCGCCACCGCTTCTGGGAAAGCAGCTTCCAGAAGGGCGCCAACGGCGAGCCCGACAGCACCAAGCCGATTCCCTTCAAGGATCGCACCCTGAAGCCGGTGAAGTACTACTTCACCCGCGCTGACCTGATGGGCGGCAAGGAGAACTACGACGAGTACATGGAAGCTGCCCGTCGCCTCGAGAAGGGCTGGGACAAGGCTTTCCGCCGCGCCGCCGCGGCCGCGCAGGAAAAAGAAGTCAACCTCGCGAACCCGGCCGAGCAAGCGTTCTACATCTGCGACAACCCTGTTCTCGAAGATGGCGCGTGCGGCAAGAAGGGCTTCTCGCCGAAGTTCGGCGACCTTCGCTACAGCTTCATGAACACGGTTGCCGAGCCCGTGGCCAACGGCCTGCTGGGTTACGGCCCGTCTTCGGCCGACCCGGAGACTGGCGAAATCATCTCGGGTAACGCGAACACGTACCTCTGGGGCATCGACCTCTACGGCCGCCAGGTGCTCGACACCATCGACCTGCTCCTCGGCGAGACCTCGATCAACCAGTACATCACCGGCGCCGACATGAAGGCGTACATCAACAACAACCCCTCGTACTCGATCAACACGGTCGCCAAGAACGGCCAGAGCCTCCAGGCCGAGCTGCAGGGCATCCCGACCCGCAACGAGCAGACGAAGGGCGCGTTCGAGCGTCCGACCGCCCGCATGGGCACGCTGATGGAGTCGCTGAAGGCTTCCGGCGGCATGCCGAAGTACAGCCAGGATTCGTCGCGCGTCGCGGCTGACATTCTCGCGCAGAACCCGCAGCTCGAAGCGGCGGTTCTCGACAACCCGGACCTCGGCGACGACGTCATCCACATGCTGCCCTACGAGCTACAGAGCCGCGCTGCGACCGACGCCGACTTCCGCCGCAAGGCCTCGCGCAGCGTCCTCACCAACGTGAAGGAAAGCTTCGACTACCGTCAGAAGCGCATTGACTGGGCTTCGCGCAACAACATCTACCTCGCCGAGTTCAACGACCGCACCCTGGTTGGCCTCGCGAACCGCGAGTCGAACACCCGCACTGCCCGCGTCATCGCGCTGACCAACGGCGCGCACGACAAGTGCCAGAACAAGACGTCCTGTACTGCGGCGGAAGCGAAGATCATCGCGAACGACGAAATCTCGAAGCGCATTCGCCAGTCGACCTGGCAGGCGACCAGCGAGCACGAAATCGGCCACACGTTCGGCCTGCGCCACAACTTCCAGGGCAGCTTCGACGCGATCAACTACTTCGACAGCTACTGGCAGATGCGCAAGCAGACTCTGACGGTCGAGTCGGCCGGCGTCGCGAAGGTTCCGCGTACCCCGAACGACCTGAAGCTGACGGCCGATGGCACGCTTGAGCAACTCACAGGTGGCATGTACGACCACGAGTACAGCTCGATCATGGACTACTCGGGCAAGATCAACGGCGACTGGAGCGGCGTCGGCAAGTACGACGAAGCGGCCATTCTCTTCGCCTACTCGGGCGACACTGCGCCGGGCTACGTCGAAGTGTTCAAGAGCGCGCGCCGCGAGAAGCGGGACTTCGCCGGCTCGGACGGCACGATCATGACCATCACCGGCGCGGGTCTCGACCTGCCGCTGGTGAACGCGCAGCACAAGTCGGCGGCGGTTCCCAACTACACCGAGCGCTTCCACTACTCGGTGTCGCCGCTGCACTTCGGCGACGGCGCCCCCGGAGCCAACCTCAAGGACGTCATCGAGAGCGGCATCACGAAGTTCAAAGAGCGCGAGATCCGCAAGTACAGCGAGGTCAAAGCAGCGAACGACGCCCTCGCGGCGAAGCTCGATGCCAACCCCGAGATGCTGAAGGATCCGGACGCGTACGCTCTTACGATCGGCGCGACCCCGATTCTCGAGGTCCCGTACATGTTCTGCACTGACGACCATGTCGGCGGCATCCTCTCGTGCAACCGCTTCGACCGTGGCCCCGACTACTACGAGATGGCCCGCACCGAGCTCGAGGACTACTACAACTACTACTTCTCGAGTCACTTCAGGCGCGACCGCTACCGCTTCAGCAGCAACGGCGCCTTCGGCGGCACCTACAGCGCTTTCTGGAACGTGGCCGACATCTACAAGAAGTGGGTGTTCGAGTTCTTCAAGCAGACCGGAGCCCAGGGTCAGGAGATCCGCGGCAAGTTCCCGGTCGACGCCATGCTCCAGGACTACTGGACGATGGCGGTGCTCGACGGCATCAACCAGCACCTGAACGTGATGTCGGTTCCGCCGACGGGCATGTTCATGTTGCGCAACCTGGCGGATGGTCCGCGGTGGGACATCGTCAGCGAGGGTGACGACTATGACTCACTCAACGCGACGGGCCGGGCAACGCTGCAAGACTACTACCGCGGCAACCGTTTCAACGCCTCGGCGTTCGCGGATCTGCCCCGTGGTCTGGGCCGCCGGATGTACAGCCGCTACGACTACAAGTCGGGTTTCGGCTTCTTCAACCGCATGCAGGAAGCTGGTCACTACAACGACCAGATGGGCGCGATGTTCGCTGCGGTCTTCCCAGACGCGACCTTCCTCAACGCCGATGAGTCGGCCGACAGCCGCCGTTACAACATCCCCTACTACTTGGTCTTCAAGAAGGAGCTCACCGACACGTTCAGCGCGCTCTGGGGGAATCAGGAAGAGCTGGTTCGCCCGATCATGTACCTGAAGAAGAATGGCATCAATCAGGTCTACGCGAACCCGGATCCAGTCAGCGGCGCCTGCGACCCGGGCTGCACCATTTCTGAGCCGAACGGCCCTCCGCCGGCCGGCAACAAGTGCGTGTGTCCGGGCCTCGAGTGGAAGCGCTTCGTAAAGGGCTCTGACCTGATCAGCGGCTTCGACTACCCGCGCGAGACGGGCAAGCTCTGCTCGGCTGGCCAGACCACCAACTGCCTCACCGCCGACCAGAAGCCGGCGCAGGGCAATATTCAGCTGACGTGGACGAGCCGCATCTACTCCATCTACCTGGGTGAGGCGTTGTTCCGCGTCAACTACGACCTCGACTACGCGAAGGCCAACCAGATCATCAAGCTGGGTGGAAGCGAGCAGCAGACGATCGCCCCCGGCTTCCACGCCGTCGAGGTGCAGGACATCAACACGGGCTCGCGCTACATCGCGCTCGAGAAGGACGGTGCCTTGCCCAACTCGACGCCGGCGGTTCGCCTCGTCGGCGTCGCGCGGGATCAGCTTCAGATGGTGAAGGATCCGACCACCTGCCCGATTCCCACCTACCTCGCCAACCTCGGCTACATCGGCTACAGCTGCATGGGGGCAGACCAGGCCAACAACCCCGCCCTGGTGGAAGAGAAACGCAAGTTCTGGACGGATGTCTTCCGCGACACCATTCGTGACCTCGACCTGATGCGCGGAATGTACAAGGCGTACGGGAAGGCGTTCTGAACATGACCACCGCAAAGACTCTCGGAGCCAATTCAATGAAGACCTACTCTGCGTCGCTGTTGGTGGCGGTGGCGGTGGTTGTGTCGGGCTGCAGCACGCCTGACCTGATCGACCGGACCACCCCGAACTACGTCACGAAGTCCGAGCTGCTGGAAGGCACCTGGTACATCAAGGAGTCCGTCGTCGACGTCCCGAAGACCTCGGGTGCTTCGACGGTGGGCTACGGCGGCGAGCTCGAAAAAGTCCGGTGGGAAATCCACGAAGACCTGCTCGTCGGCTACCGTACCTACGAGTTCGCTCCGGGCCTCGACCCGAACATCGATCCCGAGAAGTCGAAGATTGGCAAGGTCGTGTTTCGCGATGGTCGTCCCTACAAGGGCGCGCCGGCGTACGCGTACAAGATCCAGAGCCACTTCGATCGCCAGCGTGGCTACAACGCCGCGACGGGCGAGCTCAACAACGTCCTCGCCGAGGACACGGCTGACAAGCCCTGGTACGAGCGCAAGTTCATGCGCGTCGACTGGTCGCACAACGTCGCCAACAACTGGCGCAACTGCACCAACGCCGCTGGCTACGACTCGAACTGCCTGAACGGCAGCGGCAACTACTTCCGCTACGTCACCTCGGAAGACCAGAACAAGCTCGACAACGCCTGGTACGAGAGCCGCGGCCCGATCACCGCCGAGAAGCCGAAGGGCGAGCTGAACTACTTCGACTTCACCACCGAAGTGATCATGAACCCGCCGACCATCTACTACCCGGGCTACGGCGACATCCCCTACTGCATGATCAACCCGACCACCGACTGCGAGAGCGCGCTGGTGCGCATCCGTACCTCGGTTCGCAAGGTCGACGAAGAGCGCGTGCAGCAGTACGAGCCGCTGGTGTACGGCGAAAAGCTGATGAAGAAGTTCGGCTTCTTCCGTCAGGAGATGCTCTCGTACAACAAGGGCTACGGCTTCACCGAGTCGGGCCGCCTGCTGTACGCGATGCGCCACAACATCTGGGCGGGCAAGACGAAGGCGGAAGACGGCAAGACGATTCCCGTCACCAAGCGCGATCTGCGCCCCATCGTCTACTACACGACCGAGAACACCCCAGTGGAGCTCTACAAGGCCGCCGAGGATCTGCAGCAGAGCTGGGACAAGGCTTTCCGCCGCGCCGTCGCGGTTCCCCGCGGCGTCGAGGTGAAGGACGTGCCCCAGATGTTCTACGTCTGCAAGACCCCCGTTCCGGTCGGCGCTCCTGAGGCGTGCGGCGCCGCTGGCACCTACGCGCGCATGGGTGACCTGCGCTACAACATGATTCCGTACGTCGAGCAGATCACGGGCGGCCTCCTCGGCCTCGGCCCGTCGT
The DNA here is from genome assembly GCA_038206395.1 of Myxococcales bacterium. Classification (GTDB taxonomy): domain Bacteria; phylum Myxococcota; class Myxococcia; order Myxococcales; family Myxococcaceae; genus JAGSPQ01. The sequence goes on along the minus strand of JBBRAX010000007.1, from coordinate 138,148 downwards.
CCACCGACCCGGAGACTGGCGAAGTCGTGCAGGCCGTGGCGAACGTCTACGGGCCGGGCATGGACACGTGGACGGGCGCTGCGATGCAGACGCTCGACGTCCTCAACGGCGAGGTGTCGCTGGCCGACTTCACGGTCGGCAAGGACATCAAGGACTACGTGTTCGACAACCTGAACGCGACTGACCCCCGCCGCCCAGCGAATGGGCCGTGGAACTCGCAGCAGCCGCTAATCTCTGACAGCACCCGCCCGATGGGTAGCTTCTTCAAGCCCCAGGGTGAGCTCGCGGCGAAGCTCGAGAACTACAAGAACGTCGGCCACCTGCCCCTGCGCAAGCAAGACCGCAAGGCCATCGTCGAGAAGCTGATCTCTGGCAACCCGGGTCTCGAGAGCGAGCTCATCAACCTGCCTGAGGTTCGCGCGGCGGTAATGAGCAGCATCCCGAACAAGGCCTTCCAGGCGAAGCTGAGCAGCGACAGCAGCTTCTACCGCCAGGTCGCCCTGCAGACGATGCTCGGCACCGACCCGTTGACCAACTACAAGAAGAGCCTCGCGAAGAAGCCCCAGCCGGAAATCGGCTGCGAGTTCAATCTCGAGTTCTTCGACGACGATTACCTCAGCATCGCGAAGGCGAAGAAGAAGGTCTACGACGCCAAGTTCGCCGAGCTCACCACGAAGGGTCACGCAGGCTGCGTCGACACCGCCAAGTGCACGCCGGCCGAGGCGAAGCCCCTGGCCCGCAAGGAAGTCTGGGATGACCTCCGCCGCGACGCGTACCGTTCGGTGGGCGAGCACGAGGTCGGCCACACGGTCGGCCTGATGCACAACTTCATCGGTTCGGCCGACGCGCTGAACTACCTCGAGCCGTACTGGAACATGCGCAAGGACACCGTCGGCGTGATGGTCGGTGGCAAGCGCGTGTTGCCGGTGACGCCGCAGAACCTCCAGGACGCGTCGAAGCCGAACCAGAAGCAGATCGACGACGGCATGTACGAGTACACGTACTCGTCGATCATGGACTACGGCGCGCGCATGAACGCCAGTATCCACGGCATTGGCAAGTACGACGACGCGGCGATTCTGTTCGCCTACTCGGGCGGCTTCGAGCCGGGCTGGGTCGAAGTGTTCAACGACATCCGCAACGACTACGACAGCCCGAACTACGGCGTCGACACGGACAACCTGGCGAAGAAGCTGTTGATCCGCGGCGCCCACGTCGAAATCCCGCTGGCCAACGTCGAGCACTACACGCCGGTGAATTCATACATCACCGACCGTTTTCACTACACGACGCTGCCGTTCATGTTCGCCGACAAGAACCAGGAGTTCGAGGCTGGCCTCGACCAGGGTCTGAAGCGGATGAGCAACCGCAGCTTCCGCAAGTGGTCCGAGATGGAGCCGGTGTACAGCCGCATCGAGAAGGAGCTGAAGAACTTCAACCTCTCGTCGGGCGGCTTCTCGGAGCCCGACTGGAACCGTGCGCGCGACATCATCAAGGTCGCCGCCCGCAATGCCCCGGTCGAAGTCCCCTACATGTTCTGCTCTGACTACGAAGTCGGCGCGAACGTGATGTGCAACCGGCAAGACCAGGGCGCCGACCTGTACGAGATGACCAGCAAGTGGGTCGAGCGGTTCGAGAACTCGTACGTGTGGAACAACTTCCGCCGCGACCGTTTCACCTTCAACGTCAACTCGGCGCTCGGCAGCAAGAACCGGTACCTCGCAAACCTGCCGAACGTCTATCAGCAGTGGCTCTTCAACCTGTACTTCGCGCAGAGCGCCTACCAGCTCACGCAGGAACAGATGGACGAGTTCTTCGGCGCGGGCGACCCCATCTGGCAGAACTACTGGACGATGGCGGTGATGGACTCGACCAACCTGCTGATGCGGCAGATGGTCACCCCGTCGGTTGGCTACCACGGCAAGACGGTGGCTGGCCGCTGGGTCCACCTGACGGCGAACAAGGCCAACAACGGCCGGCTGTCGACGGAAGCCGAGACCTCGCTGATCGCGAACGCGAAGACGGCAGCGGGCGGCGGCTACACGGACGTGGCCTACGTTCCCCGCGGCAAGGCGCGCAGCATGTACTCGAACTACGACACCAACGGGTACGACGGCTTCACGCGCATCACGGAAGTCGGTCACTTCTGGGATCAGCGCCTTGCGCTGGCGGCACTCACCAGCAGCGAGACGAACTTCCTCGGCGTCGACCGTGGCTCGGACGCGCTGCGGTACTCGCTGCCGTACTACACGACCTTCAATCGTGAGTTGGCCCCCCTGTTCCGCGACGTGTGGACGGAGAACAAGGTGGGTCTCACCGCGGGCCTGAGCAAGCTGCCCGACGGTACGGCGATGGTGACGGGCGGCACGATGATTCGCGCTGACCGCTACATTCTCGGGTTCAACTACCCGCCTGCTGCCCAGACTCCGGTTGACGGCTCGGGCAACGCGCTGACGATGGAAGCCGTCGAGTCCAGCCCGGCGTGGGGCACCCGCTTCTGGACCCAGGTTTTGGGAATGGCGTACTTCACCGAGAACTTCAATCAGGAGTTCGCCAGCTTCAACCAGGTCTACAAGCTGGGCTCGGGCGAAGCGCTCACCCCTGCCGACAACTACATCTCGGTCAGCTTCCCCGACCCGACGAACGCGGCGGTGGCGACGGAAATCTCGAAGCAGCTGCCCGACCTCGTCGGTGGCTACGTGTACGCGGGCCTGAAGCAGATCAACGGCAGCATCTACGTCGGCACCCCGGCGTCGGTGCTGCTCGTCGACCGCGCCAACACCCAGGCGGCGAAGTTCGTCACCGCGAAGGCCAGCAACACCCGCGTCGATGGCTTCACTGCCGCCGAGTGGGAAGGCCAGCTGCGTGAGACCGTGCGCAGCCTGGAAATCATGCGCGGCCTGTACGACATCTTCGGTACGGCCTGGTAGCGCGCCTCTCGTCTTAGACCTCGACGCCCGGGTGCCCACGCGGTGCCCGGGCGTTGTCGTTTCTGGGAGCCCCTCTATTGAACGTCTGTGCCCGCTGTCCCCGCGTGCTGGGGACGAGCTGCTGCGAGGTGAAGCCAGACGAGCAGCTGGCGACGCTGACGTGGGCCGACGCCGAACGGGTGACGGAAGCCACCGGGCTCCCCGCGTCGCAGTTCACCGAATTTGAGCTGCTGGATGAAGCCGAAGCGTCGCGCTGGTCGCTGCTGCACCCGCAGTTCCGGTACTACTTCGGGCCGCAGACGCGGCGGCTGACGCTGCGAAGAAAGAACGGCGCTTGCGTGTTTCACGGCGCAGCGGGGTGCCGGCTCACGGCGGAGCAGCGCCCCATCGCCTGCCGGTTGTACCCGTTCGAAGTGCGCGCGCACGGCGACTGGGGTCTGCAGGTCGACCGCTTCGGCTCGGTGGAGGACGCGCTTCACGCGGGCGAGCACGCGTGCCTCGCGGTGGAAGAATCAGACTCGTTCGAGCGCTTGAGGGCGATGTTCGGGACGACGCGGGAGGCGCTGGAAGCCCTGGGCAAGACGCTGGAGGCCGAGGCGAAGGACCACGGGCGGCGCGAGCAGGCTCTTCACAGAGAAGATCCGCGGTGATTTAGAGGGTGTTCGTGTTCGCGCCCTCGCCGTACCAGCTGGAGCTTTTCAACGCGCGCCGCGCCGAGGCCGCGAAGCCCGACCTGCCGAAGCCGCGGCGTTCGGTGCCTCCGCCTCCGAAGGAAGAGGTGTTGCCGCGCGCCGACGCACTGGCCCGCCGCATCGCTGCCGACCTGGGCGCCCGCGTCCGGCTGGTGGTGAACGACAACCGTTCGACGATGGTCAGCTATCAGCGCGAAGAGGGCGAGCTGACGCTGCGGTTGCACCACATGTTCCTCGAGGCGCCGGACGAGGTGGTGCAGGCGCTGGCCGACTATGCGGGCCGCGGGCGCCGGCGGGCGGGGCAGCTCATCGACGCGTACGTGCACGCCTGCGAAGAAAAGATTCGCGCCGCCACGCGCCGGCCCGACCTGCTCAAGTCCCAGGGCAAGTGCTTCGACCTGCTCGGCATCTTGCGGCGATTGAACCAGACGCACTTTCAAGACGGCATTCGCGCGAACATCGGCTGGGGCCGGGGCGTGACCCGCAGGCGGCGGAAGTCGATTCGCCTGGGCGTCTACGACCACCAGGCACGCGAGATTCGGATTCACCCCGCGCTCGACAAGCCCGACGTGCCGCTGTTCTTCATCGAGTACATCGTCTTCCACGAGATGCTTCACCAGCTGTTCCCCAGCGCGCGGCACGACGGCCGCCACGTGCACCACCCACGGGCCTTCAAAGACCGCGAGAAGGCCTTCCCGCTGTACGACGCGGCGCTCAACTGGGAAAAGCTGCACCTGTCGAAGCTCCTGGGCCGGTGACTACCAGCGCTTCTTCTTCTTCAAGAACGCCTGCCCGCGCGGCGAGATGCCGTAGCCGACCTCGAAGCTCTGGGTGAGGCCGAGCTTCTTGAGCTTCCGCACGTCGACCTTGAAAGGCAGCGTCTCTCGGCCGATGGACGCGGCCAGCTTCGAGGCAGCCACCTGTGGCTTGCGCGCAATCAGCGACAGGGTCGCCTTCGTCCACGGGACCTTCGCGTCGAGCTTCTGCAGCTTCTTCACCAGCGTGGCGATGGCGTCGTCGTCGAGGTCGTCTTCGAGCGCGAGCGGAACGCGGTCCCCGTCGCCGCCGTGGTGCAGGTCGATTCTGAAGATGGGCGTCTGGGGTGTCAGCGGGCCTTTGGCGACGTACTCGATGAGCTCGGCGAGGCCGGTGAAGCCAGCGCGGCGGGCGTCGTCCTCGGTCAGCGCGCCCAGCGTGACGCGGACGATGGCGTCGACTTCGATGACGCCGATGGGGTGAACGCGGTAGCGGCCGCCGACTTTGACGTGGGGCTTGTCCCACAGGCGGACGGTGACGGTGACGGAGCCGTCGACGAGGCCCTGATGAAATCGCTTCTTGAAGAGCAGCACGGTGGGTCAGACCTGATAAGCCTGAAAGTCACATGAGACGCGCGAAAATTGTTTGTACTCTGGGCCCGGCGAGCAGCAGCAGCGAGATGCTCGAGCGTTTGTTGGCGGCAGGAATGGACGTGGTGCGGCTCAACTTTTCGCACGGCACCCATGCGCAGCACAAAGAGATGATCGAGAAGATCCGCGCGGCCTCGCTGAAGGTGCGCAAGGGCGTGGGCATTCTCGGCGACCTGCAGGGGCCGAAAATCCGCACCGGCCGGCTCGAGAAGGGCGAGATCCAGCTCGTCGAAGGCACCGAGTTTCACATCACCACCGACGAGTCCGTGCCCGGCACCGAGAAGATTGTCTCGACGACCTACGCGCACCTCGCGGCCGACGTGAACGTGGGCGATCGCATTCTTCTCGACGACGGCCTGCTCGAGCTCAAGGTGCTGTCGACCGACAAGCAGAAGCTGGTGCGCACCGAGGTCGTGCACGGCGGGCCGCTGCGGAACAACAAAGGCATCAACCTGCCGGGCGTGGCACTGCGGGCCGACGCGCTGACCCCGAAGGACAAGGAAGACCTCATCTTCGGTATCAACAACGGCGTCGACTACATCGGGCTGTCTTTCGTGCGCACCCCGCAGGACCTCGACTTGACCCGCGCGGCAATGGTGGCTGCGGGCCGGGTGGTGCCGATCATCGCCAAGCTCGAGAAGCCCGAGGCGATCGCGCGGCTCGACGCGATTCTCGACAAGACCGATGGCGTGATGGTGGCGCGCGGTGACCTGGGCGTCGAGATTCCTCCGGAAGAAGTGCCGGCGATTCAGAAGGACATCATTCGCCGGGCGAACGCGCGTGCGCTGCCCGTCATCGTGGCGACGCAGATGCTGAACTCGATGATCGAGCACCCGCGGCCGACCCGCGCGGAAGCGTCAGACGTCGCCAACGCCATCTTCGACGGCACGGACGCGGTGATGCTCTCGGGCGAGACGGCCAGCGGCAAGTACCCGATCGAGTCCGTCGAGATGATGGATCGCATCGTGCTCGCGGCCGAATCGGCGATGCGGCAGAGCTTCCCGCGCATCGGCACCGGCGAGCCGATGAAGATTCCCGCCGAGTTCCCCGACGTGACGTGCGGCGTGGCGTGCCGTGCGGCGCGCGAGTCGGGGGCGAGCCTCATCGTCGGCTTCACGCTCTCGGGCACCACCGCTCGCCTGCTCTCGCACTACCGGCCGCAAGTGCCGATCATCGCTTTCAGCCCGAACCAGGAAGTGCGCCGCCGCCTCTCGCTGCTGTGGGGCGTGGTGCCGCGCGTGCTCGAGCCGATGCAGGAAACCGAAGCCATGGTTCGCCGCGTCGAAGAAGAGCTGCTGGCGCGCGGCCTCGCGCAGAAGGGCGAGCGGGTGGTGATTGTCTTCGGGGCGCCGGTTGGCCAGCCGGGGAAGATCAACTCCCTGCGGCTTCACACCATCTCGATGTAGTTCGTGGCATCTAAGGCCACGCGTCTCGCCTGTGTGGCCTTGCGGCTGGCTACGCCTTCTTCAGCGCGCGGCCGGGAACATCGGCCTCGACGAAGATGGTGAAGAGGTCCTTGTCGAGCTGGCCCTTGTCGGCCTCGCTCTTCAGGATGTCGAGCGCCATCACGTGCGGCACTGCCTTCTTGTACGGGCGGTCGCTGGCGGTGAGCGCGTCATAGATGTCCGAGATCGCCATCATCTTCGACTGCACCGGAATCTCGGGCGCCTTCTTCAGCTTCGGGTAGCCCTTGCCGTCGAGCTTCTCGTGGTGGGCATAGGCGATCGCCGGCACCGAGCGCAGCGAGCGCGTCCACGGAATCTTGTTCAGGAAGTTGAAGGTGTGGGTGACGTGCGACTCGATCTCGAGCCGCTCGGCCGCCGACAGCGAGCCGCGGGTAATCGAGAGCACCTGCACTTCCTGCTCGGAAAGCAGGGCGTGGGGCTTCTCGCGCGAGTCGGTGAAGGTCTGTTCGCTGAGCCCCTTGAGCCGCTCGAAGCCTCCCTGGGCGAGCACAGTGGGGCGGTTGCACTGGAGGATGAAGGCGAAGAACTCGTCGAGCTCGCCTTCGTCTTTGGCGAGGCGGGCAATCTCTTCAGCCTCGACCTCGGCCAGCGGGCGGCCTTTTCGAATCTCGTCGAGGCGGCGCATGTAGCTGCGCAGCTGGCGGTCTTTGCGCGCGAGCTCGAAGCGCGACTTCAAGACCTCGAGCTCCTGCGGGTAGAGCTTCTCGGCCTTCACCAGCACTGCCTCGCGCACGCCGACCTTGCCGAAGTCGTGAAGCAGCGAGGCGTAGTTGATCTCTTGAATCTCGGATGACGAGAACGTGAGGCCGCGAAACGGGCCGGCGGGCGCGTTCTCGGTGCTCTGGGCGAGGCCAACGGTCAGGCGGGCGACGCGGCCCGAATGGCCGGCGGTGGTGGGGTCGCGCTGCTCGATCGCGACCACCGAGGCCTGCACGAAGCCTTCGAAGAGGTTGTTGATTTCCTCGTGAAGCAGGGTGTTTTCGATCGCGCCCGAGGCCTGGCCACCGAGGGCGAGCAGCAGCTCTTCGTCTTCCGCGTCGAACGAGCCGTCGATGGCGTTGAGGGCCTGGATGACACCGGTGACCTCGCCGCGGGTGTCGCGCATCGGCACGCAGAGAATCGACTTCGTGCGGTAGTTGTTGGTGACGTCGAAGCTGCGGGCGAAGCGCGGGTCGTCGTAGGCGTCTTTGATGTTGATGGTCTGCCCGGTGGTGGCGACGGCGCCGGCGATGCCCTGGCCGACGGGGAAGCGGAGCTCGTTGCGCGTGCCCTGGGCGACGCGGGACCAGAGCTCGCCCTTTTCACGGTCGAGAATGAACAGGGAGCAGCGATCTGCCTCGACGACCCGCGCGGCTTCCGTGAGGATGAGCGGCAGCAGCGAATCGAGGTCCCTGACGGCGTTCATTGCCTTCGCGACGTCGAGCAGCGAAGTGAGCTTGCTCAGCCGGCGCTCGGTCGGCTGCAACGGAGTCAGGAGGGGTTCGGTGGGCAAGGACACGGCAGCGATTGTTCCGCTCCAGTCTGGACAACACAAGCATTGGGCGGCGCTGGTGATGGGCATGTGTGCGCTGCTCACCGGGTGCGGCACGGGCTGGTTCCTTCACGTCACGCCGCGCAGCTACGACGCGCGGCTGAAGCTGCTGCTGGGCGGCGGCGGAAACGTGGCGGCGCTGCTGCACGGGCGGGGCGAGGTGTTGATGGTCGACACCAAGTTTGCCGAGTTCAGCCGCACGTTGCGCAACGAGGTCGAGGTCGAGCTTGCGCGGAAGGTGCGCCGCATCGTGCTGACCCACGCGCACTTCGATCACGCCGGAGGGTTGGGGCTCTTTCAAGACGCGGCGGTGGTGCTCGTGCACCCGAATGCGCGGAAGCGGCTCGAGGCAGAAGGCATTCGGGCGCCGTACGTCGAGGTCGAGCGCGAGGTGCGGTTGGTGCTCGATGGCGAAGAAGTGCAGGTGCTGTCGATGGGCAGCGGCCACACCGACGGCGACCTGGTGGCGCTGCTGCCCGGCCGAAAATTGCTAGTGGCCGGGGACCTCATCAACAACGGGTTCGAGCCCTACTGCGACCCGGAATATGGCGGCAGCATTCTCGCGCTGAGCCAAACGCTGCCGAACCTGATGACGCTCGACTTCGAGCAGGTGGTGCCGGGCCACGGAGAGCTGATGCCGCGGGCGCAGGTGCAGGCGCTGGCGGACTACCTGACGAAGCTCCAGGCAGAAGTGTCGCGGCTGCGGGCGGAAGGGGCGAACGAAGACCGCGTGGCGGCGGAAGTGACGCTGCCCGAGTTCAAGCTGGCCCGGTTCCTGGGGGTGGTGTCGAGCCGGCAGGGGAATGTGCGAGCGATGTTTCGGGCGCTCGAGGCAAAAAGGTAAGACGGGGCCATGACACGCAGGCTGCTCATTGCTCCTTCCATCTTGTCGGCGGACTTCGGGCGCCTCGCCGAAGAGGTGAAGGCGATCGAAAAGGCGGGCGCGGACTACGTGCACGTCGACGTGATGGACGGCCGGTTCGTGCCGAACCTCACCATCGGGCCCGTGGTGGTGGCGGCGGTGAGGAAGGCGACGAAGCTGCCGTTGGACGTGCACCTGATGATTGTCGAGCCCGAGAAGTACATCGCCGAGTTCGCCAGGGCGGGCGCGACGACGCTGACGGTGCACCAGGAGACGTGCCCGCATCTGCACCGCACGCTGCAGCAGATTCGCGCTGCGGGCGTGCGGCCGTCGGTGGTGCTGAACCCGTCGACGCCGCTGAGCACGATCGAAGAGGTGCTGGAAGACGTGGATCAGATTTTGTTGATGAGCGTGAACCCGGGCTTCGGCGGCCAGGCGTTCATTCCACAGTCGGTAGACAAGGTGCGGCGGCTGCGCGCGCTGCTCGACGCGAAGGGGCTGGACCAGGTCGATATCGAGGTCGACGGCGGCATCAACGCCGATACGGCGAAGCAGGTGGTGGCGGCGGGCGCGAATGTGCTGGTGGCGGGCAACGCGATCTTCAACACGACAGACTACGCGGCAGCGATTCGCGCGCTGCGTGGCTAAGCCGCTTCTCTGGTTGGTGCCGGCGGTCTGGGCGGGCGGCGCCGTGCCGGTCGTCGCGCTCTCGATTCGCGCGGGGCAGGACGCCCTGGGCGCGAACCCGATCTCAGAGGCGCTGAACCGGCTGGGGCTGACGGCGCTGGTGTTCCTGATTGCGAGCCTCGCGTGCACGCCGGTGCAGCTGGTGACGAAGTGGACGTGGCCGGTGAGGATTCGCCGGGCGCTGGGCCTGCTCGCCTTCGGCTACGTGACGCTGCACTTCTTGACGTGGCTGCTGCTGGACCAGGGCTTCGCGCTGTCGGCCGCGCTGGAAGACGTGGCGAAGCGGCCCTTCATCACCGTGGGCTTTGTCGCGTGGCTGCTGCTGGTACCGCTGGCGCTGACGTCGACGAGCGCGTCGGTGAAGAGGCTGGGCTTCGCGCGGTGGAAGCAGCTGCACCGGCTGGCGTACCTGTGCGCGGCGCTGGGAGCGGTGCACTTCTACTGGCGGGTGAAGAAGGACCACACCGAGCCGTTGGTCTACGCGGCGGTGCTGGGCGGGTTGCTGTTGCTGCGGGCGCTGCACGGTCGCAAGAAGAAGGCGGTCACTGCAGGTGCGGGTGGTGCCGGCGCCGCTTAGCGGGGTTCTTCTGGCGGCTCTCGATTTCCTTCTCGATGTGGTCGACGTGGGGCGAGTCGACGCCGAAGTCATCTTGAATCCTCTCGAACTCGTGCTGCAGCTCGAGCAGCTTCGCGTCTGACAGGTTCTCGAGGTTGACCAGAGAGGTGCGCGCTCCGCCGACGGCCCGCAGCAGCTCGTCGAGCTTCAGGTGAATGGCATCGCGGTTCTGGCTGTTCTGAATGAGGAAGACCCTCAGGAAGGTGACGATGGTGGTGCCGGTGTTGATGGCCAGCTGCCACGTATTCGAGAAGCCGAAGAACGGGCCCGTGCAGGCCCAGCCGACGCCGACGCCCAACGCGAGAATGAAGACCCCCGCAGAGCCGACGAGGTTCGAGATGGCGTGGGAGAACTTCCCAAAAGTGCTCGCACATGGGTTCTCGTTTCAAAAGAAGAAGGGCCGGAGACCTTCGAGAGTCTCCGGCCCGGGGTACCAAGGTGACAGCAGGTTGTTTAGCGGGCGCTGACGGCCGAGTTGCCGATGACGATCTCGACGCGGCGGTTGTTGGCGCGGTTCTCAGCAGACTTGTTGTCGACCAGCGGCCGGCTCGAGCCGAGCCCCACCGACGAGATGCGCGACTGGTCGACGCCGCGCGACACCAGGTAGTCCCGCACCGAGTTGGCGCGGTTGACGGACAGCGGCATGTTCACCGCGTCGCTGCCCATGCTGTCGGTGTGGCCTTCGACGACAATCTTCTTGTTCGGATCCTGCTGCTTCAGCGCGTCGGCAACCTGGTCGAGGCGGGTCTGCGCGGTGTTCAGCAGCGCGTGCTTACCCGAGGCGAACAGCACCTGGCCCGAGAGGGTGATGACGACACCGCGCGCCTCTTCCTTGACGGCGGCGATGGTCGCGAGGTCCTTCATCGCGCCGGCGAGCTTCTCTTCGGCCGACAGCCGGGCCTTCTTCTCTTCCTCGAGCTGGGCAGTGGTCTTCGCGAGCTCGGCCGACTTCGCCTGGCTGTCACGCTGCAGCTCCTGGGTGGTGGCGGCAGACTGCGTCCGCTCGTCCTTCAGCTGATCGCGGGTCGACTTCAGCGCGTCGGTGGTGGCCTTCACCTGCATGTCGCGCACGGTGACGCCCTGCTTCACGGCCGCGGCAATCTTCTGGCGGTCGAGCTCGGTGCGCGCTTTGGCGTCGGCAAGCTCGATCTTCCGGTGGGCGATGTACGCGTAGTCGCGCACCTCAGAGGTGTCGCCGCTTTCCTCGAAGGACTTGTTGGCCTTGTCGAGCGCCTTCTTCGCGTCATACAGCTCGGTGGGCGTCAGCTGCGCCGCGAGGCCGTCGTTCGACTTCACGTAGGACTCGCGCGCTTCGACCAGCTGCGCAGGCGCCACCGCGGCACATCCCATCAAGCCTGCGAGCGTGAAGCCCGCGATCATCGTTTTCCTGGCGTTCATTGAAGTTCTCCGAAAAAGTTTGGTTTGGGTGGAAGGAATTACGGCAGCTCGCGGGCCTTGAGGGTCTTCAGGTCTTCAGCGGCTTCCATCGCTTCGCGGTGGGTCGACTGCTCACGGGCGAGCACGAGGGCGAGCTCGGCGTCGGCTTCGGCGCGGGCCATCACGAGAATCGCGCGCTCATCGCCTTCATCGGCCAGCTTCTTCGCGACCTCCGTCTGATCCTTCGCGTACTGCAGGTGGAGCTTCGCGGCCGGCACGCCTGACGCTCCGAGCTCTTCGGCTCCGCGGACGCTGGCCTGGGTGCGCTCGAGGCGCTCGGGAGGAATCTGAATGGCGGCGCAGCCACTGAGGGCGACGACTGCGAGTGCAGCGAGGAGTTTTTTCGACATGGTTGTGTCCTTGAGTGGGGTGGAAGGGAAATCAGCTGATGACTTTCTGGCCCTGGATGACGCGCACCAGGACGACGACCACGGCCACCACGAGCAGAATGTGGACGAAGCCTCCCATCGTGAACGAGGTGACCATTCCGAGCGCCCAGAGAACGAGAAGGATGACGGCGATAGTCCAGAGCATGGGTAAGTCCTTGGTTGGGGTTGAAGGGGAAGGGTCAGGGAACGACAGAGGAGCAGTTGCTGCTGCAGCTGAAGATCGCGCCGGTGCACGAGGCGCCGTCGATGCACGCCTTACAGCTGTCGGCTTTGGCCTTGTACGTGGTGTCGGCGTTCGCGTTCGAACGGCAGCGCGAGGCGCAAGCCGAGACGTCGTAGTTCTTGTCGAAGCACTCCTTGTAGCGATCGCAGATGCCCTGGCAGTCGATCGCGGCGTCGATGCTTCCGCAGCCCGAGGCGAAGAGTCCGAGTGCGAGTGCGGCAGAGGCGATGAGACGTTTCATGGAGGTGTTCCGGGGTGGCTGAGTGCGGCGTGCGCTTCGACGAGGGGGACTTGTGCAAAGTGACTGCCAGCGCGGCTTCAGAGTGAAAACGGGGGAAAGCGGGCGTTCTGGACGGGCGGAAGGGCTCAGCGGCCAGGCGGTGGGGCGGAAGGCAACAGAAACGTGGGTCAGAATCGGGCCACTGACTCTTCGGGCCAGAGGGCGAGCAGCGCGTCTCCAGGCCCGACGACGCCGCCCATGGGGATCAGGATGATGCCGCCGGTGCCTGCGGCCGAGCTGTCGCGCTGATTGGAGGTGAGTGCGCGAATCATCGAAGGCCCGCCCTCCACGAGATGAGCTGCGACTCGACATGAGGACACGCGACGGGGTCGGCGGAAGCGACGGCTTCGGCAAGCTTGCGGACGCGGCTGCGGATGTTGGCGACCGCGGAAGGCGGAGCGGAGTCGGACACGGCGGCGATCGAGAGCTGTTCGAGCCTCTCGAGTTGCTGCTGCTGACGCGCGCGCCAGGCGTCGGTGACCTCGCAGGTGGCAATTGCGGGCGCCGAAGGTTTGGCCCGGGCACGGAGGGCGCGGCGCTTTGGAGCGGCCTTCCTCAACGGCGGGGCTTCAAGAATGGGCGCGATTGGCGCGAGGTCCTCGACGACGACGGGCGCATCGCAGGCCGGTGACTCGGCAGGGACGAAGTCGGCGCTGCAGCCTGGGTCTGCCGGGGGCGCGTTGAAGATGGGAGGTTGCGCTGCGCGGTCGACGTTGGTGAAGCTGAAGGCAAGGGCGCTGGCGACGAGGACGCCGAGGCCAGCAGCGCGCGCGGGGAAGCGCGCCTTCTTCCTTTTCTTCTTCAAGGGCCCGACCACGCGGAAGAGAGGCCCGAGCAGCGGCGTGACGACCAGCGGCATCGCCGCGATCGCCGCCTCGACGTCTTTCGCCTGGGCGCGGGCGGCCGTCGCCGATTCGGCGCGGCGCTTCGGGTCTTTGGCGAGCAGCTGATCGACGAAGGCGTCGAGCTGCGGGTGAACGTCGCTGACCCAGCTGCTGACCAGCGGAGGCACCGCAGACGCGTGGGCCGACAGAAGGTCGAGCGTGTTCTCGGACTCGAAGGGCAGGTGCCCGCTGAGCATCTCGAAGAGGATGACGCCGGCGGCGTAGAGGTCGGCGCGGCCGTCGACCGGCTTGCCCGCCGTCTGCTCGGGGCTCATGTACTCGGGCGTGCCGGCGATCAAGCTCGTGCGCGCCGCTCTGTCCTTCAAGAGGTCCGGGTGCGACGCGCGCGCGTCGACGAGGCGGGCGAGGCCGAAGTCGAGCACCTTCACCGCGAAGTCGCCGTTGCTCTCGCGCATCAGGACGATGTTCGAGGGCTTCAAGTCCCGATGAACGACGCTGACTGCGTGGGCGGCGGCGAGGCCCGAGAGGATTTCTTCCATCAGCTGAAGCGCGCGCAATGGCTGCATCGGGGCTTCGCGCTCGATGGTTTCGGCGAGGGTCTCGCCTTCGATCAGCTCCATCGTCAGGTACGCGCGGCCCGACGGCAGCTGCCCGAAGTTGTGAATCTCGACGACGTTGCGGTGCTTCACCGCGCTCATCGCCCGCGCCTCGAGCAGGAACCTCTCTCTCAAGTCGCTGCGGTCACAAAGCTCGGGCCGCAGCACCTTGACCGCGACCCGGCGGCGAATCAGGGGATGCTCGGCCTCGTAGACGCAGCCCATGCCGCCCGTCTGCAGCGCCCGCGTGACGACGAACCCGTGAAGCTCGGTGCCGATGAGAGAGTCAGGCGAGGCCATGTGGGTGCGTTGTGCACCCGGTGTGCCGACGTGTTCAGCGTTGCAGTGCGGTGGTTATCGCGGCTGCCAGACAGCCTGCTGTCACTGGTTTCACGAGGACTTCGGCGAAGCCAGCCTGCTTGAGGCGCAGCAGGTCTGAGCCGGTGCTGGAGCCCGTCAAAGCGAGGCAGCATGGAATGGCCGTGACACGTTTGACCTCGAGGCCGTCGCCGTCGGCGAGGTTCAAGTCGGTGACGAGCACGTCGAATCGCTCGGCGGCGCTCAATTCGCGGGCGGCTTGAAGCGAATCGGCGGTGAGAACTTCGAAGCCGGTGACGCGGGCCAGCTGGCGGCTGAGCAGCATCGTGAAGTCGGGCTCGTCGTCGACGAGAAGGACGCGGGTCATTTCAGCAATGGCAGCGCGAGGGCCTGCCGGGCGCCGTTCGGGAGCCGTTCGACGATCAAGGTTCCCTGGTGCTTCTCGGCCAGGGACTTCGCGAGCCATAGGCCGAAGCCCAGGCCGGTGCGGTTCCGGCGTTCGCAGAAGGGCTCGAAGAGCAAGGCGCGTTCGGCCTCGGGGACTCCGTCGCCGTCATCGTCGACGAAGACAGTGCCGGCGCCCACCTCGACGACGAGCTTCCGCCGCGCGTGCTGGTTGGCATTGGCGAGCAGCTCGCGCAGAACGGCGCGGATGAGGTTCGCGTCGGCGTTCACCATCACCGGCTCGGGCGGAATGAGGGCGGTGGCTTCGACCCGCTTGCGGAGCTCAGTGGCCGAGAAGTTGGCCACCGCTTCGCGGGTGAGCGCGCCGAGGTCGACTGCCGTGGGGTGGAAGTCGAGGTCGTTGGTCTGAAGCTTCGCTGCGAGGCTCAGGCGCTGGGTCAGCCCGACGAGGCGGGCGATGGCGCGTTGAGACAGGGTGTACAGCAGGGCGCGCTCGTCGGCAGGCAGTGCGTTGGGTTCGCGGGCGAGCTCGGTGAGCGCGCTCGAGACGACGTTCAGCGGCGATCGCAGATCATGGGCAAGCGACGAGAGGAAGCGAGGCGTCATGTTGGGCCGGGAGGTGGCGGCTTCCCGTGTTCGTCGAGCCAGCGCAGCAGGCCTTCTATGCTGCCCGTCGCCAGCGACATGCTCGTATCGGCGCCTCCGTAGTAGAGGTTGATGGTGTCTTCGTCGTCGCCGATGGTGAAGCCGCAGGGAAAGGCGACGTTGTCGACGTCTCCCGTCTTCTCGTAGAGCGTCTCGGGCCCGAAGATCCACTCATCGCCGCGCAGCAAACACTGGTCCGGCTTGTCGAGGGCGAAGAGCGCGATGCCGAGGCGATAGAGGCTGCCGGCGCAGGTGTTTCGAACGCCGTGGTACAGCATGATCCACCCCCGCTTCGTCTCAATCAGCGGAGGGGAAAGGCCGATTTTGTTCGCGTCCCACCACGAGCCCTTGCGCGCGCGAAGAATGGTCTTGTGGTTGCCCCAGTTGCGAAGGTCGGGCGAGTACGAGAGCCAGATGTGCGCGCCGGGGTCGCTGGGATGCGGGTGAACCGGGCGGTGGATGAGCACGAACTTGCCGTCGATGCGACGTGGAAGCAGCGCGGCGTCCTTGTCGTCGGGCTGCATCACCAGGCCCTGGCGCTCGAAGGTCTTGAAGTCGGTGGTCGTCATCAGCGCGACGCCGGGGCCTCCCTTGCCGAAGGCGGTATAGGCGATGACGTACTTCTGCAGCTCGTCGACCCAGGTGATGCGGGGGTCTTCGATGCCCCAGAGCTCTTCGGGGTGTTTCTCGGGGTCGGGCAGTAGCGTCGGGCGTTCGTCGATGAGCCAGTTGTCGACGCCGTTCTTCGAGCGCGCAGCAGTGAAGTGAGAATGGCCGGTGCGATCTTCCACCCGGCACAGCAGCAAGATGGTGCCGTCTTGAAGCTTCGTCGCGCCGCCGTTGAAGACGGTGTGGGCCGGGTAGGGCCACATCTCGGCGGTGAGCAGGGGGTTCTTCTTGTGACGGAAGAACAGCGTCTCGTAGCCGCGGGCCTTCGTCATCGAGTGAGCCCCTGGAAGTCGGAGGTTTGTCCCGCCATGCGTGAGATGACGGTCGGCAGACTGGTGGCCTCGGCGGGAAGCGTGCGTTCGCTGGGCGATGCAATCAGGCGCTCGGCGAGGCGCATCTCGAGCAGGGCGAGAAGGAATGAGAGCGTCGACTCGGCGCCCTGGTTCTCGTTCGCGCGGTCGGCGTGCAGGCCGTCGCGGCAGCCACCGGTTCGAGGATCGTACAGGGGCACCATCACCTGGTTCTGGCCGAGGAACCAGACGAACGCCCGGCGCGCGCGCTCGCCCCACTTGGGGTCTGACGTCACGCGCTGGGCTTCGAGGCAGGCCGAGATCATCGCGCTCGCCTCGATGGGCTGCTGGTCGAAAGACGCCTTCGGGTTTCCGCGCTCGTAGAAGCCGTTGCTGCCGATGGGCACGAACACGCCGTCCTCCGACGTCTGAATCTCGGCGAGCCACTCCAGACCCTGAAGGCCGACGGCGACCATCCTTTCATTCCTGGTCGAAGCCCCGGTGAGGATGAGCGCCTGCGGCAGCCTGGCGTTCGAGTAGGTGACGCGATCTTCGAACCACGGCCATTCGGTGTGGCTGGTGCGATCGAAGAGCTCGAGCAGCTTCGTGCTGAGCGCGGCGCGGACCTGCTGCATTCGCGTGTCGCCCTCGAAGGTGCGCAGGTACTCGCCAAGACCCAGCAGCGTGAAGGCCCACGCCCGCGGGCTCGAGAAGGAAGCGCAGTGCCCGATGCCCAGGTGAAACAAACTGCCGGCGAGGCTGGCGCGACCCGGGTCATGGCTGCGGCCCACGACGGTGCCCAGCGCCCACAGCGCGCGCCCATGGCTGTCTTCCGACCCAACCGTTTCCAGCCATTGGCGGCCATACGACATGAAGTTTCTGAAGCGGCCGAGCGTGGGGTTGAACGCGTGGCTGAGGAAGGCCAGGTAGCGAGAGCCGAGGCTGCGAAGGGCTTTGGGCTCGATCTCGCCCGAGTCTTCGACGAGCGCCAGCAGCAGCAGCGCCCGCGCGTTGTCGTCAACGCAGTAGCCCTCGCTGTAGTTGGGAACACTGAAGGTCGCGTGCTGCAGAACGCCGGTGTCGTCCGTCATCAGGCGCAGGTGCTCGAGGTTGAGCTCGGGCAGCGCGGCGGGGCGCTTCGACAGCGTGCGGGCCTGGAAGCGGGTGCGGAGGCGATCGGCGTGCTCGGTGCGGGCGCGCTCGAAAGACTCGACGTAGCTCTGGGCGACTGCGGGCCAGCGCATGTTCTGCCCATAGTCGACGGCTTTCTGCTGCATTTCAGCGCGGGCGGGGTCGTCGCCGAGAAGGTTCGTGACCTCGCGCGCAATGGCCGCGGGGTCGCGCTGCGGCACCAGCAACCCCCTTCCGTTCGCGAGCAGCTCGCGCGCGTAGACGTACGGAGTCGAGATGACTGCCTTCCCCGAACCCAGCGCGTAGGCGAGGGTGCCCGAGGTGATCTGCTCGGACTTGAGGTACGGCGTGATGTAGATGTCGGCCGCGCTGATGAACTCGGTCAGCTCGGGCAGGCTGACGAAGCGGTTGTGGAAGATCATGTTCCCGTCGACGCCCAGCCGCTTCGCGCGATCTTCGAGCATGTGCCGATAGCTCTCGCCGTGCTCGGCGCGGACGTGGGGGTGGGTCGCTCCGAGCACGACGTAGACGGTGTTGGGGAACCACTCGAGGATCGCCGGCATCGCGTCGATCGCGTACTCGATGCCCTTGTCCGGTGAGAGCAGGCCGAAGGTGAGGATGACGTTCTTCCCTTCGACGCCCAGCCTGTCTTTGCTCGACGCGTCGCGAGGCACCGCCGGAATGCCGTGGGGGATGAGGTCGATCTTGTGCGCAGGGACGCCGTGCACTTCCTGCAGAAGCTGGGCGCCGTACGCGCTCATCACCACCAGGCGTTCAGAGAGCTGGGTGAGCTCGTCCATCACTGCGCGCTGGGTCGAGTTGGGCTCGCTCAGGATCGTGTGAAGGGTGGTGACGATCGGCATTCGCAGCTCGCGAAGCAGGGTCAGCACGTTGGCGCCGGCCCGGCTGCCGAAGATGCCGTACTCGTGCTGCACGCTGAGCACGTCGACGGTGTTGAGGTTGAGGAAGTCGGCGGCGCGGTGGTAGGCGCCCACGTCGTTGTCGGCGAGCTCGAAGCGAACCTTGTCGGGGTAGTCGTGGTGACGGCCAGCGTCGTTCATCGCCATCACGAAGCAATCGAGGCGCGGGAATTCGGCGGCGATCGCATCGCTCAGGTCGGTGGTGAAGGTGGCGATGCCGCACTGGCGGGGCGCGTGGTTGCCGAGCAGCGCGATCTTGCGGACGACGTGGCGGCCGGCCTGCGGCAGCTGGGGGGAAGTACCAACGATGGAAGGCATGCCCGCGGCAGTGCATTCGATGGGCCGAGAACGGGCAGCTGAGGCGGGGAGGTGAAGTCGATGTGCGCCTGAGCCCAGTGAGGCGCATTGGCGCCCCGGTTTCGGATCGCGTCGGTGGCACGGCCGGTGCTCAGTGCACCTGCGTGCTTCCCTCTCAGCCCCCGATGGTCATCGCAGGAAGGTACCGGCTCGTGCGGCGGCTCGCGGTCGGAGGGATGGCGGAAGTGTGGCTTGCCCGTCAGGGCGGGGTGCTGGGGTTCGAGAAGCTGGTGGTGGTGAAACGCATTCTGCCGCACCTGTCGAGCGACCCGAGCTTCGTGCAGATGTTTCTCGACGAGGCGCGCACTGCGGCGGATTTGCGGCACTCGAACGTGGCGAGCATCACGGACGTCGGCACGGACGACGGCCAGTACTTCATGGCGATGGAGTACCTGCACGGCCAGGATCTGACGCACATCGTGCAGAGGTGCCGCGCACGGGGTGAAAAGATCCCGATCCAGCACGCGACGCAGATCATCAGTGACGCGGCGCAGGGGCTCGACTACGCGCACCGCAAGGTCGACCGCCACGGCGCGGCTCTGCAGATCGTCCACCGGGACGTTTCACCTCAGAACCTGCTCGTCACCTACGAAGGCTCGACGAAGCTGCTCGACTTCGGCATCGCCAGCGCCGCGCACCGCACCACCCACACCGACGCGGGCGTGGTGAAGGGCAAGTTCGGGTACATGTCGCCCGAGCAGTTCGAAGGTGCGCGCCTGGATTCGCGAAGCGACCTCTTCTCGCTGGGGGTTGTCCTCTGGGAGCTCGTCACGCTGCAGCGGCTCTTCTGGCGCGCGTCGGACGCCGAGACGCTGAAGGCGGTGACGGAGTGCAAGGTGCCGCTGCCGTCGAGCATCGAGCCGCGGTGTCCGATCGAGCTCGAGGCCTTGATCATGAACGCGCTCGTGAAGGATCCGGCGAAGCGCATCGGCACCTGCGGAGACCTGGCCGAAGGGCTGGACGGGCTGATGGAAAGGTTGCGGTTGCCGCACTCGGCGCCGCGCGTGGGCGCCTGGTTGCGCACCCTCTTTCCCGAGCACTCGCTTGACCCGACCGAGGCTCCGGCGCTGGGTGCCGACCACGACGGAGCGACCCGCAACGAGAAGATTCGCCCTCTCTTCGTCGAGGCGCGAACCCATGCGAGGGCCCCAAGGTTGACGCGGCCGTCGCTGCTCGCCCCGATGACGCTGGCGAAGTTCCAGGGCCGCACGACCGAGCTCGCGCAGCTGTGCTCGCTCTTCGATGGCGACGCCGCGCTGGTCACGCTCACCGGGCCGGCGGGGCAGGGCAAGTCGCGGCTCGCCGCGCGGTTCGTCGAGCTCGAAGGTCCGAAGTGGAAGGACAACGTCTGGCAGGTCGACCTTTCCGATGTGTCTACGCCCGCCGCGCTGTGCCGCGCGGTGACCTTCGCAACCGGGCTCGAGCCGACGGCGATCAGCGAGACGGCAGAACAGATGATGGTCGAGCTCGGCGAACGGCTCGGCGCGCAGGGGCCGGCGCTGCTGATGCTCGACAACTGCGATGCAGACCTGCCCTCGCTGGCACCCTGGCTTGCCATGGCGCCCACCCTCTGTGTGTTGGTGACCCGCGCAACGCCGCTGGGCATCGAAGGCGAGCACGTACTGCCGCTGTCTGGTTTGACCGATGGCGAAGGTGTCTGCCTGCTGGGCACGAAGGCGGCCGAGGCGCTGGGTGGGGAGAAGTCGGTGGCGCTCTGCCAGGCCGTCGAGGGCAACCCGCTGGCGCTCGAGGTGCTGGGCAGCCGGTTCGAGGTGCTGCCGAACCTCGAGGTGACAGGGCAGCTGTCGCTGCGCGACGCGATTGCCTGGAGCTTTCGCCAGCTGACCACGGTCGAAAGGCGGGCGCTGGGCCGCCTGTCGGTGTGCCGCGGTGGTTTCACCGAAGACGCCGTCGAGTATCTGATGGAACTCGAGAAAGACCGTGCCGAAGAGGTGCTGGAAAAGCTGCTGCTCTGCGCACTGCTGGGTTCGACCATTGCCGACCAGCAGCCGGGCTGCATTCGCTTTCGCATGCCCGAGCCCGTTCGTGTCTTCGCGGCGGCGCAGCTCGAGGCCGATGGGCTGACCGAAGCGGCCCGCGAGCGCCACGCCGAGTGGTACCTGCGCGTCGCCGAAGAATGGAGCGAAGATCTCTCGGCCGAACGCTTCTCGCTGCTCTGCGTCGAGCGGTTCAACCTCTTCGCGGTCTTCGAGCATGCGACACCGGTGGTCGCGGTTCGTGCCCTTCATGCGCTCGAGCCGCTGTTGACGCGGTACGGGCCGTACGGACTTCACCTGTCGCTTCTGACGACGGCCATTGCGGCGGCGACAGAAGCAAAAGCGGAACCGGCCGAGCTCGCGCGGGCGATGCAGGAACGCGCGAACGTGCAGCGCACCCGCGGGCAGAGCGAGCAGGCGATGTGGGGAATGACTGCGGCGCTGAAGATGGTGCGCGACGCCCGCGACCGCGGCCTCGAGGGGCGGATTCTGTGCGACTGGAGCCTGGCGCGGTTCGTCAACGCCGACGTCGATGGCTCAATGGGCGGCCTCGAGAAGTCGCTGCAGATCGCGCGCGATGTTGGCGACGGGACGCTCGAGGTGAAGGCGCTGGCCTTGAAGGGCATGGTGCACGGCGCGCGGTACGAGCTGACGGAGGCGCTGGCGTGCTGTGATGAGGCGCTGCCGCTGGCCCGCGCGCGGGGTGACCTGGTCAGCGCCGCGCGGGTGTTCGGCACGGTGGGCAGCATGTTCCTGGAGGAAGGCCGTACGGAGCTCGCGCGCACCTACTTCGATGCAGCGGCAGCGCAGTGCGAGAAGACCGACCCGGGGCTCGCGGGCTTCTACGTCGGCAAGGTCGCGCAGACGCTGGCCGAGCGCGGAGAAATTTCGGAAGCGCGCACGCGGCTGAATGAGGCGCTGACGAGGCTTCGTGCCGCAGGCGACGTTCGGAGCGAAGGGCTGTTTCTCTCGGTGCTCGCGTCGGTCGAGTGGCGGGCGGGTGAGACGACGCGGGCGTGCGACTTGATGCGCCAGGCAGAGGACAAGCTGAGGGTGTCGAAGGACCCGCTGCTGCTCTGCGCGCTGTCGCTGCGCCGGCACCAGCTGCGGCTGGGCGAGGGTGAAGGTGCGCATGTCGCGGCGATCGACTTCCTTCGTGAAGTCCGGCGCGGAAAGGGCGATCAGAAGCCGAAGACGCACCAGTCGGAAGAAGTTCGGCTCGCTGCGAACGGGCTCGATTGCGCGCTGCGCGAGATGCCGGCGAGTACGCGGCTGCTGGTCAGCTGATTCCCGTCGGACGGCGAAGAAGCGGTACCGTCCGTGGTGCCTTGTATGGGGCCATGGCAGCCTCGCAAGACATCCGCCCGATCACGATGCTGAAGACAGGCGCCGCGCGACTGGTGAGAGACGCATGCGAGCGCGGCACCCCGCTGATCATCACCCAGAATGGCCTCGCGACGGCCGTCTTGATGGACATCGCCAGCTTCGAGCGCCTCACGAACGCGGTCGCGATGCTGAAGCTCATCGAGCTGGCGCGAAGCTCGGGGCGCCCTGTGGCCCAACGTTCGGTGATGAAGCGTCTGCGCGCCCGGTTCGGCGCCCCTCGGTGAAGAGGCGAGTGGAGTGGCTGCCGGTCGCTGAAGAGGATCTCTTCGACGTGGTCGCGCCACGAAGAGTGCAGATCGTTTTGGTTCTGCATGACAAGCGGGATGCGGCGCATGCGCTGCTGAGGCGCATCAGAACTCTGGATCACTGAGAGTTCCCGAAGAGCGCGCGGGCAATCGCGCTGGCTGTGCTCCTACGGCTTCGGCGCCGCGGCGACCGTCACGCCTTCCACTTTGCTGATTGCCTCGGGCACGCGCGCATCGCGCACGCGCACTTCGACCCGGTGGGATGCGTCGAGCCAGAGCCTTGGGTGCTTCACCTCGAGCTGGCCGTTCACCGCGGGCCGCCAGGTGCTCCAGAAGCCGCCATTCACCCGGAACTGGTACTCGGGCTCGGCGGCGTCGAACGCCTCGACCTTCAACACCGCGGCGCCTGAATCTACCGGGGCCGCCTGCACGTGCATGCGGGGCGACATCACCACGCACTGCTGGTCGAAAGGAATCAGCTTCGCGTAGAGCCCAAGGTGGTTGAACGCCTTCGTGCCGCTGATCGGGCCGACGCCCTTCGAGGCGATCAGCCGCATCTTCCAGCCACCGAACTCCGGCACGGTGAAAGCGGTGAGGCCCTTCGCCAGCGCAGGCTCGGCAAACGTCAGCAGCGAAGGCACCAGCGTCTCGAGCGCGGTCAGCTGCTCGGCCAGAATCTCGGAGTTCTTCGCCTTCACGTTGGTGATCGCGCCACCGAGCTCGCCGATGACCGGCGTCACGTCGCTGCAGCCCGACAACGACAACCCGATCGGCAGCTTCAGGTCGGCCGAGACGGTGAACAGGCGCACGTACCGTTCTTCGAGCTTCGCGTAGAGGTCGATTTCCAGGCCTTCCCAGTCGAAGCGAATCAGCGGCTCCTTCGGCTTCATCGTGATCGGGTCGAGCGTGCCTTCACCCAGGGTCGCCTTCGGCGGGTTCACCGGGCGAATCACCACCCGCAACGGGACGCTGACGTTCTTGCCGGTGAGCGCGTTCAGCGAAGGAAGCAGCGTACCCAGCAGCGCAGAGTCGAGCTGCGCGACCTGCTCGTGGCCGACCTCGAGGCACAGCGCCCCCGACTGCTGCGCGTGGAAGAAGGCGCGGGAAAGCAGCTGCTGCGAGAGGCTCAAGCCGACGTCGAATGGGCCGGGCGCATCGAGCTCGAAGTCGGGCAGCGGCAGCATCGGCGCGTTCGGCGCCATCAGCGGCTTGACGCAATCGGGGATGCTTACCTCTTTCGCGCCACCGGTGAAGCCGATGGTGAGGCCCGCAGCCGACGCGACAGCCGAGCCACCCGCCGAGATCGAAAGGTCGAGCCCCGCTTCCTGCGGCACGAGTCCGCCCAGCGCCTGGCCGAGCGCCAGCCGGCCTTCGACCCCAATCAAGCTCGGCACGCACTGCGCATTGCCGTTGTCGATGCACGTACCCGCATCGGGATTCCCTCCGTCGACGGGAAACACGCAGGCGCTGGTCGCGGTCGCGCTCGAGGGGCAGGTGTCGCCCGCACCGCAGCTGCGGCAGTTCGCTTCTTTCAGGGCTGCCTCGAGCCGCGTCTTCAGCGAGCCGGTGAGCTGATCGACGATCAACGTCTTCACCAGGTTGAAGTTCGCCACCGTGCAGAAGCCGCAGCTGCCCTCGCTGACCACCTGCATGTCGGCGGGGTCGATGCAGGAAGGCTTCGGCAAAGCGCCCGAGGTGCCGCACGCTTTGGCGCCTCCGATGTCGGGGATCTCGAACGAGAGGACGCGATCCCACCGGGTGTCGATGGTGAAGCGGATGTTGACCTTCAGCTCATTGTTGAACGGCGCGGTGCGCGCGGTGTCGAGATCGACGCTGCACTTCACCGGCTTCGAGAACAGGCAGAGCACCGAGTTGCGGCTGACCGAGCTGATCATGATCTTCCCGGTGGCCAGCGTGATGTCCAGCGACGCTTCCATCAGGTCGGGGCCTTTGGGCGCGAGCGCGAGGCTGGTGATGTTGACGGTGATCGGCTTCGGCACGTCCTTCGCGTCGCACTTGCCGTCCAGCTGCCCGCAGCTTTCCGAAGTGCAGTACAGGGCTCCTTCGTCGGCGATGGTCAGGTTCTCGGCGAGCGCGTTCTGAATCGAGCACGACAGCGGCACTTCCAGCTTCCCTCCCGGAGCGATCATCTCGAGCAGCTGCGGCGAGTACTGGTTGATGACCCCGAAGCCGTCAGACGTCAGCCGCACCGACGCCGCGGTGTCGACCTTCGTGCCGGTGAAGCGGCCTCCGGGAATCGGGCCGAACCCCGTGCACCCGCCCCCACACCCGCCGGCGGATCCCCCACAGGCGGCAAAGAGGGCAAGACCCACTGCGAGGGGGAACCACGGGGAGTTGGTGCGCGGCATCGAGGGAGGCCTTTAGCAGGGTGCTAGGGTTCTTCTCCAATGCCTGTCCCCCGTGGAACCGAGGCGGCTCCCAACGAATCATCGCTGGTGATGTTGTTGACCGGAGCCGGCAGCGGCATCGGCCGTCACCTCACCGGCGCGCTCAGCTCGCGCGGCCACCGCGTCCTCGCGACCGACGTGAACGTCGTCGCGCTGGCCCAAGCGGCAAAGGCCGACCGTTGGTCGGAAGCATCGGTGCAGCAGGCGGCGCTCGACATCCGCGTTCCCGCGCAGTGGGAAGCGGCGAAGGCGAGGGCGCTGCAGGCGTTCGGTCGGGTCGACGTGCTGCTGAACGTGGCGGGCTACCTGAAGCCGGGCCACAGCTGGGAAGTCGAAGCGGTCGAGATCGACAGGCACTTCGACATCAACGTCAAAGGGCTGATGCACGGCACGCGCGTGGTCGGCGCCCACTTCGTCGCGCAGCGCAGCGGGCACATCATCAACATCGGCTCGCTGGCCTCGCTCGCTCCGGTGCCGGGGCTCTGTCTGTACAGCGCGTCGAAGTTCGCGGTGCGCGGCTTCTCGCTGGCGACCGCGCTCGAGCTGCGGCCGCACAACGTCTTCGTCACGGTGATGCTGCCCGACGCAGTGAAGACGCCGATGTTGGATTTGCAGGTCGACTTCCACGAGGCGGCGCTGACCTTCTCGGGCGCGCGGCCCCTGACCGTCGAAGACATCGAGCACGTGCTGGTGAACGACGTCCTGCCGAACAAGCCGCTCGAGGTGGCGATGCCGTTCACGCGCGGCGCCGTCGCTCGCCTCGCCGACCTGATGCCCGGCGTCGCCGCGAAGCTGATTCCGCTGCTCTCGAAGAAGGGCCTCAAGGCGCAGGAAGCGATGAAGAAGGAACGCAACCCATGAGCCTGGCCATCCTCCTGTCTCTTCTCGCCGCCGCGCCGCCCAACGATCTCTGCGCCGGCGCCGAGCTGATTCCCTCGGCCGGCCCTTTTCCCTATCTCACCGCGACCACGCCGAACCTGAACGAGGCGACCGTGTCAGCGGGCGACCCGGGCCGCAGCTGCCAGGCGAGCGTGTCGCGAAGCGTCTGGTACCAGCTGACGCCGTCAGTGAACGGCGTGTATTCGGTGGCGAGCTGTGCGAACGCTCCGACGGCGACGACGGTCGACGACACGGTGATCGCCGTCTACACCTCGGCCGCGGGCTGCGCGGGTCCCTTCACTCAGCTCGCAGCCGCCTGCGACGACGACGGCTGCACCACCGAGACGTTGCAGTCGGTGATCAGCGGTGTCTCGCTGACCGCGGGCACCACCTACTACGTGGTCGCGTGGACGTACGGCGCTGCGGCGCTCACCGTCGGCAACACGGCGCTGCAGCTGGCGATCGGGCGCGCCGCGGCGCCGGGAAATGATCTCTGTGGCGCGGCGACGGCAGTCACCCTCGACACGCCGGTGATGGGGTCGACCAACGGCGCGAGCAATGACTACCAGCTCGCGCGCGCGACCGACGGCGGCCAGGTGTGCAGCGCGGGCCTCGGGCACGTGGCCACCAGCGCAGTCGGCCGCGACGTTGCGTTCAGCTTCACGCCCGCGGCCACCGGCAAGTACTCGTGGCGCGCACGCGGCCTCAGCACCGACGACGTCGTGCTTCACGTCGCCGACAGCTGTCCGACTGGCGCGTCGCCAGTGACCGTCAACACGTGCGTCGCGGCGGCCAATCGCAACACGGCTGTCTCGATGGAAGAGACGTCGTGCGTGCAGCTCACGGGTGGCAGCACCTACTTCGGCTTCGTCGATGGCCAGACGCTGGTGAATGGCAGCGCGGTCGAGGTCGAAGTGAACGCGTGCATCGCCGAGACGAACCCGAACAGCACCCCAGCCACCGCGAATCCACTCGCGTGCGGAGTGACCGGCAGCATCTCGCCGGCCGGTGACTTCGACTACTTCGACCTCGGCACCCAGCCCGGCCGCGTCTTCGCGATGATCGATGGCCTCGCGGGCAACAGCTACGACTTCGACCTGCGGGTCACGACCGCGACCGACGTGCTCGAGTACGACGACCTCGACGGCGATTCTCCTTTCGGCATCTACGCGCCCGTCATCGCCGGCACCGTCGTCACCGGGCAGAGCTACGTGCGCGTCAGCCACTACGACAACATCGTCGCTGCCGAGCCGTACCGCCTGTACGCCGTCGTTCAGCCGCCGAGCGCGAACGCGACGCCGGAGGTCGAGCCGAATGGCAGCGTCGGAACCGCGTCGACCAGCGGCATCAACTACTTCTCGGGCGCGCTGGCGACGACGGCCGACCAGGACTTCTTCTCTTTCAGCGCCGCCGCGGGCGAGCTCGTCTTCCTCGCGGTCGATGCAGATCCGCTTCGCAACAACTCGCCGATCAACCCGAAGCTCGAGCTGCTGAACGCGACGGGCACCTTGATTCTGCAGGTCGACGACAGCAAGGCAGTGTCGACCACCGCGCTGACCACCAACAACCTCGCGGCCACCACGCCGGACTCGCCCGGTGAAGGGCTCGTGTACCGGATTCGCACCTCGGGCACGTACCTGGTGCGGGTGTCGAACGGCACCGGCGGGACGGCGGCGGGCGACTACCTGCTTTCGATTTCGAAGAACTGCCAGCGCAGCGTGCTGGGGCCGGCGCCGGTGTTGGCGACGGTCGCTCCGGCGACGGGGCCGATCGCGGGCGGCACCGCGCTCACCCTCACGGGCACCGACTTCTCGGCCAGCGCCACGGTCACTGTCGGCGGGGTTGCGTGCGCGGGCGTCACCGTCACCGGCGGCACGGCCATCGACTGCACCACGGCCGCGCGCGCGACGCCGGGCGTGGTCGACGTGGTGGTGACGAACGCCGACCTGCAGAAGGCGACGAAGGTGGGCGGCTTCACGTACGTCGCTCCCGCGCCGACCCTCACCGCGGTCAACCCCCAAAGCGGTGTCGTCTCGGGCGCCAGCGCTTCCATCACCGGCACCGGCTTCTTCGCGGGCGCCACTGTCACCTTCGGCGGCGTCGCCGCGACCGCTGTCATCGTCGCGTCGTCGACGGCCCTCACGCTGGTCGCGCCTGCGCACGCGGCGGGAATGGTCGACGTGGTGGTGGCGAACGCCGACGGCCAGAGCGCGACCCTGACCAACGGCTACACGTACACGCTTCCGGCGCCGACCCTGTCGATGGTCAACCCGGCCATCGGGACCACGCTGGGTGGCACCAGCGTCACCATCACCGGCAGCAACTTCGTTACTGGAGTGACGGTCGCCTTCGACGGCCTCAACGCGGTGGTCACCAACTCGACCGCGACCGCGGTGTTCGTCACCACGCCCGCCCACGCGGCAGGGGCGGTCGCCGTGCTGGTGACGAACCCCGACAACCAGTCGGCGATACAGGCGGCGGCCTTCACTTTCGTGGCCCCGCCTTCGCCGAGCATCGCGTCGGTCAGCCCTGGCAACGGGTTGTCGATTGGCGGCACTGGCATCAACCTGACGGGCACCAATTTCGCTCTTGGCGCAATCGTCGAGCTCGGAGGTGTGGCAGCGATGAACGTCGTGGTGATTTCCGCGACGGCCTTGACCGCGACCACGCCTGCGCACGCGGCCGGGCAGGTCGACGTCGTCGTCCGAAACGTGGACAACCAGTCGGGGATCCTGCCGAACGGGTTCACCTACATTTCTGTCCCACCGCCGGCGCTGAACCTCGTCACGCCGCTTCAAGGCGCGGCCAACACCGCGACGATGGTCACCCTCAACGGCGGCAACTTTCAGAACGGGGCGACCGTCACTTTCGGCGGCGTCCCCGCCACCAACGTCTCTGTTCTCAGCGTCACTCAAGTCACCTGCAACACCCCGGGACTTCCCGCGGGCGCGGTCGACGTCGTGGTGCGAAACCCTGACAACCAGGCGGCCACGCTCATCAACGGCTTCACCTTCGTCAGCAGCGGCGCGGGCGGTGGCTCGGGTGGCTCGGGCGGAGGCGTCGGCACCGGCGGCGGAGCGGGAGGCGGGAAGGGCGGCGGTTCCGGTGCGGGTGGTGGAATCGGCAGCGGTGGTGGCGCTGGCACCGGCGGCGGGAGAGGCGGTGGCTCGGGTTCCGGAGGCGGCTCCGGAGGCACAGCTGGCGGCTCGGGCAGCGTGGACGCAGGCAATGGCGGAGGCGGGGGAGGCATCGTCGCTCCGAAGAAGTCGGGCTGCGGCTGCGCCCAGGTGGATTCGGACGCGGTTCTCTTCGCGTCGCTGGCGCTTGTCGTATTTCTGCGTCGCCGAAAAACGGTGTGACAGAAGCGCAGTTGCGGAAATTTTGATCGGGGTTGGAACACCGGCTGCACAGCCCGGCTGAACCAATGCTCGACCGAACCTTCCGAACCCCTTTTGCAGTCGCCGCCACGCTGTGGTGCTCGACTGTCTTTGCAGCAAACGTGACGGTGGACGCGCGCTACGACCGTTCGCCCATCTCGCCTGACATCTACGGCCTCGTCCTCGGCGACGATGCCCAGGTCTCGCGCATGGGCGTGACGGTGCGCCGCCATGGCGGTAACACGATGAGCCGCTTCAACTGGAAGACGTCGACCACGAACACGGGTGGCGACGGTCACTTCTTCCAGACCAGGACGACGCCGGGCGCCGACGCCTTCGTGACGGCGAACAAGGCCGCGAACGCGAAGTCGATGATCGAGCTGCCGAGCATCGGGTTCGTGACCCAGGCGCTGTCGGCGGCGACGAAGTGCGCGTTCCTGGTCTCGAAGTACGGCCCGCAGCAGGCGGTGAGCCCCGAAGACCCCGACTGCGGCAACG
This sequence comes from Myxococcales bacterium, assembly GCA_038206395.1. Lineage (GTDB taxonomy): Bacteria > Myxococcota > Myxococcia > Myxococcales > Myxococcaceae > JAGSPQ01. Next base: position 108,663 of record JBBRAX010000007.1, on the reverse strand, counting down.
GCGTGAAGCCGGACGGCTCGAAGATGGTCGGCAATGATCCACTGGACACTTCGGCCGCTGCCAACGAGGCGTGGACGGTGGAGTGGGTTCAGCACCTCGTTGCGACCTTCGGCACCGCGGCGAACGGCGGCGTCCGCTTCTACAACCTCACCAACCAGCCCGGCCTCTGGCACGAGACCCACCGCGACCTTCACCCAGCGCGCGCGACCTACGCCGAGGTGAAGTCGGTGCTCGAGCGCAACGGCAAGGCCGTGAAGGCCGCCGACCCCAGCGCGCAGACCCTGGGCCCGGCCGCGTGGGGCTGGCTCGAGTACTTCGACAGCGCCGCCTTCGAGCGCGAGGCGATGGGCGTCGACTTCGTTCCGTTCTTCCTGCAGCAGGCAAAGGCGTACGAGGTGGCGAACAACCAGCGCATCCTCGACTACCTCGACATTCACGTGTACCCGCAGGCCGCGGGCGTTGCCGTCGACGCGGGCACCGAGCCCACCGTTGCGGAAATGCGGCTGCGGTCGACGCGCATCCTCTGGGACCCGTCGTACACGGTCGAGAGCTGGGAAAACTGCTGCTACAGCGGCGTGATCAAGGCCATCCCGCGCATGAAGCAGTGGGTCGCCGAGAACTACCCGGGCACGAAGCTCGCGATCTCGGGTTACGGCTGGGGCGTCATCGATACGCCCAGCGGCGCGCTGGCCGAGGTCGACGTGCTCGGCATTCTCGGACGAGAAGGCATCGACCTCGCGACGCTGGAAGAAGGCCCGGCGGCGAACGGCCTCGGTGAAGACGCCTTCAAGCTCTACCGGAACTACGACGGCGCCGGCGCGCAGTTCGGCACCACGTCGATTCGCGCCCGCTCGAGCGATGCGCTGCTCGCTTCGTTCTCGGCCTTCGACAACACGAAGGTGACGACGGTGCTCGTCAACAAGAACCCCAGCGTCTCTGCGCCGACGACCCTCACCTTCAACGGCATGGGCCAGACGGGTGCATACCGCGTCTTCCAGTTCGGCGCGGGCGGCCGGCTGGCTCCCGCCGGCAACGGCAACGTCTCGGGTGGTGGGCTGACCCTCAACGTGCCCGCCTACACGGCGGCGCTGGTCGAGTTCACCCCTCAGGGCGGCGTCGGTGCGGCTGAAGAAGAGCCGGACGCGGGCCTCGTGATTCCGGCTGAAGACGGCGGAATGGTGACGCCGAAAAAGCCGGGCACCGACCCCAGCGGTTGCAACTGCAACGGGGTCGATACCGGGCTGGTCTCGTTCGGGGTGCTCGCACTCGCCGGGATGCTGCGCCGGCGCCGCTCGTAGACGTCCGTTCATCCCGAGAGACAACGTCCGTTCATCCCGAGAGACAACGTCCGTTCATCCCGAGAGACAACGTCCGTTCATCCCGAGAGACAACGTCCGTTCATCCCGAGAGACAACGTCCGTTCATCCCGAGAGAAGTCGAGGGATGGGCCGCCTCGTCGCTGCTACTTCCGCTTCTTGGAGGTCGCCTTCTTCTTCGGGGCGGCCTTCTTGATTTTGGCGACCACCTTCTTCGCCTTCTTCACGACCGCCTTCTTCTTCGCGCCGACCTTCTTCTTCGCGCCGACCTTCTTCTTCGCGGCGGCGATCTTCTTCTTCGGGGCGGCCTTCTTCGCGCCGCCGGTGATCTGCTTCTTCGCCTTCGCGACGAACTTCTTCACCGCGGTGGCCGCCTTGTTCAGCGTCTCGCCGATCGCCTCGCCCGCCTCGCTGGCCGTTTCCTGAACCTGCTCGGCCGCGCCGCCGATCGCCTCGCCCGCAGCCTCCGCCGCGTCGGTGATCACGTGACCTGCCTGATTCAACTTCTCCCGGGCCGTCTTGTTGGTTTCGTTCATGGCGGCGGAAACTAGTTCTCTTCCCACCCCGACTGGTAGGCCCTTCTCCCCTCTCTTTGACCTACCCCCCCTGTAGGTGAGGGTGCTTCTGGAAGGAGGGGGTTCGCAGCGGCGTGATCTTGCACCCATAATCAAGGGTTCATGGGTTCCCTGCCGTTGGTCTTGTTGCTCGCGCTGGCTGCTGCTGCTCCTCCGTCTCCGGCTGCGAAGGACAAAGAGCGAGACGCGCTTCGGAAGGTCATCACCGGGGTGATTGAGCGGTCGCCGCTCAAGAATGCCCGAATCTCGGTGCAGGTCCGCAGCCTCGACGACGGCTCGGTCATCTTTGCCCAGGGCGCCGAAGAGCTCTTGAACCCCGCCTCGAACGTGAAGCTCTTCACCGCCGCCGCTTCGCTCGCGAAGCTCGGCCCCGACTACCGCTTCGAGACCGAGTTCCTCACCGACGCCGACTACAAAGACGGCAAGGCGCGGACGCTCTACGTACGCGGCCACGGCGACCCGACCATCACCACCGAGAAGCTCTACGGCCTCGTCAGCGAGCTGCTTCACGCAGGCTTAAAGGAAGTGGGCGACCTGGTGGTGGATGACTCGTGGTTCGACAGCGAGCGCGAGGCCCCGGGCTTCGACCAGGAAAGTGGCGATCGCGCGTACCTGGCTCCCACCGGCGCGCTGTCTTTGAACTGGAACACGCTGGGCGTCTACCTGCGCCCCGGCGAACGCGAAGGCGCCACCGCCACTGCCGAGCTCGAGCCGCCTTCCGAGTACTTCGCCCTCGAGTCGCAGCTTCGCACTGGCAACAAGACGCAGCGCCGCTTCGTCGTCGGCACCGAGCTCGACAAAGACAAGATTCACCAGAAGGTGACCGTCAGCGGCTTTGTGCCCGCCGAGAAGGGCGTCTGGAGCGTCTGGAAGAAGGTCGAACAGCCTGCGCTGTATTTCGGCTTCACGCTCAAGTCGCTGCTCGCCCAGCGCGGGGTGAAGGTGAAGGGCCGACTGCGCAGCGGCCCCGTTCCGCCCGGCACGCGCATGCTTCACGTCGCGGCCAGCGAGACCCTGGACATCGTGCTCAAGCGGCTCAACAAGCACTCGTCGAACTTCGTGGCCGAGCAGCTGATCAAGACGCTTGGCGCCGAAGGAAAGGGGCCTCCGGGCAGTACGGCGCGCGGCATCGAAGTGGTCGAAGAGTTTCTCGAGCGCGAGGTCGGCATTCGTCGCGGCAGCTACGTGATGCGCAACGGCTCGGGCCTCAACGACACCAACCGCTTCTCGGCGTCGCAGCACAACGTGCTCCTCAAATACATGTGGGATCGCTTCCCGCTGGCGCCCGAGTTCATGAGCTCCCTGGGCATCGCGGGGAAAGACGGCACCATCAAGTACCGCTTCGAAGGCACGGACGCCGTCTGGCGGCTGCGCGCGAAGACGGGGACGCTCGAGAATGTCTCGGCGCTGTCGGGCTACGTGCAGGGCGTCGGCGGTGAACGCTTCGTCTTCTCGGTGCTCGTCAACGACTTCCCCGGCCGCGTCAGCACGGTGCTGCAGCACATCGACGCTGTCGGCGCAGCGGTCGCGGCCACCGGGAGCAGCGGCGGCCCCTCGAGCGTGCTCGCTTCGCTCAACCCCACCTCGGTGGTCGGGCCGATGGAAGACCTGAAAGCGCGCATGCGCACGTACTCGGCGCTCGCCGCAAAGGCAGACAAGCGCAACACGCCTTTCCTTCGCACCAGCTGGCGCACGGAAAAGGATCCCGCGATTCGCGCCGTCATCGCCGAGGCGCTGTACCAGTCAGACGCGCGCGAGCTTGCGTCGACGCGCATGTTCCTCGACAGCGTCAGCGCAGGCGACGAGGTGTACGGCCGGCTGAAGCGCGCCGCGAAAGAGATCGGCATCGCGACACCGCTGGTCGGCAGCATCGTCGAGCTCTCCGCCGCCGGAAGTGGGGAGGCGCTGGCTCGGCTGTACGAGCTGGTGCGCGCGAGCAACGGCGACGAAGTGTCCGAGCGCGCAATGGCCGATGCGCTGGCGGTGGTGGTCAACGAGGCGCCGCGCGAGCTGGTGCTGTCGTTGAAGGCGGCTCCGACGGTGGATCGCGATGCGACGCTCGAGTCGCTGGCCGATGGCCTGACGCGGGCCGCCAAGCCCGACGCGCCCCTTTGGCAGACGCTGAAGGATTTGCAAGGCTCACCCGACGCGAACACCGTCGACTTCGCAAAGATGGTCGAGGTCACGCTGTCCCTGAAGATTGCCGAGGCGAAGGCGCCCGGAAGCGACGGGGGCATGGTGCCACCTTCGGCTTCTGGCGGTTGAGGTTGGATCAGTTTCGAGGGGGCCGGCAACCGATGGGAATGCGATGGCTGATGCTGACGGCGGCGATGTCTCTTTCGGGTTGCTTGTGCGCAGGTCCACCGGTTGGTGAGTGCAACGGCACCTGGGGCGGCGAGACCTTCGACCACGTGCAGCTCGACCTGGACAGCAAGGTGATTGTCGTCGCGAAGCCCGTCTGCGGAAGCCTGGACCTGAACCAGTACCGCATCGGCTGGGGCGGCTCGAAGGTGCGCTTCGACCTCGACACCACCCGGGCGCCTTCGATTCTTCTGGGTGAGCTTGTCTGGCCCGTGCCGATTCCCGTCGAGAACGTCGCCTCACAGAACCTCATCCCCACCGGAGCGATCGACGGCGAAGTCCGCCTCGGCAAAAACGGCCTCGAGGCGAAGACCGGGAAGATCACCCTCAAGAACGGCACGGACACCCTGGTCTGCAGCTTCGACGTCCACACCGAGCCGAAAGGCATTCAGCCGAAGTGCAGCAGCAGCGGCGGTCACGACTTCGATTGAAGCTGAAGGTCATCGGCGTCGCTGTCGTCCACGCGACGCACCAGGCGTCCCAGCTCGCCGTGCTTCCTGACGGCGGCTGGCTGGTGCCCTTTCACCTCGCTGCAATTCCGCTGGCCCTCTTCAGGCCGCGCCTCGCGATGGCCGTCGTCGCAGGGCTCGGCGCGATTCAGTGCGCGCTGATGTTTCCCCGCACCGCGAACCATCTCTACCTCGGCGTCGCCGTCAGTCTGCTGCTCGCGCTGCTGCTCACCGGCGACGAAGAAGACGAAAGGCAGCTGAAGCTCTCGGCGCTGGCCCTGCCACTCATCGTCTTCGCCTGGAGCGGCGTTCAGAAGGCCCTGCACGGCTATTGGTTCCAGGGTCAGCTGCTCGCGTGGACGATGGTCGCGCGTGACGACGTCGCGTTTGTCGCCCGGCCGATGCTCGACGACGCGGTGGCGAAGCACCTGGGCGGGCTTGATCGCCACGTCGATGGCAGTGGCCCTTTCCGGCTGAACGGCACCTGGCTCTTCGTCTCGAACGGCATCTGGCTCGCCGAGCTGTTCTCGCCAGCGCTGGCTGCCGTCGCCTTCATCCGTGCGCGGCTGTGGTGGCTGTTGCTCGTTGGCCTGTGGGCGATTCAGCTGGTCGCGCACGAGTGGCAGTTCGCGCTGCTCTTCACCAACGTGCTCACGATTCCGGCGTCGCAGAAGTCACAGCGGCTGCTTCGGCCACTCATCTTGCTGGCCCTCGTCGTGCTCACCTTCGCCCGCGCCGTGAACGCCGGGTGGCTGCCGCAGGTGATTCGATGACGCGCCGCCGCCGGGCCGCCTTCGCCGTGCTCGCTTTCGTCGCCGTCTGGCCTGCGGTCGCCACCGTTCTGCAGCTGGGCTTTGACGTCGACCCGTGGAAGCTGATGGCATTCGGGATGTACGCCGCTCCGGCGCGCCGGCCCGAAGACTTCGCGGTCACCCTCACCGCCCGCCGCGGCGCCGCGTGGGAACTGCTCGAGCTTCCCGAAGAGACCGAGCGCTTCATTCGGCGCCGCTACACCCTCGGGCGGCTCGTCAGCCTCGCAGACCTGGTCGAGCGCGCGCTCGAATCGTCCGAGGTCGACGAGGTGCGCGCCGAGCTGCAGCAGTTTCGCCTCGATGCGTCGACTGCGCGGGTGGTTCTGCGGCGCGAGGTCGTCGAACGCCGAAGATGAGCGCCGTCTTGAGGCCCATCTTCGAACGTCTTACGGTTCTGGCAGCCGCGTCTTGCCGGAGACTCAATGAAGTCATTGACCATCAAGCTTTCTGACCTGCTCAGCGCGCGTGTCAGTCGCCTGGCTCGGGCGCGCAACGTCACTCGCAGTGAGGTGGTGCGTGACGCGCTCGAGGCCTATAGCGAAAATCAAAAAGGAAGCCTGGGTGAAGCTGCGGCGTCCCTTCGAGGCTCGCTGAAAGGGCTTCCGAAAGATCTGTCGAGCAATTCGCGTCACCTGAAGGGCTACGGGACGTGAGCCTCGTGTCGCTGATGGACTCAGGTCCGCTGGTGGCTTTCTTGTCTGCCAACGACACGCATCACCGCTGGGCCGTAGACGTCTTTGCCGCAACCCAGCGTCCAGCCAAGTGTTGCGAGGCGGTGGTCAGCGAGGCGTGTTTTCTGGTTGGGAGAAACCGTCAACGGCGGACTTCAGTGTTGAACTTCATCGCGGCAGCTGAACTCGAGATCGTCTCTCTCGCTGGCGAGCTTCCTGCGCTGATGAGGTTGATGGACAAGTACGCGTCGCTACCGATGTCCTTCGCCGATGCGTGCCTGGTGAGGCTGGCTGAGCTCAATTCCGATTCTGTCGTTTTGACCACCGATGCCGATTTCAAGATCTACCGGAAGCATGGCCGGCAGGTGGTGCGCACGCGTTCGCCCGCTTGACTGGCCAGCTCAGCCGCCCTTTCCGATGAGCCCGTTGCGCTTCAGCGCGAGGCCGACCGCGACCACCGCCAGCAGTCCGCACGGCACCCACGCCGCGGCAGCGACTGGCAGATGTCCCGCGAGCGCGAGCCCCTTGCCGACCACCATCATCGCCCACATCGCGACCGCGACCCCGAAGCCCTCGACCAGCGCCAGCGTCAGCTCTCCCTTGCGGCCCGGCCGCAAGCCCAGCCCCAGCGCCAGCAGCGTCGCCGCGAACCCCGTCAGCGGATACGCGTAGCGGTTGTGAAGCGCGAGCAGGTGCTTGCCCACCGGCTGCCCGATTTCACGCCGCGCGCGAATCTGCTCGAGCAGCGCAGACCGCGACAGGTACTCGGGCCTGCCTGCCTGCACCACGAGCACCTTTCGCGGCAGCCCCAGCGTCAGCACCGCGTTGGCCTTCTTCTCGACCGTCAAATCCGTGCCCGCCGGGAAGCGGTGGATGACCGCGTTCGTCAGCTGCCAGTCATTTCCCTCGCGCCACGTCATCCGTTCGGCCTCGGTGCGCTCGACCAGCCGGAAGTCGGGCCCGAGCTTGAACACCGAGACGCCGGTGAAGCCCTGCGCGGCGTCGCCCCCGCTGACGTGCAGCACTTCGTCGCCGCGGCGGAACCACTGCGTCGGCCGGTAGTACGTGTACCAGGCGTTCCACCCGCTGTTGAACCTCGTCACCGACAGGTCGTCGACGGCGGTGCCCGCTTTGGTCGCCACCGTCTCGTCGAAGGCGAGCAGCAAGCCGGAACAGAGCAGGGCGGCCAGGCCGATGGGCAGGTACAGCGCCATTGGGCCGAAGGTCAGCGACCGCATCGCGGTGATTTCGCCGCGCTTGCTCAGCGTCGCCAGCGCCGTGCCCGCCGCGAGCATCATCGCCAGGGGGCCAAGCTGGTTCAGCGCCACCAGCGCCTTGTTCCCGTACATCTGCGCGACGTCGGCCAGCGAGTGCGCCATGAAGAGCTTCACGCGATCGCTGAAGTCCGCAATCACGTACACGACGAGCACGCCCGCCAGCATCGCGAGGAAGTAGGTGAGGTACAGCCGCAGCACGTAGAGCGACAGCGTGCGGCTCATGCCGGCTTCCCCGCCTTCAGCATCGCCCAGGTCCCCAGCCCGAAGAAGACGACGTTCGCCAGCTGCCCCGCGACCACCGGCGGCAGCTCACCCTTCGCGCCGAGCCCCGTGCCGACCTGCAGCACGACGTAATAGAGGATGTAGCCCGCGATGCTGAGCACGATGCCCTTGCCGCGCTGCGAGCCACGCCCGCGCAAGGCGAGGGCCGTCGCCAGCAGCGCAAAAGCAAAAGGCAACACCGCGCGCGCGATGCGGGAATGGAAGGTGACGAGGAAGGGCAGGGGCTTCGGCTCCGTCTCGGCCGCGCGCAGCAGCTCGCCCGGGGTCAGCTCTTCGTGCGCGCGCTGAAACGGGTTCTTGCCGCCCATCGGCCCGCGCACGCTTAAGAGCAGGGTGCCGCGAGAGAAGTCGGCGACGGCGTAATCCTCTTGCGCCGGGTTGGTGCGGTGAAGGTTGCCGCCGCTCAAAATCATTCGCACTTCGTCGCGCTCGGTCTCGGGCTCGAGGTGGCCTTCGCGCGCGAGCAGCAGCTGCGGCGCCGCGGCGTCCCGGCTGTCGTAGATGAGCACGTTTTCCCAGCTGCCCTGCGGCAGCACCTTCTCCACGTAGAGCGCGAAGTTCGGAATGTCGTCGTAGAAGGTGCCCGGCCGCACGTCGCCCATCACGTTGCGCTTCAGCAACTCGTTCGCACTTCGCGTCACCGCCCGCATTCCCCACGGCTCGAGCGTCCACGACACCGCCAGCGTCACCGCGCCCAGCACTGCCGCCATCGCCATCGGAAAAAGCAACAGCTTCCACGGCCCCACGCCCAGCGCCCGCAGCGCGGTGAGCTCGCCGTCTTCGGACAATCGACCCAGCCCAAGCAGCACCGAGAGCAGCAGGGCGATCGGCAGCGCCTGCATCAGGAAGTGCGGCGTCAGGTAGAGGACGAACCGCAGCAGATCCACCGTGCTCACTGCCGAGCCCAACAGCAGGTCGGTGCCGCGCAGAAACGACATCGCGAGGAAGAGAAAGAAGAAGAAGGCGAGCCAGTTCAGCAGCGGCGCCAGCATCTCGGCCAGCACGTATCGGGCGAGCAGGCGCGGCACGCGGCCATCGTCGCGGGGCCGTGGTTCGGGCGCAAGATTCGTATAAAGCCCTTCGCCGTGCTGACCCGCCGTCAACAGCTGCTCGCGCTCGCCATCTTCTGTGCGGCGGTCGGCCTGCGCCTGTTCGCCACCTCGGGCGAGACGATTCACGACTGGGACGAGGCGTACCACGCGCTGGTCGGCAAGCACTTCGCCGCGCACCCGCTGCTGCCCACGCTCTACGACGACGAGGCGCTGCCGCACGACGACACCGCCTGGACACGCGCGCGAATCTTTCTTCACAAGCCGCCGCTGGCGATGTGGCTGATGGCGGGGTCGATCAAGGCGATTGGTCCCACGGTCTTCGCGATGCGCTTGCCTTCGGCGGTGCTCGATCTGCTCGGCGTGCTGCTGACCTTGAGCATTGGCCTGCGGCTCTTCGGTTCGAAGATCGCGCTGGTCGCGATGGCGCTTCACGCGCTTCACGGCAACGCGCTGCTGTGGGTCGGTGGCGTGCACGCGACGGATCACCCCGACATCCAGCTCGCCTTCTGGGTCGAGCTCGGCATCTACGGCGTCGTTCGCCTGCAGAAGGGCTCGCCGCGCTGGTGGCTGCTCGTCGGCGCGGCGACGGGAGCGGCGCTGCTCACCAAGTCTGCGCCTGGCGCATTGCCGCTGCTGATGCTCGCGGCCTTCGGCGGCAAGGGGTGGAAGGAAAACCTTCAAGCAGCCGCGGCGTCGGCGGCCCTTGCGATTGGCATCGCGGCCCCGTGGAACCTGTACGCGCGCGCCCATTGGCCTGCGGTCGCGGCGCAAGAGAGCCACGCCCAGCTCGCGCACCTGTGGCAAGTGTTCGAAGACCACCCGGGCCACCCCTTCTTCCACTTCGAGAAGCTGGGCGAGATGCACGGCTACCTCGCGGCGATCGCCGTCGCCTGGTTCCTCTACACCGCGGTGAAGGGCTCCGATGCGGCGACGCGAATGGTCGCGCTGTGGTGGGTGGCGCCGGTGCTGTTGTTCAGCCTCTCGGCGACCAAGATGCCCGGCTACATGGGCCTCGCCGCCCCGGCGGTGTTCTTGATGTTCGCGGTGTTCGCCGTGACCGCCATCGATCGCCACCCGCCGTGGGTAAAGATTCTCGCCTCGGCCGTCATCCTCTCTGCGCTGTGGGGCGACGCGCGCGAGCTGCGGCGCCTCGGCATCTCGCGCCCCGAGATGACCGCCTTCGCCGCCACGATGCGGGGCCTGCCCGAACGAACCATCGTGCTCGGTGTTCGCCAGCCGGTGCCCGCGATGTTCCACGGCGCCCACGCCGCGTACCCGGACTACTGGACCGTGGAACAGGTGCAGTCGGTGGTGGTGAAGGGCTACGTGGTGCGCACCTGCCAGGAACTAGGGCTCGCGCCTGCGCTCTGCGCAGATCGCTGAAGGCCGCAGCGCCCACAGCCAGAAAGGCGCAAAGGCTGCCAGCTCGAACCCCACCACGTAGAGCCCGCGGCCCGACAACATCCCCGCTCCAATCGGAGCGACCGGAATCGGCGTCCACGGCGCAAAGAAGCGTTCGTTGGAGAAAGGCCAGAGCAGCGCGATGCCCAGCCCGCCATCGGTCAACGCGTCCAGCAGCCCGTGGCTCGTAAGCGTCGCGAAGAGAATGGCCGCGGTCTTTCGGGAAACCAGCAGCAGGCTGAGCAGCGAAAGCAGCGCGGCGAACCCAAGCGAGTGCGACGCCCCGCGGTGGCCCCACGGCGCCGCGTACGGAATCTTCAGCGCGAAGCCGATCACGTCGGCGTCCGGAAGCAACGCGAAGGCCGCGAAGGCCACCATCGGCTTCCACGCCCGGCGGCCGGCGTCGAGGCGCCCGGCAGCCATTCCCACCGCGATGTGTCCGAAGCTGGCGATGCCGCCGACGCTACTTGAGGAGCTTCTCGATCGCGTTGGGCGTCGTGTTCGACAGGTGCGAATAGTCGAGGCCCATCGACTTCAGCAGCGTGGCGTGAACGTCCGACGGGCGAATGCTGAGCCCGTTGGTGTTGTCGATGGCGCCGCTCAAGAAGTTGAACTTCTGCACGCCCATGCCCACGTCGGTCGACGCGCCGAACACCGTGCCGCCCTTCAACCCCGGGCCGCCCAGCAGGCAGCTGCCGGTGAGGTGGTGGTCACGCCCGTCGCGCGCGTTCAGCATCGGCGTGCGCGAGAACTCGCTGAAGGTCATCAGCGACGTGCATTCCCAGAACGTCTTCGCCGTGCCCGGCACCATCTTCGACTTGAGGAAGGTGATCAGCCGGCCCAGCGCGTCCCACCCTTCGGCCTGCGACTGCGACTGCGCGCCCGACTCGTCGAAGTGGTCGTCGAGGTTGTCGGCCAGCGTCACCGCCACCACCTGCGAGATGCCCTGGGTGATTGCCTGGCCCGCCAGCGCCGCCTTCGCCTTCGACGTGTTCAGCTCGGTCGCCGGGTTCAGGTTGAACGCCGCGTAGAGGCTCGCGATGTCCGGGTTCGGTGCTGGGTTCGAGAACTGGAACAGCGCCGACGCCTGCGAGTTCGTCATCTTTCTCGCCTGGTCGCGGCTCGCCCGGAAGGCCGTCACCAGCCCCGTCGCGTCGTACCCATGCGCTTCGCAGGTGTCCGAGTTCTTCTCGAAGCCCACCAGCGCCGCCTCGCTGCCCGTGAGCAAGGCTGGCCCCTGCACCTGCGGGTTCAGCACCGTGCGCACGTCATTGGCCGAGTTCACCCGCGTCGGGCTCGCGAAGGCCGGCAGCCCCTCGTTGTACGACTCGACGCTGACCGCCAGGTTCGGCAGGTCGAGCTGACTCATCGTCTGGTTCGCGACCACCGTGTTCAGCGAGCTGCCGTTCGCCGCCAGGCCACGCGGGAACTTGCCCGTCAGCAGGTAGCGCCGGCCGACCTCGTGGGTCAGGGTGTCCATCGACATGCCGCGCACGATGCACAGGTCGTTCGCGTGGCCCGTCATCACCGAAGGCACCGCCGGGCCGAAGGTCAGGCCGCCGGCGATCTGGCGACCTGCACCACCCGTGGCCGCCATCACCGCCGCGACAGCCGGGTCACCCGCGGCCATCTCGGTGTACGCCGGGTAGATGCCCGACGTCGGCGCCTTGCCGGCGAGGTACTTGTATTTGTCCTGCGTCGCGTCGCGCGGGTCGAGCGCGAGCAGCTGATCCCACCCGCCTGAGAAGTAGACGAGCAGCAGGAACTTCGGGGTGGCGGTCTGCGCCTCGGCTTCTCCGAGAATGGACTTGCGGAGCAAGACTCCGCCTCCGAGCAGGCCGGCGATTTCGAGGAATGAACGGCGGGACGTGCGGGGCATGGCGCGAATTCCTCAGTACAGGTGGTACTCGGGGGCGGTGAGCAGCGCGACACAGACGGTGCGCCAGCCCTCCGTCACGTGGGCCTGGGTCACGGCGCCGCTTCCCTTCGCGGCCTTCACCGTGTCGTCGAACAGCTTGCGAAGCGCGGCGATCGGCTGATCATCCGCCGCGTCCACCTTCATTCCGTGGAACGCGAGCCGCAGGTACCGCAGGTTCGCGTCGACGCCTGCCTTGTTGGTCGCGACCGTGTCCGTCAGCGCGACGAACTTCTCGATCGAACGGTTCGCCATCACCGCGTTCGCCACGTCGGCGACCATCGCGCGGTTGCACGAATCACGAGCCATGTCCTGCATGAACTTCACGTACAGCGGCGACGGCTCGAGGTTCTCTTCGACCACCACGATGTAGTCGGGCTCGCCCAGGGTCACCGACCGAGCGTCGAAGCCGTTCGCAGCGCCGATTTTCCAGGTCTCACCGCCGAGCGCCACTGGCAACGAGCTGCGCAGCTGCTTCACCGACAGCCGCTGCGCGCCGCCCGACTTCACGCCAGTGCCCGCGCCGCCACCTGCGCCGCCGCCCGTGCCTCCTCCCGCGCCGCCTGAGCCTCCACCCACGCCTCCAATCGGAGGGTGATCCAGCGGCATCACCGGCTCGTTGCCGCCGACCTTCAGCGACGGGTTCAAGTCTTCCGGCGGAGCGACCGGCGCACTGCACGCGCCCACCGCCAACAACAGCATCAGCCCTGACTTTTTCATCGGACGCTCCGGTACTGCTCCAGCGTGACCACCTGCTCGACGAGCCAGGGCAGGCTGTAGCCATTGGTCTTGAATCCTTCGGCCAGCGACGTGAGCAGCGGCAGCTCTTCCGCCTCACCGCCCAGCACGTGCATGTCGCGCTTCACGAACTGGCTGAACACCCGCTTCACCGCGCAGCGGGCGAAAGTGCCGTCGCTGATGATTTCGTTCGCGCGCTTCTTCGGACCCGCGGCCAGCGCTGCGCCGATGGTCGGGTGCGCCGCGTCCGCGAACTGGTACGGCAGCAGCGCGCCCGGGTTCGTGTCGTCGTTGTCGGTGACGTAGAAGCGGTTGCAGAGGGCCGAGCTGCTGCCCTTGCACGACGCCTGGTTGCGCGGAAAGGCGGTGGCGGCGAGCACCGTCGTGCCGGCCTCGGCGAACTGCCCGAACCCTGCCGCCAGCGGCTCGAGAATCTTGTGGCAGTACCGGCAGGTGCAGCGGCCCGTGAGGTCGGTGCCCGCGCTGGTGCAGGCAGGAGTGCCCGAGCCCGGCGCCTCGATGCTGGAAGGTGGCACGAAGCTCTCGCACTCGAAGTCGATGCGGAACCGGTTCGCGCGGCCGCGGTTGGTCTGGAAGCGCAGCAGGTAGGCGGGCAGGGTGACGACGCCCGCGTGAAGCTTGGCCGACGCGTCGCTGCTGGCGGGGTCGTTGCGGTCGACCTCGTGCCAGGTGGCATCGGTGAAGTCGAAGTTGCCCGAGTCCTCGCTGGCGTCCGGCACCGCGTAGATGCGTGAGAGGCTCAAGTTGTACGACATGAAGCGCTTCCAGAACGAAATCGGCCCGTTGACGTCGGCCTTCGACGACAGCAGCAGGTCGGTGTACGGCTTGCCGCCCGTGGTGACCTTGTCGACCGCGCGGCCGAGCTGCTCACGCAGCGAAGAGGTGATTGCTGCGGCGACGACGGCCGGCGGTCCGTAGCAGAACCTGAGGTTCGGGCCGCAGCCACACTCGCGCCGGCCGTTCGCCGTGGCGTCGCCGCACGACACCGTCTTGGTGCCGATGACGACCGACGGCGTCTCTTGCGCGTCAAAGGCGCAGACCTTGATCTTCACCAGCGGGTCCGCTTCCCAGTACGGGTGGACCATGCGCCAGCCTTCCTGGGTCACCGTCTTTGCGCCCTGCGTCTCTTTGTAGACAGAGGCGGCGCTGACATCGATGCGGAACTGGCCGGGGAAAGCGGCGTCGAAGGTCGTCTGCTCGAAGTCGCCGCACGAGCGGCCGTGGGCGGTGGTGGTCAGGTCGGCATCGCCTCGGTACGCGAGCTTCCGGCCCGCGCTGGCCAGCATCCATGCCGTCGCCGCGCCCTGGAGTTGCTGGTTGGCCAGCTGCGCGTTGACGTTGTTCAGGCGAACGTTGCTGATGTTCGGCCAGAAGAGCTCCTCGTGGTACCGGCGCATCACCTGGCGGAAGTCGTCGGTGGCGAGGAAGGATTTGATCTGCGCCTTCGTCACCGAGCTCTGCGCGTCCAGCGCGGTGTACTCGGCGTAGCTGGGAATTCGCCCGCGCAGGTCGAGCGAGAGCCGGCGCAGCAGCTGGTACTTGTCGACGGCGTGCGGGGCATCACACGTCGCGGGCACGGTCTGCGCCGCAGCGCTGCTGGCGATCAACGACAGCACAAGGAGTTTCGTCTTTGTCATCACGGCTGCATCCCTCCGGCGACCCACTTGAGGACCACCGCGTAATCGGCGGCTGAGAGCACTTCGGTGTTCGCAGGCGGCATCGGGGTGATGCCTTCTGCTTTCAAACGCTTCACCACGGTCACCGACCACGACTTCGCGACCTCGTAGCTGCCGAAGTTGATCGGCGGGTTCTCGGTGGGCCTGTCGACGTGGCAGGTGTTGCAGTGCGCGGCGAAGAAGGGCTTCACGTCGGTGGCGAAAGACGTGGGCTTCGCGGTCGCGAGCTTGATCAGCGAGGCGCCGTCGAGCGCGAAGGTGTCACCGGCGGCGTCGACCTGCAGGCCGCGCGCCCGTGGCGCCGCGACGGTGCCGAAGGTCTTGAAGGTGGTGCCTTCGAGCCGGGCGACCTTTCCTTCCGCCGCGATCAACACCGAGCCCAGCGCGCCCACCACGTCGCTCGCGACGATCGCCCGGCGCTTCATCTCGCCCGCCTTCGTCCGCGTGTAGAGGCCCGAGCTCGTCGCCAGCATCACGTCGCCGTCGTCCGTGCGCGCCCACGCGTTCAGCGTGCCGATGTCTTTTGCAATCCATGCCGCTTTGCTCGTCGAGAGGTCGACGTGGAACACCTGGTTCTTCGCGACGATCAGCGCCTGGCCTGCCCCCGCGCCAATCGCCAGCACAGGGGTGCCCAGCGCGCCCAGCTTCTTGAACTCGACAGTGACCGCGTTCATCTTCATCGCCTTCACGTGCTGCACGCCTTCGTTCGTCGTCAGCCACAGCTCTTCCGCAGCGCCTTCGCCGTACCCGTCAATCGCGCCCACCGTCATCCCGACGAGGTCGGTGCTCAGCGGTGACTTCAAGAGCCGGCCATCGAGCGAGTGGAAGAGGCCGCTGTCTGCGACCACCCAGAGGCTGTCTGCGCCGCGGCGCCAGACGAAGCGCACCGCGCCGGTCGCCATGTCCTCGCCCATCGCGCCCACCGGAATCGCCGCCAGGGTGCCGGCGCTGGCCGACCGCTTCAGGACGCCGTCTGCAGTCACGACCGCCAGCTCGCCACCCGCGTATGAAAGGGCCACCGGCGTCGCCGCCATCGTCTCGGGGGCCTGCGTCACCGCTGGGCCTGCTTCGAGCCCGCCGGCGATGTCCGTCACCACCGGGTCCTTCACTTCCGGGGGCACCACCACCACCGTCGGCCCGCATCCGGCCGCCACCAGCACCATCGTGAGTAGAGAGAGAGGTCGCATCGCTCGCGTCCCATTCGCAAGTCGCGCGCCACCTTCGCGTTTGAGCAGTTGGGCACGGTTGGCGGGAGTGGACCCGCGGATCCACCCAGAAGTGGTGTACCGAAGCCCTGCGGGCTGTCCTTCGGCAGAGGACACCGGAAATTCGTGGGGATTCGTTCGCACGCCTGCGTGAACACCCGAGCGCGGCAAGGGTTGCGGTGGCGAAGCCCGTCTTTTCGCGCTCGCCCCGCTGCGGAAGTAAGGTTCTGCCCGTGCTGACCTCAGTCACAATCACCAACCTTCGGTCGATTGGTTCGGTCTCGATTCGACTGGAACCACTCACCGTCCTGGTCGGCCCAAACGCTTCAGGGAAGTCGTCGGTTCTCCGCGCCTTCGATCCTCAAGCACTTCGAGCGGAGGATGTTCGAGGACACGATCCCTCCGCTGATGTGGGCTTCGAGTTCGCGTTGGAGCCTGGACGAGGCAGCGGCAAGGTCTCGTGGGGTGGCGGGCGACCAAACAACTGGAAGGAGCGCCCTTACGTTTTTGGGAAAGTGCATCTGGACCTTGCCTCCCTCAGGGCCGGGACTCAGCTCCAGCCCGAGCGAGCGGTGGATTCTCAGGGTGCAGGCCTCACGAATCTTTTCTTCTCACTGAGCCGCGCGCAGAAGGGCGAGCTCGCGCGGAAGTTTTGTTCTTTGGTTCCAGTGTTTCAGGACGTCGATACTCAAGTCACTGCACCAGGCACCATCGAGTTCAGGTTTCAGGACCGGTGGGATCCATCACTCTGGTACCGCCCCCACGAAGTGTCGGACGGCAGCATGCCCGTACTCGCCTACTTGATGATCCCCTACCAGGAGCCGAGCCCGACCCTGTTGACGATTGAGGAGCCCGAGCGCGGACTGCACGCGTACCTGCTTGGCGAGCTCGTCCGTGTGCTTCGCGAGCTGACCACAGCCGACAAGCCAATTCAGATCGTGATGGCCACCCACTCCGCCGAGCTACTGGAGTTCGTGAAGCCCGAGGAGGTTCGGTTCCTGTCAAAGAACTCGAGCGACGGGTCAGTTTCAGTTGAGGAAGTCGAGCCCGGCAATCCCAACTGGAAAGAAGCCTACGCCGCTCATCTGGAATCGTTGGGGAGCGTCTGGCTCTCGGGCGGGCTGGGTGGAGTTCCGGCCCTCTGATGGTCGCGGGGCTCGCCGACAAGCTCGCGGCGTTCTTGAAGCAGCTTTAGCCGCCAATGCCGACGTCGCTTCTATTGTTGCTGCTGACGCAGAACCCGTACCTCGTCGAGGGCCGTCAGCAGGCGCAGCAGCTTCATTTCGCCGAGGCGATCGAGCAGCTGAAGGTCGCGCGCCAGGTGAAGAGCCAGACGAGCGCCGAGAGCCGTGAGGTGCTCGAGTTGCTCGGCCGCTGCCAGGTCGCCGAGGGCCTTCGCACCGACGCCGTCGCCACCTTTGCCGAGCTGCTGAAGCTTGACCCTGCCGCGGACCTCGACCGCAAGCTGAGCCCGAAAATCCTCGAGGTCTTCGACGGCGTGAAGCAGCGCATGTACCCGCCGCCCTTCGTCGACTTCGTCAATGTGCTCAGCGGGCGCAACCGGGCCGCGTATTCCATCGTCGACCCGTGGCGCAGCGTCGCGCAGGTCGTCCTTCTCTCCATCCCTTCTGACGACTCCGTCGAACAGGAACAGGCGCTGCTGATCGTCGATGGCCAGGTGTCCATTGAGCTCGCCGTGCCGAAGAACGGGTCGGTGCAGTGGTGGCTTGTGGCGCGCGATGCGTCGGGCGCCACGCTCAAAAGCGTCGGCTCGAAAGAAAAACCCGAGACTTTCACGGTGCTGCGCGACCACAGCACCTTCAATGCGGGGCAGACGCTCGAGCAGGAGGCGACGCCCCGCCTTCAGCGCATCCCCGCCTGGGTCGCCGTCGCGGTCGCCATCGGCGCGGGCATCGCTGGCGGCGTCTTTCAGTCACGGTCCATCGACCGCGCCCGCGCCGCCCGCGCCAGCGAGTGGAGCGACTCCGCCCGCGCGCTGCAGTCTTCCGCGGTCACCGACGCCGCGCTCGCCACCGGCCTGTTCATCGGTGCGGGAGCCGCGGGCACTGCCGGCGTGGTCCTCTTCGCATGGTGAAGCGCCTCACCTTCGCCGCGTTGCTCTTCGCCGGCTGCTTTCCTCCTGCCCTCGACGAGTCGGGCAAGCGCTGCGCCTTCGATCGCCCGTGCGGCGACGGCTTCAGCTGCTTCGACTTCACCTGCCAGCCGAACAACGCCATCGACGCCGGCCCCGACAACTGGCTCGTGAACCCTGGCTTCGAGACGCTGAACGACGCCGGCCGCAACATCGTCAGCTGGCGGGTGGTGAACGGCGACCTCGACCCCGAGAAGCAGCTGCCATACGAGGGAAAAATCTCGGCCCGCATCTCTACGGCCGATGGAGGGGAGACCCCGTCGCTCACCCCTTCCGTCGCGCCCGTTCGCAACACGCTCGCCGGGCAGACGTGGTGCACGCGCGCCTGGGTGCGCACCGAAGGCGCCGGCGACGCGGGTCTCACGGTCGGCCTTTCCCTTCGCGAACGCCACGACGACGGTGGCATCAACGAGTCGACCCCGTCGCGCCCGCGCGTCTACCGCGAATGGCTGCTGCTCGAAGAGCAGTTCATCACCGAGGGCGCCGAGCGCCTGGAAGTGCGCGTCGCTTTCGGCCGGCAGGGGCGAAAGGGCGAGGTGCTGCTCGTCGATGAAACCCAGCTGAAGCGCAGCATCGATGGAACATGTCGATGGTGATTTCGTGCGATAGCGTCGCGGGCAAGTGTTCGAGCCCAAAGACAACGGCCTTCGCGTCGGGCCGTATGAGCTGCTGACCCGCCTGGCTTCAGGAGGAATGGGCGAGGTGTTCATCGCCCGCCGCACGGGCGCCGGCGCCTTCGAGAAGAAGCTCGCGCTGAAGTTGCTATTGCCGCACCTCGTGCCGGATCAGGAATTCGTGCAGCGCTTCTTCGACGAAGCGCGGCTCGCGGCGCGAATGAACCACCCGAACATCGTGCAGATCTTCGATGTCGGTGAGTCCGACGGCCGGCCCTACCTCGCGATGGCGCTCGTCGAAGGCATCTCGCTCGCGCGCTTTCTCCGCGTGCTCCGCGTGAAGCAGACCCAGCTGCCGATGCCGATCGTCCGCCTGATCGCCACCGGCCTGCTCGAGGCGCTCGCCTACGCGCACACGCTCAAAGGCTCCCGCGGTGAGGAGCTCGGCGTCATCCATCGGGACGTCACGCCGTCGAACCTGCTGCTGTCCGTTGCCGGCTCGGTGATGCTCAACGACTTTGGAATTGCAAAAGCCGCGATCAACGAGCACCAGACGCGGCCGGGCACGGTGCGGGGGAAGTTCGCGTACGTCGCTCCCGAGCAGGCGCACCGCGGGCGGCTCACGCTTCGCGCCGACCTCTTCTCGGCCGCCGTCACCATCTACGAGACCCTCACGCTCGTCTCTCCATTCGCCCATGCCGGCGATGTGCAGACGATGGACGCGGTGGTGAAGCTCGACCCTCCGTCGGCGAGAAAGCTGCGGGCCGAGGTCAGCGAGCAGATGTCGCGCGCGCTCGAACGCGCGATGTCGAAGAAGCCGGAAGACCGTTACGCGTCCGCGCGCCAGTTTCGCGAGGCCCTGGCCGATGGTCCCGTCGCCACCCAGCCCGAGCTCGGCGACTGGGTACAGCGCCTGTGCGGCGACGACCTCAAGGTCTTCGAGAAGCTCCACGGCGCCGATCTGTCTTCCGGCACCGCCTCGCTGCAGCTCGCGCCCGCCGCGTCGCCCAGTGGCTCGATCACCGCGCCCCAGCGATCGAGCGTCAAGCCGCTGCTGTGGCTCGGGGCCTCGGCCGTCGTCGGCTTCGGCGCAGTCGTCTTTCTTCTCAAGCAGCCGGCTCCGCCTGTGCCCGTCGTCGTCGTCGAGCCCGAGGCAGAGCCCGAACCAGAGCCCGAACCAGAGCCCGCGCCGGCCGCTGCCGAATCGGCTCCCGCCCCGGCGCCCGCTCGCCCGGCCCAGCGCCCGCGTCCCGTGCTCGCGCGCCCGAACGCCGAAGTGCTTCGCGTCGGCTACCTCTCGGCCGACTCCGACCCGTGGGCGACGGTGATGCTCGACGGCCGCCTGCTCGATCGCACGCCTCTGTCGCGGTACCCGGTGCCAGTGGGCCGCCACACACTCGTCTTCAAGTCCGCCGACGGCGCCGAGCAGACCCGCGTGCTCAACGTGGAGGAAGGCAAGGTCGTCACCCTGCGCGTCGAGTTCCCCGAGAAATGAGCGACGAGACGGCCTCTCTCGGCCACAGCCTCACCCACGGGCGCATTCAGCCGGTGCGGCTGCTGGTGGTCGAAGGGCCCGATCGCGGAAACGAGGCGGTCATCGACACCGGCACCGCGATGGTCGGCAGCCACGAAGACTGCGCGCTGCGCCTCACCGACCCCGCCGTCTCTCGCCGCCACCTGGCGATCGAGCTGCTCGGCAGCCGCGTGCGGGTGAAGGACCTCAACTCGAAGAACGGCTCGCGCTACCTCGGCAGCCGCTTCGAAGCGATCGAGCTGGCGCTGGGCAGCACCGTCGACCTCGGCACCACGCGGCTCGCAATCATCCCTGCGCTGCAGGCCAAAGGCCCCGTCAGCGACGTCAGCGAGCTTGCGGGGCTGCTCGGCCGTTCGCTGCCGATGCGGAAGTTGTTCGCGCAGATTCTGCAGGTCGCTCCGACAGATGCGTCGGTGCTGGTGACAGGCGAGACGGGCTCGGGAAAAGAAGGAGTCGCCCGCGCCCTTCATTCGCTCTCTGCCCGTTCCACCGGGCCCTTTCGGGTCTTCGACTGCGCGGTCGTCGCCCGGGACCTCGTGCAGAGCGCCCTGTTCGGCCACGTCAAAGGCGCCTTCACCGGCGCCGTGAAGGACACGACGGGAGCGCTCGAAGACGCCCACGGCGGCGTCCTCTTCCTCGATGAGATCGCCGAGCTGCCGATGGAGCTGCAGCCCGCGCTGCTCCGCGCGCTTGAGACGAAGTCTTTTCAACGCGTCGGCGACACCAGGCTGCGCACGTCCGACTTCCGCATCGTCGCCGCCACGCACCACGACCTCGCCGCGAAGTCGCAGCAGGGCCGCTTCCGCCTCGACCTCTACTACCGCGTCGCCGCGCTCACCCTTGAGGTGCCGCCCCTGCGCGCGCGCCCCGAGGACATCGCGCTGCTCGCCCACCGGTTCGCCGCCGAAGCCAACGCGAAGACTCTGCTGTCGCCATCCACGCTCGCTGCCCTCTCGGCGTGGCGCTGGCCCGGCAACGTGCGCGAACTGAAGAACGCGGTGGAACGAATCGTGGCGCTCGGCCCTGAAGCCGCGCTGCCCGGCGTGCTCACGCAAGAGGCCCCGCTGGATTTTCACGAGACGCGCACCCAGGCGATTCGGGCCTTCGAGCGCAGCTACCTCGAGGCACTCCTCGAGCGGCACCACGGCAACGCGTCGGCCGCTGCCCGCGAGGCCGGTATCGCCCGCAGCTACCTCTACAAGATGCTCGAAGAGCACGGCCTGAAGCGCTGACTGTTTGATGGGCCGTCGGCTCGCCTCAAGCAGCCGGCGACTTCTCGAAGCCGGGCTTCAGGCCAGCCTGGCGCAGCAGGCTGGCGAATCAGCTACTTCCAGTCGATGACGTGGCCCCAGCGATCCGACGTCGGCGCCACAGGACCCGCGGGCGGCCGCGACGGGGTTGGTGCAGGGCCCGTCGAGATGACGTTGCCGTAGCGATCCGACGTCCCCGTTCCCGGCGCAGGCTGCGGGCGCACCGGAGGAAGGTTGCCCGGCAGCGGCACCGTGTTCACCGGCGGCTGCGCGACGACAGCCGGGGGAACCGTCGTCACGGGACTCGCCTCGTCGATCGCGACCGGCGGCGGACGAACGACCACCGGCGGAGGCACCGTGTTCACCGGGCCCGGCTGCGCGATGGGAATCGTGTTTACCGGGCGGTCGACGACGTGGCCCCAGCGATCCGAGGTCGGCGCCGCCGGACCTGCGGGTGGGCGCGACGGGGTCGGCGCAGGGCGTGTCGAGATGACATTGCCGTAGCGATCAGACGTCTGCGTCCCGGCAGCAGGGCGGGGCGGCATCGGAGGGAGGTTGCCAGGGCGCGAGATGGGCATGTGGGTATTGTCTGCACACCCTTGGGGCCCGTGTTTCCGCCTTCTGGAAACCGAATTTACCAGTGCGGGTTCATTCTTTTGCAGTCCCTACCTGGAGCTTCAAAACCATGCTGACCCGGAACCTGCTGCTGACCGCCGTCCTCACCCTCGTCGCGTGCGGCCGCGGCGCCTCAGACTTGGACGATGCGGACGACGCCGTCGAGACCAGCACCAGCACCTCGTCCGAATCGGCCCTGGTCTCGGCCGCCGCCGACGGCGTCACCGGCTTTCCCACCACCGCCAGCGACGACGAGCTCGCCACCACCGCGAGCGTGAAGATGAAGGGCAGCGTCTCGAACGGCTGCGCCACCGTCACCCAGAAAGGCAACGTCGTCACCTACGTGATGGTCGACTGCACCGGGCGCTACGGCCTCGTGAAAGTCAGCGGCACGATGACGGTCACGTACACGCGGCAGCTGGGCGGAACAATCAAGGTCGACGCGCAGGGCACTGGCTTGAAAGTGAATGAAGGCACGCTCGATTTATCGGTCGTCGCCCTCTACACGAAGACCGCCGCAGGCCTCGAGACCGCCAGCGTCACCACCCACGGCACCGGCACCGGCAAGCGGGGCAACACCGCCGAACGCAACGGCACCTACGTGCTGGTGCGCGACTCCGCCGCAGCCTGCGTGACGCTAAACGGAACGTGGTCGACCTCCTGGAACGGCAGCCGCGCTGCCACCAGCTCGACCACGGTTGCGGATCTGCAGAAGTGCTCAGGCGCCTGCCCCGCAGCGGGCGGCGTCATCACCCACACCAGAGCGGCCGGCAAAGCCATCACTGTCACCCTCGACGGCACTTCCACCGCGGGCTGGGCCACGGGCGCCGGCAAGGCGGGCACCGTGCAGCTCGAGTGCAGGTAGGCGGCGACGTCAGGTTTTCACGGCGGCCCTAAGGCTCAACCCTTTGGCTTTCCTTCTCGAAAGGCGTGGCGCATGGCGTGCAATTCGTACCCGCCGCCTCATGCCCGCCCCCCGCACTGGACTCTCGATGCTCCACGCCCTTGCCACGGTTGTCGTGGTCTGGGCGTCGCCGGCCTTCGCGTCCGTGGGGAAAACCGGCAGCTGCGAATCGATTCCTGCCGAAGCGTTGCTGGCGTTGTTCGCGCTGATCTTCGCGCTGCGTCCCATCAGCGAAAAACGCCGCTAAGTTCCGCGGGCCATGCGCCCCCTTCTCGCTCTGCTTCTTCTCACCGCCGGCTGCGCCGCCACGCTTCCTGCGGTGCAGCCCGTCGACGTCACCGAGGCGCCCGCGCTGCGAGCCACCCGCTGCGGCGATGTGACTGCGGTGTTTAGAGGCTCCACGCCCGACTCCTCCGCACCGCTTTCCTTCTTCGTCGATTCACTGATGTTCCGTTTCCCCGACGGCGAGCGCGACTTCCGGCCCACGGGCCAGGTCGCTGCGCCGCACGTGTCGCTCGAGGTTTTCTCGCCCGACTGCGCTTTCGTTGCGCTCGCGCAAGACTCCGTTGGGCCTCTTCACTTCGTAAAGGTGAGCGAGCTCGCAGCCTACCTCGACGGCAGAGCTGCGCCCGGCATCGTGAAGTCGCCCGCGGGCAGCATCCTCACCGACGGGCGCTGGGTGTCACCGACGCGGTTCGAGTTCTTCGCGTCGTGTTGCGGCGGCGTCGAGGTGTTCCAGGCCGACGTCGCTTTTCCTGCTTCGCCTCAGCGCGTCTTCTTCGCGCCGCAGGCGCCGGCAGGAGTCCGGCGCACCGAGAAGGGCTATGAGGCGATCACTTCGGCCAGGTCCCCGGTGGCACCATGATGAGGCCGGAGTTCGACGGGAACCCCGTCAGCGGCCTTTCTTCAATCGCGCGCTGGATGTTGGGCAGCCCGGCCCACTCGGCGACCGCGATTCCAGCCCGAGAATTGGGCCTTGCGGCGCGACATGTCAGCCCCTGCTGGTATACGGCTGATCGTCGCACTCAACCGCAACTGTCCCGTGGTGGGACGGTCTTACAAAACAAGGTGACGCACATGGCTGGAAGCTTGAACAAGGTTCTGTTGATGGGAAATCTGGGCCGCGATCCCGAGGTCCGCTTCACGACGGGAGGCACGGCAGTCGCGAACTTCTCGATCGCCACCAGCGAGAGCTGGAAGGACAAGGCCGGGAATCCGCAAGACCGCACCGAATGGCACCGCATCGTCGTCTGGGGAAAGCTGGCCGAGCTCTGTGGCGAGTACCTCAAGAAGGGCCGGCAGGTCTTCGTCGAAGGCCGCCTGCAGACCCGCGAGTGGACGGACAAGGAAAACAAAAAGAACTACTCGACCGAGATCGTCGCCAGCAACGTCACCTTCATCGGCCCGCGCCCTGAAGGTGCCGGCGCTCCCGCAGCGGCTGGAAACGCCAACGCCGCCCCGCAGCAGCCTGGCAACTACGGGCCGCCGCCAGGTGACGACATGGCGCCGCCTCCCGGTGGGGCGGATGACATTCCGTTCTGATCCAACCTGGAGTCACAGGCAGCCGATGGCGGGCGGCAGCGCTTCAGCGGTCTGCCGCCCGCTTTGAGAAAAACGAGCGCGAATGGCCGGCCCCGCTCCTGTCGTCTTGACACACACACCGTGATCGAAGAGTGTCTGCCGCGCAGAGGGGACATTCAGTTTCAAACACTATCGTCACCGCCCGGGGTGACGTTTCACTGGAAAAACAATGAATCAACTTACGTTTAAAGCGCTCGCGCTCGGCGCGGTTCTCGGCTTCATGGTCTCGGTTGTCCCCTCGTGTGGCAGCAGTGGCACCACCACCTGTGGTCCCTCGAACTGTCTGACGGGTTGTTGTAACGGCGACAAGTGCGTCACCACCACGAATACCAACAACACCACCTGCGGCACCGCGGGCCTTTCGTGCGTTGACTGTACGAAGACCTCGGGCAGCTCGTGTGTTGCCTCGACCTTCAAGTGCTCGGGCACCACCGGCACCGGCGGCGGCTCGGGCGGCACCGGCGGCGGCGTCGGCACTGGCGGCGGCGTCGGCACCGGCGGCGGCACGATGGGCACGGGCGGCGGCACTTCGATGCAGACCTGCGCTCAGACCTGCGCTGGTTGCTGCGACGCTTCGGGCGCCTGCCAGACGGGCTCGGCCAACACGGCGTGCGGCGTCAACGGCGCGACCTGCGGTTCTTGCGCGACCCCGGCCACCTGCATGGGCAACGTCTGCAAGGACACCACCTGCAGCACCTGCACGAAGAACGGCGTTTGTCAGATGCCGATCACCAACACTGCCTGCGGTAACGGCGGCGTGGCCTGCACCGACTGCGCTGCCAGCGGCGGCGCGACCTGCGACATGACGACGAAGGCGTGCACGGGCGGTACGTGCGCCAGCGGAGGCTGCCGCGACACCAGCGGCGCTTGCGTCGCGGGCACCAGCAAGGGCGCGTGCGGCACCAACGGCATGGCGTGCACCGCCTGCATGGGTACGAACATCTGCCAGAACGGCGCGTGCGTTCCTCCCTCGGGCGTCGGCGGCGGCGGCGGCACCACTGGGATGTGCGGCACCACCCCGTGCCCGAGCGGCTGCTGCTCGGGTAACCAGTGCATCTCGACCCAGTTCCAGAGCCCCACCAACTGCGGCATCAACGCTGCTGCTTGCGCGCCGTGCCAGACGGGCCAGCTCTGCGCCACGGGCGTTTGCACGGGCGGCACTGGCGGTGGCGCGGGCGGCGGTGGTGGCTCAGGCGGCGGTCCTGGCCCCGGCGCGCTCGGTGCGTCGTGCAACGCCGACACCGACTGCACGGGCATCACCATCTCGACCGTTGACACGGCGGCTGGCTACAAGGCGTTCTGCAAGAAGATCATGAACCCCACCCAGAACCCGTACCCGGGTGGCATGTGCACCCGCCGCTGCGATCCCCGCACCGCGAACTCGTGCGGCACCGGTAACTTCTGCGACTTCAACGACGGTCCGTTCGGTGAAATCGACAACATCTGCCTGCCGGGCTGCAACACCACGCCCTGCCGCGCCGGTTACAAGTGCTACCAGTACACGGCACAGGTCAGCGCCTGCTACCCGGCCTCGGCCGACGGCGGCGACGTGACGTTTGCCTCTGGCGCGGGCGTTGATGCCGGCGCTGGCGGACCCTGCACCAGCGACCAGATGTGCCCCCCGCAGCAGCCCCTGTCGTTCGGCTTCTGCTTCCAGCCGACCCTCGCGGACGCCGGCCCCAGCGGCTACACCGATGGGCAGTGCGGCGCGCAGTGCAACACCGCGCTTAGCGATGATTGGTGCGGCCTCAACGGCGCGTGCAACGGCTTCATCTTCCCGACCTCGTCGGGCGGATCGAACCCCAACACGGGCCCGTCGGTCATCTTCCTCTGCCAGCACGAGTGCACGTTCGCCGACGCCGGCGTTCGTTCGGCGTGCCGCACGGGCTACGTCTGTGACAGCCCGACGAACGGCACCTGCGAGCGGAACTGCAACAACCCCAACACGGGCTGCCCCACGGGCCAGATGTGCAGCGCCACCACCGGGTTGTGCAACTAAGGCTTCACAGTTAAAGGTTGGCCGGGTTTTTCCGGCCGACTGAAAAATTCAGGCGGGCGGCTCCCAAACGGGCCGCCCGCTTTTTCTTTTCCCCGACTGTGACAAGCTTTCCCTGCGGCTGGCCGGGATTTGAAACTTCGTCCCCGAATGACACCTCGACACTTTTTTCCTTCGCTTCTTTTTGGGCTTGCGGCCGGGTTCCTCGTCGCCGTCGCCCCGTCCTGCGGCAGCAGCACGGGCTCTACCGGCGCCGTGTGCAGCCCGTCGACCTGTAACGGCTGCTGCTCGGGCAATAAATGCATCAACACCCCCACCAACGCGCAGGTCACGAGCTGCGGTCAGGGTGGTGTCGAGTGCAGCAACTGTGGCACCCGCCCCTGCGTCGGCTTCACCTGTGGCGGCTCTGACGGCGGCAGCAACGTGTGCGGACCCGGTAACTGCGGCGGCTGCTGCAGCGGCACTTCATCGGCTTCCGTCTGCATCAACGCTGGCTCCGCCACCAACTGCGGCGTCGACGGCAACGTCTGCAGATCGTGCGTCGCTGGCCAGGCGTGCAACGGCGGCGTCTGTGCTTCCGTCGATGGCGGCGCCGGCCAGGTCGGCACCTCGTGCGCTTCCGACGACCAGTGCGCCCAGCTCGGCGCCAACCACGTCTGCAAAAAGAAGTTCAGCAACGGCAACACCGAATACCGGGACGGTTACTGCACGAAGCTCTGCGTCACCGACGCCGAGTGTCCCGCGGCCGCGCTCTGCATCGGCCCGCAGGGCGGCTACGGCGAAAACGACTCCGTCTGCTGGGCACGCTGCAATGGCGCCGAAGAGTGCCGCGACGGCTACGACTGCTACACCGTCAGCGCCACCGAGGCCGCCTGCTGGGTGAAGCCGCTGCCCGCCTTCGACGCGGGCCCTCCGTCCGACAAGGTCGGCCAGCCGTGCAACCTCGACAGCACCTGCCAGAACCCGCCTGACGACGGCATCTGTTTTTCCGGCACGCTGCCCGATGCCGGCCCCAGCGCCTTCACGGGCGGCTACTGCAGCGCGCCATGCGACGACAGCAGCCACTGCAGCGCCGACGGCGGAGCGGTGTGCATCGCCGTCGGTACCCTGGGCGCCTGCGCGCAGACCTGTGATGGGCCACTGCAGGGCAAGAGCAGCTGCCGCAGTGGCTACGTCTGCCGCTCGCTTCGCCTCAGCCCCGACGCCGGGATTCTTCCCATCGGCTTCTGCTGGCCCAGCTGCGTGGTCACCGGCTGCGCGACGGGAGCCTGCCAGCCGTCGGGGTACTGTCAATGACCGACAAGCGGCTTCGCGCCATCTGCCACGACAAGGGCCTCACCGCTTCGGTTGCCGTCGTCACCGGCACCGCCCGCGAAGGCCAGAAGATGCACGGCCTGCACGACATGTCGGCGATGTTGCTCGCGCAGGCGATGGCGGCCGGCGCGCTGCTGGTGTCGCTGCAGAAAGACGCGTCGCGCATCAACCTTCAGCTCGAATGCGACGGCCCCCTGCGCGGGATGTTCGTCGACGCCGGCGCCGACGGCAGCATTCGCGGCTACGTGAAGAACCCGTACCTCGACGTCGAAGGCAACCGCGGCCCGATGCGCTGGCGCCCCGCGCTCGGCAACAAGGGCTTCTTTTCGGTGCTCAAAGATGTGGGCGACGGCGACTTCTACCGGTCGTCCATCGAGCTCGCCGCGATGGACCCCGCCCTGGACCTCGAGCGTTACTTCACCACCAGCGAGCAGGTACAGAGCAAGGTCGCTCTCGCGGTCGAACGCAGCGGCGAAGAGCCTCTGGGTGTGGTTGCCGGCGTCCTCATCCAGGCGCTGCCGCACGGAGATCTCACCGAGCTTCAGCGCATCGGTGCCAGCCTCACCGCCGAGCTCGAACGGCACGTGAAGGGCAAGCTCGGCGTCGAAGCCGAAGCGCTGCTCAGCTCGATGCTCCCCGGCTTCGAGCCGATGTCACAGACGCCCGTCGCGTGGCGCTGCACCTGCTCGAAAGATCGCGTGCTCGTCGCGCTGTCGGCGATGGGCAAGGCCGAGCTGCAGGACATCCTCACCACCCAGGGTGAGGCCGCCGCCACCTGCCAGTTCTGCTCGCGCCGCCACGTCGCCAGCGCCGATGACCTGAAGGCGCTGCTCAACGGCTTCAGCTGACGGCTTCGTCAGCTCGCCTTCTCGACCTTCTGCAGCTCGTCAAACCCCGGCAGCCCCGACAGGTCAGGCACGATGATGATCTCGATGCGCCGGTTCTGCGCCTTGCCCTCGGGCGAGTCGTTGGGCACCGAGGGGCGCGAGTCGCCGAACGACGCCGCTGACACGCGGCCGGTGGGCAGGCCCGACTCGACCATCGCCTTCAGCACGTTGATGGCGCGCGCCGAGGCGAGCTCCCAGTTGCTCGGGTACTGCGCGGTGGCGATCGGCACGTTGTCCGTGTGGCCCTCGACCTGGAAGCCGCGCTTCTCGATCGACGCCAGCACCTGCGCGACCTCGGCCAACGCCAGCTTGCCGTCCTTCGACAGGTTGGCGCTTCCCGAGCTGAAGAGAATGTCGGTCGCCAGCACCACCACCATCCGGCCGTCGACGATGCGCACCTTCAGCTTGCCGGCGTCGATGAGCGACTTGAACTTCGCCAGCAGCGACTTGAACTCGTTCACCCGCGCTTCCGCCGCGGCGCGCCGCTTCTCGAGGTCGCTGATCGCGATCGTCATCTCTTCGATCGACGCCTGCAGCTTGTTCTTGTCTTTGCTCGCCGACGCCATCTCGGCCATCAGCCGTGCGATGCGCTGATGCGCGTCGGCGACCGTTTCCTTCTCGTCGGCCAGCGCGGCCTCGAGGCTCTTCCCCGTTCGGTCGAGGTCGTCGATCTTCGCCTCGGCCATGCGCAGCTGCTTGTTGCGCTCGGTCAGCTGTTCCGACGTCTCGTCGTGCTGCGCCTTCAGCGCGTCGAAGGTCGACTGGGTGACACAGCCACTGCACACCACTGTCGCGACGAGAAGGATCGAGCGCATGCGACCGTCTACCACTGATAAATGTGGGACATGGACCCTCTGAAGCGCATCGCCGGGCTGCTCGAGGACGAATCGCCGCGCAAACGCATCGCCGCCGCCGTGGTGCTGGGTGAGCTGCAGGTGAAAGACCCCACCGTCGTCGCGCAGTTGATCGCGATGGCCAAAGACCCCGTCGACGCTTTCGCCGAGGCCGCCATCGAAGCGCTCGGCCGCATCGGTTCGCCCAAAGCGCTGCCCGTGCTCCTCGACGCCGTGTTCCGCAGGTCGCTGTCTGCGCTGGCCACCCGCGCCATCGGCGACTTCGGCGAGAGCGCGCTGGGTGAGATCCGTTCTCGCCTCGAGACCGCGACGCCCGAACACCGCACGCTGTTGTCTCAGCTGCTGCCCGCGGTCGGCGGCCGCCAGAGCCTCGAGCTCGCCCTTGAAGGCATGAAGGGGCAGGGCTGGGACCACATCAACAAGGTCGCCCTGTCGGCCCGCGTCGAGTCGAAGACCATGGGTGTGGCCGAACGAAAGGTGATGCGCACGCAGATCGAGAAGTTCCTCGACAAGAAGCGCACCGCCGACGACGAGCTCGCGCTGCGCGGGGCGTTGAAGGTGCTCGGCTTTCTCGAGCTCGAAGACAGCGTCGACACGTTGCTCGGCTACCTCTCGGCGAAATGGCCGACCGCGGTTCGCACCGAGGCAGTCACCAGCCTGCGGTTCGCCCAGAGCCACGGCACGTCGAAGAAGGCAGTTCGGAAATTGATGGAACTACTCAACGACGCCGATGGCCTGGTGCTGCGTTCCGCGCGCGAGACGCTGACGGTGCTGAAGTTCGGCCCCGAGTTCTCGGAAGAGCTGGCCGAGCTCGTCGGGAGCCCCGACAACGAGGTCGGCCTCTGGGCAATCGAGAGGTTGGGGGCGCTTGCCCCTGACAGCAAGCTCGCCGCGAAGACGTTGCTGCCCGTCGCCTCGTCGCACAACCGCGCCAAGGCGGAGGCCGCCGCGAAGGTGCTCGCCACGCTGAAGCATGCTGAAAGTCTGCTGGTCGACGCGCTGGTCGAGGCCGTCGACGAAGTGGGCGCGCAGGTGCTCGCCGAGCTGCTCAACCCACTCGCCGCGAAGCTCTCGAAGAAGGATGTGAAGCGGCTGCTGGAGTCCGGCTCGGCGCAGCTGGGCGAATCGCTGGCGATCGCGCGCCGGCAACTGGAGCCGGTGCGCAACGCCGACCCCGAAGCCTGGGCCCAGGTGCTTCGGGAGCGCGCGAAGGCGATCGGAAAGAAAGACCCCGCGCGGGCCGAGGCGATTTCCGAGCTGCTCGGCCGTTCTTCGCTGGCGCGCCCGGACGACCGGTTCCAGGCGGTGCTTCAGCGCCTCCAGCACCACTCGCTGGACCTTCACCCGCGCGCCCGGCAGCGCGACACGGTGTTGATGGTGCTCGAGCGCCTCCACACGGAGGGCTTCAAGGTCGCCGAGGCGGTGAACAAGGACAAGAAGCTCAGCGACGAGGCGCGCTACTACCTGGGCGTGCACTTCGCCGAGAAGCCCCAGTTCGACCTCAAGGGCATTGGCGCCGAAGTGCTCGAGCAGCTGGCGGCGAAGGGCAAGGGCAAGCTCGCGAGGGCGGCGAAGAACAAGATGAAGTTGCTCGAGCTGTGACGCTGCCCCGCCACGCCGGCCGCATCGCCGCCGTCGTCGCGGTGGTTTCGTTGGTCGCCGCGCTGGTCGTCTCGGGCGCCTTCGACGACTTCTCGCTCGAACGCACCGCAGACCGCGTGCGCGGGTTCGGCCCGCTGGGTTTTGTCGTCTTCCTGCTCGCCTTCGCCTTCGTTCAACCGCTGGGCGTGTCGGGCCACACCTTTGTGCTGGCCGCTGCGCTCGTCTGGCCCCCTTGGCTCGCCTTCGGGCTGTCTCTCGTGGGCGCGCTCGGCTCGGCCCTGGTGAACGTCGGCTTCGCGCGGTGGGTGGCTTTCGATTGGGTGCAGGCGCGGATTCCCGAGCGGCTGCGGAAATACGAAGGTTGGCTTCAGCGCGGCCTTTCAGGGCTGGTTCTCTTTCGCATGCTCACCTTCACGATGCACCCGGCGCAGCTGCTCATCGGCGTGATGCGAATCCCGCTGCCGCGGCTCATTGCCGGCACGGCGATTGGTTTCGCGCCCACCGTCGCGCTCGACGTCTGGTTCGGCGGAGCGTTGCTGCGGCGGCTGCTGGCCTGGCTCGGGCTCGAGTAGCTGGCTAGCGCGACGGCGACGGCGGCGGCGGCAGCTTCACGGTCGCGGAGTTCACCTGCAGCGATCGGCGCAAGGTCGCCCACAGCGCTTCAGAGCGCAGATCTTCGGCGAACTTCTGAGCGACCGGCAGCGGCACCAGGCGCTCGACGTTATGGCGATCGCTGAGAAGCTCCTCGAAGGCACGCTGGCGAAGGACCAGCGACGGGCCATCGCTCCTCAGCAGCAGGTGAAACGCTTCCAGCGCATTGCCGAACACGCCCACCGGCTCACCCGACGAGCTCCACGGGCCGCTGAGCACGAAGTTGCCGTGGCCCGTTTCCTTCAACAGCCCGCGCAGCCAGGCGCCCTTCTCGGACGTCGGAAACCGCAAGATGGTGTCGTAGCAGTCGCGCATCTGAACCCGTTCGATTTGCAACGCCCTGGCCAGCCCTCGTGCCTTATGAAATCAATGAGTTGGGTCCAGGGCTTGGCTTTCAAACCTGAAATGCATTTCATCCCTGCACCTTCCACTTCTCGCGCGACAGCTTCCGCGCTTTTGAGACAATCCGCCCATGAGCAAGATCAACTCGGCACCGCGGCAGTCGTATTCGACGTTTCAAGGGCAGATTACCGAGCAGTCGGGTCTGGCCCGCGGCCACAAGGGCGCCCAGGTTTCCGACATGCAGAAGATGCTGAAGGCGGCCGGCTTTGACCCGGGCCCGCTCGACGGCAAGTTCGGCCCCCGCACCGAAGCCGCACTCAAGGCCTACCAGACCGCCACCGGAGCCAAGGTCGACGGCACCCTCGAGCTCGGCGAGCTCACCCGCCTCAAGGGCAACTACGAAAAGATCTCGAACGACGACTTCGGCGGCACCACCAACAACCCGGCGCAGCTGAACGGCGGCCGCCCAGAAGACGTCGCGGTGAACAGCACTGGCGCGCAGGGTCCCGGCACGGCGGCCGAGATGCTGCGGCTCGCTCTGAAGCAGAACGGTGATCGCTACGTATTCGGCGCCGAAGTGAACCTCAACGACAAGGACCCAAACACCTTCGATTGCTCAGAGCTCGTGCAGTGGGCGGTGCACCAGGCGGGCGGAAGCATCCCCGACGGCTCGCAGAACCAGCGCTCCGCGGTGAACAAGATGTCTGTCGCCGAAGCCGCCCGAACCCCAGGCGCGCTGCTCTTCAACGGCCACCACGTCGCCATCAGCGTCGGCGACGGTGTTCACACCATCGAGGCGATGGGCAGCAAGTACGGCGTGAAGATCGGCACCATCGGCAATCGCTTCGAAGACGGCGGCACGGTGAAAGGCCTCAGGTACTGAAGCCACGATCGAGTCCGCCGCGGTGCGTCAGGAAACGTTCGAACGAATTCGATCGAAGCCACCGCGCTGCGTCACCCCGCGTTCGTACCAATTCGATCGAGGCCACCGGGGTGCGTCACGAGCGTTCGAACGAATTCGAACGAGTCCGCCGCGGTGCGTCACGGGGCATTCGATTCAGTTCGATCGAATCCGCCGCAGTGCGTCGGGGAATCTTCGATCTACTTTTATCGAATGGCAAAAAGGTCGGGACGGCGAGGGGTTGGGTGCGCTGTACCCATGACTCGTGACGCGGGGCGTCAGGCGCTGACGGGCTCGAGCATCAACTTCTCGAGGTCGCGCAGCACCTTTCCCGCTTGGTTCACGAACTCGCGGCCCTTCACGGTGGCGTCGAGGCGGGCAATGAGCTTCATGTCGGGCGTGAGCCGCAGCGCGCCCTTCGACCGCTGAACCAGCTTCGCGAGTCTGGCGCCGTCGAGCGCGGCGTCGGGGCCCAGCGTGACCACCAGCCGGCCGGGGCCCGCGTCGAGCTGCCGCAGGCGCATCTCGCGCATCGAATTCTTCAAGGTCGTCATCTCGCAAAGCGCGTCGAGCTCATCGGGCGCGTCGCCATAACGGTCGATGATCTCCGCGCGAAGGTCTTCGAGGTCATCGCGCGTCGAAGCCCCTGACAGCCGCTTGTAGAGAACGAGCCGCTGGTGCACGTCGGGCACGTAGTCATCGGGCAGGTACGCCGCGACGGGCAGATTCACATCGGGCTCGATCACCGTCCGCGGCGGCTCGCCACGCATCTCGTTCACGGCTTCCTCGAGCATCTCGGCGTAGAGATCGAAGCCGACCGCCTCGATGCTGCCCGACTGCTCGCCGCCCAACAGGTTGCCGGCTCCGCGAATCTCGAGATCGTGCGAAGCGATCGAGAAACCGGCACCGAGCTCGGTGAACTGCTGCAGCACCTCGAGTCGGCGCTCGGCGTCTTTCGTCACCTGCGATCTCGCTGGCACCAGCAGGTACGCATACGCGCGTTCCTTGCTGCGGCCGACGCGGCCCCTCAACTGGTACAGCTGCGCGAGGCCGAATGCGTCGGCGCGGTTCACGATCATCGTGTTCGCGTTGCTGATGTCGATGCCGCTCTCGATGATGCTCGTGCACAGCAGCACGTGGTGCTTCTTCTCGACGAAGGCGAGCATCACCTTCTCGAGCTCGCCTTCCAGCATCTGGCCGTGCGCCACTCCGATCGAGATGTTCGGCAGCAGGTCCTTGAGGAACTTTTCCATCGAGTGAATCGAATCGACCCGGTTGTGAACGAAGAACGCCTGGCCGCCGCGCTGCAGCTCACGGGTGATCGCGGTCTTGATCTGCTCGGGGTCGAACCGGTTCACGAAAGTGCGAATCGCCCGGCGTTCGGCCGGAGGCGTCGTGATCAACGACATGTCGCGCAGCCCCGACATCGCCATGTTGAGCG
The DNA here is from genome assembly GCA_038206395.1 of Myxococcales bacterium. GTDB lineage: Bacteria > Myxococcota > Myxococcia > Myxococcales > Myxococcaceae > JAGSPQ01. The sequence goes on along the minus strand of JBBRAX010000007.1, from coordinate 74,274 downwards.
TGCGCGGAATCGGCGTCGCCGACAGCGTCAGCACGTCGACCTGGGTCTTGAGCTTCTTCAGCTGCTCCTTCTGCTTCACCCCGAAGCGCTGTTCTTCGTCGATGACAATCAGCCCGAGGTCCTTGAATGAGATGTCGCCGCCCAGCAGCTTGTGGGTGCCGATCAGCACGTCGATGCGGCCTTCTTGCGCGCGCTTCAAGATGTCGCGCACCTCGGCGGGCTTCCGCAGCGAGCTGATGACGTCGATGGTGACGGGGTAGCCCGCCATGCGTTTCTGAAACGAGTGCAGGTGCTGGTGGGCGAGCAGCGTGGTCGGACTGAGAATGGCGACCTGCTTCTTGTCGAGCACCGCCTTGAAGGCGGCGCGCATCGCGACTTCCGTCTTCCCGTAACCGACGTCGCCGCAGACCAGGCGATCCATCACCTCGGGCTTGAGCATGTCGGCAAGCACTTCGTCGATCGCGCGCTGCTGGTCGGGCGTCTCGTCGAAGGGAAAGTCGGCCTCGAACTGGCGGAAGTAGCGATCGGGCTCGTTGAAGCGGTGGCCTGGGTGCGCGCGGCGAGCGGCGTAGAGGTTCAGCAGCTCGGCCGCCATCTTCAGCAGCTGCTCGCGAACGCGGGCCTTGGTGCGGACCCAGGCGTCACTGCCCAGCTTGTCGAGCTGCACCTTGTCGGGGTCGCCGCCGGTGAAGCGCGAGATGAGCCGCATCCGCCCGACGGGCAGGTAAATCTTGTCCTTCCCGAAAAACTGAAGCAGCAGGAAGTCGTTGGGGATGCCCTGCAGCTCCATCTTCGTCAGGCCGCCGTACCGCGCGACACCGAACTCGGAGTGCACCACCAGGTCGCCTTCTTTCAGGTCGCGAAACGCGGCGGCGCTGAAGCCCGTGTCGCTCTTGCGGCGCTTCACCGTGCGACGTGCGCGGGTGCCGAAAATCTCTTCGTCCGACAGCACCGCCAGCTTCCCTTCTTTGTCGACGAAGCCCTTCGACACCTCGCCGACGAAGACGTGGGCGAGCACGCCGGGCAGGAAGAGGCCCGATGGGTCGAGCGGCATCGGCCCGGGGTGTACCTGCACGGGGGTCTCGCGCTCGCTGAGCAACCGCTTCAAGCGGTCGGCCTGGCCCGCGGTGCCGCAAGCGACGACCGCGACGATCCGTTCGTCGCGCCACTGGGCAAGGCGGGTGAGCAGCGGCGTCAGCGCTCCGTCTTCGCCGTGGTGGCTCGCGATCGCCTCGCGCAGCTCTTTGGTTTCCCCGAACGCAAACGAGACGGGGGACTTCTGGTCGACCGCCGCGGTGAGCGCGAGCGCTCCCGCCTCGATGACGGGGAGCTTCGCGAGGGCCGCGAGCACTTCCTTCGGCCGCAGAAAGTGCGCTTCAGGAGGAAAAGTGAGCTCGCCGGCCGCCAGCGCATCCCGGTGGGTGCGCTCTGCTTCTTCCCACCCGTCTTCCAGCGCCTGCGTCACCGCGTTGGCGTTGTCGAGGTAGACCAGCGGCGGCTTCTTCGACCAGAAAGGGAAGTAGTCGAACAGCGCGGCGAGGCCGCCGTCGAAGAAGCCGGGCAGCAGCCCTTCGAGCCCCGCACCGTTGATGCCTTCGCGAATCTGGTCGATGCGCTCGCGCACGCGCGAGGTCGGAACGTCGAGCTTCTCGGCCAGCGCGCGCAAGTTCTTCTCGGCCGCTTTCCGCGTCGTCTCGCTGAAGAAGAGCTCGCGCGCGGGAAGGAGCCGAAGCTGCTGGCCCTTCACCATCTCGGGCGGCGTGCGTTGCGTGGTCGGCTCGAAGGGCCGCATCGACTCGACGAAGTCGCCGAAGAACTCGAGCCGCATCGGCTTGTCGGCCAGCGGCGGGTAGACGTCGAGAATGTCGCCGCGCACCGAGAAGGTGCCGACGTCTTCCACCAGCGGCACGTTGCGGTAGCCCATCTCGGCAAGCTTCAGCGCCAGGGCATCGCGCGACACTTCCTGCTGTGCCTCGACCACTGTCACGAGCGCGCCCATCACCCTTGGCGGCAGCAGCTTCTTCGCCAGGGCGAAGGCCGGCACGACGATCGCCTTCACCGCCGAGCCCTGCTGCAGGTGAAAGAGCGCTCCGAGCCTCTCGATGACGATGCCAGTGTCGGGAATCAGCTCGTCCCACGGCATCGACTCTTCGGCTGGCAGCTGCAGCACGTGCGGCGCGCTGGCCGTGCCGGGACCACCGAGAAAGAAAGCGAGGTCGGCCGCCAGTGCCTCGGCTGCGTCCTCGTCGGCCGCCACGCACAACAGCGGCGACTTGAGCTTCTTCAGCAGCCGCGCCAGCACCCAGCCGCGGGCGCTCGAGTGCAGGCCGACCACCCGCGCGCGCTGGTCGGACTCGAGCCGCTGAAGAATTTCGAGGTTGGGATCTGCCGCCGACATCGGAGGAATCGGGTAGGCGCCGGCCCCCTCGAAGTCAACTCAATCCAACGGCACCAGGTCGCCCACCATGTTGAAGGCGAGCGCGAGGTACGGAAGGGCCTGGGAGGTGTCGGCCCCCGTGCGCCAGCGGTGCTTCAGGTACCAATTGACGACCAGCGCCAACGTTGGCTGGTTCAACTTCGCGCCGTCACGGTCGAAGAAGCGGTACGCCAGAAAGGGCCCGAGCCGGTGCGTGCTGTTGTCTTCGGTGGCCGCGTTCTCGGCGCCGTAGAAGGGGATGCCGAGGTTGTAGCGAAGCCCTGCAAGGAGCCCGAACTTCGTCTGGAACATCAGGTCGAGGTCGTTGGTGAGCGTGAAGCGGCCGTTGGGCAGCAGCAGGTCAGAGAACTGGTCGTAGAGCACCGTGTCCTTGGGCCGCAGCTTGAAATCGGCAGCGAAGAGGCGCGCCTGGGACCTCAAGACGATGGGCCCGAACTTGAGGTTCAGGTTCGCGCCGACCGTCAGCATCGTGCCGCCCGTGGTGTTCGGTGGCGGCGTGCGGTTGCGAATCGCGGTGTCCGAGAAGTCGGCGCCGGCGGTCGGGTACTCGGCGAGCAGGTTGAAGGTGCCGAAGTACTGCATGTATTCGTAGACGGCCCAGAACCCGAGGATGGTGGCGGGCTGCACTTCGACGAGCACCCCGAGGCGGCCGAAAGCGGGGCTCGCTCCGGGGGCGAGGCCGATGCCGAAGAAGTTGTCGCGCAGCGCCGCCGACTCGCTGACGTAGAGCCGCTGCCGGTACGCGAAGCGCCCTTCGTAGATGAGGCCCAGCGGGTTGACGCGGATCGCCAGCGTCTGCCGGTGAACGAAGCGGTGCTCGGGCGGCCCGCGGTCGCTGAGCAGCTGGGCCGTTGCCGGCGCCGACCAGAAAAGCACCACGCACAGCGCGGCTTGGATTCGCATAGGGACGCGGAAAGTACCCCGGCTGTGGCTCCGCAGTCCCGCCCCACCGGTCATCTGGACGGCGGTGGTTCGCACCGGCGCGCCAGGCGCGTAGTCTCGCGCCATGGTTCTCAGCCTCGCAGTGGCGGTGATGCTCTCGCAGAAGGTGCAGGTCATTCGCAGCACGCCTTCCAAAAAGGCGGTGAAGACCGAGACGTCGATGACGGCGAAGGACACCGGCCCGACGCAGGAACAGGTGGCCCGCGAGGCCGCCATCGACGCGAAGTCGGCCGAGCTCGACTCAAAAGCCGACGCGCTGAACAAGCGGGCTGACGCGCTGAAAGAGAAAGACGAGGCCGACACCCAGCGCGAAGAGGCGGACACGAAGGTCAAGCAGCAGTCGCTGAAGGCGATCGAGAAACAAGCCCGCGAGATGCAGCAAGAATACGAGCGGGCCGCGAACGCTCTTGCTGGGCAGGAGTAACCATATTGAGTAAGGCGCCTGCAAAAGTGCGCCTTTGATGGAAGCCCCGCTGCCAGTTCCGCCCGACGAGTTTACGGGTACCCGACGCTACACGCCGACCCGTGTCCTCGGAGCCGGCAGCTGGGGCCGCGTCTACCAGGCGTACGACAACGAACGGAATGCGTTCGTCGCGGTCAAGCTGCTGAGCAAGTTCAGCGCAGACGCGTTGATGCGGTTCAAGCGCGAGTTCCGCGCGCTGCAGAACGTGACCCACCCCAACCTGGTCACCCTGTACGAGCTGCTGTCGGACGCCGACCGCTGGTTCTTCACGATGGAGCACGTCGACGGGAAAACCTTCCTCGACTACGTGCTCGGCGACGGCAGCGACATCGATGACAGCAGGGCGACTCCCGCGAGCCTCGGCCCCGTCGAGGGCCCGCCCACGGTCAACATGCGGGCGGCCGACGAGACCAAGAGCATGGAGCTGTCGGCCACCACGGCCGCGCTCGAAGACGACTCGGAAATCACCTCGCCCAGAGCAGCGCCCATTCGCATCCGCCCGCCGTTGTCTGGAGGCGCCGTGGTGCGGCTTCGCCACGCGCTGGGGCAGCTGGTCGACGGCGTCTGCGCACTGCACGCCGCAGGGAAGCTGCACCGCGACATCAAGCCGTCGAATGTGTTGGTCTCCAAGCAGGGTCGCGTCGTGCTGCTCGACTTCGGGCTGGTGCGCGAGCTCGACGAGGCCGACGCGCACCAGTCGCAAGGGCTCGTCGTCGGCACGCCCGCGTACATGTCGCCCGAGCAGGGCATCGGCTTGCCGGTGAAGGAGTCGACCGATTGGTATGCGGTCGGCGTGTTGCTGTACGAGGTCCTCACCGGGCGGGTGCCTTTCGAAGGGAAGCCGGGCGAGATGATGCTGAAGCGCCGCGACCTGCCGGTGCAGAAGCCGTCAGACTTCACCGAGCGCGTGCCGCCCGACCTGGAAGCGCTGGCGCTCGAGCTGCTCAGCCGCGACCCCGAGCAACGCCCCACCGGCCCCGAGCTGCAGCGGCGCCTGGTGCGGCCGCATGTCGCGCTCGCCGCGCGGCCGGCCACCGAGCACGACGACGCGTTGATTGGCCGCGATGGTCTGCTCGAGCAGCTGCGCGGCGCTTTCGGGCAGGTATTGAAGAAGGGGCAGCTCGCGCTGTCGCTGATCGAAGGCGAGTCGGGCCTCGGCAAGAGCGCGCTGCTGAACGCGTTTCTCGCCTCGGTCGATCGCGCCCACCCCGACGCCGTCGTGCTGCACGGCCGCTGTGGCGAAACCGAGACGGTGCCTTTCAAGGCGTTCGACGGCGTCATCGATGAGCTCTGCGCGCACCTCGCCTCGGTGCCAGCAGCGCAAGTGGAAGCGGTGTTGCCCCGCGACTTCGGCGCGCTGGTGCGCTTGTTTCCCGTGCTGCGGCGGCTCGATGGCATCGTCTCGAAGCGGCGCCCGCTGGCCGACGCCGTCGACGTGAAGGAAGTGCGGCGAAAAGGGTTCCGCGCCCTGGCCGAGCTGTTGGCGCGGCTGGCCGAACGGTCGCCGGTGGTGATCGCGATCGACGACCTGCAGTGGGGCGACTCGGACTCGGCGGCGCTGCTCGAGGCGTTGCTGCAGCCGCCCGACGCTCCGGCGGTGCATCTGGTGACGGCCGCGCGAACGCTGGCGACCGAGGTGGGCCCGTCGCCAGTGTTGAAGGCGTTTCTCGATGCGGCGCACGCGGCGACGGTGACGGGGCGGGCGCTGGTTCAGCGATTGACGTGCTGGCCGCTAGAGACCGCCGACGCCGAGAAGCTGGCGCTGCGGCTCGTCGACGGAGCGACCGACGGCCTCGATGTGAAGGCCATCGCGCGCGAGTCGCGGGGCAGCCCGTACCTGCTCGAGGCGCTGACGTCGATCGCGCGCGCGGGTGACGAGGTGACGGCGACGACGCTCGACGGCTGGGTGAAGGCGCGGGTCGAGGCGCTGCCCCACCCCGCGCGGCGCCTGCTCGAGGTGGTGGCGATGGCGAACCGGCCGATCGCGCGCCTGGTTGCGTGGCACGCGGCGGGCCTCGACTCCGAGGTGACCGACCCCCTCGTCCCGCTGAAGGCCGCTCGGCTGCTGTCGGGAAGCGGAGCGGGGCAGAACGAGCAGCTCATGATCTACGACGCGCGCATTGGCCGCGCGGTGCGAGACCAGCTGGCCGAAGGGCGCAGAAAAGAACTCTTGCTGCAGCTCGCGTCGGCGCTCGAGTCGTCGGGCGGCGCAGACGCGGAAACGCTCAGCGACTGGTGGGAAGAGGCCGGACAATCCGAGCGCGCGTCGAGTGCAGCGGCAGAAGCGGCGGGCCGTGCGGCGGCGGTGCTCGCTTTCGGGCGCGCAGTGCGGCTCTACGACAAGGCCCTTTCTTCCGCGCCGGAAGCCGACGTCGCCCGACTGCGCCAGTCGCGCGCGGATGCTTTGGCCGGGGCTGGCCGCGGCAAGGAAGCGTCTGACGCGTACCTCGAGCTCGCCCGGGCCGAAGTGTCGTCGCCACTGTCGTCGGACGCGGTGCGCCGTGCGAGCGAGCGCCGCAGCCTCGAGCTTCGCCAGCGGTCGACCGAGCAACTGCTGACGAGTGGCCGCCTGGAAGAGGGCGTAGCGGTGCTGAACGGGGTGATGGCCGAGCTGGGTGAGAACCCGCCGTCGAGCCCGGGCATGGCGAAGGCAGCGGCGGTCTACGCGCGGCTGAAGGTGCGGCTGCGCGGCCTGCGCTTCACCCTAAGGCTCGAGAAGGACGTCGACCCCGATCTGCTCGCGCGCGTCGATGCGTACTGGTCGGCCGCGAAGGGGTTCTCGATCGTCGACCCCGTGCGCGGCACCGGCTACCAGTTCACGCACCTTCGTCTGGCGCTCGACAGCGGCGAGCCGTACCGCGTCGCGCGCGCCCTTGCATTGGAAGCGGGGTACCACGCGCTGCAGGGCCTGCCGAACGCTGCGGAGTGCGAGGAGGCGCTGGCCCGACTGCGCGAGCTGCTCACCCACCACCCGAACCCGCATGGCGATGGCCTCGCGGCGTTGATGGCGGGCTGTGCGGCGATCGGCACCGGGCGCTTCACCGAGGCGCGCGTGCTTCACGAGCGCGCCGTGCAGGTGTTCCAGGAAAAGTGTCCGGGCATGACGTGGGAGCTCATCAGCTCGTCGCAGTACCTGGTGATGAGCCTGATGTACCTGGGCGAGTTCGCCGACGTGCGCAGGCTGGTGCGCGACGTGCGCGAGTCGGCGCTGGCGCGCAACGACGTCTACGCGCTGACCAACTTCCGGGTGCGGGCGACCCCAATCATCCACCTGATGGACGGCCAGGCCGACCAGGCGACGCGCGAAGTGTCGGAGGCGTTGTCGCAGTTCTCGCGCGGCGGCTACTTCATTCAGCACTTCTGGGGCATGCACGGGCGGGTGATGGCGGCGCTGTACACCGGGTCAGGCGCGTACAGCCGGCAGCTGTTCGAGGCCGATGTGCCGGCGATCAAGAAGTCGGGGCTGCTGCGAATTCAGATCGCGCGGGTGCTCTTTGCGTGGCTCGACGCCACGTCCGCGCTGGCCGCGAAACAGATCGAACCGGTGAAGAAGGCAATGAAGCAGCTCGAGAGCGAAGGGCTGCCGTGGAGCCGCGGGCTCGCGACGATTCTCTCGGGAATGGTGGCGCAGCAGGAAGGCCAGACCGCGCGCGCGGCATCCCTGCTTTCCTCCGGCGCTGAGCAGATCGACGCGGTGGGTGCCTCGCTCTACGCGACCGCCGCCCGCCGGGCCCGCGCACAGCTGCTGCCGCCCGAAGAAAAGACCGCGGCGTTGACTGTCGCCGACGCCTGGTTCACCAGCCGCGGCGTGAAAGACCCGTCGCGGTTCTCGTCGGCGCTGCTGCCGGGCAGCTAAACGCTCACGGGTCGAAGCAACTGAAGGCGCCACTGGGGCACATCTTTTCGCGGTTGTTGCTGATGTTGGTGAAGGTCTCGTTGGTGCGCACGTGGGTCGGGGTCGGGGTGGCGACGTTGCCGGCGCCCATCGCCCCCCAGCAGAAGAGGCGGCCGTCATCGAGCAGCGCGCACGAGTTGGTGAAGCTGTTGGTTGCGATGGCGATCGCCTTCCTTCCCGCGGGAGGAAAGTTGGGAACCACCGTCATCGGCAGGTCGCTGACGGACGTCGACGCGTAGCCGAGCTGCCCACCCGTGGCGCGACCCCAGCAGTAGACCTTGCCGAGCGTGTCGATCGCGCAGCCGTGCGTGTAGCCGTACGCCACCTTCTCGAGGGTCACTCCGGCCGGAGCGTCAAAGAACTTCGTCGTGTAGCTGCCCCCGCTGCCGCTGTAGCCGCCCGTGCAGCGGACGAACTCGGGTGACGCCGCAAGGATGACGCAGACGTATTGCTCGCCGAGGCCGAAGTCCTTGAAGCCCGTGCCCCAGGCGATCGGCGTCTGGGCCGGCTGCACCGCCCACGGGTTCGAGCCACTGTTGGTCTGCCACCCCATACCCCAGCGGTAGAGTTCGCCCGTCGCGCTGAGCGCGAAGCCGCGGTGCTCGGCGTGCGCGACCTTCACCATGGTCGCGGGCATGCCCATCAGCGGCTGGAAGCTGCTCGATGCGGTCACCGTCTGGCCGAGGCCGAGCTCTCCAGCCAGGTTGTCGGGGCCCGCGCAGAGCACGGCGCCGTTCTTCGAGGTCGCGCAGATCACGTTGTAGCTGGCGGCGAGGGTGACCAGGTCGGGCGTTGGGTTGCCGATGTACTTGCTGCAAAGCGTGTCGCCGCCACTGTCGATGGCGCAGTTGATTTCGTAGCTGGAATTGCTCGTCTGGTTCACCGTCGCCTTGAGGAAGCAGGCGCTGCCCAACTTGAAGTAGCCATCGTCACACGTGAAGCCGCACGCCCCTCCGGTGCACGCCGCTGCCGCATGGGCCGGAGGCGCCGCGCACGGGGTACAGCTGTTGCCGCACGAGTTGATCGACGTGTTCGAGACGCACGCGGTGCCGCACTTGTGGAAGCCTGCATTGCACTGGCAGGCGTGGCTCGAAGTGTTGCAGACGTTCTCGTTGGCGGCGGTGCACTGGGTGTTCGCGGCGCAGCCCGTGGCGCAGGCGCCGTTGGCTCCGCAGAAGCTGCCGGCGGGGCAGCTGTTCGCGCTGCAGACGCACGCGTGCGTCGAGACGTTGCAGGTGTTGGTCTGGCCCGAGCACTGGCCGCTCTGCTCGCAGCCGGCGGCGCAGGTGCGGGCGGCGGTGCAGTAGCTGGCCGCTCCGCAGCTGGCCGTCTGGCAACCGCAAGTGCGGGTCGCGGTGTCGCACTTGTTCAGCGGCCCTGAGCACTGGGTGTCGAGCACGCAGCCCTGCTTGCACTGCTTCGAGCCGAGGTCGCAATAGTAGCCGAGCGACGGGCATGGCGTGGCGGTGCAGTCGGTGGGGAGCGTCGAGCACGCGCTGTTCGAGCAGCCCGACGTGCAGACGGAGGTGCAGGTGCCGCAGTGGTTCGGATCGCTGCGGGTGTCGACGCATTCGGTGCCGCAAGCAACCAGCGGAGCCACACACGTGGCGCCCATGCCGCCGCCGACCCCAGCGCCGCCGCCCGTGCCGCCCACGTCACAGACACCCGCGGTGCATGACGCGCAGTTCGTGCACGCCGCCCCATTGGTGCCACACGCCGTGGGCTCAGTGCCGCCTTCACAGACCTCCCCGTTGCAGCAGCCAGCACAGGTGCTCGCGCTGCACCAGCCGGTGTTCTGGCCCCCGCCGCTGCAGCCCGCCGCCACCATCAACATCGCCACCAGCGCTGCGCCTCTCGCCATCGTCATCGTCGTGTTCATGGGTTGGTTGTTCCTTTCACGGGGCTTCGCAGCCGACGAGCACCTGCTTCTGGCAGGGGAGGACGCCGGTCGGGCCGCAGTTGTCGGTGTTCTCGATGCCAATGTCGTAGCGGCCGGGCACGAGTCGAATCTGGTACGTCGCGGTGCCCACCGGGCCGAGGTCGCGCGAAGCGGGCGTGCTGCCGAAGGTGGCGAAGCGAAGCTCGGCGCGGCTCTGACCTGCACCGCTGGACGGCATCGGGCCGCCGTTCAGCTGCACGAGGCCCGAGAGGGTGACTGCGCTCAGGTTGAAATCCCTCGCGCCGCTGGCGGTGAGCGCGGTGGCCGCCTCGAGCTCGGCGTCGCCCTGGCACGGCAGCGGCTGGGTGTCCGACGCGGGGCAGTCGGTCTGGTTGTGGAAGAGGACCTGGTACGTGGCCGGGTAGAGGCGCGTCGCGTAGGTGGCGGCGCCCGTCTTGCCGAGCGAGGTGGTGACTTTGCCCAGCGTCTTCTCTTTGAAGACGAGCTCTCCGCGGATGTTGCCCGACGCAGCGGTGACCGCCAGGTTGTTGAGCGTGACCGCGCCGCCAAGCGCAATCACCGGCACATCCCAGCTCAGGCTGCCGTCGGCGGTGAAGGACCTCGCGGTCTCGAGCACGCGGGTCTGGCAGGGAAGGGGGCCGGTCGCGCAAGTCTCGGAGTTCTCGAGCTCGACCATGTACACGCCCGGGTGAAGCGTGGCCGCCCACAGCGCAGGGCCCGAGCTGCCGAGCTTCACCGTCGAGATGGCCTGGGTGCCTTCGAGCGTGAGCGTGCCGCGCGCGCCGGGAGCCGACGTCATCGCTGCGCCATTGACGGTGACGTCGCCGCTGACGCGAACCACCGCGACGTCGACATCGAGCACGCCCGACGCGTTCAGCGTCAAAGGCTTCAGCGTCTTCTCGCCGCAGGGAAAAGCGCTGGCCGGACAGTCGAGGGTGTTCTCGAGCACCAGGTCGTAGACGCCGGCGTAGAGTTTCAGCTGGTAGGCCGCCGCGCCGGTGGTGCCCAGGTCGACGGAGGGGCCGCCTTCGTCCTTCGCGAGGAAAGACAGCTTGCCGCGGTTGCTGCCGTTCATGCTGGGCGTCGCCAGCTGCCCGTTCACGGTCACCTGGCCGCTGAGCTCGAGCACCTTCACGTCGACGTCGAGCACGCCGCTGGCGTTGAGGACGACCGCCTTCTTCACCGCGCGCGTCTGGCAGGGAAGCGGGCCGATGACACTGCAGTTGGTGCGTTCGAGCTGCACCTCGTAGGTGCCCGGGTAGAGCAGGGTCGACCACTGCGCGGGGCCGGTGGTGCCCAGCGACAGACGCGGGCCGTCTTCGTGGGCGATGGGGTCGACCAGGCGCAGGCCGCCGCGCTCCCCCGCGCCGCCCGCCATGGCCTGGCCGTTCACCGTCACCGCGCCAGAGAGCTTAAGAATCGGGACGTCGAGGTCGAGGTTCCCCGAGGTGCGCAGCATCATCGCCTTGTGCTTCACGATGCGGCGGCATGGCAGCACCGCGCTGGCCGTGCACGGGGTGGGGCCGTCGAGCACGATGTCGTAGAGGCCGGGCATCAGGGTCACGGCGTAGGTCGCCGCTCCGGCCACCGGCAGCGTGGCGCTGACGGTCGCGCCGTCTTTGGGGATGAAGCGAACGGAGCCGCGGGGCCCGGGGCTCAGCGCCAGGCTGTTGCCGGTGACGGTGCCGTTGAGGTTGATGGGGGTGGGATTGACGATGACGGTGCCGCCATCGGCCGACGAAGCGCTGACGTCGAAGTCGATCGCACCCGTGGTGCTGAACGCGCCGGACTTCAGCAGCTGCTCGCGACCGTCTTTCTCGAAGTAGACGCGGTACTGGCCGGCGAAGAGCTTCGTCGCGTACGTCGCTTCTCCCGAAGCGGGCAGGGCGATGGAAATCGACTTCGAGCCCGAGAGGTCGAAGCGCAGGACGCCGCGCGGCGCCGCCGGCGGAAGCGTCTGGCCGCCCATCGTCACCCGACCGCTGAGCTGAATGACGTTCAAGTTGAAGTCGAGGTTGCCGCTGGTGGTGAGGGCCATCGGTGAGCACGCGAGCTCGCAGCCATTGGCTGGGTCGCCATCGAGGTTGCGGAAGCCTTCAAGGCAGCCCTTCACCGCGCAGACGCCCGCTTTGCAGCTCGCCGTCGCGTTGGGAAAAGTGCAGACGTTGCCGCAGACGCCGCAGTTCAGCGGGTCCTTCGTGAAGTCGACCGTGGGCCCGCAGCCGCCGGTGCCGCCGCCCGCGCCACCACCTGCCGAGCCGCCGGTTCCTGCGCCGCTGCCGCCGTCTTCAGGGTTGCCGGGGTTTGCACCGCAAGCCACGGCGGCGAGAGACAAGGTCAGGATGAGCGTTCGGGTGTGCATGGCGGAGTAGGCAGATGACCCGCCACCCCGTTTACAGTGCAAATATTATGTGCCGAAGGTTGCGTTGCCCCGGGGCTATTCGTTGGTGACGAGCCAGCCCACCAGCGCGCCGGCGCCTGACGCTGCGGCGATGCCGTACGCGACATCGGCCCCGAATGCCTGGGTGCGCGCGGCGTCGCCCAGCTTGAAGAAGTCGGACTCGAAGTGGGCGTTGTTGGCCTGTCTTTCCAGCGCTCGGCTGTTCACGCCCAGGCCGACGCCGACGGCCGCTGCGATGACGGCGACGACGGTGAGCACGATCGGCGCCGCGCGGCGCTCGAGTGCGCTCGGCTTCTCGACCTCGGGCACGAGGATTGGGCCAATCATTTTCGGCGCCGGGACCAGTGCGGGAGCCGCGTCGACGCGAGGTTCGTCGGGCTCGGGCCCACGCTCCATGGGCTTCACGACGGGCGGTGCAGGCGGCTCGTCTTCCTTGCGGTCTTCCTTGCGGTCTTCCTTCTCGACCTTCGGCGCCCGGGGCTCCAGGCGTGGCATGTCGAGGTCTTCCTTCGGCATCGGAGGCGGGGTGGGCCGCAGCTTCCGTTTCACATTGAGGAAGAAGTCGACGAGCTTGGGGCTGGTGTACGGCGGCAGCTCGGCGTCGGGGTTCATGCGCAGCGCGAGGCGAAAACGTTCTTCGGCGTCGCCGCGCTCATTCAAGTTGTAGCTGCACATGCCGGCGTAGAGCTCGATCTCGATCAGCTCGGCGCTGTCGCTAATCCACTGTGGGGCCTGGCCCAGGCGCTTGAGGCACTTCTCGAAGTCGAGCCTTTCGTAGAGCTCTTTGGCCTGGCTCAAGTACGGGTTGGGGCCCTTGACCGGAGCGGGCACCCCGCTGGGCAACGGGGGCTCGGCGCCGAGAAGCAGAAGTGCGAGGGCCAGCACCACGGTCAGTCGCTGAGTACCACCGAGGGGTTGTCGGTGAGCTGCCAATCGCTCAGCGTCACCGACCAGCCGGCGTCGACCGTGCCGTCGTAGCGGTAGATGCCCAGCTGCAGGCGATCAGGCAGCTCGAGCATTCCCGCGTCGCCGACGAGGTTCGTGACTTGCGCGACCTGCGCGCCGTTGATCCAGATGCGGCGGTACGAGCCGCGCTGCCAGGCGATCTCGACCAGGTAGTCGACGTTCGGCTGAAACCCGCCGCCGTCGTTCGACCAGGTGATGTTGTTCGAGACGGACGCGGGGGCAATCATCCCGGCCGCCGAGTTCGCCACCAGCTGACCGATGGAATTGAAGGAAAGCTGGATCAGCGGTTTGCCGCCCGCGGTGGCGAGCCAGACGAAGGTCGAGTTGGCGGCGAGCTTCAGTGGCACGGGCAGCTGGAACTTGCCGCGGATGCGGCCGTTGCCGGTGCGGGGCAGGCTGCCGGCGTCTTGCTGATTCGCGGTGGCGCGATCGTTCAGGTCGTTCGAGGTAATCACCGTCGAGACGACCTTGTTGCCGCGCAGGCTGTCGATCTCGACCCTCGCGGTGCCGAGCTCCGACTGGCCCGAGAAGCCGTGCGCGCTCTGCTTCCAGAGGGGCGCGATCGCCGCGCCACCGCCGGCGCCTCCGCCTTTTCCGCCGCCAGGCCCACCGCCGCTCGAGCCACCCCCGCCGGCTCCGCTTCCGCCGCCCATCGAGCCGCCGCCGCCGCCGCCGCCGCCGCCGGTGCCAGCGCCGCCGCCTTCCCCGTCTCCACCACCCGCGCCCGGGTCGACGCAGACGCCGCCGATGCACGCGCGAGGGGCGCGGCAGGGGTGGGTGTCGTCGCAGGCGCGGCCCGGAATATTGGGCAGGTCGACCCCGCACGAAGCGAGCGCAGACATCGCAAGGGCGAGGGGAAGGACGCGAGACACGACGCGGTCGAAGCTAACACCACTTCCGTTCATCCCCAGTGCGCCGGAACCCGTTTCACAAACCGTCTACCCGTCACCTGAAGTAGAACGCGCGGCGTGATCACCGACACGCTGAAGCGGGGCCTGAGGTCCTGGACGACGTCGATGATGGGCAGCGAGGTCGAAGAGAAGATTGCCGCCTTGAGCAGAACCGAAAACGAGTACGGCGTGGATCCCTTCGGGTTCTCGCTGGACTACTCGCTGTCGGCGGTCGCTCCAATCATCTGGATGTACAAGCACTACCACCGGGTCGAGACTTTCGGGATTCGCAACCTGCCGAAGGGGCGCGTGCTGCTGGTGTCGAACCACTCGGGCCAGCTGCCGATGGACGGAGCGATGATTGGCGCCGCGATGCTGCTCGAAGGCGACCCGCCGCGTTCGATGCGGGCGATGGTCGAGAAGTGGATGCCTTCGTTGCCGTGGGTGAGCACCTTCATGGCGCGCGTCGGGCAGATCGTCGGCACGCCCGAGAACTGCCGTCGCCTGCTCGAGAACGAAGAGGCGATTCTCGTTTTCCCGGAAGGCACGCGCGGCCTCAACAAGCTCTGGGCGAAGCGGTACCAGCTTCAAGAGTTCGGCCTCGGCTTCATGCGCCTCGCGCTCGAGACGAACACGCCAATCGTCCCTGTTGCAGTCGTCGGCGCGGAAGAGCAGGCGCCCTCGATAATGGACTTGAAGCCGGTGGCGAGGCTGCTGGGCTTCCCGGCGTTTCCCGTCACGCCGACGGGGTTGCCGATTCCGCTGCCTACGCGCTACCGCATCTACTTCGGTGCCCCGTTGTTCTTCACCGGCCGCGCCGACGACGAAGACGCTGAGCTCGAGAAGAAGGTGAAGGTGGTGCGCGCGGGAATTCAGACGATGCTCGACGCGGGCGTGAAGGCCCGCAAGCACGTGTTCTGGTGACCGAGAAGAACCTGCGGCCGGCGGTGGTGCTCACCGGCATCAGCGGCAACCTGGGGCGCTGCCTCACCAAGTTGCTGCACAAAGACGAACGGATCATCGGCATCGATCGCCGTCCCTTCGTTGGCAAGCCGAAGGACGTCGAGATGGTGCAAGGCGACCTGCGCAAGAAGAAGATCGAAGACGTCTTTCGCCGCAACCAGGTGAAGGCCGTCGTGCACATGGGGATCATCCACGACCCCCGCATGAGCGCGGAAGACCACCACAGCTTCAACGTGCTCGGCACGACGCGGGTGCTCGACTGCGCTGCGCGCTTCGGGGTGAAGAAGCTGGTCGTCCTCTCGAGCGCCGACGTCTACGGGCCCAACCCCGAGAACAGCAACTTCCTCACCGAAGAGGCCCCGCTGATGGCGGCCAGCCGCTTCCCCAGCGTGCGCGACTTGATCGAAGTCGACATGCTCGCCCACGGCTTTTTCTGGCGACACCCCGCGGTCGAGACCGTCGTGCTGCGCCCGGTGCACATCGTCGGGGCTACCATCAAGAACGCGCCGTCGAACTACCTGCGGAACAAGCGCCCCTGGAAGCTGGCCGGGTTCGACCCGATGGTGCAGCTCATCCACATGGAAGACGTCGCCCGCGCAATGGCTGAGGCGCTGAAAGAAGGCCGCAAGGGCGTCTACAACGTGGTCGGCCCCGGCGCCGTGCCGCTGTCGGCGCTCTTCAAAGAGCTCGGCAGCTCACCCCTGGCCATTCCGCATCCGATCGCCCGGCCTGTGCTCCGCGCGCTCTTCAAGTACCGCCTCGCCAGCTTCCCGCCCGAAGAGCTCGACCACATCCAGTTTCTCTGCATGGTCGACGGCGCGCGGTGGGCCTCTGAGACGCAGTGGCACCCAGTGCACTCGATGCGGGAGACGATCCGCTCAGTGTTGGGTGAGTGATCCGACAGAGTTGTCGTGGGTGAGATCCACCTACACCGCCGGTTTAGATCTCCAACCCTTCTGAATCGTTTGTTTTGGGCACCACGGCCGTCATGGCACCGCGATTGCTCTAGTAGAGATTCGGTAAGGGGGTTCCATTGGGGAACACCCGACGCCCGTCGCCTCGGCCGGCCCCGAGACGACGGGCGGTTTTTTTTTGTGGGTTAGAGCTTCAGCTCGCTCGCAAAAGGACCACCGCTCTGGCTGTCCAACCGCCAGCCCTTGTCCTTCCAGACCCAGTTGCTCGTGACCTCGGAGTCTTCCTCTGAGACGGAAGGCAGCCGGTACCACTTGATGTGAGAGACGGCAGAGGCGCGCAAAAGGTCGGTTGAGATCTTCGCGTCCTGCAGCTCGTAGTCGCTGATGAAGAGGTCCTTCTCGTCTTTCATCGCCTTGCGGGCGGCGATGAAGGCGTCGCGCTTCTCGGGCACCAGCAGATCTCCGATGGCCTGGAAGTCCTTCCACCGGGCGGCCTGGTGAAAGGCCTCGATGGTGGGCTTGAGCAGCTCGATGTCCCCTTTGGGTACGGTGGCGCAAGCCGAAAAGCACAGCGGAAGAATCAGCAGCCAGGAACGCGTCATGGCGCGGGACGGTAGCACCCGTGTTGGGTAAGGTCCGCTTCCCGAATGTCCAGGCCGTTGGTCGAGAAGTACTCCCAGATTCTTGCGCAGGACCCATCGTCGACGGTGTTCGTCGAGCTGGCCAAGGCGTTCATCGACAAGGGCGATCACGCCCGGGCAATCGAGGTGTGTCAGCAGGGCCTCTCGCACCACCCGAAGTCCGTCGTCGGCCGGGTAATGTGGGGCAAGGCGTTGATCAACCTCGGCAAGGCCAGCGAGGCGATGAACCAGTTCGACCTCGCGGTGAACATCGATAAGGACAACGCGCACGCCTACAACCTGATCGGCGAAGTGCTGCTGCGAAAGGGGCTGTACCGCAGCGCGCTGCCGATTCTACGCAAGGCCGCGGCCCTGCAGCCGAACGACGGCCGGGTGAAGCAGTGGCTCGAGCAGACGCGCGCGGCGCTCGCGGGCGGGCCGGCTCCGATTCTCGGCGACGAGTCGGCGCTCACCGAGGCGACCGACGCTTTCCCCAGGGCCACGCAGTCCGACCCTCAGGCGACGGCCATCATGTCGGCGCTGCCGGACCCGAAGGCCGAAGCGAAGAAGCCGGGCGTGAAGCCGAAGAAGACGGACGACTCGGCGATGCCGACGGTGGTGACGATGGCGTACACGCCGGGCAGCACGTCCGGACCCGTCGACGCCGGCGGGCTCGATGCTCCTTCGGTGCAGACAGACCTCCCCGTCATCGCCGGCGAGCTCGAGTCCCAGACGGAAGCGCACCAGGTCGGCCGCGCCTCGGCGACGCAAGAGCTGCCGGCGGCCGACGCGGATCCTTTCGCGAGCGTGCCGCGCCGCACCGAGACGGGCGAAGACGTGATTCGCGGGCTGACCAGCACGTTTGACGCGCTCAGCAGTAACGAGGCGGATCCGTTCGCCGCTTTCGGCCTGGCGTCGTCGGGCACTGTGCCGGTGGTGAAAGGCGCGCCGCCGCCGCCGCCGGCCGATGACGACGGCAAGCCCGAACCCACCATCATCCCGTCGAACGAGCTGCTGAAGAAGGACGAGCAGGTGAAGTTCGACGCGCCCGCTCCGGCTGGAAACAACAACCTGCTCGACGACGTCGTGTCGGCGCAGAACGAGATTCCGACGTCGGAAACGCAGGTGCCGCACAACTACGCCGCTCCGTCGGCGCGCGCGGCTGCGCCGGTGAAGAAGGCCTCGGGCGGGCTGCTCGACGAGATTCCCGACATGCCCGAGCCGATGTCTTCGCTCGAGGTGCCGAAAGTCGAGATGAACACCCAGGCGACCGAGGCCATCGCCAGGGAATATGAGCGCGAGCTGCGCGCGAAGCTGGCCGCGAAGTCGTCGAAGAAGACCTTTCTTCAGAAGTACGGCCTCACCATCGGCGTCGGCCTGGGCCTGCTGATCATCGTCGGCGGTCTCGCGGGCAGCTTCGCGTGGACGCGAAACAAGAACTCTGGAAAGGACCTCGCCACCGCACTTGGCGAAGGCCGCGGCTACGCGAACGCCGACACGAAAGAGCTCTATGGCAGCGCGCTGAAGTCGCTGGCCGCCGCGGCGTCGATGGACGCGAGCAGCACGGAAGTCTGGGCGCTGACGGCGTACGCGCACGCGATGCTCTACGCCGAGCACACGCGCGCGCCCGAGGAAAAGTCGGCCGCCATCGCCGCGCTCAGCCGGTCGGGCGTGCGCGACGCGTACCCCGAGCTTGCGCTGCTGGTCGATTGGCTCGTCTCGGACTCCGCGCCCGAACGCCGCGCGCAGCTGATGTCGAGCCAGATCGACAAGAGCGAGATTCACACCGAGGTCGGCCGCCTGCTGCTGGCCGAAGGGAAGATCGACGAAGCGCTGAAGCGGTTGGAGCGGGCCGTCGCGCTGCTTCCCACCAACGTCCGCGCGCTGGTGGCGCTGGGCGAGTACTACGTCGCGTACGAAGACTACGAAGAGGCGATCAAGATTCTCACCGAGACGGCAGCCAAGCTGTCGCCCAACCACCCGCTGCGCATCCTCGCCCTCGCGCAGGCGCGGCTCGAGCTGGGTCGCAACATGTCGGAGTCGTTGAACGAGGTGGTGCAGCTGCCTGCCACCGCCGAGCTGCCGCTTGCCCAACGCGCGCGCCGCGACTTGCTGCAGGGGCGGTTGCAGTCGGCCAACGGCAAGCACGAAGACGGGCTGAAGCTTCTCAACGAAGGCCTCAAGACCTACCCCGACAAGGGCTTCGAGTTCGAGATGGCGCTGGGCGGCGCGTACCGGGCGGCGGGCCTGATGGACAAGGCCCAGAAGTCGTACGACGCGGCGATCAAGCGCAACCCGAAGAGCGAAGAAGCGAAAGAGGGCCTGGGCCGGGTGCTGCTGGCCCGCAGCCGCGAGCGCGAGCTGATCGCCGACAAGCGACTGAGTGCTGGCTCGGGCCGAAAGGTTTCCCTCGTGCGCGGCATCGCGTACTCGCGCCTCGGCGACTGGAAGAACGCGCGCGCCGAGCTCGCCCGCACCCAGGTGAATGGCAAGTACCCCGCCGAAGCCGCAGTGACGCTCGCGGTCAGCGATGCGACGGAAGAAGGCGGCGAGAAGGCCGTCGCGATGCTCGAGAAGCTGGTGCAGACGAGCAAGCGCAACAAGGCGACCATTCAGGTCGCGCTCGCGCGCATCTACATGAAGAGCAGCGCGCTGGACAAAGCGAAGGCGCAGCTCGAAGAGGCGGCGAAGGATCCGCTGGACTACGAAGCGAACGCGACGCTGGGCGAGCTGCTGTTGACGCTGGGGCTGCCCGAAGTCGCGCTGGAGCCCCTGACGAAGGCGGTCGAGCGCAACGGCTCGCACCTGCCGGCGCGGCGGATGCTGGTTCGCACGCTGCTCGTGCTCGGGCGGCTGCCCGAAGCGCTGAAGGCCGCCGAAGCCGGAGTCGCCGACAACGCCGCGATCGACGAACTGCAGAGCGACTACGCCGCCGCGCTCTACTTCAACGGCAAGCTGAAGGACGCCGACCTCGCGAGCAGCAAGGCGCTGAAGGGCGGAGCGAACGACATCGAGACCTGGCGCACCCGCGCAAAGGTGCAGTTCTCGCTGGGCGACCCGAAGGGCGCGATGAAATCGCTGGAAGCGGCGAACCGACTCAACCCGAAGGACCCCGAGACCTTTTGCGAAATCGGCGCCGCCTTCGTGCGCCAGGGCACTTTCGATACCGCCGGCGCCGCCTACCAGGCCGCCGCTCGCGAAGACCCGAAGAGCGCCTGTGGAAAGATTGGCGCCTTCCACGCGCGCCCGTCGGGTGGAAAGCCGGCAGTGAAAGAGCTGTCGGACTGGGCGAAGAACGCGCCGACCAGCTGGGACCGCGCGATGGCGTACGCGTCGTTGGCCCGCCTGCAGGCGACGTCGGGAGCGCTGCGCGAGGCGAAGACGGCCGCGGATGAAGCGGTGTCGCTGATGCCCTTCCTCGCCGTCACCCACTACGCGGCCGGCGTCGTCGCGCTGCGCCAGAAAGACGACGCGAAGGCGCTCGAGGAAATGGGCCGCGCCGCCGAGCTCGACGCTTCCTACAGCGCGGGCGTGCTCGCGTATGCCGACCTGCTCGCGCGCGGCGACAACGAGTCGCTGAAGCGCGGAGTCATCTGGTACGAGGCCTTTTTGGCCGTCAGCCAGAACGAAGCCGAGCGGGGCCGTGTTCAGCGCGGGCTGCCGCTGCTGAAAAAACGGCTGCAGTGAAGCTGCCGATTCTCCGCATCAGTGCCCACAACGCGACGCTGTTGTCCGCCTTGTACCTGGCGATCGCCACCGTGCTCGATGGCATTCGCCGCATCTGGAACCCGCGCTGGGTCGAACAGCCGTGCCTCGCGATGGAGGCGTTTCCCGCGCGCGCGCTGGACCTGGTGGGGTTGCTCGAGCCAATCAAGAAGTCGTTTGCGTGGGGCTCGCTCACCGAAGTGCACGTGCGGCTCATCTTCGGCCTCGCGACGGTGGTGGTGATTTTCCTTCTCGCGCTCGGGGTGGGCACGGGGATGTGGCTCTTCGCGCAAGTGCTGAGCCGGAACCAGGAGGACGCGTGAAGCGCGCGCTGAAGCTGTTGGGACTCGTGATGCTCGTGTTGGTGGTCTCGGTGCTGGGCCGTACGCTGACGCTGCGCTCGCGGCAGGTCGAGGTCGCGCCGGTGGCGAAGGTCGCGGTGGCCGAGGCGCAGGCGGCCCAGCGGCTGGCCGCGGCGCTGCCGATTCGCACGGTCTTCACTGTCGACGGCGGCACAGAGGAGTTCGTTCGCTTTCGCCAGTACCTGGAAACGGCGTGGCCGAAGTTCCACGCGGGCCTGCAGCGCGAAGCCGTGACCGAGAGCCTGCTCTTCACCTGGAAGGGCAGCGACCCGTCGCTCGCGCCGATCGTGTTGATGGCGCACCAGGATGTGGTGCCGGTCGAGCCGGGCAGCGAGGCGTCGTGGAGCCAGCCGCCGTGGGAAGGAAAGATTCACGACGGGTTCGTCTGGGGCCGCGGCGCCATCGACGACAAGGGCTCGCTCTGCGCGCAGCTGGAAGCCGTGACGATGCTGCTCGACGAAGGGTTCGTGCCGAAGCGCACGGTGTACTTCGCCTTCGGGCACGACGAGGAAGTGCGCGGCAGCGGAGCGACGTCTCTGGCCGACCTGCTTCAACAGCGCAACGTGAAGCCGCTGTGGGTGCTGGACGAGGGCTCGGCGATTACCGAAGGAATCATCAAGGGCCTGGCGCCTCGCGCGGCGTTGATTTCGATTTCTGAGAAGGGGTTCGTCACGCTCGAGCTGAAGGTCGAAGGCGAAGGCGGCCACTCGTCGATGCCGCCGCCGCACACCAACGCCGGCATTCTCGCGGCGGCGATCACGCGGCTCGAGAACAACCCGTTTCCCGGCTCGTTCGAAGGTCCGGTGGGCACCTTCTTCGACACGCTGGCGCCCGAGATGCCGTTCGGCTCGAAGCTGGTGCTGGGGAACCGGTGGCTGTTCTCGTCGGTGTTGATGAAGCAGCTGTCGGCCGCGCCGTCGACGAGCGCGTCGCTGCGGACGACCACCGCGGTGACGATGATGAACAGCGGCGTGAAGGACAACGTGCTGCCGCGCTCGGCGTGGGCGGCGGTGAACTTCCGCATCCGGCCGGGTGAGACGCGGCAGTCGGTGATGGCGCGGGTGACCGAGGTCATCGCCGACGCGCGCGTGCAGGTGGTGCAGTCGGACGCGAAGATTTCGTCGGACCCGTCGCCCGTCTCGCCCGTCGACGCCGAAGGCTACCGGTTGCTCGAGCGCACCATTCGCCAGGTGTTCCCCGGCGTGGTGGTGGCCCCCAACGCGACCAACGGCGCGACCGACGCCCGCTTCTTCACTGCGTTGACGCCTCAGGTGTACCGCTTCGTGCCGACGACTTTTCGCAGCGACGACTTGCCGCGGCTGCACGGGGTCGACGAACGCATCGCCGTCACCGACTATGCGGACATGATTCGCTTCTACCGCCACCTGCTCGTCGAGGCGCAGCAGTGAAGGGGTTGCTCAAGCTGCCGATGCTGATCGTGCTCGGGGTGGCGCTGATCATCGCCGGCGCCTTCGTCGCGCGGCTGACGGGGCTATGGCCGGGGAGCGCGCCGACGCATGCGCGACCCCAGCAGGGCGTGCCCTAGCAGCGCGAGGAGGCCGAAGCTTCCCGGAGCGCTCGCGCAGTTGCTCTGCACCGGATCCGGAGGCTTCGGCTTGATGACGACGCCGCCGTCGGGCTGGATGACGACGATGCCCGCGTCGATTTCTGCCGCGGTCGCCGTGACGCACTGGCCCTGCAGACACTCTTCCCCGCTGGGGCAGGTGATGCCGTTGTCGTCGACGCCGTCACAGTCGTCGTCGAAGTAGTTGCACGTCTCTTTGATCGGCTCGCCTGGCATACAGAGGCCTGGGTCGCAGGTCGGGCCGTAGCGGGCGCACCAGCCGACGCCGCAGCGAATCTTCACCCCGTCGTCGACCATGCCGTTGCAGTTGTCGTCGAAGCCGTTGCAGACCTCGGCCGCGCCTGGCTTCACCTTGGCGTCGGCGTCGTTGCAGTCTTTGTTGTTGGGCGCGCGCGACGAGGTCGAGCAGCCGGTGGCCGGGGCCCCGTTGATCGCCCCGTAGCCGTCTTTGTCGGCGTCGGGCCAGGTGGTGGTCATCGTCAGGCCTTCGTCGATCTGCCCGTTGCAGTTCTCGTCTTTGCCGTTGCAGGTCTCGACGGCGTTGGGGTGCACGAGTTCGTCGTTGTCGTTGCAGTCGCCGAGCTTGTCGGCCCAGTTGGGCACGGCGGTGCAGCGGCGGCTGGTGCCGCGGTCGGCCGCTCCGTAGCCGTCTTGATCCAGGTCGCCGTAGACGGTGATGCCAGCGCAGCCCCAGACCAGCGGGAAGCGCACGTAGCCGGTGCTGTCGCCCGACGCGCCGTTGTTGCCATTGCCGAGCACCGTCCACGCTTCGAAGTCGGCCCCGCCCGGAGTGGCCGGCGCCGCCCACTGCACCTGAAACGTCACTTGCCCACCCGAGGCGGCCTTCGGTGTCGCGTGCAGCGGCTCGCCCATGAAGAGCTTGGTCGCGCCAGAGAGGTTGGTGAAGGTGCCGACGGCGCCGTTGCGCAGGTAGAAGCCGCCCACCGAGCCGCCGCCCTGCAGGGTGATGGTCAGCGTCACGGCCTGGCCTGGGTTCGGCGTGGGGTTGCTCGAGCTGATGGTCGCGGTGTGCGTCTGGTTGCCGCCGTGACAGCCGCCGCAGCCGTTGGATGCGAAGCCGTTGGCCTTCGCCCACGCCGCGGCGGGGACGAAAAAGAGGGCGAGGGTCAGGAACAACTTCATCTGAGGCGGCAGCCTACTTCCGGACCCAGCTGGAACAGGAGAGGGGCCCCCGGCCGACTGACGTTTTCAGGAGCCACTGCTTCAGCTCGGGCGTTTGAGGCTTCCGCACGGTTCACCTCTTGCGGCGGCGGGCGGCGGCGTAGGCGACCTGTGGCTCGTGGCCGGCGGCGCGCGCCATCAGGCAGATCTCGAGAATCTTCGGGCCGAACCTTTCCCACGTCGCGTCGCCGGCTCCGCGGACGTTCAGGAACTCGTCCTGGGTGATGGGCAGCGCCGCGGCGAGCCCGTACATCGTGGCGTCGTTGAAGATGAGGTACGACGGCAGGCCGAGGTCGCGCGAGAGCTCGCGGCGGAAGCGCTTGAGCTCTTCGGCGGCGAGGATGCTGTATTTCTCGGGCGCTCCGAAGGGTGACTGGACGCGGTCGGTGGGTGACGCGGCGGCAGCGGGCGTCAGCTTCACCTTCTTCCCCTTGCACACGTCGCAGCCGCTGCACGCGCGGGCGGCGTTCGTCTCGCCGAAGTAGCGAAGAAGAAACTGGCGGCGGCAGCCAGCGCCGTACGCGTAGTCCGTCATGCGCTTCAGCAGCAGCAGCGCCTGGCGTTCTTGCGCGCGCACGCGGGTGAGGTCGAGGCCGAGCTGGCTGAAGGGGACCTTCTGCAGGCACTCCATCGCGCGGCCGATGAAGGGCTTCTTCAAGGTGACGGCGCCGGCGCGCTCGAGCAGCCCAAGGGCGTGGCGCACGCGCTCTTCGTCGAGGCCCGAGCTGCGGGCGAGCAGGTAGAGCTCGGTGCTGCCGCTGGCCCCCGGGGGGATGAGGTTGAGCACGGCGCTCAGTACGGCGCGGGCCTCGGCGCTCTTGGGGCCCAGCGGGCTGGCGCCGGCCTGGACGGTGATTCCCCAGCGGCCTTCTCCGCGGCCGCCGCGCGAGAGCTTGCCTGCGCGCTCGAGCTGCTTGAGCACGGCAGACACTTCGAACTCGTTGGCCCCGACCTGCGCGGCGAGCACGTGGACGCCACGGTCGAAGGACTCCACGCGGTACAGCGCGTCCCAGACGTCGGCGAAGAGCGTCTGCGGTGGGTGGCTCGATTCAATCAGTCGCTGCTGGGTGAAGACGTCGGCGTGGTTGAAGAGCAGCACCGCGCGCGACGGCTGGCCGTCGCGGCCGGCGCGGCCAATTTCCTGGTAGTAGGCCTCGACCGCGCGCGGGATCGCGGCGTGCGCGACGAAGCGAATGTCGGGCTTGTCGATGCCCATGCCGAACGCGTTTGTGGCGACGGCCACCGCGTTCGGCGTCGACATGAAGTCTTCCTGCGCCTGCTGCCGCGCGTTGTCTTCCATGCCTGCGTGGTACAGGACCACCGGCACTTCCTTCTTCTTCAGGGCGTCGTGAAGGCCTTCGGCCTGCTTCCGGGTCGAGCAGTAGATGACGCCCGAGCCTTCGTCGGCGAGCTCGAGGCAGACGCGGCGTTTGTCGGCGTCGCCCGCGACGTTGACGACCTCGAGGAAGAGGTTGGGGCGGTCGAAGCCAGCCACCGAGACCGCGGGGTCCTTCATCAGCAGCACGCGGACGATGTCGTCGCGGACTTCGGGCGTCGCGGTGGCGGTGAGCGCGACGGTGCGCGGCGGGCGCAGGCGTTTTCGAATCTGGCCCAGCTGTGAGTAGTCGGGCCGGAAGTCGTGGCCCCACTGCGAGATGCAGTGCGCTTCGTCGATGGCGAGCAGGCTGACCCTCGCTTCGGTGAGCGATGACACGAAGGCCTCGCTGCGGAAACGTTCGGGCGCGACGTAGACGAGCTTGAAGGCGCCTTCGCGAAGGCGGCGCTGGCGGTCGTGGCGTTCGGAATCGCTGAGCGTGGAGTTGATGAAGGTGGCGGAGATTCCGCGGGCAGTCAGCGCGTCGACCTGGTCCTTCATCAAAGAGATGAGGGGCGAGATGACCAGCGTGACGCCGTCGAGCATCGTCGCGGGCAGCTGGTAGCAGAGGCTCTTGCCAGCGCCGGTGGGCATGACGACCACCGTGTTGCGGCCCGAGAGCACCGACTCGACCACTTCGGCTTGTCCGGGTCGAAAGGCCTGAAGGCCGAAATAGCGCTGGAGTGCTTCGCTTGCGTCCACCGGTTCCATGCTTGTCACCTTTCACCGTCGCGTTCTACTGAAGCCGCGGGCCGGGGCTTGAGGACTCGAACATCTGGCGCTGCACCATCGAGACGAAGCGCGTCTCGGTCGCGATCACGTGATCCAGGACTTTGATCGACAGCAGGTCTCCGGCCTGCCGCAGGCGAAGGGTGAGCTGAAGGTCTTGATGCGATGGCTCTGGGTCTCCGCTGGGGTGGTTGTGGACGAGGATGATCGCGCTCGCCCGGCAAGCGATGGCCGGAGCGAAGACTTCACGCGGATCCACGTGGCAGGAATCGACGCTGCCCTCTGAGACGACCCGCTCGAGGAGCAGGCGGCTGCGCGCGTCGACGCACAGCACCCGGAACATTTCGTGACGGGCGCCGGCGATCGAGGGCCGGACCCATTCCCACACGGCGTTGGCGGTTGGCAGCCGTGGGCGTTCACTTCGACGGGTCGCGAGCCGACGGACGAGCTCGAGGCAGCCGACGAGACGTGCAGCAGATTTCTCGGTGATGAGTCCCGACTCGACCAGGTCGAGCGGGTCCGCGTGAAGCAGTGCAGGTATGTCGATCGTGGTCTTGATTCCCAAGGCGAGCTCGAGCAGCTCGCCGTCGTTCAGCGTTGCGCCTCCCCCGAGCAGGAGCCTTCGAGTCAACGTGTCCTTGCGCCGCGGTGGCGTCGGGTCGTCTTCCAGCATTTTGTGTTGCCCCCCGCGGATTCGGATGAGCAACGCGTGTGCCGCAGCGGCTCTGGTGGGAAGCGCGCTGCGATCAGAACAGATCGTCTCGGCCGACGGATGCGCGCAGACGCTCCACTACAAGCAACTCTCACCCACCGAGAAACCTGAAGGGAGTCGTCCCCCACCTTGCTGCGCGGAGGCGGTGCGGAGGTCCGACGGAGCGACGGTGCGACGGTGCGACGGTGCGACGTCGGTTCGTACCCGTCAAACAGGGTAGGGGTCAGTGACAGTCGCCCGAGGTAGGGAGGCCGACGAGGTCGCGGGCCTCGGCGCAGTCGAGGTCGGTTTCGCGGTAGAGGACGTGGGCGGCGAGCTCGAGGTGGGCGTCGCGGTGCTCGACGGGGGCCAGCATGGCGAGCCGCAGGGCTTCCTTCGCGGCGTGAGGAACATCGGGGCTGTGCATCAACAGCGGAGCCATCGTGATTCCCATGGAAACTTCCTCCTCAGCGAACAGGGGTGAGCCGGCTGATCGGGGTGAACGCGCCAGCGCGGAACTCTTGAAAGAGACGAATGATTTCCTGCTCGGAGCCCGCGACGAACGGGCCGTGCTGAATGAGCCCGCCCGGATGAAAGGGTGAGGATGCTCTCGCCTGTGCCCGTCGGATGATCGAGCCAGGCGATCTGCCCCGGAGCAACGTCGCGCCGCCGACGGTCACTGACCCGTCGAGGCCGGCGTGGCCCAGCGTCTCGAGTCGGGCGATCGGTCGTTGCGTCACGGCATTTCCTCTGGCCCTTTGGTAGCGACGCCGATATCTCTGGTCAAGCCGCTTTCTTTTGGAAAGTGACCCGAGGTGCACGATGCCGCGCAAGGTCGACTCGCAATGCCAGGCGTTTCAGCTCGCGATCGACGTGCTGGGCCGGCCGTGGACGGCGCTCATCCTCAACGTGCTCCAGCGTGGCCCGCTGCGTTTTCGTGAGATCGACGAACGCGCAGACGGCCCGGGCGACAAGATTCTTTCGGCCCGCCTCAAGGAGCTCGAAGCCCGCGGCCTCATCTCCCGGCACGTCGAGCCAGGGCCACCGGTTCGCGTCTCGTACGCGCTCACCGATTGCGGCCGCGAGTTCGGCGGAGTCGCCGTCGCCATCGAGCGTTGGGGCCACGCGCTTGTCGGGGCCAAGAAGTAGCGAAACCGGGTAAAGGCCGGGCCATGTACGAGCTCATCCTTGGTCAGAAGGTCCGGTACCTGCCGCAGCCCGAGTGGGGCGTGGGGCACCTGCTGCGGCTCGAAGACAACGACACCAGGGCGCTGGTCGTCTTCCCCGCGCGCGACGGCGGCCCGATTCTCGTCGCCAACCGCCAGGGGGCGCTGAAGCCCGTGGCGCTGTCGAAGGGCGACTCCGTCGTCACCAGCGCGGGCAAGACCGGCACGGTTCAAGAAGAGCTCGAAGGCGCCCGGGGTCTGCGCCGCTACGCGATCGCCCTCGACGACAAAGCGACCGACGAGCTGCCCGAGTCCGAGCTGCGCGCCCTGCCGCCGCGGCCGGACCTCATCTCGACCCTGAAGGAAGGCCGCGTCGGCGAGTCGACCAACTTCCTGCTGCGCCGCAGCGCCCTGCAGCTCGACGACGAGCGCCGCTGCGACGCGATGGGCGCGCTGCTCGCGTCGCGCGTGATGGTGAAGCCGCACCAGGTCGGCGTGGTGCAGCGTGTGCTCTCGGCGCGGCGCCCTCGCTTCGTGCTCGCCGACGAAGTCGGCCTCGGCAAGACGATCGAAGCGGGCATGATCTTCTCGGCCCTGCGCTTGAGCGGCCTCGCGCGCCGGGTGCTGGTCGTCGCTCCGAGCCACCTCACCGTGCAGTGGCTCGTCGAGCTCTTCCACAAGTTCAACCACCTCTTCACGCTGCTTGACTCCGAGCGGTACGAGGCGTCGCTGGAAGAAGCGCCGGGTGTTTCGCCGTGGGCGCGCTTCGACCTCGTCATCACCAGCCTCGAGCAGCTGCAGCGCAACGAGCAGGCGCGCGCCGAGGCAGGCGACGCCGCAGCGTACTGGGACCTGGTCATCATCGACGAGGCGCACCACCTGAAGGCAGAGAAGGCGCACCAGGCGGCGGCGGCGCTGGCGAAGAATTGCTGGGGCCTGCTGCTGCTGACGGCGACGCCGATGCAGCTCGACCCGGCTGAGTACCACGCGCTGTTGTCGCTCATCGATAAAGCCACCGCGCCGAAGCTCCACGAGTTCGAAGAACGGCTCAAGCGCCAGGAAGAGCTGGCCCAGGCTGTGCGCGGGCTGCTCGAAGGAGAAGCCGCCGCGGCTGCGGTGAAGCAGCTGAAGGCGCGGTTCCCGAATGACGACGCGCTGGTGACGCTCGACGGCGCCGACGCGCTACTGGCGCACCTGGCCGAGACGTACAGCCTTTCGGATCGTCTGATTCGCAACCGCCGTGCAGTGGTAGGTGGCTTCAGCGAACGCCGGCTGCACCGGCACCCCGTGCAGCCGTCGTCGGAAGAACAGAAGGCCCGCGCGACGGCGATCGCCGCGCTCAAAGAAGACAACACGCTGAAAGGCGCTGCGCTGGCCGGGCTGATTCGCCGGCTCGAGTCGTCGCCCGCCGCCTTCCTCAAGGCCGTGGCGAACGTACCTGCGCTCAGCGAGCTCAAGCTTCAGCTGCCGATGCGCGACGCCAAGTTCGCCGCCTTCGCGAAGCTGCTCAAAGACATCTGGAGCAAAGAGAAGAGCGCCAAGGTGCTCGTCTTCACCGAGGCGCACGCGACGCTCGAGTCGCTGAAGGCCCGGCTTGGCGAAGACAACATCGAGTCGTTGGCGTACCACGGCGATCTTCCACTGGTGGAACGTGACCGGCAGGTGGCCCGCTTCCGAGATCCCGAAGGACCAAAGGTCTTGCTGTGCACCGAGGTCGGCGGCGAGGGCCGCAACTTCCAGTTCGCTCACCACCTCGTGCACTACGACCTGCCGTGGAGCCCTGCGACGGTCGAGCAGCGCATCGGCCGCCTTGATCGCATCGGCCAGACGCACCCAGTCGAGATCCACGTCTTCGACAGCAAGGGGTCGATCTCTGCTGATGTGTTGTCGGTGCTCGCCGACGCGGTCGGTGTCTTCGGTGAAACGGTCGGTGGCCTCGACGCCGTTCTCGAGGAAGTCGAGCCGAAGCTGACCGAGCTCGCGTTGGAGCCGCCCGAGGCGCGCGCCGATTATGTCGCCGTCCTCCAAAAGAAGGTCACCGCCGCCCGCGCGCAGGTGCTCGAGGCGTATGACCCCCTGCTCGACCTTCGCAGCTTCGACGAGGCCGAGGTTTCCGCCCTGGTCCAGCGCGCCCGCGTCCGCGCGGGAATGGACGACGATGATGCGGACGAAGACGAGACACTGGAAGACGGGCTGTGGGCGATCGCGCGCGACCTCGACGAACGGCTGGAAGAGACGGTGACCGAGCTGGCGCTGCGCATCGGCCTCGGCGTCGACACCGACCAGCAGGTCGACGCGTTTCAGTGCGCCTTTCACTTCGGCCACGCGCTGAAAGTCGAAGCGCTGCCGGGCCTCGACATCTCGGAAGAACGGACGGTGCTCGGCACCTTCTGGCGGGACACCGCGGTCGAGCAGGAAGAGATCGAATACTTCGCCACGGGCCACCCGATCGTCGAGGCGCTGTTCGGCTTCATGCGCGACGGCCCGTACGGAAGAAACGGAGCCCGCTTCCTCGACGTGCGCGGCACGATGAAGGGAAAGGGCGTCGAGCTGCTCTTCCACCTCACCCCGCCCGAGCCCGCGGACACCACGGCTGGAGCGAAGGTCCCCTCGCGCCAGCTCTCGCGCTTTCTCGACCGCCTGCTCGTGCAGGTCGCGGTCGTCATCGACGACGACGGCCGCGTGAAGCCGGCAGACGCAAAGATGGTCGAGGCGCTGAATGACGGGGTCGGCAAGCCGCTGAAGGGCGAAGACCTGCGGGCCGCTTTCCCCGCGCTCGAAGGAGCCCTGGACGTGGCGGTGGCGGCGGGAAGCCTTGCGGCCGAGGCCGAGCTGAAGCGGCGGGCCGCCCGCGCGAGGGCAGCGATCGAGCACGAGCGCGATGCGGTGCTGCGCCGCGTGAGGCTGTCGCTCGCGCACCAGGGCGTGAAGGGCGAGGTGCTCGAGGCGCAGCTGACGGCAGAACGCACGCACTACACGGCGCTGCTCACCGCGCTCTCTGGCGTCCGGGTGACGCTCGACGCCGCCTGCGCCTTCGTCATCAACCGGTAGATGATTCCGCTCTCGAAGCTGCCGCTGCGGCAACGCCTGTCGCTGTTCGCGCTGCGCGGCGGCCTCGCTTCGTTGAACGTCGTCTCTACGAAGGCAGCGGCGCGGGCGGCAGAGCGGTTGTTTCTGAAGCCGCCTCCGGCTCCCTACTCGCGGAACCTCGCGGGTGAAGGGGTGCGTCGCGAGCTGGCCACGCCGGGCGGAAGAGCGATCGCCTGGACGTACGGCAGTGGGCCCGCCATCTACCTGCTGCACGGGTGGGGCGGGCGCGGGTACCAGCTGTCGGGGCTGGTCGCTCCACTGGTCGCGGCGGGACGGCAGGTGGTGCTGCTCGATGCGCCGGGGCATGGCGAGGTCGCAGGTGGCCAGTCGTCGGTGGTCGCCTTCGGCCAGGCGCTTCAGGCCGCGGTCGACGCGTTCGGGCCCGCCAGCGGCGTCGTCGCGCACTCGCTGGGCGCGCTCAGCACCCTCATCTCGATCGGGGAAGGCCTGCGTCCGCAGCGGCTCGTCTTTCTCGCGCCCGGCTCGAGCCTCGACATGGCGTCGCAGCGCTTCCAGGAAATCATGGGCCTTCGCGCTGCCACGCTCGACGTGCTCAAGCGCCAGCTCGAAGAGAAGTTTCAACGCCGGTGGTCCGACTACGACCTCTCGAAGCTGCCCTCGCGCCCGCCGCTGTGGATCGCGCACGACCCGAAAGACGAAGAAGTTCCCATCGCCGAATCGCACGCGCTGCTGCAGCACTGGCCCGGCGCGACGCTGGTGAAGGCCGATGGCCTGGGCCACTACCGGCTGCTGCGAAACGGGGAAGTCGTGCGCGCCGCAGTCGGCTTTCTGACGGCGTGAGCGTGGTAGACGTGAGCGCATGTCGCTCGACAAAGCGCTGACCGCGGCGAAAGCCGGAAAGACGGCCGAGGTGTTGAAGCAGTTGTTGAAGGCGTGGCGGGAATTGCCGACCGGGCCTGTGACGGCGGCGATCGACGACGTCGCGAAGCTGCTCGAGGCGGAAGAGCCGCCGATTCACGGCAAGCCCGGGAAGGAAATCGAGGCGGCGTGGCAGGCGCGCG
The DNA here is from genome assembly GCA_038206395.1 of Myxococcales bacterium. Taxonomy (GTDB): domain Bacteria; phylum Myxococcota; class Myxococcia; order Myxococcales; family Myxococcaceae; genus JAGSPQ01. The sequence continues at coordinate 42,976 of JBBRAX010000007.1, read as the reverse complement.
CGAAGGAAGGCCGCCCCGAGTCGCTGGGCCTGCTGCTCTCGATGCTGCTCGACACCAAAGGCTCGGGGCAGACGCTCGACCGGCTGATCACGCTCGTCGCGCGCGAGACGGATCCGCGGCTCGCGAAGACGATGGGGCAGCTGCTCGAGGCGCCGCCGTACAACGGCTCGGTGTCGCGCACGTTGCCGTTCTGGAAGTTCGTCTACAGCTGGCTGCCGAAGCTCAACGACCCGCGCCTTCTGGTGCTGGCGAGGACCTTGCCCGCAACGTGGGAAGCGAAGCTTCAGTCGGACTACGAGCGCACCGCGCTGAACTCGCGCCTCAAGAAGGCGATGCCCGAGCTCGAGAAGGCATACGGCGAAGGCACCCCCACGCTGTCGCCCGCCGAGGCGGCGAAGTGCAAAGAGATCGTCGAGACCGCGCGCAGAATCGGCGGCGGCGCGGCGGCGACGAAGGCGAGCAACCAGAAGTCGCAGCTAGACCTGCTGCGCGAGGTGTACGAGCGCCCGGAAGACGACGGCCCGCGGCTCGTGCTGTCGGACCTGCTGCAGGAACAGGGCGACCCGCGCGGCGAGTTCATCGCGCTGCAGTTCCTGCCCGCTCATACCCCTGCGCAGACGAAGCGAATGGCCGAGCTGCAGGAACAGTACGGGCGGGCGTGGCTTGGGAACATCGCTGCCCTGGTGATGAAGACGGGGCTGGTCTTCGAGCGCGGCTTCCCGGTCGCGTGCCGGGTAAAGACGCTGGACACGTCGCCCGAGTGGTCGACACTCAAAGAGATCCACGGCAGGGTGCCTGACCTCGACGGCATGCATCTGGGCGCGCTTCGCACCGTGGCGTCCGCGGCAAACAAAGGGCTCGAGCGCGTGCCGAACCTCGAAGAGCTGAAGCTGCTCGAGGTCTGGTTCCCCCGCGACCACGAAGTCGGCGATCGCTTGAGGAAGGCCTACGGGGCGCTGAAGCTGAAGTTGAAGCGGCTGGTGGTGCTGACCGAGACGTCGAACGAGTGGGGAAGGGCAGACGTCCCTCCCAGCATCTTCGACTGGGTCTTCACCGGCCCGGGCTCGCAGCTGGACTCGCTGACCGTCCCCGCTCCGATGGTACAGCTGGGCGCGTGGCGGGCGGTGGCGAAGAAGCGGAAGCTGAAGCGCCTGACGCTGCGGGTGACGATGCGAACCCAAGGCGCGTTCAGCGTCACGCTCGAAGGCGACAGGCTTCACATCGACGGAAAACCGAAGAAGGTAGAGCTTCTGGGGTCGGGGCCTGCGTTCGAGCTCGGCACCGCCGAGGTGCTGCTCGAAGGCATCGCCGCAGCGGGGCCGTTCGAGCAGATCACCGTCGGCGACTGGAAGCCCGACGCGAAACAGCGAAGAGCCCTAGGCCTGTAGCTTGACCAGCTTCGCGCTCTCGACCCAGAGCCGCGAGGCGATCGCCGGGTCCAGCGCCAGCTTCGCGGGCGTCACGGCCTGGTTCTTCTCGAAGTAGAGCCCCGTCTTCCCTTCGAGCGCAGGGTCCATCGCGACGTGCGTGATGGTCGCGCCGCCTTCTTCGGGCGTGATGAGGAAGAGCTTCTTCATCAGGTTGAGGAAGGGCTGGGTCCAGCCGGGGGCCTTGCTCCAGATGTTGGTCGCGACGCCGCCGGGGTGAAGCGCGTTGACGGTGACGCCCTTTCCTTCGAGGCGCCGCGCGAGCTCGTTGGTGAAGAGCACGTTGCCGAGCTTCGATCGCCCGTACGCCTTCATGATCGCGTAGCCGCCCTTCTCGAACCCGAGGTCTTCGAAGTCCATCGTGCCGCGGCGGCTGGCCACCGACGACACGTTGACGATTCGCGCCGGAGCGCTGGCTTCGATCAAATCGAGCAACAGGTTCGTGAGCAGGAAGTAGCCGAGGTGGTTCGTCGCGAAGGTGCTCTCGATGCCGTCTTCCGTCAGCACGCGCTTCGGAGCGACCATGCCTGCGTTGTTCACCAGGATGTGCAGCCGGTTGTGCTTCGCCCGGTACTCCGCCGCGAGCGCCCGAATCGATTTCTGCGACGAGAAGTCGCACAGCATCGCCGTGATGTTCGACGAGCCCGACCGCCGCTGAATCTCTTGCAGCGCTGTCTCGGTGCGGGCCGGATCTCTTCCCACCATCACGACCTTCGCGCCCGCGGCAGCCATCACGACGGCAGCCTCGAGGCCGATGCCACTGGTGGCTCCGGTGATGAGCACCGTCTTTCCCGACAGCGTCTGGGCGGCCACCCTCAGGCCCCGATGCCCAGCATCGCGTAGAAGTCGTTGTCCGGCTTGTCTTCGAGCTCCTTCTTGCGGACCACGACGAAGCCCACCGCGGCGGCCGTCAGCAGGCCCACGCCAATCAAGCCGACTCCCATCAGCACCTTGCGCGCGCCGTTCGCGTCGAAGTCCGGCATCGCGTTCTTCTTCGATTTGCTCATGGCTCTGATCTACCTCAGGTTCGTGCCCGATGGAGTAGGAGGTCGCCATGTCGCTTATTGCCTCGCTGATTCTGCTGGCCGTCGCCGACCCCCTCAAAACCCTCGCTGAAACCTCGGGCTGGAAACAGACGGGGCGGTACGAGGAGGTCGAGAGGCTGTGCGCCGCGTTTCCGAAGCGTTTCCCGGGCAAGGTGAAGTGCGAGAAGTTCGGGGTCACCCCGGAAGGGCGGCCGATGCTTGCCCTGGTCGCCAGCGCCGACGGCACTCTGGAGCCCGCGGCGAACGTGAAGAAGCAGCGCCCGGTGGTGCTGATGGAAGGCGGCATTCACGCGGGGGAAATCGACGGCAAGGACGCGGGGCTCTGGCTGATGCGGCAGCTGCTCGACGGCAAGCAGTCGCCGGGACTCTTGAGCAAGGTGACCTTCGTCTTCGTGCCGGTGTTCAACGTCGACGGCCATGAACGTTTTGGCCCGAACCACCGCCCGAACCAGGTCGGCCCCGAGCAGATGGGCTGGCGGGTGACGTCGCAGAACCTGAACCTGAACCGCGACTGGGTAAAGGCGGAAGCGCCCGAGATGCAGGCGATGTTGACGTTGCTGCAGAAGTACGACCCGATTCTCTTCGCCGACCTTCACGTCACCGACGGAGCGAAGTTTCAGCCCACCCTCGGCATCACCCTCGAGCCCCGCTTCGCCAGCACCCCTGCGCTCAACACCCTGGGCCTCGCGCTCAGCGACTCGCTGCTCAGAGAGATGACGGCGAAGGGCCACCTGCCGCTCGACTTCTACCCGTCGTTCATCAAGGACGATGAGCCGCTGTCGGGCTTCGGCTTCGGGGTGCCTCCGCCGCGCTTCTCTCACGCGTACTGGGGCGCGCGTCACCGCGTCGGCGTGCTGATCGAGACCCATTCGTGGAAGGACTACGCGACGCGCGTGAAGGCGACGTACGACGTAGCGGCGCTGATGCTCGAGCACGCGGCGGCCGAAGGAGCGGCCTGGCGCAAGGCAGCGCAGGAAGCGGAAGCCGAAGACCTGAGGGCGGGCGGCACCGACGTCGTGCTCGCGTGGGAGAACGGCAAGGCGACGAAGGACTTCGAGTTCTTGGGCTACGCGTACACCCAGGAGCAGTCGACGGTTAGCGGCAAGACGTGGGTTCGCTACGACGACACGAAGCCGAAGGTCTGGAAGGAGACGCTGCTCACAGAAGTGGTTCCGGCATTCAAGGCGCGCGTGCCGAAGGCGGGCTGGGTGGTGATGCCAGGGCAGGCGGCGCTCGTGACGCAGAAATTGAAGATCCACGGCTTCCGCGTCGAGGCAGTGACGAAGGCCCGCGCGCAGGCGCCGCTGCAGGCTTTTCGGGTCACGAAGTCGAAGTTTCGGCTGAGCCCCAGTGAAGGCCGGCACACGGTGCAGGCGCAGGGCGAGTGGAAGGACGAGCCGCGCGATGTGCCGGCGGGTTCGATCTTCATTCCCGCGGCGCAGGTGAACGTCGGGCTGCTGACGCAGCTGTTGGAGCCTTCTGCGCCCGACTCACTCGTCTCGTGGGGCTACTTCAACGCGCACTTCGAGCAGAAGGAGTACCTCGAGGACTACGTGGCGGAAGTCGTCGCGCGCGAGATGCTGAAAAACCCGAAGGTGCTCGCCGAGTTCAACGCCCGGCTCAAAGACCCCGAGTTCGCGAAGAGCCCCGAGCTGCGGCTCGGCTTCTTCACGCAGCGTCACGCGACTTGGGACGAACGGATGAACCTGATGCCGGTGTTCCGCGCCGAAAGCTGGTGAGACGAGAAATGAGCAATCCGTTCATCCCGAGAGCAGTCGAGGGATGAGATCCTCGGTGCGCACATCTGCCCACCATCGGGCCGCAAGGCGGATGCATCGCGGCGCAGGGCTTGGAATGCTGTGGGGCATGGGGCTCAGGCTGCTGGCAGTTCTCGTTCTGGTCGGGTGCCAGGGGAAGATCGACGTCCCCCCTGGCAAGCCCGTGGTCGACCCACCGGTCGACCCGCCCATTGACGTCCCGGTCGACCCCGTTACGAAGGCATGTGAGCAGCGCGTGTTGCCGACGCAGCCGCTGCGGCGCTTGTCGACGCAGCAGTACCAGAACAGCCTCACCGCTCTTTTCGGCCCGACGCTCTCACCGGCGCTGGTGAATGGCTCGGTGTTTCCCACGACGGTGATCTCGAAGGGCTTCGTCAACGACGCTGACGCGAACACGGTGAACACGGCGCAGAGCAACGCGATCGAAGACAACGCTGAACGGATCGCGACCACGATTCTCGCCGCTCCCGAGCCGTACCTGCGCGGGCTGTTGCCGTGCACGCTCGCGACGCCGATTCCCGATTCGCAGATCGACGGCTGCGTCGACGCCTTCATCACGAAGTTCGGCAGCGCGGCGTACCGGCGGGCGGTCACCACCGACGAGGCAGCGATCGCGAAGGGCCTCTACACTGGCCTGCGCGCGACCCAGGGCGCGACGAAAGCCTGGGCGACGGTGGTCCAGTTCTTCGTGCAGTCGCCCGCGATGCTCTACCGCGTCGAGCGCGGCGCCGGCCCCTCGTCCATCACTGGCACCTCGGCCCTCACTGGCTACGAGATGGCGAGCCGGCTGTCGTACCTCTTCCTCAACAGCAGCCCGGACGAAGAGCTGCTCGCGAAGGCAGCGGCGGGCGAGCTGTCGACGGCGGCCCAGGTGACAGCGCAGGCGCGGCGGTTGATGGCCGGCCCGAAGTTCGTCGAGGTGATGTCTGCGTTTCACCGCGACTGGCTGCACCTCTACGAAGCGGCGGCGGGCAAGGACGCGACGCTGTTCCCCGGCTACACGCCGGCGGTCGAGGCGAGCCTCTTGCGCGAGCCGGAAGAGCTCTTGAAGTACGTGCTGAACGAGGGCGATGGCAGCTTGAAGGCGCTGCTGGGCAGCCCGTCGCTGCCGGTGGATCCGGTGTTGGCGGGGTTCTACGGGCTCGCTGCCGGGGCGGGCACGGGGTGGACGGCGCGCGAGATTCCGAATCGCCGCGGGCTCTTGACGCGCGCGTCGGTGATGGCGGCGCTGGCGAAGCCGAACCAGACCTCTCCGATTCATCGCGGCAACTTCTTCCGCAACTCGGTGCTGTGCGAGCACGAGCTGGTGCTGCCTGCGAACGTCGACACCTCGGGGCCGCTGAAGGACACCAGCATGGCGAAGACGGCGAGAGAAAGGTTGGCTCCGCTGACCACCCGAAGCGACTGCGCGGGCTGTCACCGGCAGATCAACCCCATCGGCCTCGCGCTCGAGAACTTCGACGCGGCCGGCCAGTTCCGCGCGACCGAGAACGACTCGACCATCGATCCTTCTGGATCGATCGACCTCGGTCAGGGCTTGAAGCCGTACCTGGGCGCCGACGCGCTGATCGCGCTGCTGGCAGACAGTCAGAAGGTGCAGGGCTGCTACGCGCTGCACTGGTTCCGCGCCTCGATGGGCCGGTTCGAAGCCGCGGAAGACGCGTGCAGCGTCGCGACGCTGAAAGACCTGGTCGTGAAGAGCAAAGGCGACCTGCGCGAGCTGATGGTCTCGCTGACCACCACCGACGCATTCCTCTACCGCCGTTCGCTGGAGCAGCCATGAGCCGTCATTCCCGGCGTCGCATTCTTCAAGGCCTGGGCGGCCTCGCGATGGCGCTGCCGTGGCTCGAGCTGTTCGAGAACGAAGCGTGGGCGCAGACGTCGCCGACGCGTCCGAAGCGCGTGATCGTCGTCACCTACCAGATGGGGATCCCCGTCGCGATGTGGAAGCCGTCGGCGGTCGGCAACACGTTCACGCTTCCGTACGTCACTGCGCCGCTCGAACCCTTCAAGAGCCGGTGCCTCTTCGTGTCGGATCTCGACAACGCGATGCTCAGCGAAGGCGGCAGCGGCTTCGAGTTCGGGCATCCGGGCAAGAGCGAAGCGGCGCTCACCGGCACCCTGACCACTGGCGCGTTTCCGACGACGAACACGAACAGCGTCAGCGAGATTCGCAGCGACCTCACCACCAACGGCGGAGCGAACGCCGAGTCCATCGAGCAGCGCATCGGCACGAGCCTCTTCGCCGCGCATCCGTTTGCTTCGGTGGACCTCGGCATCGATGGCGACCGAGGGCAGGGCAAGGTGCCGAGCCGGTTCTGCTTCGAGAGCCGCGCGACGGCGGTGAGCCTCGAGTGCAACCCGACGACCGCGTTCAACCGCCTCTTCGCGAACGTGACGCCGGGAAACATGCAGGCCGAGCAGGCGATGCGTGAGTTGAAGGCGCGCAACAAGAGCGTCCTCGATGCGGTGCGTGGCGAATTCGGCGACCTGCGGAAGGGGCTCGGGGCCGATGACCAGCGGCGGCTCGACGAGCACGCGGCGCGCATCCGGACGATCGAGCTGACGACGGTGCCGCCGCCCACGTGCGCGCGGCCGACGGGAATCAACGCGCTGACGATGCCGCGCATGGACCAGGCGACTCCGCCGCAGGTAAAGATTCTCGCGCAGGCGATGGCGTGCAACCTGGCGCCGGTGGGGCGCCTGGAGTTCGCGAATCAGCAGAGCCCGCGGTTCGGGATCGCGAGCCTCGACAACACGCTGAACGCGAACACCACCAGCTACGACTGGCACGCGATGGTGCACGGCGACCCGCTGCCAGGGACGACGCAGTTCCTGCGGCCGGGACGCGACGCCAACGCGACGACGTTCGACACGCGGTTGCTCGATGGGTACCGCTTCTTCGTGCAGCAGTTCGCGGCGCTGCTGGGTGAGCTCGACTCTTTCCCGGAAGGGCAGGGGACGACGGTGCTGGACAACTCACTGGTCATTCTCGCCACGGACTTCGGCGAAGGCCTCGGGCACTACCACGCGAAGATGGGCTACGTGCTCGCCGGTAACCTCGGCGCCGCGAAGAAAGGGTTCCACTTCCGCGCCGGCGCTGCGAACGCGAACTTCTACACGGCGTCGCAGTTCAACGTCAGCCAGCTGCTCAACAGCGTGCTCGACATGGCCGGCGTCGTGGGTGGCCCCGAGTTCGGGCTGAAGGGCTTCCTCGCCAAGCGCGCTGCACCCAGGAGAATCGACGGGTTGTTCGTTTGAGCAGCCAAGAGGCACGGATGGGGAAGAAAGGAGCAGGCCCCGTTCATCCCGAGAGAACCGTTTCCGTTCATCCCGAGAGAAGTCGAGGGATGAGACACCTGGGTGTCCCGGCAGTGATCGCTGCGGTCGTCCTGGCCGGCTGTTCGGGCATGGTCACCGGCGGAGAAGACGGTGGTGAGGGTGGCGGCCCCGGGTCGGGCGGTGGAATCGGAACCGGGGGCGGAGTCGGAACCGGCGGCGGAGTCGGAACCGGTGGCGGAGTCGGAACCGGTGGTGGAATCGGAGCCGGCGGCGGAGTCGGAACCGGTGGTGGAGTCGGAACCGGCGGTGGAGTCGGAACCGGCGGCGGAGTCGGAACCGGCGGCGGAGTCGGCTCGACGGTCGATGCGGGCACGCTGATCACCGTCGGAGTCGGCGGAGATCGCCGCTATTTCACGACGGACGGCAACGTGACGATCCAGGGAAACGTGCAGGACAAGCCGCCGTCAGACCCAGACTGGTCAGACGGCCACACCGACACGATGATCCGCGGCCTCTGCTACGGCGAGGGCCGCTTCCTCGCTGTGGGAGGCCAGGGCGACGCAACGTTCCGCTCGACCACGAACGGCTCGACGTGGACGACGCTGGTGACGCTCGACGGCATGGGCGGGCGTCCGAAGGCGAGCTGGTTCGGCGGCTGCGCGTACGGCAACAACCGCTTCGTCGCCGCCGGAGGAAACGGCGCCCGCTGCTGGTCCTCCGATGGAATCACCTGGGCGTGCCCGGCCGGCTACATGGCGTTTCACCACCGCGCGATCGCGTTCGGCGGAGGCCGCTTCGTCACCGTCGGCAATTCCTACGCAACCCCCGCGATGCACATCTCGGGCATCTCGACCGACGGCGCCACGTGGACGGAAATCCCTTCGCTGATGAACCGCACCGCGAACGACATCATCTACGTGGCGTCGCACGGCGGCTTCTACGCGCCGTTCGGCGACGCGCTCGGCTTCCTCGCCAACGGCTCGACGTCGTGGACGGCCGTCGCCGGAGTCGACTCGTCCGGCACCGCCGGTATGACAGTGAAAGACGGCACGGCGTACCTGGGCGGCACGCGGCCGGCGTCACCGTACACCCGCTTCCTCCTCTCTTCCGCGAACGGCACGCAGTGGAACACCGGCACGCCGACGTCGTCGATCGACGCCCTGCACTACGACCAGAAGAACCACTTCATCGCGCTGCGCTATCAGTACCCGTCACCACCGATTCCGATTCGGAAGTCGTCCGCCGACGGCATCACGTGGACAGAGGTGACCGAGACCAACACGCTTCACGGCGTCGGGCGCTTCGTCACCGGGGCCATCTTTCCGTAGGGGCACCGAGGCGGCTCATCCCTCGACTTCTCTCGGGATGAACGGGGACGGGGACGGGGACGGGGACGGGGACGGGGACGGGGACGGGGACGGGGACGGGGACGGGGACGGGGACGGGGACGGGGACGGGGACGGGGAAAGCTCTCGGGATGAACGGGGGAATCCTTACAGCTCTTTCCCCAACTTCTCGGCGAAGAGCCGGCGCACGCGGCTCGTCAGCGCGTCGTCCGTCTCACCTTCCAGCGGCAGCACGGGCTCTTGAACCTCGACGGTGATCCGCGCGCGGGCCGACATCCACGGGCCGTCTTCGTGAATCAGCTCGGTGGTGCCGCGCAGGAACACGGGCACCAGTGGCACCTTCTCTTCGAGCGCGACCATGAAGGCCCCTCGCTTGAACGGCAGCAGCTTCTTTGGATCTGCCGAGTACGTGCCCTCGGGGAAGATCAGCACCGGTACGCCCTTGCGGATCCACGCGCGGCACTCTTCGACCATCTGGTGCATCGAGTGCGGCTTGCCCCGCTCGACGCGGATGTACTTCAGCATCTTCATCGTCCAGCCCACGATTGGCAGGTCGAACAGCGTCTCTTTCGAGACGAACTTGTACTGGGTGAAGAGCCCCATCACCGCGACCACGTCGGCCATCGACTGGTGGTTCACCACGTAGACGCACGGCCCCTTCGGCAGTCGCTCGCGGTGAAGGACCTTCACGCTCCAGCCCGGCCAGATCTTCAAATACTGAAACACCCAGCCGTGCACGAAGTGCTGCAGCACGTTCTGCGCGGGGTCGAACGGCATCGTGAGAAGCCAAAGCGGCACCGCGAGGCACCAGCCGAAGATGATCGTCGGGACGAAGATCAGCCAGTACCAGAAGGTCACGAAGTACCGCACCGCTTCAGCCGGCCATCTTGCTCGACAGGAACATCTGGTAGTTCGCCTCGAGCCCGCCGTCGACGACGAGGGTCGTGGCGTTCACGTACCGCGAGTCGTCGACACACAGCCACTCGATGCTGGCCGCGATCTCGTCGGCCGTACCAATGGTGCCCGTCGGAACCATCGAGCCCAGCTGGCTCGCCATCTTTTCCCACTGCGCCACGCCGACGTAGAACCGCGACGACTCGGTGTCGATGTAGCCGGGGTTCACCGCGTTGACCCGAATGCCGTCAGACGCGAGCTCGGTGGCGAGGTAGCGAACGAGGATCTCCATCGCTCCCTTCATCGCGCCCAGCAGGCCGTGAAAAGGCAGCGCGATGCGCGAGTCCATGCCCGACACCGCGACGATCTTCCCGTTGCGGCCCTTCATCAGCGGCGCCGCGTTCTGACAGCCGAGCAGGAAGCTCTTCACCGTCACGTTGAACGTCTTGTCCATCTGGTGAAGCTTCGTGTCCATCAGCGGAGCGAACTTCGTCGACGCTGCGTTCGCCACGAACACATCGAGGTGCCCGAACTGCGCCTTGATGCTCTCGAACACCGGCAACAGGCTCTCGGGCTCGAGCTGATCTGCCGTGGCCACGACACACGTGCGCCCCAGGGCCTCGACTTCTTTCTTCAGCGCCTCGGCGGCTTCGGTGTCGCGCCGGTAGGTGGCGACGATGTCCATGCCGCGCTTGGCGAGACGCAGTGAGAGGGCGCGGCCGACGCCGCGGGTGCCTCCGGTGATCAGGGCGACCTGGCTCATAGAGCCGCGCTCATAGCGCTAAGCACCCGCGCTGTCGTCAGTCGTCGTCGAGTCGAACGGGCTTCCGCGGCGCCTCTTCGACAGGCTTCTTCGCTGCGGCCGGCTTCGGCTTCGGCGCGGGCTTCGGCGTCAGTGCCTGCAGCTCGTCCGTCTCAGCCGGCTTTGTCGCAACGGGCGCAGCGACAGGCTCAGGCTTCACGACGGGCGTCGGCGGCTTCGCTGCGACCACCGGCTCGGGCGCAGCGACAGCGATCGGCGCAGGCGCAGGCGCAGGCTTCACGTCCTCGACGACCATCTGCTGGGGCTCGACGACAGGCGTGTGCTCGGGCGACGAAAGCAGCGCCGAACGCAGCAGCATGCCGCCTGCCCCAACGATGACGACGCACGCCGCGATGGCCGCGAGCTGGTACCGCTTCTTCTGCGCGCGCAGCACGTCGGCGGCGAAAGCATCTTCCGCGTCGTCATGAATCGACCGCACTGGCGCGGGCGCGGACACGATCGGCGCCGGCCCCGTCGACTGGCTGTCCATCGCGAAGGCCGCACGCGCCGCGGCGGCCTCTTCGGCGACGTCTTCGGTGAGAACCGCGGGAACCTTCTCGGGCCGAACTGCGCCGGGCAGCATCCCGAACCGGCCGGTGATCTGAGACTGGCCGGGCAGCGACTCCACCGACGGCGGCAGCTTCGGCATCGGCGTCGGCGAGTGAGGCCGCATCGGCTGCGCCGGCACGATCACCGCGGCGGGATCCAGAATCGGCGGCAGCGGCCGCGTCGACGGGTGCGCAGGGATCAACAGCGCCAGCGGCGCCGCGACTTCACGCACGGGCGGCTCGACGAACACCGGCCTGTCGGGGGCGGTCGGCACCGGCGCAGGCATCATCGCGTACGGATCCGTCTTGTCGTGCCCCGGGCGATCCGCGATCACCATCTCGCGCGTCGGCTCAGAGTGCGAGTCCATCGCGTTCACCGACACGCCACCTGCGACCAGCGCTTCGAACGGATCCACCGCCTTCGATTTTTCGAGCAGCTTGTCGAGCTTCGACTGCGGCAGCGTCTCGACCGCCGGAGGCACGTGCGGCTTCACCTGCTGATGCGCCGCGAGCGCGACACACAGGTGCTCGAGCTCCATCGCGACGTCCAGCGACGAAGGCCGGTCTTTCGGATCCGGCGCGAGCATGCGCGTCAGCAACAAGCGCAGCGCGATCGGCAGCGACTGCGAGACCGCGGGCCGCCACTTGTTCGTCACCACTGCGGCGATCTTCTCGAGCGTCGAACGGCCGGGAATCCCTTCGGCGCCGCTGGCGAGCGAGAGGATCATGCCCAGCGACCAGATGTCGGAAGGCATCGACGCTTCCATTCCGCGCGCGCGTTCGGGCGAGAGGAAGGTCACCAGATGAATCAGTTGCACGAGCAGGCGTTCTTCTCCGCGGCGATCTGACAGGCGGTTCATCACCACCAGCGGCGCATCGAAGAGGATGAAGCGATCGCCACCCGCGGCCGGCACCGTCAGCACCGACTCGGTCGAGAGCTCGCCGTGCACGATGTCGTTCTGGTGCAGCGCCGTCAGCGCGCCCGCGATCATCGAGCCCATCGTCAGCAGGCTCGGCGTGTCCAACGGGATCCGGTGCGTCAGCAGCTCGCCTTCCGGGAAGTCGATTGCCACCCACGACGAATCTTCCATCGCGCCCGAGCCGAGCGTGCGCGGCAACACCGGGTGCTGCGGAAGCTTCAACGCGGCCGCCACGGCTTCCTTGCCCTGGGCCGCCTGGGGAATCAGCCGGATCGCAGTCCGCGCGCCGTCTTTGTCTTCGGCGCACATCAAAGAGCCGACGCCCGCGCAGCGCAGTGGGCCCTTCATCGTGAACCGGCCATCCAGACTTCCAGAGCTCATTCGGACGGCGACCCTTATAGGAAATCTTTCGTGAACGCATGCGGCAGCAGCTCGCCCAGCGTGTACTGCGCCTCACCGCCCTCGGTGGTCCGGCTTCGCACTTCCGTCGACGCAGGGCCGAACTCGGCGATCACCTGCCGGCACATGCCACACGGCGGAGTCGGCTTCACGCTGTTCACCACGATCGCCACCGCCTTCAGCGTCTTTCCTTCGACGACCATGCGGGCGATCGCGCTGCGTTCGGCGCAGATGGTGAGGCCGTAGCTCGCGTTCTCGACGTTGCAGCCCGCGATGATGGTGCCGTCGGAACAGAGAAGCGCCGCGCCGACCTGGAACTTCGAATAGCGGGCGTACGCGCGCTGGCGGGCGGCCTCGGCGGCGGCAAACAGGGGCTCCCAGTCGATGCTCATCGCGCCACTCTACTCACGCCCCGGGCCAGACCGCGTCGCGCGCAGCTCGAGCCGCACATAGTCCAGCGAAAAGGCTGGGGCAGAGTGCTGCACCACCTCGTCGAGGAACCGCTGGCCGAGGTCATGAGGAAGCAGCGCGAGCGCGTGGCGCAGCACGACGGTCGAGACGAAAGCCCGGAAGTCGTCGGCCGTCTTGAAAGGCGTCGGCGCGTCCTTGAGCCAGGCCTTCGCGTCGACGAAACCGGCGGCGGCCAGGCGCGGCAGCTCGTCCTTCGGGTCGGCGAAGTAGGTCGGGTACGCGACGCCACCGACGAACTGTGAATACGGCGCCGTGTTCGCGATCTCTGACGCGAGCCTCAAGAAGCCCTGCAGGTTACCGAGCCCGCCGCATTGCGCGTGAAGCCGGCCACCTGGCTTGAGCAGACCTGCGAGGCCCTTGAAGAGCGCGTCGTGGTCGGGAATCCAGTGGAACGTCGCCGTGCTGAACACGACGTCGGCGTCGAGCGCCATCGTGAGGCTGCCGAGGTCGACCGCATGCAGCGCGACGTTCGGCCCCAGCTCTGCGCGCGCCTTCTCAAGCATCGGCTCGGACACATCGAGCCCGGTCACGCGGCCGCGGGGAAGACGCTGCAGCAGATGCGCGGTCAACCGGCCGGTGCCGCAGCCCGCATCGACGACGTGTTCATCGCCATTGAGCTGCAGGTTCGACATCACCTCGAGGCCCCACCGCAGCTGCGGCTCGGAGACCTTGTGGTAGCTGTCGGCGTTCCAGTCGACGGTGGCCATGCCTCTTCTCATCTCAGACTTCGGCTCCGCTTGCCTGCTATTGAGCGGCCCATGGCACCTGCGCTGAAAGTCCTTCTTCTCGAGAACATCCACAAAGTTGCCGAAGACCAGCTGAAGTCGGAAGGCTTCGAAGTCACCCGCATCGACACGTCGATGAAGGAAGACGAGCTGATCAAGCGCGTACAGGGCGTTCAGCTGTTGGGCATTCGCAGCAAGACGCAGATCACTGCGCGGGTGCTGGACGCGGCGAAGGACCTGCTGGCGATCGGCGCCTTCTGTATCGGCACGAACCAGGTCGCGCTCGAGCCCGCGATGAAGAAGGGCATCAGCGTGTTCAACGCGCCCTTCAGCAACACCCGCAGCGTGGCCGAGCTCGTGATCGCGGAAATCGTGATGCTGTCGCGGCAGCTGGCCGACCGCATTCGTGAGATGCACCAGGGCAAGTGGCGGAAGCTGGCGACCGGGGCGCACGAGGTGCGCGGCAAGACGCTGGGCGTCGTCGGCTACGGCCACATCGGCACCCAGGTCGGAATCCTCGCCGAGTTCTTCGGCATGCGCGTCATCTACTTCGACGTCGCGACCAAGCTCCCGCTGGGCAACTGCTCGCCCGTCGCGACGCTCGACCAGCTGCTGCAGATGTCGGACTTCGTGACGCTGCACGTGCCCGAGACGGCGCAGACGAAGGGGATGATCGGCGAGGCGCAGCTGAAGCGGATGAAGCTCGGCGCCTACCTGCTGAACAACGCGCGCGGCACCGTGGTCGACATCGACGCGCTCGCGGCGGCGCTGAAGGCCGGCCACGTGGGCGGGGCCGCGGTCGACGTCTACCCCGACGAGCCCGAGGCCAACTCGTCGGAAGGCTTTCAGTCACCGCTGCAGGGAATGCCGAACACGATTCTCACGCCGCACATCGGCGGCTCGACGCTCGAGGCCCAGGAGGCGATTGGCCGCGAGGTCGCGACCAGCCTGACGAAGTTCGCCCGCAGCGGCACGACGCTGGGCAGCGTGAACTTCCCCGGCGTCGAGCTGCTTCGCACCGGCGGCACGCACCGCCTCGTCAACGTCCACCACAACGTGCCCGGCGTGCTCCGCGACGTGAACAAGCTCGTGTCGGATCAGAACGCCAACATCCACGCCCAGGTGCTCAGCACCAACGCAGACATCGGGTACCTCGTGATGGACCTCGACAACCCCGTCAACGAAGAGGTCGTCGACGCGATGCGGAAGCTGTCGTCGACCATCGTGGCGCGGGCCATCTAGAGGGCACAGCGTCCTGACTTCGGACCCGAAAGACCTCGAACGGCTCGACCCAACCCTCACCCTCATCAAAGTGTGAGCACCTTGCCGGGGTTCAGGATCCCGTTGGGGTCGAGCACCTGCTTCATCGACTTCATGATCGAGATCTCGGCTGGCGACCGGCTGTAGCCGAGCCAGTCTTTCTTGAGCAGCCCGATGCCATGCTCGGCGCTGACGCTGCCCTGGTGAGCGCGGACGAGCTCGAACATCGAACTGTCGACCTCGTGGGTGCGGGCGAGAAACGCAGCCTTGTCCATCGCGTCGGGCTTCATGATGTTCACGTGCAGGTTGCCGTCGCCGATGTGGCCGAAGAGGCAGAGCTCCCAGTCGGCGTAGCGCTGGGCGAGCAGCGTCTCGAACTCGCCGCAGAACACGTGAAGCCTGCTGACCGGCAGCGCGATGTCGTTCTTGTGCGGTAGGCCCGTCGCGCTCAGCGATTCGGAGATCGCTTCCCGGTACGTCCACAGCTCTTTCTGCTGTTCGGCGTTCTGCGCGAGCGTGCCGTCGGTGACGAGGCCTGCGTCGAAGAGCGCCTGCAGCCAGTCGTCGAGCGCCCCGTCGACCTGTTCCACCTCGAGCAGCACGTAGTGCGACGACGCCGCTTCGAACGGCGCTTTGAGCTTTCGGTGCTTCGTCACCCGCTCCAGGCACCTGTCGGTGAAGAACTCGTACGCCATCACCGTGAACGGGCCGGTGCGCGCGCGCTCGAAGAGCTGCAGCACCGATTCCAGCGAGGGCAGGGCGAGCAGCAGCACCTCGACCTTCGTCGGCAGGCGCGTGAGCTTCAGCGTCGCTTCGGTGATGACGCCGAGGATTCCTTCGCTGCCGATGAACAGCTGCCGCAGATCGACGCCGGTGTTGTTCTTTTCCAGCGCGCCGTTGAGTTCGAGCACTTCGCCGCTGGCGAGCACCACCTGCAGGCCCAGCACCCACTGCCTCGTGAGGCCGTAACGGATGACGCGCACGCCGCCCGCGTTGGTCGCGATGTTTCCACCCGCCTGGCTGCTGCCCTTCGACGCGAAGTCGACGGGCCAGAAGAGCCCTTGCGCGGCGCAGTGCTGGTGCACCGCCTCGGTGATCGCGCCGGCCTGGATGCGAAGCGTCTGGCCCAGGGTGTCGATAGGCTCGATGCGCCGCATCCGCTCGAGCGAGAGGACGAGCTCACCGTTGGTGGCCATCGCTCCGCCGGCGAGGCCCGTGCGGCCTCCCGAAGGCACGACCGGAATCTTGTTCGCGTTGCAGTGGCGCAGCAGCCGCGAGACTTCGTCGGTCGTGCGCGGGCGGCAGACAAGCGACGGGCGCGGCGGGTAGACCTTCGTCCAGTCGCGACCGTACGTCTCGAGGTCCGACGGGTCGGAAGACGCGAAGTCGGCGGGGAAGTCGGAAGGAAGCTGCATGCGCGCGGCAAACTACTCCGCTTTCCCCGCCATCCCCCGCAGTACGTGCTCCGGAGGCGGCTCATCCCTCGACTTCTCTCGGGATGAACGGGCAGGGCTCTCGGGATGAACGGGCAGGGCGCTCGGGATGAACGGGCAGGGCGCCCACGTCTCGCGCTGCTACGTCCTTTTTCACACGTCACCACGGCCCACCGAATGTGAAACCTGAAAGACGCGGCGAGAATTCCGGCCCGGATATTCCGCGGATTAAAAGTGAACCAGCATGAAGCCTTCCGGCGGTTTGGGCTTGGCCGCCGCAGCGTCCACGTCGCCGAACTTGTCGATCGGGAAGAGGCTGACCTCGCGCGGAATCACTGCCGAGTTCTTTTTCGCCCCCTTCTTTTCCGCGTGCGACAGTTCGGCCCGCTCGATCTTCTGGGCCGCTTTCTGCAGCGACGGGTCGAGCTCCTTCACGCGGTAGCCGGTGAGAAAAGACGCCTTCAGCGCCGCTTCCGCCTTCTCGGGGCTCTTCTTTACGTGGACCAGCGCGAGGTCGTAGTGCGCGCGGCCGCGCGTGCGCCACTCACCCGGCGACTTCGCCTTGGCGATCGCCTTCTCGAACAGCGGCGCCGCGAGCTCCGGCGAGCCCTTGAGGTAGTACGCCCAGCCCAGCCGCAGCAGCACCTCGCCGCGCGAGTCCGGCTCTTCCGACAGCGACGTCAACACTGGCAGCGCGTCGTCGAGCTTGCCCGCGTCGATGTACCGGCTGGCCAGCTGCAGCCGCATCTCGCGGCTCTTCGGCTCGAGCTCCAGCGCCTTCTTCGTCAGCGCGATCGCCTCGTCGTGTTTGTTCTGCCGCGCCAGCGACTTGGCCCACCGCCCCGTTACGTACGGATCCAGCGGAGCGACCGCCGCGAACTCCTGCCACGCCGCCGAGGCCTTGTCGTAGTTACCGACCGTGTCCAGCAGCTCGCCCAGGTACCCGCGCGCCAGCAGGAACCCCGGCTTCTTCGAGATCGCCTCGCGCAGCAGGGCTTCACCCGCATCGTTGCTCTGGTACCTCGTCACTTCCCAGAACCGGGCAATCCAATACAGCCGCTCGTCCTGGTCGGCGCCCTTCAGCGGGGCCAGGGCCTTCAGCGCCTCGGCGTCGTTGCCGATGATCGCGTACGCGAGACCGAGCGCCGCGCTGGCCGGAATGAACCTGGGGTCGGCCGCGAGCGCTTCCTGGCACTGGGTAATCGCGACTTCGAGCTCGGGCCCTTCGAGCACCGCCGGGTTCTCGATGCCCATCGGCTGGCGCACCACCGTCGCGTAGCAGTGGCTGAACGCCTGCATCGCCGCGTCAGACTTCGTCGACACCGCCGGCGGCGTCTTGAAGCCCGTCACACTGTCAAGCCTAAGGATGGCGTGAGACAACGTGGTCGACGCCGCCTCGACCGCGGTCGCCAGCTCGGCGCCCAGCTGCACTTCGACGCGGGTCAGCTTCTTCAGGTCAGTCACCACCGCCTTGAGCTTGAAGCCCTTCTCGTTCCGCTCGAGCTGGCCCCAGGCGATGCGGTCTGCGCCCAGCAGCTTCGCGGCGCGATCAGAGTTCTTCGGGTCGAGCGACTCGATGTCGAAGCCCTCGCGCGACGCCATCGCGAGGATCTGCTTGAGGTGAATGTCCGAGTAGCGATTGGTGGTCGCCAGCACCGCCGTCGTCCGCGCCTGGATCAACAACGCCAACTCTTTGCCCGCGGGGTCAGCCGCTGACGGTGGAAAAACCGCGAGCACGGGACGGCGGTCGGCCGCGAGCGCAGACAGCGAAACCAGAACGAGGGCGGCGATGGTCTTCATCGCGGCCAAGTCTCGCCGACGGCTATGGTGTGCCCAAACTTTTATATGGGCTTCCCCTTCAACCTCTTCAGCATCGATTGGGCCGATTCCCGGGTGCCCGAATGGCTCGCGGCGCTGGCCGACGACATGCCCCTGGTGCGCGAAGAAGCGTTCGACGAGCTCGAAGATCATCTCGTCTCGGCGGTTGGGGTGGACGTCGCCGCGGCGGCTGTCGTCGAGCCGCTGAGCGCGTTGATCGGCACCGAGTCGGCGAAGGGCAGGGCGCTGGCGGCGGTGCTGCTGTCGAACGTGGCGCAGCACGCGCGCCGCTGGCCCGGCCCGCCGTCGACGGACTTTC
This sequence comes from Myxococcales bacterium, assembly GCA_038206395.1. Classification (GTDB taxonomy): domain Bacteria; phylum Myxococcota; class Myxococcia; order Myxococcales; family Myxococcaceae; genus JAGSPQ01. Next base: position 24,508 of record JBBRAX010000007.1, on the reverse strand, counting down.
TCGAGGCGCTGCCGGCAGAGCGTGCGGGGTTGCAGACGCTCGCCGCCCGCCACGACGCGAGCACGGCCCTCGGCGCGGCGCTGCGGCTGCTGCTCTCGGTTCCGACCGACGCGCAGCTCGAGGCGATCGAACAGCTGGTGCGAGAGGCCGACGCGAAGGACGAAGCGCCGCCGCCGACCGCAGAAGAGCTGAGGGAGTGGATCGAGCGCGTGAAGCGCGGCGAGCTGCACGCGACGCCGTACGCGCAGCGCGCCTTTGCCGTCGATCCGAAGCAAGCGCTGGCAATCCTGAACGCGGCGCCGCTCGCAGAGAAAGGAACACCTGCTCAGACGTCGGTCGAGCAGGTCGATCGCGCCGTTCTCGAGGCCCGCTGTCAGGACGCGCTGAACGAGCCAGTGACCATCGCGAAGACCGGGTGGTCGCGCACCGCCCAGGCCCGCCTGCTGGACGCCGCGGTGGCGTACCCGAAGGTCGGCGCCGCGCTCCTCGCCGCCGTGACCGACCCTGCGCACGCGATCCGCCGGCGCGCCGTCGAAGTCCGCGTGAAACACGAAGCGAAATCCCAGGACGCCTGGCCGTTGGCCGACGCCCTCGCGGCCGACTGGCTGAAGCCCTCGAAGACAGGTGCCGTGAACCAGTCGCTGAGCCGTGGCGAGCTGCTTTCCCTGCTGGCGCTCTTCCCCGAGTCGAACAAGCGGGCCGCCGAGCTCAAAGCCGCCCCGGCCCCCGAGATCGCGATGCCGGACGGCGAGGCGCTGTAGGCACGGATTCGCCTCTGTGCCGCTCGATTCGATTGCGAGCTGGCACAGCTTTGCGGATAGAAGGCGGCGAAGAGAAGGAGCCGCAATGAACCTCCCCGTTCGACAGACCACGACGCCGCGCCCGAAGATGAAGGAAGCCGATCTCGGCTTTGGCCGGGTGTTCGCCGACCACATGCTGATCGCCGAGTACACGGCCGAGCAGGGTTGGCAGAACGCGCGCATCGAGCCCTACGGCCCGATGTCCATGGACCCGGCCGCCGGCGTGTTCCACTACGGCCAGGCGATGTTCGAAGGCCTCAAGGCGTTTCGCACCGCAGACGGCGGCGTGAGCCTGTTCCGCCCGGAGCACCACTGCGCGCGGATGCAACGGGGCGCTCCGCGGCTCTGCATGCCGTCGGTCGAGCCAAAGCTGATGCAGGCCTGGGCGAGCCAGCTGGTGAAGGTCGACGAGGCGTGGGTGCCGTCGTCGGCGGGCACTGCGCTGTACCTGCGCCCCACGTTGATCGCCACCGAGGGCTACCTCGGGGTGCGCCCTGCCTCGCGCTACACCTTCTTCATCATCTCTTCGCCCGTCGGCGCCTACTACGCGGGCGGCGTGAAGCCGGTTCGCATCTGGGTCGAGCGTGAGCAGACCCGCGCCGCGCACGGAGGCCTCGGCTCCGTGAAGGCCGGAGCGAACTACGCCGCCAGCCTTCTCGCCGCGCAGAACGCCAAGAAAGAAGGCTACGACCAGGTGCTCTGGCTCGACGCCGACAAGCACGAGCAGATCGAAGAGGTCGGCACGATGAACCTGTTCGCCTACGTCGGCGACGAGCTCGTCACGCCTCCGCTGTCCGACTCGATTCTCGCTGGCGTCACCCGCGACTGCGTCATCCAGCTCGCGAGGGACGCGGGCATCAAGGTCGTCGAGCGCACCATCACCATGTCTGAAGTCCAGGCCGCGCACGCGAAGGGCTCGCTGAAGGAAGTCTTCGGCAGCGGCACCGCGGCGGTCATCAGTCCAGTCGGCGAGCTCGCGCTCGGCGGCAAGACGAAGCTGTCGATCAACAAGGGCGAAGTCGGCCCGCTCGCCGGCCGCCTCTACGAAGAAATCTCTGGCATCCAGCGCGGCACGCGGCCCGACAAGTACGGCTGGCTGACGAAGGTCTGATGACGAACTGGGACGGCTGCCGCTGGGACGGTCGCAGCGGTCACTACGAGAGCTGGTTTCAGCGCGCCAACCACCCGACGCGCCCGCTCGCGCTGTGGATTCGCCACACCCTCTTCTGCCCGAAGGGAAACCCGGGCGCGGCGGAAGGTGAAATCTGGTCCGTCTGGTCTGACGGCGAGAAAGGCACCACCTTCGCGCAGAAGACCGAGCTCCCACGGCGCGACTGCTCTTTCGATTCCAAAAGCCTCGACGTGAAGATGCCCGGTGGCTCGCTGAAGCCCGGCCACGTCGAAGGCGGCACCGGCAAGCTTGAGTGGAACCTGAAGTTCGGCGGCGGTGGGCCAGTGAGCCTGTTGATGCCCGAGGCTGTCTACACGGCCGGGTTCCCCAAGGCGAAGGCGCTGTGCTCGATGCCCAACGCGAAGTTCGACGGCACCTTCACGGTCGCTGGCGAGACGCACCGCATCGACAGCTGGCCCGGCAGCCACAACCACAACTGGGGCAGCCAGCACACCGACCGCTACGCGTGGGGCCAGGTCTGCGGCTTCGATGACGCGCCCGACGCGTTCCTCGAGTGCGGCACGGCGCAGGTGAAGGTCGGCCCGCTGATGACGCCGAAGGTCACCGTCGCGGTGTTGAACCTCGACGGCCGCCGCTACGAGCTCAACTCGATTCCGCGCGGCGCTTTCGTGAAGGCCAGCATCGATGGCTTTCAGTGGCGATTTCATTCGGTGTCCGATGGCGTCGCGCTCGACGTCGCCCTCGACGCCGCGCCCGAACGCTTCGCGGCGCTGCGGTACCGAAACCCTCCTGGCGGCGTGAAGGCGTGCCTCAACTCCAAGCTTGCCCGCTGCACCGTGCGGCTCACCGAAAACGACAAGACCCGAACGCTGACTTCAGCGCACCGGGCCGCCTTCGAAATTCTCTGCGAAGACACCGACCCGCGGGTTGCGCAGGTCGGCGGCTTTCAGGTCTAGGGCGCAGAGCCCGACTACGCGCGGTTCAGCTTCATCACCTCGTGCTGATCGCCCGTGAGCTCGGGGGTCTTCTTCTGCACCAGCGACTTCGCGGCGCCGAAGAGGAACTGCAGGCCCTTCTTTCCCGACAGGTCCCAGAGCTCGGCGTCGCGCGGCTTGAAGATCATCAGCGCCACGCTCTTGTCTTCCTTGCCGTTGCCGAAGAACAGGTTCATCGGCAGCTTCCACAGTGACGAGAGCTGCGCGCGATCCATCGAGTACTCGAAAGTACCGATCATCGAGACCTGCCGCGTCAGTGACTGCGCGATGACCGTGCCGTCTTCCGACTTCCCTGCTTCCGGAGCGTCCTTTCCCTCATCCAGCTTCACCACGAAAATCAGCGAGCAGTCGTCTTCAACTTTCGCGACCATCATCGGGCGGGCGTGGATGCGCGGGTGCTTGCCCTTCTTGTCGTAGGTCGCGACCATCATCATCACGAACTCCTTCAGCGACTCGTGCAAGTGGGCGCGCTGCCCGTCAGCGGCAAGCTCGCCGTTGTCCTTCGATTCAGTGTCTTTCTGGTTGGTTTGCATGGTCGTTTCTCATTTCAACCTTCGTGCCGCGATGCGTTGAGAGGGAGCCTGCCTCGCGCACCGCGGCGATTGTCTGCAGCTGGGCCAGAAGATCTCAAACCTGCGGCGGGTCGGACTCGCGCTCGAAGTGCCGCTGCTTTTCCAGCGCCTTCAACCAGGCCGCCATCTTCACTTTCGAGCCCACCAGGAAGCCTGCATCTTTGCTCGCGTCAGGCAGGCCCGCTTGCTCGACCACCATGCTCTCGTCGCCCAACACCCGAATCGGCTTGCAGTGACGGAAGTGCTCCTTGAGGAAGTCCACCGCGTGGGCGGTCTGCATCAGGCCCTCGTCATTTGCTGGCAGCACCAGGGCGTCGAAAGTCACGGCAGGCGCCGCTTCCATCGAGACTTCGACGTGAATCGCCTCACCCGACGACGGCTTCACCATGCCCATCTTCGGGCCGATGAGACGAGGCACCGCTCCGGCCTTGACGAGCGCCGCGTACATCTCGCGCACCGAGTCGCCGTCAATGCCATCGGCAACCAGGATCGCGACTTTCAAGGTCTTCACGCCCGTCGACCCCGGCCGCGCCATCAACGACAACGCGGGCGAGACCTCGACCTCGGGCTTCGCCGGTTTTGCCAGCGCCTTTTCCTGCGGCGGCGGCACGGGGATGCCCAGGCCATCGGCCACGCCCTGCGCCAACTTGTCATCCACGTTCGCAAGCATTGACACCACCCGCTCGCGAATCGCCTGGGTCTGCACGCGCGTGAGCTCGAAGCGGAAGGCGGCAATCATGTGGTTCTGTTCCACCGGCGTCTGGCTGCGGAAGAACAGCCGCGCCTGGGTGAAATGGTCGGCGAACTTCTCGGGCTTGCCGCGCACCTTGTCTTCCTTCACGTGCTGGGGGAACGAGACGAACCCCTTCATGCCGGCCTGGAAGGGACAACCACCGCCCAGCGAGTTCGGCTCGTAGGCGACCCGGCCGCGCGCAATCGCCTGGCGGTGAATGCCGTCGCGCTGGTTGTTGGTCGGCTTGTTCAGCGGCTGGTTGATTGGAATCTCGTGGAAGTTGGGCCCGCCCAGGCGGCTCAGCTGCGTGTCGAAGTAGCTGTGGTGGCGCCCCTGCAGCAGCGGGTCGTTGCTGGTGTCGATGCCCGGAATCATGTTCATCGTTCCGAAAGCGACCTGCTCGGTCTCGGCGAAGAAGTTGTCGGGGTTCCGGTTCAACACCATCCGCCCGACCTTCTGCACCCGCACCAGCTCTTCAGGAATCAGCTTGGTCGCGTCGAGGATGTCGAAGCTGAACTTCTCGGCCTGCTCCTCGGTGAAAACCTGCAACCCCAGTTCCCACTCGGGGTAGGCGCCGCTGTCGATCGCTTCCCACAGGTCGCGGCGGTGGAAGTCCGAGTCGGCGCCGTTGATCTTCACCGCCTCGTCCCAGACCACCGAGTGCGTGCCGGCCTTCGGTTCCCAGTGGAACTTGCAGAAGCGCGACTCTCCCGCTTCGTTGATGAGGCGGAAGGTGTGGACGCCGAAGCCCTGCATCATCCGGTAGCTGCGCGGAATCGCGCGATCCGACATCACCCACGTCAGCATGTGCGTCGACTCGGGCATCAACGACACGAAGTCCCAGAAGGTGTCGTGCGCGCTCGCCGCCTGCGGCATGCCGTGGTGCGGCTCGGGCTTCACCGCGTGCACCAGGTCAGGGAACTTCATCGCGTCCTGGATGAAGAAGACCGGCATGTTGTTACCGACGATGTCCCAGTTGCCTTCGTCCGTGTAGAACTTCACCGCGAAGCCGCGCACGTCGCGCGCGAGATCCGCCGAGCCGCGCTCACCGGCCACCGTCGAGAACCGCACGAACACGGGGGTGCGCTTGCCCTTCGACGCAAACGGGGCCGCCTTCGTCAGCGACTTCAGCGAGTCGTACGCCTCGAAGTAGCCGTGCGCCGCCGAGCCGCGCGCGTGAACGATGCGTTCGGGAATCCTCTCGTGATCGAAGTGGGTGATCTTCTCGCGGAGGATGAAGTCCTCCATCAGCGTCGGCCCGCGCAGGCCAGCCTTCAGCGAGTTCTGGTTGTCGCCAATCGCCGCGCCCATGTTGGTGGTCAGCATCTGCCCGCCGTTGTCGACGCGCGCTGCGTCGAGGGCTTCCTGCTTCGCCGACCGGTTGGCTTCCGTCGGCGTGCTCGGCCCGTCGATGGCTGCCGTCTTGCCCGTCTGTGGCGCGTGCCCGTTCTTCAGGCCGTGCTCGAAGGCCTTCTGCGGGTTGTGCGGAAATGCCTCAGCTGCGGCGTTTTCGGCGACCTTCTGCGTGGCCAGCCTCTTCGCGTTTCCTTCGTACGCCGACGGATCGAGCGCCGCAGTGGTCGGCGCCGAGATGGTGCCCACGACGGTGCCGAGGGCTTCGTTGGACGACTTCTTCTTCGCGCGGGGCGGTGGCTTGTTCATGCCCGGGCGCCGAGCACCTGACGTGCCACTTTCCAGCCCCCGGCGACAGCCTGCGCGGAGTGGGGAATTGCGCCACGACTGGGGCAACCTGTCGCGTAGGCCGCCGTGGCTCGCGCGTTGCTGTTGGGGCAGACATGATCGCGATCTCAAGAGAGCGGGGCACGGGGCGGGTGGTGTTGACGACGCACGGCGAGCTCAATGACGAGACCGTCACTGCGATGCTCGAAGCGCTCGAGCAGACCGACGAAGACGCGCCTCTGCTCATCGACCTGGCCGACGCCGGCGAGCTGAAGACGAGCCGCGAGGTGCGGCTCCTAAGCGCCCTGGCCTTTCGATCAGGCACGGTGACGTTCCGTCACGCGCACCCCAAACACCGACGGCTCGTCAGCGCTGCGCAGTCTGCGTGACCAGCGCGTCGATGCTCTTCTTCGCATCGCCGAAGAGCATCCGGGTGTTGTCGAGGAAGAACAGCGGGTTCTCGACGCCTGCGTAGCCAGCCGCCATCCCGCGCTTCAACACCACCACCAGCTTCGACTTCCAGACCTCGAGCACCGGCATGCCGTAGATGGGGCTGCTGGTGTCGGTGAGCGCGCCCGGGTTCACGATGTCGTTCGCGCCGATGACGAGCACCACGTCGGTGTTCGCGAAGTCCGCGTTGATGTGTTCCATCTCGAGCACGATGTCGTAGGGCACGCCGGCTTCCGCGAGCAGCACGTTCATGTGGCCGGGCAGGCGGCCGGCGACGGGGTGGATGGCGAAGCGAACCGTCACGCCCTGGTCGCGCAGGTTCCTGGTCAGGTCGTGCACCGCCGCCTGCGCACGCGCCACTGCCATGCCGTAGCCGGGGACGATGACGACGCTCTTCGCCTCTCTGAGCCGCTCGGACACTTCGTCGGCCTTCAGCTCGCGCACTTCCCCGGCAGGCTCGGCGCTGGCGGCGTTGGTGGTTCCGTCGGCGGTGCCGAAGCCCCCGAAGACGACGTTCAGAATCGAACGGTTCATCGCGCGGCACATGATGATGCTGAGGATGGTGCCCGACGAGCCGACCAGCGCGCCGGTGACGATCAGCAGGTCATTCGCGAGCATGAAGCCCGCCGCCGCTGCCGCCCAGCCCGAGTAGCTGTTGAGAAGAGAGACGACGACCGGCATGTCTGCGCCGCCAATCGCCATCACCAGGTGCACGCCCAGGATCGCCGCCAGCGCCGTCATCGCCAGCAGGTACGGCAGGCCCGAGGTGCCGTCGGCCATCAAGAACGGATACGCGAGCCCCGCGATCGCGATGGCGATCAGCGCGTTCAGCACGTGGCGCCCCGGGAGCAGCAGTGGCTTGCCCGACAGTGAGCCCTTCAACTTCGCCCACGCGATGATCGAACCGGTGAGCGTGATCGCGCCGACCGCGATGCCGACCCAGACCTCGCCCATGTGCACGACGCGCGTCGCCACGTCCGCGTGAATGTTCCCGCGCGGAGCCAGGTAGCTGCTCACCCCCACCATCACCGCCGCGAGGCCGACGAAGCTGTGAAGAATCGCGACCAGCTCGGGCATGCCCGTCATCTCGACGCGCCGCGCGAGCACCGCGCCGATGCCGCCACCGATGACGACGCACGACACCATCATCGCGAGGCCGAGCTCACGCCCTTCGAAGCCGCCCGCCAGCCACGCGACGCTGGCGACGACCACGGCCAGGCCCATGCCGACCATGCCGTACAGGTTTCCGCGCTGCGCCGTCTCTTGCTTCGAGAGGCCCGCGAGCGAGCGGATGAACAGCACGCCCGCCACGAGGTAGGCGATCGACATCGGCCCGTCGAGGTTGGTCGACATCAGTGATCTCCCTTCGCGGCCGGCGCCGGTTTCTCGCGGTGGAACATCTTGAGCATGCGTTGGGTGACGAGGAAGCCGCCCGCCACGTTGATGGAGGCGACGAGCACGGCCAGCGCTCCGAGAATCGACGCGGCGTCCAGCGAGGTGCCGATTTGCAGCATGCCGCCGACGACGATGATTCCCGAGATCGCGTTGGTCACGCTCATCAGCGGCGTGTGAAGCGCGGGGCTCACCGACCAGATGACCTGCCAACCGACGAAGCACGCGAGGATGAAGACGGTCGAGTGCTGCAGGAACTCGCGCGGCGCGAACCGGCCCAGCGCGAACAGCGACGCGATGACGAACATGCCGCCCAACGTGGTGCCCCACGCGCGGCGGGTCGGGTCGAAAATTTGCTGCTGCTTAGGCTTCGCATCCGGCGGAGGCGGCTTCGCGGCATGCACCCTTGGCGACGGCTCTTTCGGAGGAGGCGGCGGCAGAAGCTCGCCCCCGTGGGTGAGCAGGGCAGGGCGCACCACGTCGTTGTTCAGGTCGACGGTGAACCCTTTGCCGATCTGCATCTCGTTCAGCAGGTGCACGAGGTTGGTCGCGAAGAACTTGCTCGACGTCGACGCCATTCGGCTCGCGAGGTCGGTGAAGCCGAGAATCTTGATGCCGTTGAACTCGACGACTTCGCCCGGCTTGCAGAGCTCGGTGTTGCCGCCCTGCTCGGCGGCCATGTCGACGATGACGCTGCCCGGCTTGAAGTGGGTGATGACGTCGGTGGGCAGCAGAATCGGAGCCTTCGTCCCCGGCACCAGCGCCGTCGTGACGACGATGTCGACCTCGGCCGCCTGCTTCCGGAACAACGCCATCTCGGCGTCGATGAACTCCTTGCTCATCACCTTGGCGTAGCCGCCGCCGCCTTCGCCCGACTCCTTCACTTCCAGGGTGAGGAACTTCGCGCCCAGGCTCTCGACCTGCTCGCGCGCTGCGGCGCGGGTGTCGAAAGCGCGGACTTCTGCGCCGAGTGCTTTTGCGGCGGCCGCAGCGGCGAGACCTGCCACGCCGGCGCCGATGATCAGGACCTTCGCGGGAGGCGTCGTGCCTGCTGCCGTCACCTGCGCGCCGAACGGACTGCCGTACGCGTTCGCGGCTTCGACGATCGCGCGGTAGCCCGCGAGGTTCGCCATCGACGACAGCACGTCCATCTTCTGCGCGCGGCTGATGCGCGGAACCTTCTCGAGCGCCAGCGCCGACACGCGCCGCGCCGTCAAGGCCTCGAGCAGGCCTGGGTTTCGTTCGGGCTGAAGGAGTGAGGCCAGGAAACAGGCTTCCTTGAAAAGCGGTACTTCGGCCAGCGACGGTGGGCGCACCTTGAGCACGATGTCGCAGGTGCCGAAGGCGTCTTCGCGGTTGCCGAGGGTCGCTCCGGCGGCGGTGTACGCGGCGTCCGGGTAGCCTGCCGCTGCGCCTGCGCCCGTTTCGACGACGAGGGTGACGGTGGGCGAGGTGAGCTTCTTGACGGACTCGGGCGTGGCAGCGACCCGGCGCTCGCCCGGTGCGGTCTCTCGAGGAACTCCGATTCGGATGGCCATGGGCAGCGCCCTTTCTACGCTCAAAGCGCTAAGCAGGGACGCATGAAAGTGCTCTCGCAGCTCACCAGCCCCGCTTCGATTCTAAAGGTGTGGGGCGTGCTCAAGGCGGTCCCCGGCGCCGGCAAAGTGATGGGCCGCCTCGTCGGCCGCATGGCCCCGTACACCGGCACCATCAAGCCCGAGGTCGAGCGGCTGGAAGTCGGCTACGCCCGCGTCTCGATGCGCGACCGCAGAGGTCTGCGAAACCACCTGCGCAGCGTGCATGCGATTGCGCTGATGAATCTCGGTGAGGCCACCACCGGCGTCGCGATGATGGTGTCGCTGCCGGCCGACACGCGCGGCATCCCGATTCGCTTGACGATGGACTACGCGAAGAAGGCGCGCGGCACCATCACCTGCGAGTGCAGCTGCCCAGTGCTCACCTCGAACGACAAGAAAGAGGTCGAGGTGATTGGGCTGCTCAGAGACAAGAGCGGCGACGTGGTCGCGAAGTGCACCGCCCTCTGGATGATCGGCCCCGGCCGGGTTTAGGGCGTACCAGCGTCGGCGTCGACGGGCGGCGCTTCCATCGGAGCAGGCGGCGGAACTGCCTTCGCTTTTGCTTCCGTCAACGTCTTCAGCTTCGCGAGCCCCTTCTCGAAGTCGTCGCCGATCATCTTTTCCATGTTCATGAACACGCCAGCCGCCTTGCTGACGAACGCGTTCTTCCCTTCCATCTTCCAGACGACCTCGGTGGCCGGACCCGGCGTGATGGTGAAGGTCGTGGTGTTCGTCGCCTCGAACGGCTTGAGGAACTCGAGCTTGATCGAGATGAAGTCGTTCGGCCTGGCCTCGGTGATGGTCATCCGGCCTTCGCCGACCTTGTCGTTGCCCTTCCACGAGTAGATCGCACCCTGGCCGGTGGGGCTGCCTTCGTACTTGCGCTCCATCTTCGGATCCATGTCGTCCCACGGCGACCAGTCGGCCCAATTGTGGAAGTCAGCCAGCGTCGCAAAGATGATTTCGGGCGGCGCCGAGATGGTCGTCTTGCGCAGGTAGACGAACTCTGCGGGGCGCGTCGCGACGAAAGCGACGAAGCCGAGAATCACCACTGCGACCCCTGCGAGGAGTTTCTTCACCATTGGTTGGCTCCGGTTAGTTGGTGCAGCCGATGCGCGTCGTGCTGAAAGCCACTTCGTCGAACCACAGGTCGAAGCCCGCCGCCGTCGCGGTATCGCCCTGGTAGAGGATCATGCCCAGCGAGAACTTGTCGTAGATGGGCGCCGTCCACGGCGGCATGCGCGACGCGAGCACTTCGATCTGCGTCATCTCGGTGCCGTTGAGGAAGAAGTGCAGTTCGCCGGTGCCGCGGTACTCCCACTCGAGGCAAGACCAGATGTTGGTCGGCATCTTCGACTTGTTCGCAGTGAAGATGCCGTACTCGGTGGCGCCGAAGTAGTTCGGCTCGATGTCTCCGTTGTGGTCGAGCCCGAGCCGCACTTCGATGCCCGGGCCGCTGGCCGCGAACATCCCCGCGTGGACGATCGGAGTCGGCGCCTGCGCGTAGACGAAGGCGCGCCCGAAGAACGAGTTGTTCGCTGCGGGGAAGGGCTTGGTCGTGGTCAGCAGCGCGGTGCTGCCGGCGTTGCTCTTCACCGTCACGTGCAGGGACTTCGTGCCGCGCGCGAACTTTGACGTGTCGAGGACGGCGGTGTTTCCGGTGGCGTTCGTGGTCACCATCCAGCGCGCCGCGTCGATGGTCGCGCCTTCGAAGTTTTCGCAGAAGGTGAAGCCTATGCAGCCGCACTTGCTCATGCCTGCATCGCTTGAGCATGCCGGGTCGACTGCGCCGCCGCCGGCCCCGCCTGTGCCTCCGGTTCCGCCGCCGGATCCGCCCGAGCCTCCGCCAGTTCCGCCGCCCGCGCTGCCGCCGCTTCCTCCACCCGTCGCGCTTCCAGTGGTGCTGCTCGGCGAGCACGCCGACAACACGAGGGCCGCGATGACCAGGAGTCTCATGGGTCGGGCTCTTTACGTCGCTTCGTAGGTCGAATCCGCACTGTTGCGATGGCGGGACAGTGAGTCCACAGCTGGCCCGATTGCCTGAAGGTCGTCGGCCCTTAAGGTAGGGCCATTATGATCACTCTTCGCAGAGCAGCAGAGCGCGGGCACGCCAACCACGGCTGGCTCGACAGCCACCACACCTTCTCCTTCGCCGACTACCACGACCCGTCGCAGATGGGGTTCCGGGCGCTGCGGGTCATCAACGACGATCGCATCGCGGGCGGCGGCGCCTTCGGCACGCACCCCCACCGCGACATGGAAATTCTGACCTACGTCCTCGACGGGGCGCTGGTGCACAAGGACTCGATGGGAAACACGGGCCTCATCAAGCCGGGCGAAGTGCAGCGCATGACGGCAGGCACTGGCGTGCGGCACAGCGAGGCGAACGCGTCGGGCGATGAGCAGCTGCGGCTGCTGCAGATCTGGATCATGCCCGAGAAAGACAACCTCACGCCCGGCTACGAACAGAAGCTGTTCCCCGCGGCCGAGAAGCAGGGGAAGTTGCGGCTCGTCGCGTCAGCCGATGCCCGCGAAGGCAGCGTCACGCTCCACCAGGACGTCTCGCTGTATGCGGGGCTGTTTGCGAGAGGCGAGAAGGCGGAACTCGCGATCGCGCCCGAACGCCACGCCTGGATTCACGTCGCCCGCGGGTCCGTGAAGGTGAACGGCAACGTGCTCGTCGACGGCGACGCGGTGGCGATTTCCAGGGAGCCGAAGGTGGAAATCGAAGGCGTCGAGAACGGCGAAGTCCTCGTCTTCGACCTCGCCTGACCCGTTCCGTCCTGGCGGTAGAACACGCCTTCCACTGCACAGCCTCTCCCTGCTGGAGGGCACCCGCAAACCCATTCGATCGAATTCGATCGAATTCGTCGCAGTGCGTCATTCGCCATTCGAAGATCTCGCCGCAGTGCGTCTAGAAATCTTCGATCGAATTCGATCGAACTGGTGAAAGGTCGTGCCGGCGGGGGGTTGGGTGGGTCGGACAGCCGCGTCTGCGACGCGGTGCGTCGTCGGTTCGACCCAACAAAGACTGCAGTCCGCGCGTGGCGAAGCGCGTCATTCTGGTAGCGACGGTTATGAGCCTCAGTTGGTTCGGCCAAATCAGCGAGGGTCGTTCGGGAGCAACGAGCGGGCTGGCGACCTGGGCCCCGCGGGTTCGGAGCTCGCTGTGCCGTTCGACGAAGCGCCCAATGTTCGACGCAGGTGGCGCTCGTCGATCGCGTGAAAGTGGACGAGACGCGCGCGGAGTGCTGGCCGGGATGAACGGGGCGCCCCGTCCCTGTGTCCGAGTATCGTCGCGCCCCGATGGAGTGGATCTTCCTCGCCCTGGTCACCTTCGCGGGCGCGTCGATTGTCTACTTCACGCTGCGCACGGGCATCTCACCGATGCCGAGCAACCTGAAGCAGCGGGCCGCGATCCTCGACGCGGCAGCGGGCACGACGGGAAAAATCTACGAGCTCGGCGCCGGCTGGGGCGGAATCGCATTCGCGTTGGCCGATCGCTGCCCCGCTTCGCAGGTCACCGCCTACGAGCTCTCGTGGTTCCCGTACCTCACGATGCGCCTGCGTCAGCGCCTGCGACCCAGAGCGAACCTGGAAATCAAACGCGCCGACTTCCTCAAGGCTGACCTCGCCGACGGCCACGTCTTCGTCTGCTACCTCTTTCGGGCCGGGATGGTGGCGTTGAAGAAGAAGCTCGAACGCGAGGCGCCGGGCGCAAAGCTCATCACGCACACCTTCGCGGTCCACGGGTGGACACCGGAAGCCGAAGGCCGCATCGACGACCTCTACCGCTCGCCCATCTACGCCTACCGGATTCCCCGCGGCTGAGTAAGAAGCGGGAAATGGCCGACTGGGTTCGACGCGCTTCGAAGTTCCTCGGACAACGCAACACCCTGCTCGCGATGAACGCCTACCCGCCCTACGTCGGCGCCGGCATTCACATCTCGGAGGTCGCGCAGGACCTCTCGCGCATCGTCGTCACCATGTCGATGTACCCGTGGAACCGGAACTTCCTCGGCACCCACTTCGGCGGCTCGCTGTATGCGATGTGCGACCCCTTCTTCCTCTTCCAGATCCTCTTCAGCCTCGGCGATGACTACGTCGTCTGGGACAAATCGGCGTCGGTGAAGTTCATGAAGCCCGGCAAAGGCACCGTGCGCGCCGAGTTCCTGATGCCCGCTTCCAAAATCGAAGAGCTGCGCAGCCTCGCCGCCAGCGGCCTGAAGGTCGAACCTGTCTTCCAAGTGCAGGTCAAGGACGAGACCGGAGACGTCGTCGCCGACGTCGAGAAGGTCCTCTACATCCGCCTGAAGCGCCGCTAAACCTCGGGGTTCATGGCCCCGATCAAGAAGCTGATGTGCGCCAATCGCGGTGAGATTGCGATTCGCGTCTTCCGTGCGTGCAACGAGCTCGGCATTCGCACCGTCGCCATCTACAGCGACGAAGACCGGATGCACGAGCACCGGCACAAGGCAGACGAGGCGTACCTGGTCGGCCGCGGCAAGCGCCCCGTCGACGCGTACCTCGGCATGGACGAGATCCTCGACGTCGCCGTCGCCGCCGAAGTCGACGCCATTCACCCCGGCTACGGCTTCCTTTCCGAGAACGCCGACTTCGCCCGCCGCTGCGTGCAGCGCGGAATCCGCTTCGTCGGCCCCACGCCTGAAGTCGTCGCGATGATGGGTGACAAGGTCGCCGCCAAGGCGCTCGCCCAGAAGGTCGGCGTCCCCTGCGTGCCCGGCACCACGCTCAACCCCGCGTCCGTCGTCGCCGACGCCCAGAAGTTCTTCGATGCCCACGGCGCCCCGGTGCTCGTCAAAGCCGCCAACGGAGGCGGAGGCCGCGGCATGCGCGTCGTCCGCAACCGCGAAGAGCTGCCCGACGCCATCGCCTCGGCGAAGAGCGAGTCACTGGCCGCCTTCGGTTCCGACGTCCTCTTCATGGAGAAGTTCCTCGAAAAGGTACGCCACATCGAAGTGCAGGTGCTCGGCGACCAGCACGGCAACCTCGTCCACCTCTTCGAGCGCGACTGCTCGGTGCAGCGCCGGCATCAGAAGGTGATCGAGATCGCTCCTGCGCCCGCACTCGGCGCCCAGGTTCGCGATCGCATCTGCGCGGCCGCGCTCTCGCTCGCGAAAGGCGCCGGGTACACCAACGCTGGCACGGTGGAGTTTCTCGTCGACGGCGATCAGTTCTATTTCATCGAAGTGAACGCGCGGCTGCAGGTCGAGCACACTGTCACCGAGCAGGTCACTGGCGTGGACCTCGTCCAGGCGCAGATTCGCATCGCCGAAGGCGAGCCGCTGTCGTCGCCGAAGATTCGCATTCCCAGCCAGGCCAACCTGTCGACCCGCGGCTACGCGATTCAGCTGCGCGTCACCACCGAAGACCCGGCCAACAACTTCCTGCCCGACGCCGGCACGCTCACGGCCTGGCGCGCGGCCACGGGCTTCGGCATTCGGCTCGATGGCGGCAACGGGTACTCGGGCGCGCACATCTCGCCGGCGTACGACTCGCTGCTCGTCAAAGTCATCGCCTACGCGTCGACCTTCGAAGAGACGGTGAAGAAGGCGCAGCGCGCCGCCCGCGAGTTCCGCATTCGCGGCGTGAAGACGAACCTGCCCTTCCTCGAGAACGTGCTCGCGCACCCGACGTTCCTCGCCGGCCAGACGTGGACGCGCTTCATCGATGAGACCCCCGAGCTCTTCCAGATGTCGCCGCGCCGCGATCGCGCGAGCAAGCTGCTGCAGTACCTGGGCGAGGTGATCGTCAACGGCCACCCGACCGTGAAGAAGGAACAGCGCCTGCAGCCGACGAAGCTGCTCGAGGCGCGGGTGCCGGAGGTTCCGCGGGGCGCTCCGCCGCCGGGCACGGCGCAGATTCTGGCCGAGAAGGGCGCAGATGGATTGGCGAAGTGGGTGCTGTCGCAGACGCGGCCGCTGCTCACCGACACCACGATGCGCGACGCCCACCAGTCGCTGCTCGCCACGCGCATGCGCAGCTTCGACATCCTGAAGATCGCGCACGCCACTGCGCACCTCGCGCCCGAGCTCTTCAGCCTCGAGTCCTGGGGCGGAGCGACCTTCGACACCGCCTACCGCTTCCTTCACGAAGACCCGTGGGATCGCCTGCGGAAGCTGAAGGCGGCCGCGCCCAACTTGCTGCAGCAGATGCTGCTCCGCGGAGCGAACGCTGTCGGCTACACCCACTACCCCGACAACGTCGTCGAAGCGTTCATCGACGAAGCGGCCGAGGCGGGCGTCGACGTCTTCCGGGTGTTCGACTCGCTGAACGACCTCGACAGCATGAAGGTGTCGATCGATCGCATCCGGAAGACGGGAAAAATCGCCGAGGTCGCCATCTGCTACACGGGCGACGTCGCGAACCCGAAGCGGCCCAAGTACACGCTCGACTACTACGCGGATCTCGCGAAGCGCATCGAGGACATGGGCGCCCATTTCCTCTGCATCAAGGACATGGCGGGGCTGCTGCGCCCGCGCGCGGCCGGCCTGCTCGTCGATCGCTTGAAGCAGACCGTCAAGCTGCCGCTGCACCTGCACACCCACGACACGTCGGGCAACGGCGTCGCGATGTTGCTGACGGCGATCGATCACGGCGTGCACATCGTGGACGTGGCGCTCGCTCCGATGGCGGGGCTCACGAGCCAGCCGTCGATGAACGCGCTGGTCGCGGCGCTGCGTGGGTACCCGCGCGACACGGGGCTGACGAACAAGAAGCTGCAGCCGCTGGCGAACTACTGGGAAGACGTGCGCGAGTACTACGCGCCTTTTGAGTGCGGCCTGAAGAGCGCCACGTCCGAGGTCTACTTCCACGAAATTCCCGGCGGCCAGTACTCGAACCTGCGGCCTCAGGTCGCCGAGCTGGGGCTGCTCTCGCGGTGGCAGGAAGTGAAGGAAGCGTTCGCGCTGGTCAACCTGCTGTGCGGCGACATCCCGAAGGTGACGCCGTCGTCGAAGATGGTCGGCGACTTCGCCATCTTTCTGGTGAAGGGCGACCTGATCGTCCGCGCCGACACGCTCGAGGAAGCGGCGAAGCGCACCGAGGCGAAGCTCGTCGCCGAGGCGCACCGGCTCGACTTCCCGTCGAGCGTCGTCGGTTATTTCCAGGGCCAGCTGGGGCAGCCGCCGGGTGGGTTTCCCGAGAAGCTGCGCACAGCGGTGCTGAAGGGGCTGCCGCGCGTCGAAGGGCTGCCGGGCAAGAGCCTGCCGCCGCTGGATCTCGTCGCCCGTGCGAAGGAGCTGTCGGTGAAGCTCGGCCGGGAAGCGACGCGCGCCGAGGCGGTGTCGCACGCGCTGTATCCGCGGGTGTTGGACGACTTCTTCGAGGCCCGCGCGAAGTACGAAGACGTCTCGATTCTCGACACGCCCACGTACTTCTACGGCCTCGAGGTCGGGCAGGAACGCTGGGTCGACCTCGAGCCGGGCAAGACGCTGGTCCTCTCTCTCGAAGCCGTCTCGGACCCCGCGCCCGACGGAAACCGCACCGTCTTCTTCGAGCTCAACGGCCACGGCCGCCAGGTGCTGGTGAAAGACAAGTCGCTGGTCTCGCAGGTCGCTGAGCGGCGCACCGCCGAGAAGGGCAACCCCGGCCACATCGGCGCCTCGATGCCGGGCGTCGTCATCGCCACCTACGCGACAGTCGGAGCGAAGGTCGAGCCGGGCACTGCGCTGCTCACGCTCGAGGCGATGAAGATGGAGACCGTCGTTCGCGCCCACCGCGCCGGCGTCGTGAAGGAGCTCGCCGTCTCGCTGAAGGCCAAGGTCCAGGCAGGCGATCTGCTCGTCGTCCTCGACTGATCCGCGACTCCGTTCATCCCGAGAGAAGTCGAGGGATGAGCCTCCGCAGAGGTAGATTGTCCGACTGGGGGCGTGCACCGATGCTCTGGGTCATCAAAGGTTTCCTGCTCGCCTGTGGCATGTTCATCGTGGGGCGTGTCGTCGTGCAGTCTCTGCTCAGTGACTGGGTCTTCCACGCCGGGGAGTTTCGAAGAGCGATCTGGTTGGTCAGATCAGCAGGCTGGTTCGTTGCCCATGCGAGGTGGTGTGAGGCAGCCGCGCTTGAATACCTCGGCTATTTCCGTTCGGCCCGAGCCGCGAGAGAAGCGCCGTCTCCTCACGACGTCAACGCGACGATGTGTCTGAGCATCAGCGTTGGCGACTACGAGGCGGCCGTGGCCGAAGCGAAAGTCGCCGAAATCTGGCCACCGACGACGCAGACGCTGAACCCGGTACGCCCGCGGAAATCTCGAAGCTGCCGAAGCGCTGTACCGGCTCGGCTCGCGCCACGGCTACAAAGGGCAGGGCTCGAGACGACGGCCGACTCGTTGTTCGGAGCGAGGGTCGCGTTGGTGCAGACGGATTCGTTGTCGGGCTACACCGCTCCGGCGAAGTGGTTGAAGGACCATGGCGTGCGGCTGAGTGAGCTGGGCGAGGTGGTGTTCGCGGGAAACCACTCGGCGGCGCTGGCGCTGCTCGACTCGGGCGGGTCGACATCGCGGCGACGTTCGACTCGGCGTTCAACGACTACCAGGCGAAGCACCCGGCCTCGACGCTCACCGTGCTGACGCGTTTCGAAGCGCTGCCCAACGCGATGCTCGTCGCGCGCGCGTCGATGGATGAAGCGGAAAGCGATCGCCTGGTCGCGTCGACGCCCTCCACGGCGTGGGGAAGTGGCTGGAGTAGCTACGCGTCAGAAACGACGACACCCTTCCAGAACGCGACCCGGCCGGTAATCTGCTTCGCCGCGTCAGACGGCTTCGCGTAGTACCAGGCCGCGTCGGGGTTGGTCTTCCCGTTCACCTCGAGCGAGTAGTAGCTCGCGGTGCCCTTCCACGCGCACGAGGTGTGCGTGTCAGTCGACTTGAAGTAGTCGCGCTTCAGCGACGACTCAGGGAAGTAGGCGTTGCCTTCGACGGTGACGATGTCGTCCGACTCTGCGACGACCACTCCATTCCACGTTGCGCGTTTCATGTGTTTTCTCCCGGGTGATTCAGGTTGCGATGAACAGCGACAAAGCCAACGGCCACTCGTGGTTCACCCACGCCTTCGTGGTGGCGAACCTGGACGCGAGGCCCCAGGCGCGGAGCTCGTCGAGGTTGAAGCGATGGCTCGACTCCGTCCACACGGTCTCGCCAGTGGCAAAACGAACCTCGAGCTCGAGCTGCTTCACCTCGGCAGTGGTCGCGCGCACCGCTCTCAGGTGCATCTCGACGCGGCGGGCCTCGGCGTTCCATCGGGCTTCGTGGGTGAACGCGCTCAGGTCGAACGTCGCGCCGTACTCGCGGTTGAGCCGCGCGAGCACGTTCTTGTTGAACGCGGCGGTCACTCCCAGCGCGTCGTCGTAGGCAGGCAGCAGGCGCGCCGCCGGCTTCTCGAGGTCGGTGCTCAACAGCAGGGCGTCTCCCGGTTCGAGCGCGGCGCGGACGTCGCGAAAAAACTGAAGCGACTCGGCCCTGTCGAAGTTCGAGAGGTTGCTGCCGAGGAAGAGCACGAGCCGTCGGTGCCCCAGTGGGCGCGCTGGAGCCTCGAGCAGGCCGTCGATGAAGGTCCCCTCGACGCCGGTGACGGCAACCGTCTTCAAGTCCTCGAGGTGGCGACGGCAGCCCTGAAGCGCAGCGGCCGACACGTCGACCGCGATGAAGCGGGTGGTTGGCTGGCGCGCTGCGACGGGCTCGAGCACCAGGCGCGCCTTGCGGCCGTGACCGGGGCCAAGCTCGACGACCTCGAGGGGCCCGGGCAACAACGCGAGCGCCGCAGCGATGCTGCCCGAAAGCAGCGCGGTGTCGACGCGCGCGACCTCGTACTCCGGCAGCAGGGTGATGGCCTCGAACAGCGCCGAGCCCAGGTCGTCGTAGAGCAGCGCGGAAGGCAGCCTCTTTTGCCGCGCCGTGAGCCCCTCGCGAATCAATCGATTCATCCACCAACCCCCTCGGTGACCAGCCGGAACTTAGCGAAGACGTGCTGGTAGTGCGGCTGGAACCAGTTGCGGAAGCTGGGGCGAAGAAGGGCGAGGTCGGTGCTGGCGCTGGCGCCCTTCATCACGAAGTGCTGCCCGTCGAAGAAGTTCGCCGAGTAGCCGCGGTAGAAAGGCAGCGGCTCGAAGCCATCGAAGGGGCCGAACGTCGTCGAGGTCCACTCCCAGCCGTTGCCGATCAGGTCGGCGATTCCGAACCGGCTGTCGCCGCGCGAGAAGGTGCCGCTGGTGACGGGGTCGAACCGTGCGAAGCCAAAGTTCCCGTGCAGCTCGGGCTTCGCGCCCTCGGCATCGGGAAATGCTGCGCGGTGCCACTGGGCTTCGGTCGGCAGTCGCGCCGCCTTCCACGCCGCGTAAGCGGTCGCCTCGGCATGACTCACGTAGACCGGCCAGTCGTCGGGCAGGGGCACCTCGCCGAACATCGCCTTCCACCACCACTTTCCGTCGCGGTGACGCCAGAAAGCGGGGTGCTCGATGCCCTCTCGCGCGAGCCAGCCCCACGCGGCGTCGCCCCAAAGGGATCGGTCGCGGTAGCCGCCCGCCTGAACGAAGGCCAGCCACTCGCCGTTGCTGACCGGCAGCCGCGCCATCGTGAAAGGCGGAACGTCGACGGAGTGGCGCTCGTACTCGTTGTCCCAGCCGACGTGCGGCGCGGTGCTCCGCGCAAGGCCGAGCACCGCGGGGCCTTCAGGAACCGGCACCCCGCCACCTGCCGCGGCAGCTGGGGTCACCACTGGCAGCGGGCCGGGACGCTTGAACGCCAGGTCGGTGCGCGCAAGCAGGTAGCTGAGCGTCTCGGCGTGCATCAGCCGGTGCTCGATCGCCATTCGAGCTGCCCAGCCGCCGTCGAGCCACCCGGTCAGCGGCGCCTGGTCGAGGGCCTCGTCGACCGCTTGCCGTGCGCGAAGAATCCAGGGCGCGAGCTGCTCGGGCGAAGGCCAGTCGGCCGCGGTGTCGGCCGGGGTGCTGCCGTCGATCGGGTCGATGCCGAAGTCGAAGAGCTTCTCGAAGGGTGCATTCACCGGCGCGTGCCCGAGGGCGTCGCGGCACACCAGGCTCCAATCGAAGGCCTCGAGGTGACCCAGATAGAAGATGAACCGGTGCCGTTCGGCGACGGGGCGCTCGGTCAGCCCCCTGGGCGTCAAGAGGGCGAACAGACCGTCGGTCGCTCGTCGGGCAGCCGTGAGCTGAGCGCGAAGCGCCCCCCGAAGTCCCATGTTGCTTTCTAACGTGGGCACAGCGCGCCGCGCACGCCG
Source organism: Myxococcales bacterium (assembly GCA_038206395.1). GTDB lineage: Bacteria > Myxococcota > Myxococcia > Myxococcales > Myxococcaceae > JAGSPQ01. The sequence goes on along the minus strand of JBBRAX010000007.1, from coordinate 3,925 downwards.
AAGGTTCAGGTCGAGAGGAGCATCAGTCCCTCGCGGCCGGCGTGTTGGCTGTGACGTTCGCACTTCGACTTTCCCCACTCGGATGAATCCGGGCGTTCTATCGCGGCCCTCCAGATGCCCCGTTGTCCTCCCCCCTGCGCTGATCCATGTTCCGCGTCGCCTTGAGGAAGCTGACGACGACGTTGTTCGGCGAGACGCACACCTTTCCTTCGATGAAGGACGTGTTGGCGCGCGCGAACGAGCCGAGGTCGGGAGACGTGCAGGCGGGGCTGGCGGCGCGGTCGATGCGTGAGATGGCGGCCGCGAAGCTGGTGCTGGCCGACGTCACGCTGCGCGAGCTGCGCGAGAGCCCTTCCGTCCCCTACGAGCTCGACGAGGTGACCCGCGTCATCGAGGACGACCTCACGAAGCCCCAGGCCGACCGCGCCTACCGCAAGGTCTGCGGCTGGTCCGTCGCCGAGCTCCGCGAGTGGATTCTCGATTCGTCGACGACCGGCGAACAAATCAACGAAGCCTCCCCCGGCCTCTCGCCCGAGATGGCCGCCGCCGCCGCCAAGCTGATGTCGAACCTCGACCTCGTCATGGCCGGCCGCAAGATTCGCGTCACCGCCCGCTGCAACAACACCATCGGCCTCGAGGGCCGCATCAGCTCCCGGCTGCAGCCCAACCACCCCCGCGATGAAGTCGCTGGCGTCCTCGCCGCCATCAAAGATGGCCTCAGCTTCGGCAACGGCGACGCCGTCATCGGCATCAACCCCAGCACCGACGACATCGGCAAGTGCGCCGACCTCCTCAAGGCCACGAAGGACCTGATGCGCAGGTTCCGTGTGCCCACCCAGAACTGCGTCCTCGCGCACCTGACCGTGCAGATGGAGGCGATAGAGAAAAACGGCGCTCCGCTCGACCTGATGTTCCAGTCGATCTCCGGCTCGGAAGGCGCCAACAAGAACTTCGGCGTCAGCGTGAAGCTGCTCGACGAGGCCGCCGACATGACCCGCCGCGAGGGCACCGCCCAGGGCCCCAACGTCATGTACTTCGAGACCGGCCAGGGCACCGCGCTGTCCGCCAACGCCCACCACGACACCGACCAGGTCACCATGGAGGCCCGCGCCTACGGCCTCGCCCGTCGCTACCAACCTTTCTTGCTCAACAGCGTCGTCGGCTTCATCGGCCCCGAGTACCTGCGCGACGCCAAACAAATCACCCGCGCCGGCCTCGAAGACCACTTCATGGGCAAGCTGCTCGGCATCCCGATGGGCCGCGACGCCTGCTACACGAACCACGCGAACGCCGACCAGAACGACCAGGAAAATCTCGAGATGCTGCTCGCGATGGCCGGCGTCAACTACCTCATGGGCATCCCCATGGGCGACGACGTGATGCTCAACTACCAGACCACTTCCTTTCACAACAACGCCGCGCTGCGAGAGCTGCTGAAGCTGAAGCCCGCTCCCGAGTTCGAGGCGTGGATGGAATCGATGGGCCTCTGGCGCAACGGCAAGCTCACCGCCCGCGCCGGCGACGCCAGCCTCTTCGCCACCGGGCCCCGCCGATGAGCGACCTCGAGGACCTCGTTCGCAAGGTGCTGCGCGAAGAGCTCGAGAAGTTGGGCGAGCCCGTGCCTCGGAAAGCCGTCGTCCCCGAGGAAGCGTGCGTCGACGGCTGCGTGCCGCGCGTGGTGAAGGTGAACCCGCCGCGTGACGAGCGCGAGTTGAAGCGCATCGCCGGCCAGACGCCTGCCCGCATCGTCCAGGGCCGCACCGGCACGCGTTACCTCACCAAGGTCTACGTCGGCCTTCGCGCCGAGCACGCCATCGCCCTCGACGCCGTGCAGAGCGAGGTCCCCGACGACTTCCCCAAGAAGCTCAACGCGATTCCTCTCGCGAGCCGCGCCACCAGCAAAGAGGACTACCTGCTGTACCCCGAGCACGGCCGCCGGCTGAACGACGAGAGCCGCAAGCGCGTCGAGGCCGAGGCGACCAAAGGCGTCGACGTGCAGCTCATCGCGGCCGACGGGCTCGCCGCGTGGGCGATTCTCGAGCAGGGCGAACAGCTGATCCCCGCGTTGGAACGTGAGCTCAAGGCCGTCGGCCTCACCGTCGGCAGGCCCCTGTTCGTCCGCTTCGCGCGCATCGGCGTTCAGGACGAAATCGGAACCCTCACCCAGGCCCGTTCGACCGTCATTCTCGTCGGTGAACGGCCAGGCCTCGGCACCGGCGACTCCCTGTCCATCTACACCGCGTTCAAGCCGCGCTTGAATCAGGACAACTCGGAGAAGAACTGCCTGAGCAACATTCGACCGCTCGGCCTGCCTTTGCTGGACGCGGCGAAAGAATGCGCGGCCCTGATGCGGCGAACCTTTGATGCCGGCGGCGGTGGCCTGCACCTGGTGCGTCCCCGGTGATCGACCTGTGGCCAAAGCTGTTGGCGTGCCGGCAGCTTGACCTCGTCGACGCGCAGCTGGCCGAAGCGCTGAAGCTCGACCCCAGCAAGCACCGCAGCGTGGGCCTGGTGACGTGCGACCAGGACGACTCGCTGTACGTCGCGCTCGACCACTGCACCAAATTCGCGAACGTCGAGGTGCTGTTCGGCCAGAGCTTCTACGCGGGCAGCAAGGTCGCCAGCGGCCCGTTCTCGGGCGAGGTGATGGGCATCGTCGCGGGCACCGACCCAGACGAGGTCGCCGAGGCGCTGTGGGCGCTGCGCACGTGCCTCAAGGAAGAGGTGCGCTTCCAGACCTTCGAGGGCGACAACCCGCCTGCGTTTCTCGCGCACGTCATTGCCGAGACGGGCACGTACCTGTCGCCGCAGGCCGGGGTGAAGGCGGGGGAGGCGATGGCGTATTTGATCGCTCCGCCGCTGGAGGCGACCGTCGCGGTCGACGCCGCGCTGAAGGCGGCCCCCGTGAAGCTGGCCAAGTGGATTCCACCGCCCTCCGAGACCAACTTCGCCGGAGCGTTTCTCACCGGCGCGCTCGCCGACTTGAACGCGGCGCGCGATGCGTTCATCGAAGCGGTCGAGGCCGTCGCGAAGGCGCCGTTGCAGGCGTCGCGACGGCCAGACCGGCTGCGGCGTTAGGACTTCGGCGCCGAGGATGATCAGCAGCTTTCGCATGCCGTGCCTTTGCCGAAACCTTCTTCGCGCCCTGTATCGTCTCAGCCAATGAAAGCGCTCGCACTTTTCGCACTGCTTCTCGGAGGCAGCCCCGCCGTGGAACCGACCTGCTGCCGCACGAAGGAAGAGCTGAAGGCCAACGACGGGAAGCGCGTCGTGCTCGAAGGCGTGTACCGGGCGACGCGCATCGAGATGCGGAAGCGGCCAGACAAGCCGAAGCTTCATGCGCTGCTCGAGACCGACGGCGGGACGCTGGTGATCGGTGTCTACTATCGCGCCGATGGGCTCCGGCCTGCCGAAGAGCTCGCCCGCCTCGATGGCAAGCGCGTGCAGGTCGTCGGCGTCGTCAACATGCGGACCCCGTCCCAGACGTCACCCGACGGCATTCCGATGGCCTCCATGCTCGAGCCCTGCGTGTCGCCGGTCGAGCGCGTCACTGCTCTCTAGCTCTGCTCGACTTCGCGCCTGAGAATCGGCCGACCTTCCCCGTCAATGCCCCGAGGAACTGGCGAGAGAACCGGCGGAGGATCCGATTTCTGTCACGGGGTTCCGCGGCACAGTTGTGCCGAACCACCTGCGACGAAGCGGGAACGCGCGAGAGGGCCGTCTCCCGCGAGCAAGAAGACCCGGTACGCGTAGCGCGGGGGAGGAAACGCCGCGGCCCCGGAATCGGGGCGGGGCAGGCGGCTCATCCTCGACTTCTCGGGATGAGCGGGGCGCGGCTACTTCGGCTCTTCGTCTTCGCGGTTCTGAACGAACTCGAAGCCGAAGCGGCCTTTGACGCAGAGGTGGCCGCCGGTGACGGAGTTAT
>JBBRAX010000006.1:0-227826 GCA_038206395.1 Myxococcales bacterium | reverse complement strand
GTGCCTCCGCTCGCGAGCGCGGATGTCGCCAAGGCAAGGCAGGTGCTGCAGGCCGAGTTGACCGCGGACGCTGCGCTCTACGGCGATTTTCCGCCCGCGGTCGCGGAGGGAGCCCAGCTCTCGCTTCGGTCGTTGAGTGCGCGCCTGGCGCTGCTTGCGCCTCCCCGCCCGGCGGATCTGCGGAGGTTCGCCTGGCCGCTCGAGCCGGTGGTGGTCACCAGCCCGTTCGGAACCCGCGTCCATCCGATCCTCGGCGACAGTCGGTTTCACTCCGGGGTCGATCTGTCCGCCGAGCTCGCCCAGCCGGTGCGCGCGGCGTACGACGGAACGGTGGTCAGCGCCGGGTGGCACGGCGCGTACGGCAACCAGATCGAGCTCCAGCACGACCCGCACCTCTCGACCCGCTACGGACACCTGCTCGACCTGCTCGTCGCCGACGGAGCGCGGGTGAAGAAGGGCCAGGTGATCGCCCTCGCCGGGTCGACCGGGCTCTCGACCGGCGTCCATCTCCACTTCGAGGTGCTCAAAGACGGCGTGCCCGAGGACCCCGAATTCGACCTCGCCGAGCCGGGCGCTCCGCCGCGGGTCGCTCAAAACGGAACGAGCCCCGGGTTTCCCCAGAGCTCGCCCGAAAACCCCCGCTTTTGACCCGGTTACAGCGTGGCTTTGAGCTCTTTTGCCGGCCGGAAGCCGATCGTCTTGCTCGCCTTGAGCTTCATGATCTCGTTGGTCTGGGGGTTGCGGATCTTGCGGGCCTTGCGGCTGCGCATCGACCAGGTTCCGAACCCGGGGTAGCTGAAACGGTCATCTTTCTTCACCGCTTTGCCGATGTTGTTGAACACGACGTCGATGATTTCCGACGCCGCCTTCTTGGTCATTTTCGTCTCGACCGACACCGCTTCAACCAGCTCTGCCTTCGTCATGGATTGTCGCTCCTCCCGGAAAATCCCCTCGAGCCCCCTCGAAGAGGCCGTGAGAGGTACCAAAACGTGATCTTTCAAGTCAATGTAATACATACACTTTTGCAGAAATGAACGATGTCTGATCAGAGAAGATCCGTTTGTGATCAAGCAGGGGCGCGAACCCCCGGTAAATCCGCGGGTCTGGGGCGAAGTCCTGATCGGAAGCGGCGCTTTCTTGATCGCGCGGCTGGGGTGATGCTGCTGGCGATTTCCTGCGTGCCGGCAGCGCCGACAGTGGTGCCCGACGCTGTAAGGGCTGCGCCCGCGATTGAGCTCTGGGTCGATGCGTCGGGGGCGCCTGATGGCGATGGCTCGGTGAACCGGCCGCTGAAGGTGCTGGTTCCAATCAAGGGAGCGGTGATGCACCTGCGGTCTGGCCTCTACGAAGGGCCGTTCGTCCTGCCAGATGGCTCGCGACTCGTCGGCCATGGCGAGGTGGTGCTTCACAGCGCGGGCGAGGTGACGGTGACGGCCGAAGGGGCGGCGTCCCTCGAAGAGCTGTCGGTGCAGGGCGGGCAGGTGGGGCTGCTGGGGCTGGGCGCGCTGACGCTGCGGCAGGTGCACTTCTCGGGTCACCGGCGCGCGGCGGTCGAGGCGCGGGTGGCGCTGACGCTGGACGACTCGGTGCTCGACGGCACGGTGTCCGGCACGAAGGGCGTGGTGCTGACGGAAGGCGCGAATGCGCGGCTCAAGAAGGTGCGCTTCACCGGCGCCTTCGCCCGCGCCATCGAAGGCAAGGGCGCCACGCTGGACGCCGAAGACGTGCAGGTCGAAGGGCCTGCGTCTGCGCTTCACCTCGTCGATTGCCGAGCGCACGTGCGCAAGCTGGGCGTCGCAGGGGGCAGCGGGCCGGGCGTCTTCACCTCGGGCGGCGCGCTGACGCTGACCGACGCCGCGGTGAACGGGCACGAGTTTGGGCTGCAGGCGAAGAAGACGAAGCTCGAGGTGACCCGGTTTGTCTCGAAGCGGGTGGCCCATGACGGGTTGGCGCTGCTCGACTGCTCGGGCACCCTGGCCGGCATCGAGCTCGAGCAGAGCGCGATGTACCTCGAGAACAGCGAGCTTCGCGTCTCGGGCGTGAAGCTGCGGCAGGGGCGCGGCAACGGCATTCTGATTCGGCACGGCGAGGTGAAGCTCGATGACGCGACGATCGAAAACGTGCGCGCGGAAGGCGGCAGCGGCGGGGACGCGGTCGAGATTCGCGACGCCGAGGTCGAGGCGCGGCGGCTCGTGATTCGCGACGTCGCCGGCATCGGCGTGTTCGCGACCGCGAGCGCGACGGTGAAGCTCGACACTTTTCTCTGCGAGCGCTGTCGCATCGGCGCGCTCGTTTCAGAGAACGATGCGGTGGTGACGGTGAAAGGCATGGTCGCGAAGGGCGGCGAAGGGCCGGCCGTCGCAGCGCTCGCCCACGGCACGGTGAAGCTCGACGGCGCAGAGCTCGGCGGGACGCAGGCGCCCATCTGGGCCGAGTGCGACGAGGGTGCGCGAGTCACCGTGAAGAATCTGAGGAGCACCGTCGGCCAGCCGCCCACGGGGTGCATCCTTCGCGAGTGAAGGAGTAGGGTCTCAGGCGTGATGAAGCCCTTGCTGCTCACCTGCCTCGTCGCCAGCGCTGCCTTCGCGGGCGACGTGAAGTTCAACGTGAACTTCGGCAACTGGCGGGTGCGCGACACGGGCCGCAGCCGGGTGGTGGTGCCGTCGTACCCGGTGGTTGTGCCGTACTACTACTATTGGACGGCACCCCCGGCACCCCCGGCGCCGCCTCCGCCGCAGATCATCTACATCGAGCGCGAGCCGGCCCCGCCGCCGCCTCCTCCGCAGATTGTGGTCGTGCAGCTTCCCGCGCCGGTGGAAGCTCCGGTTCCGGCTCCGGTGGTTGCCGCTCCAGCGCCGGTGGTTCCCGCTGCGCCGCTGCCTCCGCGCGAGCCCGGGCCTGACGTCTTTGCGTGGACGGACGAAGACGGCGTCGTGAACTACTCGACGCGCGTGCCGGCGGATGCGCGGAAGAAGGCGAAGAAGATCTCTGCCCCGGCGAAGTGAATCCCGCGCCGGCCATCGACACCGCGCGCCTCACGTTGCGTGGCCACCGGCCCGAAGACCTCGCCGAGTGTTTGAAGATGTGGTCGGACACGCAGGTGACGCGCCACATCGGCGGCCGGCCCTTCACCGAGGAAGAGGTGTGGGGTCGCGTCCTTCGCTACGTCGGCCACTGGGCGGCGCTGGGGTTCGGCTACTGGGCGATGCGCGAGAAGGCGACCGGTCGTTTCGTCGGTGAGCTCGGGTTCGCCGACTTCAAGCGCGAGCTGCACCCGTCACTGGGCGATTCACCGGAGGCCGGCTGGGCGCTGTGTCCGTGGGCGCACGGGCAGGGGCTCGCGACGGAAGCCCTGCTGGCGATTCTGAAGTGGGGCGATGCGAACTTTGTCGGCAAACGCACGGTCTGTCTGATCAGCCCCAGCAACGTTGCCTCGATTCGGGTCGCGGCGAAGTGCGGGTACCACGAGCTGCGACGCACTTCGTACAAGGGCGAAGCGACGATCATCTACCAGCGCTAACCGGTGGACACCTGCACCGACGGCAGCCCGCCGCCGAGACAGGCGTCGATGATTCTCACCAGGTCCTCGTAGCGAACCGCGTCGTCTGCCTGCAGGGTGATGCTCTCGTGGTCGGGTCGGCTGAGCTTCAGCTCTCTCAGCTGCTCCTGGAGCTTCGCCACATCGAGCCGGCCCTTCAGGTCGCGGTGCACCGCAATCGGCTCGAGCACCGAGCCACCGATGGTCAATGACAGACGTTCGGTCGACACCTGCAGCGTCACGGACAGGTCGGGCTCTTTCGCCGTCGACTCGGCGCCGCCGCCGCCGGCTTGCGACACCTGAAGCCGCCCCGCCTGGTTCCAGACGGCGGTCATGATCAAGAAGCTGATCATCACCGCCATCAAGTCGATGAAAGGGACGAGGTTGATCGCCGCGTCCAGCGGCCTCTTCCCGCCCTTCGCCGTGTTGCCGAGATCCATGCCACCAGCCATGCGCTCAGTGACAACGGCCTTACGTCGGCGGTTCCACCAAAGTGGCGCGCTTCGACAGCCACGCGATCACCTTCGGGTAGATCTCGAGGTGCGCGTGCGTGCCGAGCAGCAGGTCTCCGTGGCCGTAGTCGGCGCTGTGTCCGTACTGTTTGCCGAACAGCAGCAGCTCTTTGTCGACGGACCCGACGATCTCGAAGTGCCGCTCGCAGTTCGCCGGCGGAGCGAGCCCATCGACCGAGCCCCCCACTACCAGGTGGGGCACCGTCAGCGCGCGAATGCGATCGCGGTAGTTGGTCTTTTGATCCACCGAGCGGAATTGATCATCCATCGCCCAGTCGCGCAGCTGGCTCAGCACCCCGTGCCAGATGGGAGCAATCACCGTCGCCATCGCCGTGCGCTGCACCCAGCCCGGCATGTTGCGTTGGTTCGCCATGTTGATCGCCACCGGCACGCGAAACCACCCGGCGAACGGAGCGGCCAGCGCGGCGAACCAGTCGGTACGAAAACGCCCCAACGGCGAGAGCCAGTACCCGAACTTCAACAGCCAGCGCGTGCCCCACTGGTACCGGAAGAACACCGGCGAGCCGATGGTGACGACGCCCTTGAGCTTCTCCTGCACCAGCGGGTCGGCGGCGGCGAGCCCGACGAGGCCGCCCAGCGAGTGCCCCACCCAGAAGGTCTTCAGCGAGCCGGCGGTGCTGACGGCGTGGCTGACCAGCGCAGGCACATCGAAGCGCACGTAGTCGTCGATGCACCCGTCGGCCCGCGTGCCCATGGGGGCGGGCGCTGCGTTTCCCGCGCCCCGCAACTCCACCGTGATGCACTCGAAGCCCGCCTCGGCCAGCGCGGCCGCGAGGCTGTACGGCGCCTGGAATTCGAAGAACCGGTGGTTGTTCGACAAGCCGTGGCACAACACCACGGGTTCGATGAACCGGCGCTGAGAGGGGACCCGATGCCAGGCACACAGTTGCCAGCCGTCGACTGCCGCCACGACCTGCGCGGTCGGCCGCTGCCCTTTCAGGGCGAAGAAAGCCATCACTCCCCGAACCCACAGCGAGGCCGCCGCGAAGAATGCGGCGAGGGACAGGATGATCAGAAGTGCGGTTTCCAAGGCCTGTTAAGGTGCGCGCCCTCATGAAGCTGCGCCAGCTGATGTTCGTACTGCCGAACCTCTTCACCGTCTCGTCGATCTTCTGCGGGTTCTACGCGCTCACCCTGTGTGCGGGTGAAGCCACGCCGGCGCACCTCTATCAGGCAGCCCTCGCAATCTTCTTCGGCATCTTCTTCGACGGGTTCGATGGCCGGGTCGCGCGGCTGACGAAGACGCAGAGCCAGTTTGGGGTCGAGCTCGACAGCCTGGCCGACGTGATCAGCTTCGGGGTCGCTCCGGGGATGCTGGTTTGGCGGTGGGCGCTTCAGCCGCTGGGCTTCTGGGGCATCTTCATCAGCTTCATGTTCGCGGCGTGCGGCGCGCTTCGGCTCGCCCGCTTCAACGTCCTCGCGCAGAACAGCGCCCACGGCGGCTCGTCGAGCTTCTTCGTCGGCCTTCCGATTCCCCTCGCCGGCGGCGTCGTCATCTCGATGGTGATCGCCCAGCACGCGGCGCAGGGCGGGCCGATTCCTGAGATTGCCCGCATCCCCATCGCGGTCACCGTCGTCTTCCTTGCGCTGCTCATGGTCTCGACCGTTCGCTACCGCACCTTCAAGGACCTCAAGCTCTCGAAGAAGTCGCTGCTGATCGGCGGCGGCATCATCGCGGCGGGCATCATCATCGCCACCCAGTCGCACCCGGCGTGGGTGCTGGTGGCGTACTTCTCGGGCTACCTGCTGTTCGGCCTCGGCGAGTCGGCGGTGCTGCTGGCAAGGTACGTGAAGCAGAAGCGCGCGACCGCCGCGGCCGACGTTCTCGACGAAGACGAAGACGAGAGCGACGCCAACGACGTCGACGACAACGAAGTCCTGTAGTCCCCAGCGCTGGTAGACGAAAGAACGGTCGCGCTTCTTGCCCGTCGTCTCGACGAGGACCCCCGTCTTCACCAACAACTCCACCGCTCGGCTCGCGGTCGGCTTGCGCTTCCGCGCTGGCCTACTCGGCGTACATCGCCTCGATCTCAGCGGCAAAGTGCTCGTTGACCACCTTGCGCTTCACCTTGAGGGTGGGGGTGAGCTCTCCGTCCTGCACGCTGAGGTTGCGCGAGAGGATGGTGAACTTCTTCACCTGCTCGACGCGGGCGAGCTCCCCGTTGAGCTGATCCACCGACCGCTGGACCTCGGCGCGCACCTGAGGCGACGCGTGCGCGGTGGCGACGTCGAGGCCGTGGGTGGCGCAGAAGCGAACGACCGCGTCCGGTTCGAGGGTGACGAGGGCGGTGAGGTACTTGCGCCGGTCTCCGATCACGATCGCCTCGTTCACCAGCGCGTTGTTCTTCAGCGCGGCCTCGAGGTTCTTTGGGGCGATGTTCTTGCCGCCCGCGGTGATCAGAAGCTCCTTCTTGCGGCCGGTGATCGTGAGGTAGCCGTCGGCGTCGAAGGCGCCGAGGTCGCCCGACTGCAGCCAACCATCGACGAGGGCGGCGGCGGTCGCCTCCGGCTCCTTGTAGTAGCCGAGGAAGACGTTGGGGCCACGCACGACGATCTCTCCATCGGCGGCAATCTTCACCTCGACCCCGGGCACAACGGGCCCGACGGTGCCGAACTTCACGACCCCGGGGCGGTTGAAACTCGTCGGCCCGGTGTCTTCGGACTGCCCGTAGACCTCGAGGACAGTGACGTCGAGGCTCGCCATGAACTCGAGGACCTCTTTTGCCACGGGGGCCGCGCCGCTGACGCAGATGCGGGCGCGATCGAGGCCGAGCGCGGCCTTCAGCTTCGAGAAGACGAGGCGATCGGCGAGGCGGTATTTGAGGCCAAGCCACAGCGGCAGCGGCTTTCCCTGGGTCTTGTAGGCGCTGGTCGCGGTGCCAACCGACTGGGCCCAGCGGGCGATGCGGGCCTTGGCACCCGTGGCGAGGGCGAGCTTGCCCGAGATGCCGGCGTGGAACTTCTCCCAGATGCGAGGCACCGCGAAGAGCACCGACGGGCGGACCTCTTTGAGGTTCTCGGGCACCTTCTCGATCGATTCGGCGAACGAGATCGCCATCCCGCTGGTGATTGGGCAGTGCACCGAGAACATCTGCTCGGCGATGTGGGCGAGCGGAAGGTAGCTCAGCGACCTGTCGTCCTTCGTCGCCGAGGTGATCTTCAGCGCGACGTCGGCGGTCCAGGTGAGGTTTCGATGCGAGAGCATCACGCCCTTGGGCGGCCCGGTGGTGCCCGAGGTGTAGATCAGCGTGGCGAGGCCATCGGGCTCGAGGCGGTGCACGCGGTCGAGGTACGCCTGGTCGTCGAGGCTGTCTCCGCGGGCGAGGAAGGCGTCCCACGAGAGGACGAGGGGGTCGTCGATCGGCGGACACCCGCGCATGGTCACCACGTGGCGCAGGTTCGGAAGGTTGGCGCGTTCCGTCGCGATCTTCTTCCACTGCTCGACGTCCTCGATGAGCACCACCGGCGACTCGGCGTGGTGGGCGATGTAGCGGACCTCGCTGGGCGCAGAGGTGGTGTAGATGCCGGCGGGGGCGCCGCCGATGCTCATGCAGGCGACGTCCAGCACCACCCACTCGAGCCGGTTGAAGCCCAGGATCGAGACGGTGCTGCCAGGAGCGCAGCCGAGGGCGATCAGCGACTTGCTCGCGCGGCGCACGAGGTCGCCGTACTCGCGCCACGAGACCGGGTGCCAGGCGCCCCCGGCCTTCGAGTACAGGGCCGGGGCGTCACCCAGCTTCCTGGCCTGTTCGATCAGGCGCAGCGGAATCGTATCGGCGGTCATCGTCTTCCTCCGTTCACAGCCTCACCAGCACGCGGCCAACGCTGTCAGCTGCGCAAGCGGGCTTGTCGGCGCCCTCCCGCTCCACCGTCCAACGCTGGACGACTTGCCACCACCCGTCGCCGACGTCGTCGAGGCTCACTACTTCTGCGTGGCCGCGCACGCGCGACCCGGTCGGCACCGGAGCCGCGAACCGGACCTTGTTCCAGCCGTAGTTGATCCCGAGGGCGAAGCCGGTGGACTCCAGCAGCTCGTCACGAAAGCCGTCGATCAGGCTCAGCGTGAGGTTGCCGTGGGCGATGGTGGTGCCGAAGGGGCTCTCGAGCGCGGCGCGCTCGACGTCGACGTGGATCCACTGGCGATCGCCGGTGAGCCGGGCGAACGCGTCGACGTCCTGCTGGGTGACGGCGCGCCAGGCGGTGGGCCCGAGCTTCCTCCCGAGCAGGGCGCGGAGGCCCTCGAGACCCTTCACCTGCAGCTTTTCCGTCATCGGGCGGGGAAGGTACTTCATTCGGCCCTGGGCCGGGGTTGCGCCCCGGGCCATCGCCATGATCGTCCCCTGCGGGTTGACCCCGAGGGTTCCCGGCAGCACCGACGCATCGGCGACGAAGTGGCGTTCGGTGTCGAAGACGGCGAACCGGGGATCGACGACCGCGCGGCCCGGGTCGCTGCCGAGCATGTGCCAGAGGTGGCCCGACTCGACGACCGGGTAGGCGCCTCCGCCGAGCAGGCGGTTGACCTGATCGAGGGTCTGGTAGGTCAGCTGCGGCGCGACGACGTTCGAGACCGCGGGCAGAAAGAAGTTCAGCACCAGCAGCGTGTAGACAGCGCGGTAGCTCGGAAGTCGCAGCTCCGTCACCGGAAATTCCGAATCGGCCGCGCAGCTGAACGACGAACCCTCGGTGCGTTACTTTCGCTTCGCGTCGAGCGCTTCTTTCCGGCGTCGACCGAGGTCGTCGATGCGGCGGGTGTCGTTGAGCAGCGTGCCGATCAACGTGGTGCCGCGTTGGATCTCGAGGTGATCGCCGGCGGTGCGCAGCGAGGCGGTCAGCTCGCCGGTCAGCACGGCCAGGCCGAGCGCCTCGACCTGCTCGGGCGTCAGCAGCACCGAGACGTCGGTGTACTGCAGGTGTAGCCGCCCGATGATCTCGTTGTGGGTCTTGCCCACTGCCAGCACCTCGATGTCCTGGAGGATCGTCGCCGTCTGGTACTCGGTGCGCGTGTTGCTGAGCGTCATCAGCAGATCGACATTGTCGGTTGGGCCCACCCAGCCGCCGACGCTCCTGAGCTGGGAAATCGGAATCGAGTAGGCGCGGTGCTTCGACTGGATCCGCTTCGAGAAGCGCTGGGTGAGCCGCGCCGACTCGAAGTGATCCCACAGCAGGTGATCGCCCGCCTGCAGCGGCACCGTCAGCTTCTGGCCCACCGCCTTCTCCAGGCTCTCGGGCCGCAGCACCGACGGCGTGACCAGCACCTCGGGCACCGAACGGGTCGCCAGCATCTCGAAGGTGATCTTCTCGCCCTCGGCCAGATCCTCCTTGGCGACGAGCACCGGAATCAGCGGCCACGCGTCGCGCGTCTGTGCGTTCGTGCGGGCGATCAACCCCCAGTAAAGACCCACGCCCAGCACAGCGCACAGGCCAGCGGACGACCACCACCAGGCGGGGTAGGCGCCGCGCCTGACCACTGCCGTCTGGTTGACGAACGTCGAGTCGGTGGCGGGGCTCGGGGCCGGCAGAGGCTTCGAGCGCAGCTCGGTTCGCTCGGGGTCCGAGCTCGGCTGGGGAAGCGGGGCCGGCACCGGGCGGCCCATCGGCGTGGTGCGTTCGTCGTCCACAATCGGCCCGCGGATCCGCGCCGTCTGCGGCAGCTGCGGCGTGATGTCGGGCGGCGGCGCCGGCGAGACGTGGGTCTTTTCGGGCTCCTTCTGAGCGATGACGAAGTGCTCGACCGAGCCGGGCAAATCTACCGCGTTCTGGGTCTGCACCTGTGACGGGTAGTGCTCGGCGGGCGGCTGGCTGCTGAAGCCCTGGCGCACCACGGGCACCGCCGTCGAGCGTGGCATCGAGGCCTCGGTCTCGAGCGCGGTGACGTCGATCGCCAGCGTGGTGAGCAGGTTCTCGAGCTCGACCAGCGTGCTGATCGGAGCGGCATCCGGCTCGAGCAGCGACGGCTCTGTGCTCCAGTCGGTGCCCGCCGGCGCCGGGCCGCCCAGCAGCAGCGCCCCCTGCGCGAGCACCGCGGCGACCGCCTCAGGCTCGGCTCGGAAGTGGCGCGCCAGCAGCGACGCAGGTAGCCGCTCGACGAACCGGCCGATCACCATCTCGCGATCGCGCGGCGTCAGCGACCGGATCTTGTCGAGCGCGGCCACTGCGTCGGCCTGGCCCGGGTCGGGGCTCGCTTCGAGGAACGTGCCGAGGCTCTCGCGAATCCGCTCGACGACCGCGGCGTGAAAGGTCAGCGCGTGCGCCGTCGGAGCGAGCGCTGCGACCGCCGCCCGGAACGCGGTGAGCACCCCGTTCGCATCCAGCGGCTTGAGCTGGCGCGCCAGCACGGCGGCCTGCACGAACGGCAACAGCGCGTGGCCCAGCTCTGCGAGCGCGGTCGGATCGTCTCGGTTGAGTCGCTGCAGCAGGTCGTCCATCACTTCTCTCCGGCTGGGATCAGCCGCCACATCAACACCACGCTCGCCATCCCGGGCACGGCGGGGTCGGCCGCCGACAGAATCGACAGCTCCTGGCTCGGGCTGCGCCAGCTGCCTGACTCGTTGCGCGCGAAGCCCACTTTCGGCAGCACCTCTGTGTAGAACGAGCTGAGCTCAGAGGGGGTCGCGCGCGCGCGGTAGGTGACGGTGCGGCCCGACTCGAAGCGGGTCTCGAAGGCGTGGCTCGCTCCGGGGAAGAGCGGGTCGCTCGACGTCCCCGGCCCCTTTGCCTCGAGCGGCCTGGCCTCACCGAGGATCACCGCGACGTGCTTCGCATCGATCTGCTGAATCAAGACAGTGAAGGTCCGAAAGTCGCGCGGGCGCACGCCGGTGAGCACGCGATCGTACGGCATCCCCGGCGGCACGAAGAGCCCCTGGCGCTGGAAGCTGCGCAGGAAGTGCTCACCCACGTCGCCAGCCGGCAGCTTGACCGTCAGCTTGCGCATTCGCACTGGGACTCCACCGGCCTCGATCTCGCCGGCAATCATCACGTCGCTGACGACCTTCGGCGGCAGGTCCCAGGTGAAGCCGTCGGTGGCCGCCGCGAACAGCGCCAGCAGCGCGAGGGGGGCGCTCATCTTCCGAGGAAGTCCTCTTTGCGGCCTTCGTACGAGTCCTTCCACGGGGCCTTGAACGGAGTGGTCTCCCAGTCGGGCCGCCCCTCGTTCAGGTCTTCCAGGGTCTCTTTGAAGTCGGACTCTTCACCGCGAAAGCTCATCTGGTACTCCTTCGTGGTGTCGAGGTCCTTCGGAACCAGGTTCATCGTCTGCTGCACGAACTGGAAGTCTGCCGTCGACTTCGTACCGGCGGCGTCGCGATGGGTCTCGTAGATCTTCCTCCCCGCGAAGAAGTAGCCCCTGTTGGCGCAGATGCCGGTCTGCAGAGACGACACCTCGCACTCGGCGCCTTCGTTGTTGAGGTTGGTCAGCCCCCAGTCGTCGACCAGCATCGGGAAGCCTTCGCAGCTGTCGGTCTCGCAGAAGGTGAACGCGCGGCGAATCTGGGTCAGGGGCGCCTGGAAGAAGCCGCCCTGGTCCTTCTCGAGGAACGCGCTCGGCAGGAACTTCGCGTCGATCGTCAGCCGCGCCGAGCAGCGGGCGCCGCCGAGGTCCTGGTAGAAGCTCGCCGTCGGCAGCAGCGCGTAGCGGATGCCTTGGCCGCTGCCCGAGCAGCTGACCGCGACGCTCTTCTCCGCGACGAACAGCCGGCTCTTCGCGGGGTGGGCCGCCTGGGTCGAGACCGCCGCCGAGGCCGCGGCCGACGGGCTGTGGAAGTCGGCGCCTTCGTACACGTGGTGCGAGTAGGCCGTCGTCGCCCACAGCGCTTCGCTGCCGATGCCGGTCACCACCAGCTTCTCGTTCGACGCTTCGAGCAGGTAGAAGCCGAACAACGTCAGCGGCACCAGCACGAGCAGGCCCAGCGCCAGCTCGACGATCGCCTGCCCGCGCGCGCGGCGGATCATGGGCCGCCTCCACACCACTCACCAGGCTCACGCACCGGAGACATCATTCGCATCGACGCCTCGGTGACGATCGGCAGCACTGTCTCGCCCGCCGCCGCGCGCGCCGCGACGGCTCCTGCCAGGCCGTTGAGCGGAGCGCCCGCCCACGTCGCCTTGCGCCCCGACAGCAGCGGGTTGACCCCCACGTACCCGAGCACCATCTTCGAGATCACCCAGTTGGCGAACGGGATCTTCATCGGGAACCAGTAGATCATCTGCACCCGCATCGTCTGCGGAGGCCCCGGCTGATCGAAGTTCAGCTCGTCGGCGTAGGCCGTCGACTTCGAGAAGTCCCGGCGCAGCCAGACGATGTCTCCGACGAAGCGCAGCTTGCCGCCGCCCTTCGAGTACTCGTCGTCGTAGCGCCACTTGTTCTGCACGCCGTGCTTGAGGAACGCGGCCGCGAGGTTCTCGGCCGGATCGCTGCCGGCCCTGGCGAAGCTCGAGAACGACGGCAACAGCGCGAGCACCGTCGCGTCCATCATCCGCCTGCAGCTGGCGTGGTTGGTGCTGCCGACGCGCACCGCCCGCGACGCGGCGTACTCGGCCATCGCGCGCCCCTGCATCGCGTGCAGCATCTGCAGCAGCCCGAGGAAGAGGAAGGTGACCAACGGCAGCGTCAGCGCGCTCTCGAGTGCAGCCTGACCGCGCGCGCCGGCTTTCACGGGATCCCCTGGTAGCCAGCGGCCATCAGCTTTCGCACCGCGTCCGACGCCCAGGGCGCGTTGTTGGCATCGACGCCCGACTGCAGGTCGGCGAGCGAGTCGTCGTCGATGTCGGCCCGAACCAGCGTCGCGCGCCAGAAGGGGTTGAAGAAGTTGGGCGGCTCTTTCCAGTGACCGGGCCGGTGGTAGTAGGCGATCGCCGTCGAGACCATCTGCGGTACGGGCGACACCGTCTGCATCTTGCGGCCGTTGCGGATGTTGAGCGCGGTGCCGGTGTTGGTTCGGGTCATCGCGAAGCGGAACGCCATGTCCCACGGGGCGCGGGGATCCTTCTCGAGGTGCGCGGCGACCTGCGCCTTCGGCTGGCCGAACGCGTCGGCCGCATCGCCAATCGCCCCGGTGTTGACGTCGAGGAAGTCGGGCCAGATGCACGAGCTGTTGGGGCACATGTCGCGCGGCACGGTCTGGTGCGGCGCCAGGGTGTGATCCTCGAACGCGGGCACTTCGAACTCGGTGCGATCCCGATAGACGATGTGGGGACAGAAGCTGTGCGAGTCGGTGGCGTCCTGCTCGTCGGTCGAGCGCACCCAGCCCTTGAACTCGATGTTCGTCGTTCCACCCTTGAAGGCCAGGGCCCCGCGCGGCCCGTTGTAGAGCACCCGCACTTCGGCGTGCTCGTCGCCCCAGGCCGAGGTCTCCTGCGCCTGTGTGCCGTGGGTCTGATTGGTAGCGAAGTAGCTGTTGCCCTTCATCGGGCCGATCACGATCTCGCCGACTGCGCTCGGCTTCACGTTGACGAGGATCGCGTCCATCGCCAGCTGCAGGGCGCGCTGCCCGTCTTCGCGGCGGGTGATGAACGGGTGGCGCCGGCTGCCCATCACCGCGTGGCTCGACGCCTCGATCACGCCGGGCGCGACGATCTTCCCCACCTCGGACGCGGCGAGCAGGCTTCCGAGCCTGGCCCCCGACGGCGTGAGCACCTGATCGAAGCGGGTCCCCAGCAGCGTCGCGACGGTGCTGCGCTGAAGCCCGCCGAGCTTGAACGCTTCGTACTGAATGGCGAGGGTCTGCTTGCCTGCCGCCTGGTCGAGATCCGTCCACACCTTGTTCACCTCGCCGATCCGGTTGAGCAGGGCGTGGATGCGGTCGAGCGTTCCCCTGGCTGCGTCGCAGCCCGTGCCGCTGCAGTTGCAGTCCTCGGGAATGGGCTCGTTCGGATAAGCCTGAACGCACTTCGAGTTGGTGCAGGTGTGCAGGGACGCCAGCGGCGTGCCGAGGTTCTCGACCGTGCCCGGGCCGCAGCTGAGGAACTCGATCCCGAACCTGTCGCAGCCGACGCCGTACTTGTCCCACTGGGCGAAGTAGGCCGCGTAGGAGGCCCACATCATTCCGCGGTAGGTGACGGCGAAGCTCATCGCGCTCTGGACGCCCGTCATCGCGACCATCGTCGCGGCCTGGGCCCGGTTGAGCAGCGCGATCGAGTTGAAGGTGCGGGCGGTGGCGACGGCCTGGCTGTAGGCCGCGGCGTCGGCGGTGGCGTTGAGCTCCATCTTGCGGCGGGCCTGCTGGGTGACTCCGATCGTCGCCATCACCGCGATGGTCAGCACCACCAGGAAGAGCGCGAACAACACGAGGTTCTGGCCGCGACGCACGGCGGCATGAGACCTGTGTTTGGTTCCTCCTGCCAGCCGACAACTTGCCCGAGCCATGTGCACCTTGGTGTGAGAGGCCTGCTCCAGGGGGGACGAGCACTGCCTTCCGAAGTCGCTTCACCACTGCAACTTGAACTCGAACCGCTCGGGCATCGTCTTTTCCCACCCCATCGTGGGGGGTTGGCCGCCGAAGTGCGCCACCGCCGCCTGCATCAGCGCGGCGTAGAGCTGCAGGGGCAGCACCTCGCCCTTGAAGACGACCAGCGCGGAAGCTGGGGTGCACTCGGCCACCATCCGGCTGCCGGGCTGGATCATCGGCTGGATCAGCTGGATCAACGGGCGCAGCACCAGGTCCGGGGTCGCGCGTGCAGGCAGGCTCAGCAGCGGAGCCCCCAGCGGCGAGCCGATCAACAGGGTGAACGCCTGGGCGCCGATGGCGAGGAAGGCCTGATCGATGCCCCCGCACCTGGGGGCCAGCAGCTCGACGCCCCGCCAGAGGACCTTGAGGAAGTCGGTGGTCGGGTAGCGCAGCGAGTCGACCCACGCGCGCGGGGTGGCAGCAGCCTTGCGCACCTCGGCGGCGTTTCGGGGGCCGGTCTGCTTGAGCACAGTGGCTTCGACGGCGTTGAGGAAGGTGCCGTAGATCTGATCGCTGGGGCCGCAGCTGCTCAGCCGCTCGTCGAGCTGCGCGGGATCGAGCGAGGCCTGGCCCGGCCGGCTGGGCGCCATGATCGGCGTCACCGAGAGCTCTTGCAGGGGCGTCTGCTCGTTGTCGGATGGCAGGCGGGTGCTCAGCTTGAGCAGCGCGTCGGGCGCCGCCTGCTCGGGAAACAGCTTTTGCATGAAGACCGCCAGGTGCGCCGCGGTGGCCGCCAGCCGCTGCTGCTGAATCACCGCCTCGAGATCCGCCTGCAGCTGGCCGCACGTCGCGTACCGATTCTTCTGCTCGCGGGCCAACGCCTTCATCACGATCGCGTCGAGCGCCCTGGGGATGCCCTTGACGAGCTTCGACGGAGCGTCGACGTCCTGGTCAGACACCGCGCCCATCGTCTCGAGCTCGCTCTCGCGCTTGAACAGCCGCTGGCCGGTGAGCAGCTCGTGAAAGACGATGCCGAGGGCGAAGACGTCGCTGCGGCGATCGAGCGTCTCGCCGTACGCCTGCTCGGGCGACATGTACGCGTACTTGCCCTTGATGACGCCGGTGGCGGTGCGGGCCAGCTTGTTGTTCGCCTTGGCGATGCCGAAGTCGACCAGCTTCACCACGCCCGAGAAGGCGATCATGATGTTGTGCGGGCTGACGTCGCGGTGGATGAGCCCCAGGTGCTGGCCCGCCGAGTTGCGCGCGTCGTGGGCGTAGTCGAGGGCCTGCGCGGCGCCGGCGATGATCCGGCACTTGAGGCCGAGGGTGATGCCTCCCTTCACGGACGCTGCGGCGTCCTGGGTGGCGCGCAGGGTCTCTCCGTGCACGTACTCCATCGCGATGTAGTAGCGGCCGGCGGTCTCGCCGAGGTCGTAGATCTGAACGATGTTCGGGTGGCTGAGCATCGCGGCGATGCGCGCCTCATCGAAGAACATGTTCACGAACTCCTGATCCTCAGTCAGGTGAGGCAACAGGGTCTTGAGGACCAGGAACTTCTCGAAGCCGACCGGGCCTTGCTGCCGGGCGAGGAAGACTTCGCCCATGCCGCCCGCGGCCAGCTTGCGCAGAAGTTCGTACCGGCCGAGGAATTCACCCATCTGCGGCGCCGACCATATCCCCGAAGCGCGGCCGTTGATGGGATCTGCGTCGCCGTCGCTGCGGGAGGCTAAGGTGGCGGCAGATGACCCTCTGGCGTGAGACGTTCGCGAAGGCGCTTCGGGTGCGCCACCCCGCGCTGACGACCGCCGAGCTCACCGCCTTCGCCGAAGAGGCGCTCGGCGCGCACCCGACGATCAAGGCTCCGGATGCGAAGCAGTTCGCCGCGGCGGTGCTCGAGCGGCTCGAGAAGAAGCCGCTGTCGGACCTGCACAGCGCCGATCTGTTCCTTGCCCTGGGCTCGGTGCACGGAGACCCCGTCGCCCTCGCGGCGTTTGCGAAGCTTTGCCACCAGCGGGTGCCCCGGGTGCTGTCGTCGATGCGGCCCACGCCGGCGCTGTTGGAGGAAGTGGAAGAGCGGCTGCAGGAAAAGCTGGTCGTCGCTGCGAAAGGGAAGGCGGCACGGCTGGCCGAGTACCAGGGCACGGGCAGCCTCGCCTCGTGGGTCGGGGTGGCGGCGGTGCGGATCGCGATCGAGCTCGTGCGGCTCAAGCGTTACCAGCAGGCGCCGAGCATCGACGATGGTGGGCTCGACGTCGCGATCACCGGCGGAGATCCCGAGCTGGATCTGCTCAAGGCCACCCACAGCAACCGCTTCAAGGTCGCCTTTCAGACGTCGTTCTTGAAGCTGCCCCTCGAAGATCGCGGCCTGCTGCGGATGCACCTGAAAGACGGGCTGAGCATCGACCAGCTGGGCGTGATGTTTCAGATCCACCGCGCCACCGCCGCCCGGCGGATTACGAAAGCGAAGTCGACGCTGCTCGAGGGCGTGCGCGGCGTGCTCTCGGCGAAGTTCCGGATGAGCGACTCGGAGATCGACAGCGATCTGCGCCGGGTCGAGCCGAACCTCGATCTGTCGCTGAGCCGGCTGCTGATCTCAGTCGACCCCAAGAAATGAGCGGGTGCGTGAGCGACGGGCAGCTGCTCGCGTTCTTCACCGGCGATCTTCCAGCCAGCGAACGCGCAGGAGTGCTCGAGCACCTCGATGGCTGCGAGCTGTGCCAGGCGGTGTTGGCGACCCTGGCGCAGGAAGGGAAGTCGAAGTTCGAGCAGCTGGGGCCGTACCGGCTGCTGAAGCGGCTGGGCCGGGGCGGAATGGGCGAGGTGTTTCTCGCCGAGCGCGACGACGGGGCGCAGTGCGTGGTGAAGCGGCTGCTGCCCGAGCTGTCGGCCGATCGCGACTTCCAGCGCCGGTTCCGCCAGGAAGCGCCCCTGCTCGCTCGGCTCGAGCACCCGAACATCGGGCGGCTGCTCGACTTCGGAGAGGTCGACGGCGCTTCGTACCTCGCGCTCGAGCTGATCGACGGCATCGACCTGCGGGGGCTGCTCAACCGGTTCAAGGACAGCGGGTCGATCGCGCCCGCGGGGCTGACGGTCGAGCTGATTCGCCAGGCGGCCCTGGGGCTGGGCGCCGCGCACCGGGCGCTCGACGCGCGGGGCGAGCCGCTGAACCTCATTCACCGCGACGTGAGCCCCGGGAACCTGATGGTCAGTACGGCAGGGGTCGTGAAGGTGATCGACTTCGGCATGGCCCAGGCGGCGATAAACGAGGCGACGGCGACGGGGATCGTGCTGGGCAAGCTGCAGTACTTCTCGCCCGAGCAGGCGCGGGGCGGCCGGCTCGACGCGCGAACCGACATCTTCTCGCTGGGGCTGGTCATGCAGGAGCTGCTGACCGGGCGCCGCTCGTACGGGGGATCGCGGCCGCGCAAGCTGTCGCAAGACGTCGCCGCGGGACGAACGGGGGACGCGCCGGTGGACGTCTGGGTGATCCCCAGGCTTTGGGAGCTCTCGCGCCGCTGCGTCGCGCCCGAGCCGTCGGGACGATTTGCGTCGATGCAGGCGCTCGTCGACGCGCTGGCACAGGCGCAGAAGGACCTGTCACTGGCGCTGACCCCCGAAGCGATCAGCGCGATGGTTCGCTGAAGCGGGCTTTGAGCGATAGATCGCCGCCGACCCAGGAACCCAGTCGCGCGACCTTCTGCGGCACTGCTCGTCACCCAGGGACGATGACCAAAATCACCACGCTGTTGCGCGACCTGAAGTCGCCCCACTTCACCTCGGGGCAGACCGAGCGCGAGCGCGACCGGCGTGCGCAGCCGAGGCTCGACGGGCTGTCGACTGGGCAGGGCAGCGCTCTGAAGCTGGCCTTTCTCAAGTTCTCCAGCGTCGTAGCTTTGGCCGATTCCCTCGCCAACGCCCGCGAGCTCGACGGCCTGGGCGCCTCGGAGATCGTCGCGCTCAAGGGCCACTCGACCAACCCGTTGGTCAACCGCTTCTCCTCGGACGCCAACACCCGGGCCCAGGGCCACTGCCAAAGCTTCGTCTCGTCCTACCTGCAGTCGGTCGGGCACCAGGGCTTCTACCCGCGCGGAACCCTCACCGGGGCCCCCAACCTGCACGGCCGTCTCGCCACCGCCGGTGAGCCCTGGAAGGCGCACAATCCCTTTCCCGGCCAGCAGCTGCCGAACGCGCCCACCTACCAGCTCACCGCCGAGCAGACCGCGTGGTGGAATTCGAACATGAAGGAGGGCGATCCGGTCTTCTTCCGCACCAACCTCAATGGCGCCGGCGTCAACGACCAGGGCCACGTGGTGCTCTTCGCAGGCATCAAGGGCGGCCAGCCGACCTTCATCGGCGCCAACAACGTCGAGGCCGACGGCAAGGTCTTCAAGGGCGAGCAGCGCGTCACCGAGGTCCCCTACAGCGCCCTGATGTCGTGGTTGGGCGGCGCGGGGTTCGCGCCGGTGATTGCCTCGGCCTACACGTACGGGAAGTAGCGGGCGCTACGGTTTCCAGGTGAGGCCCTGGCAGCTCGCGGCGGTCTTCGCGCCGCACGACGAGAAGTACTCCTTGGCGTCGGGGCACTTGCTGACAAGGCCGGTGCCCCCCGCACAACCGAACGGCGTGCCCGAGTAGTTCTGACACGTGCAGCTGTAGCCCGTGCCCCAGCAACAGTTGCGCGAGCCGGGCTTCTCGCTGCACCCATTGACCTTCGTGGCGCCTGAGGGAACCGCACCGATGCCGCAGCTGCAGGTGCCGTTCGCCTCGAAGCAGACGTACTCGCGGCAATCGCAGGACGTCGTCTCGCCCGACGAGTTGAGGTCGTAGCAACAGGACGCGTTCGTTCCGAGCGAGGTGTCGCACGAGGCCGTTGGCGTCTCATCCCTGATGAGGCTGAAGGACGCGTTCTGACAGCGGCACGAGCCGGTGCCTTTCGCACACGTCACCTTCGCCACCGGGGTGGGCGTAATGGTGATTCCCGGGGGAAATCCGCAGGCGGCACAACCCGCGGCAAGGGCGAGGAAGAGCAGGGGGCGCATTTCCTTGCCTGTTATCAGCCACGGACCACGCCCGCGCGATGTTTCGACCCTTGCTTGCACCTGCAGCTTCCACCCACGCTTGCACGAACGCGCCTCCTTCACCGGATCGCAGGGCCCCTCGGCAGGCCGGCGGCATCACGGTGGTTCGCCGCCCGAGCGCGCGCGCAGCGTCGCTCGTCAGGGCGCGGCCAGTTTCCGGAGCGCAGGTGGGGTGGCGAACCGCAGGTGGAGCTCCAGGTCTCGCTCGAGCGCGAGGCGCGTCTCGTGCTCGGCAGTGTTCTGCTGCGCCGACGGTGTCTCGCCGAAGTGGCTGACCTCGATGTCCACGTTCTTCGAGTTGCGGGCCGAGACGTCGCCGGCGCAGATGAAGTGACCTTGCTCGGGTGCGTAGAGGTAGCTGCGGCCCGAGAGCGTCCCGGGGGCGAACGACACCCGCCCCACGGCAGGCGAGTGCACGGTCGGGCGGACCTCCGCGCCGACGATCACCAACACCGCAGGTGCCTCTTCAGTCGCAGCTGCTCTTTCCTGCTCGAGGTCCCACACGTAGACGTCGTCTTCGGAGCTCCGGGCTCGAAGCGCGATGCGCGTGGGGTCGACCGCGAGGGTGCGGGTGCACGTCGTGGCGTCGTCCGCCGCGCGAAGGATGCACAGCGACCACGCTCCGAAGGCCGGGCTGTGGGTGGCGTACTTCACGTACTCAGCGGCCGAGGCCTGCGATGGCGGCGTGAGCGTCAGCGGGCACGCGTCGGTTCCGGGCGTGAACGCGGCGAGCGCGTCGCGTTGGATCGCCGCGTTCCAATGCTCGACCCGCTCTCGGGCGACGGCCTCGCGTTGGTCCAGCAACGCGGCGAGCTCGGTTTTCTGGGCGGTGGAGAGCCGCGCGGCGCGTCTGGCTGAGGCCGCCTGCACCTCGTGCACGATCAACCAGGCGAGCGGGACCAGCACCACCGCACCCATCACCAGCGCCAGACGCCGCTGACGCAGTCGCTGGGCGCGCGTGAACTCGAGGTGTTCGGGGTCAGGATTGCTGGACACGAGGCTGTCTCTTCCGCATCCGCGCATCAATCAAGTGGGATGGCGATGGAAAGATGCCTGCGCTCGCGACCCAGCGGCCGGAGAGCGGATGGTCACCCACGTACCGCGGGTAACAATGCTTGCCTCCAGATGATGCCGGAACGCCCCGATGGGACGGTGACCCGCGAGGGCCCTGCCTCAGCCAATTGCCCCCCGAGCGAGCGCATCGTCGAGGTGCTCGAGGGCCGCGTCGACAGCGCCGCCCGCCAGCGACTCGACGTGCACCTGCGCAGCTGCGCCGACTGCGCCGAGCTGATGTCCGCGCTTCGCAGCCAGGTCGTGGCCGAGACCCGACTGGACGCAAGCCCTTGTTGCGCGAGCAGCTTCGAGCTCTCGCAGTTCGCTCACGGCGAGTTGGACGAAGCGGCGCGCATTCGGGTGTCGCGCCACCTCATCGGCTGCGCGGCGTGCAAGCGCCGCCTCGCGCGCGTCGAGGCGGGCGAGGGGCTCGCCGACACCGAGGTCGAGGGTGACGCGGGCACGCCAGCCGAAAGTCTGCTCCCGCCAGGGACCCGCGCCGGGCGCTTCGTCGTCGACGGCCTGCTGGGGCAGGGCGGAATGGGGGTCGTGTATCGCGCGCTCGACCCCGAGCTGGGCCGCGCGGTCGCGCTCAAGGTGGTCCGTGTCGGCAGCGCTGGCCCCGCCGGCTCCGAAGCTCGCCGATCGCGGGCGGTGCGGGAAGCGCAGGCGATGGCGCGGCTGTCTCATCCGAACGTGGTTCAGATCTTCGAGGTGGGTGAGCGGCCCGAGGGCGTCTTCATCGCGATGGAGCTCGTCGAGGGCCAGACGCTCAGACGGTGGGGGGCGTCGAAGCCGCGCACCCAACAAGAAATCCTCGATTGCTTGATCGCCGCTGGAGCGGGGCTGGTTGCTGCCCACGCGGTGGGAATCGTCCATCGCGACTTCAAGCCCGACAACGTCTTGATCGCGAACGACGGCCGCGTCCGCGTCACCGACTTCGGCCTGGCCCGGCTCGACGCCGAGCCGTCGAAGCCGGGCAGCCCCCCACCGCGGCAGACCTCCGAGGACATCGTCGCCCATCACACGGCCGACGGGCTGGTGGTCGGTACCCCGGCCTTCATGGCACCCGAGCAGGCGAACGGCGCGGTGGTCGACCACCGCTGCGACCAGTTCAGCTTCTGCGTGAGCGCGTTTCTCTTGCTGACGGGCGGGCCTCCCTTCGCGAACCGGAACCCGCACCGCCGGGAGTCAGACATCCGCGAGGGTCGCTTTTCTCAACCGGCGACTGGCAGCCGGGTTTCCCGGAGAACGTTGAGCGCCCTTCAGCGGGGAATGTCGTTCAATCCGGAAGCGCGGTTCGCGTCGATGCGGCTCCTGCTCGACCAGCTCAAGCCGCGCCCGGTCATCTCGCGACGCGCGCTGGTGGCGGGGGCAGGGGTCCTCGGGCTCGGGTTGGTGGCAGGACAGCGGTGGCTCAACCCGGTTGCTCCCCTTTTCTCAGGGCGGGTCCTCGTCGGGCTCGCGGACACGGTCAACCACACCCGTCTGCGTGAGCTCGACAGCCTCTCGGGGTTGCTGGCGAGCCTGGTCCAATCGGAGCACTGTGAGGTGCTGCCGCGCGCGCTCGTGATCCAGACGATGCGGGCGGTCACCGGTGAAGCTCCGGCGCAGGTCAGCCCACTGGTGCTTGCGAAGACCGCTGCCGCGCTGCTGACCCAGGTCGCGTTGGTGCCGACGCTGCGTGAGGTGTCGCAAGGCCTGATGCTTCGCGTCGAGGCCATTCACCCGACCCGCGGAGAGGCCTACTTCGGGCTCGAGCTCGAGGCCGCCGATTCTCAAGCCCTGGCAGCGGGCTTGAGCCGGCTGGCGACGAGCCTCCACCTGCGCCTGGTCGCGTCGCCTGAGCTTGCGGCCCGCACGGCCCGCGCGCCGAACCTCACCCGCGACCTCGAGGCCTACCACTTCTATGCAATGGCCGAGCGCCTCTGGGAGGCACAGGAGCCCGACGCGGCCAGGGTCGAGTGCTTGAAGGCGATCGCCCTCGACCCGAACTTCGCGATGGCGCGCTACCGGCTGGCGACCGCGCTCGCGTGGGTCGGCGCCAGCGGGGCGCAGGAGCAGCTCGAAGCGGCGATGTCCCGGCGCGACAAGCTTCCCTGGAAGGAAGCCCGGTACATCGAGGCGTTCGATCTCTTCATCCGCAGAGACCGCACGGCCGCGCGTGAGGTGTGGAGCGACGTGCTGCAACGCTTCCCGCGCGATCGCGAGGCGCTGTGGTGGATGGCCGACTCGTTGTTTCACGACCTGCGGTCCGCCGAGGCGGTGCCGTACTTCGACCGCCTGCTGGTGGTGGCTTCGGACTACCGCCCCGCGTCGGAGCACGGGACGCGCGCCAACCTCATCGCCGGCCGGTTCGATCGCGCCCTCGAGCTGGCGCGCCTCAACTCCCTCGACCGAAGAGATGAGGGCCCCTCGATTCTCCTCGCCGTCGCGCTGGACTACGCCAACCGCTCTGCCGACACGGATCTCGCGCTCGCTCGGCTGAGGCAGCTGGGGCTGGTGCGCCGCGTCCGGCTCTACGAGGCAGATCTCGCCGCCAGTCGCGGCGACTTCGAGGCGTTCGAGCGCTCTCCCGAGCCCGCCGCCGAGGTCCAGATCGGGCAAATCTGCCGCGCCCGGCTGGCCGCGATGTCAGCGCGTTTCGAAGAAGCAGACTCCGCTTACACGGCGCTGACCGAGGCAGCCACCGAGCGCGACGATCGCCGGAGCCTCGCGCTTCACCACGCCGAGCACGCGCTCGTCCACCTGGGGCAAGGGCACCTGCAGCGGGCGCGCAGCCTGTTCGCGGCCGCGTTCGAGCACCGCCACAAGGCCCGCCTCGAAGACGCCTGGCTGATGCACCTGGTGGGCGTGCGCCTCGACGAGCCGCACCACGACTGGTTTCTGACCAAGGCCGCATCGAGTCCCGAGACGCGGCTGGTGGTCGAGGCGCACCAGGCGCTCGCCGAAGGCGACGCAGCCCTGGCAGCCGCCCTGTTTCTCAAAGGCGCGCGGGGCATGCTCGGGACTGCTGGCCACTACTGCCTCTACTTTGGACTTCGCGCGGCGCTGGGCACGAAGGCAGCCACCGATGCCTCGGCGCTGGCAGCACTGCTCGAGCTGCGACGGCCCGATCAGTCGACCAGCGAAACGGGGCTTCGAATGCTGCTCTGGCCCGAGCTGCTGCTGATGGCGGTTCGAGGCCACCAGGTGGCAGGCCGCACAGCCGAGGCGCAACGCGGCCTCGCGCAGGCCGAGCGGGTGCTGGCGCGCGCAGATCGCGGTGCGGGGGTGCTCACGGCGCTGGCCCACGCGAGGAAGGCGCAGTGAGCCCCGAGCAGGCAGAGGCGGCCCGCGTGCTGTCGGCCGGCCGCGCCCAGTGGCCCCAGGTGAAGGTCAAACCCGAAGCCTTCCTCGCCTTCGTCGTGGCGGCAATGAAGGCCGCAGGGGGCGCGCTTGCAGACCCTCTCTCGGAAGAGCTTTTGCTCACGTTCGCATGCGCCCACGGCGACCCCGCCGCGACGACTCTGGTCGAGCGGCGGCTGGCCGCGGTGGTGAGCGCCGAGGCGAGGCGGCTTCGTCTGCAGGATCACGCCGACGACATCACCCAGTTGCTGAGTGAACAGCTGCTGGTGCCGGGCGGGCGCCCCCGGCTGCTCGGGTACCTCGGGCGAGGGCCGCTGGCGAGCTGGCTTCGAGTCACCTCCGTGAGAGAGCTGCTGCGCGCCCGCAAGAAGGCCGCCCGGCGGCCCGAGAGCGCCCAGCTCATCGACCTCTTCGATCCGCTCGAATCCGCTCGCGCAGATCCCCAGCTGCAATACCTGAAGAAGCACTACGGCTCGAAGGTGCGACGGGCGCTGCGATCGGCCGTCGACGCACTCGAGCCGCGGGCCCGCGAGCTGCTTCAAGGGACGCTCGTGGGGCTCAC
Source organism: Myxococcales bacterium (assembly GCA_038206395.1). GTDB lineage: Bacteria > Myxococcota > Myxococcia > Myxococcales > Myxococcaceae > JAGSPQ01. Next base: position 203,332 of record JBBRAX010000006.1, on the reverse strand, counting down.
CATCTACGAGCTGGGGCCCCGCTATGGGGTGCACCCGGTGACGGCTTCCCGCTGGTTGAGACGCGCGCACGCCGACGTGCAGGCTCACCTGCGCCAGACCCTCGCCGAAGAGCTCGGTCTCGGTCAGGAAGAGCTGCGCAGCATTCTGCGGTTGGTCCAGAGCCGGATCGCGCTCGACCCTTCGGCGTTCTCCCCCAGGTAGCCCGCTGCACTTTTCTTCACGCTCGAATGCAACTGCCGCGCGTGGCGCGCCTCTAGGCGGCGACACCCCCTTTCGAGGAACCCATGAAGACCGCCGTGATCTCCGCCGTGCTGATTCTCTTTTCGTGCAATGCCGTTCCACCCCAGAGCCAGGCCGGGCTGGACCTGCCCGGGCTCATCGCGCAGGCCGCCTCAGTACCCCGAGACGTCCAGCGCTGGCAGGACCACTGCAACAAGTTCCGCGCGGGAGCAGAGCAGTCGCTGGCGGCCAAGCGGGGTTCGTCCTTTCCGTTCAGCCCGCTGCCCGGCGGCACTTCGGTGGAAGATGTGGTGCGCAACGGCATCGCGAGCCCTGTCTACGTCGGCGGGGCGTCCCACTATCCGGGCAGCCAGAACCTGCCGGTGTTCTTCCAGGACTTCACGAAGAACGGCCAACGCGTCCAGCTGTATGCCTACCAGCGCAAGAACGGGCAGTTCGTCACGTTCGACGTCTCTGGCGACCTGGGGCGCGCCTACTCCAGCAACAGCTTCACCAACGGGCTGGCCGGCTCGAACTCGGTGCTCGGGCTGCCGAACAGCGGCCGGCAGATCCTCAACCCGCAGGAGCTGGGCGATTGGCACGTCACCGCGTTTCGGGCCACGCCCGAAGTGAGCGCCAAGATCCAGGCTGGGCAGGCCTTCGGGTACCAGGAGTTCGAAGGTGGGTTGCTGGCCGAGGTGTCAGGGGGCGTGCAGGCGTTTCGGTTCGACGCCTCGATGGGCGCCTTCCACGCGATGGGGACGCCCTTCCCGTTGGGGAACCTGGCCCAGGGAGGCTTCGCGGCCTTGACGCCGCTGGCGGGCGCCGCGTTCGTGCATGCGGGGCACTTCATGCTCAACGGCCAGCCGTTCAAGCAGGTCGGCGGGAACCTCTCACAGCTCGTCTATGACCACCCAGATCGGATCTGGGACGAGCTGACGGGAGCGCAGCGCGCGGGCATCCGCAATGTGCGCGTCTTCCTGCCCAACAGCGCGCTGACGACGTCGCAGGTGGGTGATCGCCTCGCGGTCTTGCTGTCGCTGGCCAGCGCGCTGGGGATGAAGGTGACGGTCGCCCTCACAAGCTTTGCACGGCAGGAGTTCTACACCACGACCTCCCCGGAGTTTCTCGGCGGGCGAAACGGCTCGGCAGGCTGGGACTACAGTGGCCCGTTTGCGGTCGTGAAGGGCGACGAGCCGTTCTTCGACTGGCTCAAGTACCCCGACGGGACGCTGGTGATCGCGCACCCGGTGCTCCAGAACGCCTGGTTTCAGCAGGGCTACCAGGTCAACTTCCGCCCGTTCGCGGCGACGATCGTCGAGCGGTTCAAGGATGACCCGGCGATCTTCGCCTGGGAGATTGCGAATGAGACGAAGAGCTACGGGCTACGAACCACCGATGCGCCCGACTTCGCTGCGGTCAAGGCGTTCTACGCCGACCTGGTAGCGCTGGTGCGCGCGAAGGCGCCGCGGCACCTCGTCACGGCTGGCCTCACCAACAGTCGAGAGTTCGTCGGCACCAACGAGGACGAGCGGCGCAACTTCCTGCGCCAGTTCGACTTCGTCTCGATTCACCAGTACGCGAACAAACGCGTGCCCGAAAACCAGTCGTCGATCGACACCGACGTCCGGCTCGCCCGGGAGCTCGGGCGGCCGGTGGTGTTGGGTGAGTTCGGCTTCTTCGACGGCGTTCCGAGCGAACAGGAGCTGCGCGCGTACGTGACCCAGGCCGTCGACGTCGCGCAGTTCGATTCCATCGTCCCCTGGGCAGCGGGGCCCTACGGAGAGGACTGGTGGAAGACGTTCGGTACCGCACGGTTTGCCCAGGTCCTCACCGACACCGACACCGTCTACCAGGCCTGGAATCAGACCCACTGAGGTCGCGTGCAACAAATAACGGCGGGCGGACTCAGTTCGATGCCGCCCGCCGTTTTCCCTTTTGGAGCCTCTATGAACGTCAGCAACCCGGCCACGACCAAGACGACCTCGACCTCGACTTCCCGGCAAAGCACCGACTCGGACACCGCGCGGCGGTCAGCGCAGGCGGCCCAGGCAGCGGCGCAGAGGGCGAAAGAGGCCGCGGCCCGCGCGACCAAAGCGGGTCAGCGGGCGGCCCTGGCCAAGCCGGGCCCTCAGCGCGACGCGGCGCGCGCGACCGCCACCTCCGCCAGCAGGGAAGCGACGCGGCTCGCCGCCGAGGCGACGCGGGCGGCGGCGGCCGCCTCGACGTGCGCGCAACAGCTCAATCAGAAGGTGGTGGCGCTCGACGAGGTCGGCAAGCTCACGCGGCCTGCGATGCAGGAAGCGCAGGACGCGAGCCGTCACGCGCGGGCCGCCGAGGCCTTCGCAGCGTCCGCTCGGCTGTCGGCGACAGCGGCAGGGCTGGCCGCGCAGCCACCGTCGGCGCTGGGCGCAGGTGGGTTGGATCAGTTCGAAGCGGCCCACGCGGCGGCTGCAGCGCGACCTCTCACTGCAGTAGCGCCCGCCGCGCTGGCGGACCAGGCGCACCAGGCAGCGGGCGAAGCGGCGAACCTGCGACAGCGCGCCGAGGCCCAGATTCTCAGCGCCCAGTCGGAGCTGCGGGCGGCGCTCGCCGGCGCCCACAGCACGATCTCCACGAGATTAGCGATTGCCCCTGCCGAGGCCGGGCTCGCGCTGGCCCGCGAGGGCCTCGTCCCGATGGCAGCCGAGGCGACGGCCGCCGCGGGACGCGCCGAGCAGGCGGCGCGTCGCCTCGAGATGTACGCCGCGCGCCACCCGTCGGAAGCCGCCGCGCAGACCCTCGCGGAGCAGGCCCGCACCGATGCAGACGCGGCCCAGCGAGACGCGGCCGGCGCTCGGGGTGCTGGCGGACTGCAGCTGATCCTCGACGCCAACACGCCAACCACCCCAACTGCCGACCTCGCGTTCGACGGCAGCGTCATCGGCGCAGGTCCCAGGTTGGGCGACCCGGCGAACCCGAGCGGCGCGGTCTACGGGGCCGGCACCGACGCGCGCTCGGTGGCGCCCTTCAAGCCCGCGAATGGGACGGCGAGTGAGATGGTGTACGAAATCAACGGCATTCAGGACGACGCCGCGGCGCAGGCGCGCAGCGCCCAGGCCCTGGCCAACCGCGCCAACGTCAACGTGGTTGCGATTCACAACGCGACGGCGGGAGTCGGCTTCAACATTGTCTGGGATCTGGGGCAGTGCCTGATGGACAAGACGCGGCTTGCTCCCGCCACCAACAATGCCACCGCGCGTCTGGCCTACCAGTTGGCGATCGACATCCGTGAGAGCCGGCCGATTCACCTCTCGGCGCACAGCCAGGGTGCGCTCGTCACCAGCGGCGCGCTGACGGCGCTCAAGACCGTGCTGGTCGACAACTACGGGCCCGCGAAGGCGGACGCGATCCTCTCGAAGATCAAGGTCGAGACGTTCGGCGGTGCAGCGGCGTCGTACCCGTCGGGGCCTCAATACACCCACTACATCAACGTCCGGGACCCGGTTCCCACCCAGACTGGCCTGGGGAGTATCGCCAATGCCGATGCCCGGCAGACCGCGGCAGGCGGCAGTCGAGCCACCGTCCACTTCATCGAGGACGACGCAAGAGGGGGCGGTGAGGTGATGAACTTCAACGCGCACGATTTCAACGAGGGCTACCTCGACCACCGGATGCCGTTCGAGCAAGCCCGCGCGGACAATGCCCAGCTGAGCGGTCAGAGCGAGATCGGCCCCGCAGACGGTGTGGTGCGCCCGGCTGCCGAGCGGCCGAGCAAAGACGAGGCGTTTCGACGCGCGACAGAGCAGGCTGCCAGCAACGCCGCGCTCGGGGCGGCGATCGCCCGGGACGCTGCCCAGCGCGGCGACCTCGCCGAGGTCTGGCGCGGAGCTGCGATGGTCACGGCCTCCCGTGCATCGCTTCCTTCGAACGAGCAGCTCTGGGAGGCATCGCCGGGTGGCGCCCGCCCGCAGTCGCTGTTGCTAATCGAAGAGCTGCAGGAGGAAATGGCCCAGCTCGTCACCAGCGTCGAGCCTTGCGTCGTCGAAGGCTGATCACGAAGACCGCGCCTTTGGAAGCTGACGGTGACGCCGATGGCATGAACCCGAGCCGGCAAAGACAAATGATGCACGCCGACGAAGACGAGAGCGAAGTCCTGTAGTACCGAGCGCCCCGTGCGCATCGAGACTGTCTGCACCGGCGACGAGCTGCTGACCGGGCTCACCATCGACACCAACAGTCGGTACTTCCAGACACGCCTGCTCGACACCCTGGGCCTGACCGTCACCCGCAACACGGTCGTCGGCGACGTGCCCGAGGAAATCATCGAGGTGCTGTCGCAGGCGGCCGCGCGCAGCGACGCAGTGCTCGTCTCGGGTGGGCTCGGGCCGACGTCCGACGACTACACCGCCGAGTGCGCGGCAAAGTTTGGGGGCGTGCCGCTGGTCGAGTCGATCGCCGCGCGCACGCACCTCGAAGACCGCTTTCGTTCGCGCGGCTACGCGCTGACCGCCAACAACCTTCGCCAGGCCCTGGTTCCAGAAGGCGCCGAGGTGATTCTCAACGCGGTCGGCTCGGCGCCGATGTTCGCGATGACGGTTGGCCGCTGCCTGCTGATGTTCGTGCCCGGCGTCCCAAAGGAATACCTGCACCTGGTCGAGCACGAGGTGCTGCCGCGGGTGAAGCAGCGCGCAGGTCACACCGGCTACGCGCGGCTCAAGCTGCTGAAGACGGTGGGGCTGCCCGAGTCGCACCTCGACGCGAAGATTCGCCCGCTCTACCCGCTTCACCCGAAGGTGACCTTCGGCTACCGCACGCACGCGCCCGAGAATCACCTGAAGCTGCTCGCAGTCGCAGAGGATCCAGCGCTGGCCGAGGCGGCGCTGGCCGCGGCCGAAGCGGCGAGCCGCGAGGTGCTGGGCGACTTCGTCTTTGCCGAGGGCGACGAGTCACTGGCCGGCGCGGTGGGCGCGTTGCTTCGCGCGCGGAAGCAGACGCTCGCAGTCGCCGAGTCGTGCACCGGCGGGCGGATCTGCGCGGCGATGACGTCGGAAGCCGGCGCCAGCGATTGGCTCATCGGCGGCGCGGTCGCCTACCGCGAGAGCGCGAAAGAGACGTGGCTCGGGGTGAAGCACGCGACGCTGGTCGCGCACACTGCGGTGTCGGGCGAGGTCGCGGCCGAGATGGCGTCGGGCGCGCGCGCGGCCCTGAAGGCCGACTGGGCAGTCTCGGTCACGGGCTACGCAGGGCCGACCGGTGGCGACGCGAAGAATCCCGTCGGCACCATCTTCATCGCCGTGCAGGGGCCCGAGGCGCCGCCCGCTGTCGAACGCCACCACTGCGCCTTTGCCAACGATCGCGATCGCGTTCAGCAGTTCGCGGCGTGGACAGCGATGGAGTCGCTGCGCCGCGCGCTGAGAGGAGCCGCCCGATGAGTGAGCCTGTCGCCCCCGCCGCACCCGTACCGCCCCCGCCGCACCCCGTCGTCACCGCGGTCAGGCTGTTCGCCGAGGCCTACCGCATCGAGCTGATCCTCTTCGCGGTCACCTTCGTGGTGCTGTCTTTCTTCTCGTCGCAGCGCTTCCTGCGGCAGAGCGCGGCCCCGCACTTCGTCTACCAGGCACAGGCCTTCGTCGAAGGCCGCGTCGACATCGACCCCGCGGTGCTGCCGAACACGGAAGACTGGGCGTGCGTGCGCGACGTCGGCGGCGTGCCGACCCGCTGCACCCGGCCGCTGCAGCAGGGCGACAAGTGGTACTCGAGCTTCCCGGCTTTTCCCGCGGTGGTGATGCTGCCTTTCGTCGCCATCCACGGATACCAGTTCAACGACACGTCGTTCGGCGTCTTCTGGGCGGCGCTCGCGGTGGCCCTCTTCTTCTCGCTGCTGCGCCTCGTCGCGACGCAAGAGGCCACCGGGCAGGATCCCCGTGAGCAGGTCGCCCTCGCCTTGCTGCTGTGCTTCGGCACCGTCTTCTTCTACTGCGGCATTCGCGGCGAGGTCTGGTTCTCGGCCGAGGTGATGGGCGTCGCCTTCACCTGTCTCTACGCGCGCAACGCACTGCGGGCACGGCGACCGGTGCTGGCCGGCCTGTTCTTCTCGATGGCGGTGCTCACCCGCACCCCGCTGCTCTTCACCGGCCTCTTCTTCCTGCTCGAGGCCGCGGCGCCGACGAAAGGCAAGCGGCTGGAAGACCTGAAGGCGCTGTCGGCGAATTTGCCGATGGTCGGCAAAAAGCTTGGGCTCTTCGCGGCAGGGGCTGCTCCGCTCGCGCTCGCGGGAGCCGTCTTCAACAAGGTCCGCTTCGGCAGCTTCGGCGAGTTCGGGCACCGCTTCTTCTACGAGAACCGCGTCAACGCCGACATCGACAACCTCGGGCTCTTCAACCTCTCGTACCTCGCGCGCAACCTCGAGGCCGCGTTTCTCAAAGTGCCGCTGTTCGCGACGACTCCGCTGCAGATTTCGTATGACCCGTGGGGCCTGTCGCTGCTGCTCACCCTGCCGCTGCTGGTGCTCGTCTTCGCCTCAGCGCACAAGCCGAAGGCATACCTGCTCGCGCTGGCGACGTTGGTCGTGCCGCTGCTGGTGTCGGCGATGTTCCCCGCATTGCCGAACGTGCCACTGGGAACCCGGGGCACGCTGGTCTGGCTCGCGTTCGCCGGCGCCGTCTTCGCGCAGGCCTCGCTCTGGCAAGGCGACGACGCGCCGTCTCGCCTCAAGGTCCCGCTGGCGCTGACCATCGCTGCCTGCGCGCTGCCCGGATTTTTCTACCAGAACACCGGCTACGCCCAGTTCGGGTTCCGCTTCAGCCTCGACTACACGGTCTACGTCCTGCTGATGTTCGCGGTCAGCGGCTGGAGCCTTCGTCAGCCGAAGGTCGCCGCGCTGGCGGTGCTCGCGGTGCTGGTGAACTTCTGGGGAGCGATCGGCTTCCGCGGCTACACCGAGCTGGTGCGCGGTTGGTAGTCGACACCAGGCGCTGGCACACGCGGGAAGACAGCGGCATTCGCCTCGACCGCCGCTTGCGCTGGTTCCACGACGACGCGCCGGTCGAGCACGCGCGCATCATCGAGGCCTTCAACACTGGCCTGCGCGTCACCGACGACGGCCGCTTCAAGCTCGAGATCGGCAACGACTGGTGCTTCGTCACCGTCGAAGACGCTGCCTTCGAGGTGCAGGCAATCGACGCCGGCGAAGGTGACCGCATCTCGGTTCGTCTTTCTGACCGCACCGCCGAATGGCTCGACGCCGCGACGCTGGCCCTCGATGACGAAGGCGTGCTCACCGCGAAAGTGAAGGGCGGCAAGGCGAAGGCCCGCTTCTCACGCGACGCGCAGTTCGCCCTGGGCTCGATGCTCGAACCGGAAGGTGAAGGCTACGCGCTGCGCGCCGGTGAGAAGACCTGGCCGACGTCTTTGAAGTCGCTGCCTCAGTCTTGACGGGCGAGCCGCGCGGCGGCGGCGGGCCTCGGAGGCGTTGACCGTTTCAGCTCACGACCCGCCGGCTTCGAGACCCTCTCGACCCGCGGCACCACCAGCTGCGCGCAGAGCAACGCGCCCACTGCCCAGAGCCACCGCGCGGTCATGCCGCTTCCTGCACGGGCACGACGCCCGACGGCCGCGGCGCCTGGATGATGCGGGCCGCCAGCGCTTCGAGCAGCGCCGGGTTCGCCTTCAGGTACTCGATCGCCTGCGCGCGGCCCTGAATGCTCTGTTCACCCAGCGTGAAGTACGAGCCGGACTTTTCGATCATCCCCAGCGCCGAGCCCAGGTCGACCACCTCGCCGGCGCGGCTGATGCCCTGGTTGTAGATGATGTCGAACTCGGCTTCCTGGAAGGGCGGCGCGCACTTGTTCTTCACCACCTTCACGCGCGTGCGGCTGCCGACGACGTTGTCGCCTTCCTTGATGTTGCCGGTGCGCTTAATTTCGCAGCGCACCGACGAGTAGAACTTCAGCGCGTTGCCGCCGGTGGTCGTCTCGGGGTTGCCGAAGACGACGCCAATCTTCATCCGGATCTGGTTGATGAAGATGATGCAGGTGCCCGAACGGCTGACCGCGCCGGTGAGCTTGCGAAGCGCCTGGCTCATCAGCCGCGCCTGCAGACCCATGTGCGCGTCGCCCATCTCGCCTTCGATTTCCGCGCGCGGCACGAGGGCGGCGACCGAGTCGATCACAATCAGGTCGACCGCTCCTGACCGCACGAGCTGTTCGGTAATCTCGAGCGCCTGTTCACCGGTGTCGGGCTGCGAGACCAGCAGCTCTTCGACGCGCACGCCCAGCTTCCGCGCGTAGGTGATGTCGAGCGCGTGCTCGGCATCGATGAAGGCCGCCACGCCGCCCTGCGCCTGCACCTGGGCAATCGCATGGAGCGTGAGCGTCGTCTTGCCCGAAGACTCATTGCCGAACACCTCGACCACGCGGCCCTTCGGGAAGCCGCCGCACCCGAAAGCGCGATCGAGCGTCACCGAGCCCGACGGAATCACCGACACCGCCTGTGGCTCGGCATCGCCCAGCTGCATCACCGCCCCCCGCCCGAACTGCTTCTCGATCGCCGCCACCGCTGCCGCCACTGCCTTCAACTTATCCGTCATCTTTCCCATGCGATGTATCCCCCGATGATGCGCGCGGAGAAATTCCACGCTCGCGTGGCTTCGAGCAACGCATGTGCCCGAGGGCGCTCAGAGGGGCGCGGGGTGACGAGGGTGCAGATCGTCCAGCCCCGCGGATGCGCGCAGATGCTCCAGTCGGTGGGCTTCTCGCGCGGCGAGAAACCAGACGTGCGCTACGCCTTCAAGAAGCGCTGACGCCCCTTCGCGACGAGCTCCCACAGCGCGTCGCCCTGCAGCGCCACATTCAACGGCGCGTGATCCACCGCGCACTGGAGCATCGCCGCCGACAGCTCTTCCAACGAGATGGGCTCGTACGACGTGAGCCCGAGCGCGTGGGTGAGCCCCTTCACCAGTGGAATCTTCTTCCGTTCGCCACCCACGAGCGCCGAAGGGCGGAACACCGTCCACGCAATGCCCGACTCGCGCGTCAGCGCTTCGACCTTCGCCTTCGCCTGCAGGTAGGCGCCCATCGGCCGGCCCGCTCCGACCGAGGTGAGCACGACGAGGTGATCGACCCCCGCGTCCTTCGCCGCGGCAATCAGCTGCGCGGTGGTTCCGATGTCGCTCGACTCGTAGGTGTCGCCCTTCGCAAAACGGTTCCTCATCGTTCCGATGAGTTGAACCACTGTCGTGCAGCCCTTCATCGCGACCGCCAGCGCCTTCGTCTCGGCCAGGTCGACCACCGCCGCGTTGGGCGGAACTTTGCCTTCCGCCGCTCGGGCGGGCCGCAGGTGGGGGACGACGTCGAGGCCTTGCCGAAGGGCAAGGGGCACGAGGACCTGGCCGGTCGCTCCGCTGCTGCCTGCCACGAAGAGTCTGCGGGGCCTCACTGCCATGGTTGCTCCTCCCACGTTTTCACTTCACCGGTATCCATGGGTCGTATAGTCGCAGCGGTTTCGCACCTCACTTCGAAAGAAGGGCTTTCGCCTATGCGCCGGAACATCTGTGGGTCGTTGGTCTTGGGTCTTCTGCTCACGTCGCTGACGGCCTTCGCGGATGATCCGCCGTCGCCTCCGCCTCCGCCGCCTCCGCTGGAAGAGGTCGCCGCGCTCGACAGCCCCAGCGAGAGCCACTGGGACATCAAGGGCTCGGGCGGCCTGCTCGACAAGGGCACCGGCCACGTTCGTAGCCCGATGCTCAGCTTCTTCCTCGGCATCCCGTACGGCAGCTACGGCTACACGGGCTCGTACTACCCAGGCTTCACCCTCGGGCTCGGCCTGCGCTTCTACTTGCCGATCGTCAAGGAAGGCTTCCTGCCGATGCTCAACGACTCGTTCGGCATCGAGTTCGGCGTCGATACCGGGTTCGTGTTCGGCTACTACCTGGGGCTGGCGATCGGCATCCCCGTCGAGGTCCGCTGGAACTTCCACATCTTCCCGCGGCTCGAGGCGTACGCGAAGCTCGGCATCGGCATCGGCGTGCTCGCGGTCGGCTACATCTACCTGTACCCGATTCCGGTCGCGAACGTCGGGGTGCTGTTCAAGGTGAACAAGGTGCTCTCGCTGCGCGCAGAGGTCGGCTACCCGGCCGTGAAGATTGGCCTCGGCCTGGCGTTCTAAGGACGCACCCCATGAAGACAGACATTCTGGTGATTGGAGCTGGCCCCGCCGGCTCGATCGCGTGCGCGATCCTTTCGCGGCTCGGCCGCCCGGTGCTGTGCCTCGAGGCGGGAATCTTTCCCCGGTTCCAGATTGGCGAGTCGCTGCTGCCACGCTGCAACGACATTCTCGAAGAGGCGGGGTTGCTCGAAGCCGTCCACGCCCGCAACTACATGCCGAAGCCGGCCGCTCTGTTTCTCAAGGGCGACCTGCGCGACCGCTTCTCTTTCGCCGACATGTTTCCCGGCCAGCGCCCCGCGGCGATGCAGGTGCCGCGCGCCGACTTCGACCAGACGCTGGCGACCCAGGCGCGGAAGTACGGCGCCGACATTCGCTTTCAGCAGCGGGTCGACTCGATCGAGCTCAACGGCACCGACAGCGTGGTGCAGGTCACCGACGTCGAGACGAACGCGAAGTACACGGTCGAGGCGAAGTTCATCATCGACTGCTCGGGCTACGGCCGCGTGTTGCCGAAGCTGCTGAAGCTCGAGAAGGAACCGACGCTGGGGCCGCGGGTGGCGATCTTCAACCACTTCGAAGGCGACCAGCGCCCGTCAGGCCCGGAAGAAGGCGACATCTGGGCGTGCATTCACCCGCGCGGCCCGTGGACGTGGATCATCCCCTTCAGCAACGGCCGCACCTCGGTCGGGGTCGTCGCCGAGCGCGCGATGGCCGAAGCCGCCGGAGCGACCGACCGCGAACGCCTCACCAACTTCCTCGCCGAAGACCCCAACACGTTTGGGCGGCTCAGCAAGGCGAAGCCAGTGATGAAGACGGCCCGGCTCGAAGGCTGGTCGGCGTCGGTCACTCAGTTCCACGGCAAAGGGTGGGCGCTGACGGGCAACGCCAGCGAGTTCCTCGACCCCATCTTCTCGTCGGGCGTCACCCTGGCCCTCGAGTCGGCGTCGCGCGCGGCGAAGCTCGTGCACCAGCAGCTGTCGGGCGAGCAGGTCGACTGGGAAAAGGATTACGCGCAGGTGATGAACAAGGCGATCGGCGTCTTCCGCGTCTTCGTTCACAGCTGGTACTCGGGAGAGCTGCAGAAGGTGCTGCTCGCCCAGTCGAAGCCCGAGTCGGTGAAGCGCGCGATTACCGCGGTGCTGGGCGGCTACGTGCTCGACGAACGCAACCCGTTCGTCCGCGACACGAAGCGCACGCTCGAAGCGACAGTGAAGCTCGCTTAGTTCTTCAGCTGCGGCAGCAAGAACGCGGCGAGGCTGCTCACGCTCTTGAAGTGCTGCTTCGCCGTGCCGTCGCTGTCGAAGCGAACGCCAAACTTGAACTCGATGGCCGAGAGCAGCTCGAGCGCTGACAGCGAGTCGAGGCCCAGGCCTTCGGTGGGCGAGAACAGGGGCGCCTCGTCCTGAATGGTCTCGGGCTTCACTTCTTCGAGGCGAAGCGTCTCGACGATGAGGTGCTTCAGCGCGGTCTTGAGCTCGGGTTCGGTCATCACGGAATAGTGCCTAGCACGGGTCCCGCGAGTAGCGCGATGCCGGTCTGATCAACCGCCCCGTGCGCCGCTGCTCGTCGACATGGGCGACCCAGCCCGCCGTTCTTCCGGCCGCGAAAGCGGGAGTGAAGGCGCCCCGCGGCAGGCCCAGCGTGTCGAGCAGCACCGCCGTGTAGAACTCGACGTTTGCCTGAAGCTGTCGATCGGGGTACCGGCGCGCGAGCACCTGGGTCGCTGCGCGTTCGACGGCCCGCGCCAGCGTCAGCCGGCCGGTGGTGAAGCCCGCCGCTTCGAGCCCCTCGACGGCCTTTTCCAGCACCGCCGCGCGTGGGTCCCTCACCCGATAGATGCGGTGACCCATGCCCATGATCCGACGGCCGGCCGCGAGCTCGGCGTCCAGCCACGACTCCGCATTCGCGGCAGCACCCACGGCTTCGAGCATGTCGAGCACCGGCCCGGGCGCTCCACCGTGCAGCGGTCCTTTGAGGGCGCCGATCGCTCCCACGACTGCCGACACCAGGTCCGAGCCCGTCGAGGCAATCACCCGCGCGGTGAAGGTCGACGCGTTCATTCCGTGATCCGTCACCGTCACCAGGTACGCGTCGAGCCCCCTCACCAGCGGCTCGGGCGCCGGCTCGCCCCGCATCATTCGCAGCAGGTCCGCTGCGTGCGTCAACCGCGCATCGGGTGGCAGCAACGTCAGGCTGTGCTGCCTTCTCGCCCACACCGCCGCGAAGACGCCGACCGCGGCCGTGATTTCGGCCTTGGTCGATTCCTGAGGCAGGTGCGCCGTCGCTGCCCGCAGGGCGTCCATTCCATCTGGGGCGTCGAGCGCCGTGCCGAGCCCTTGCAGCCGCGCGAAGGCCGCCTGCCGCGCTGGCCCCAGGTCCACCGACTTCTCGTCCCACAGCAGCGCGCACGCCTGCTCGAAGGTCGCGCGGGCGGCCAGCTTCTCGACCGATTCACCCGCGATGACGAGCTCACCCGCCTCGCCGTCGACATCCGACAGCCGCGTCTGCGCCACCACCACTCCGTCAAGTCCTGCGTCAGCACCCATGGTGATTCCTCCAAGGCCATGAGTACGGTCGCGAAGAAATGAATCAACGTGCATTCGACAATCAACCATCGGGCTGGGTCGGCGCAAAAGAGGCGTCGCGTCTGCTCGGAGTGAAGCAACGCACCGTCTACGCGTACGCCAGCCGCGGGCTGCTCGGCGCTGGCAAACGGGGGCCCGGCCAACCGGCGAAGTACCTGCGCTCGGCTGTGCTCCGGCTGAAGACGCGCGCCGAAGCCCGCAGCGGGCACACGGCGGTCGCCGCTTCAGCGCTGCGCTGGGGTGAGCCCGTTCTCGATTCGGCGATTACGCAGATCTCACCTGACGGGCCCGTCTACCGGGGACACCGCGCCACGTCGCTCGCGCAGCGCAGCTTCGAGGCGGTCGCCGAGCTGCTTTGGTCGGGCACGCTGCCGTCCGGCTCGCCGCGATGGCCCGCCGCGGCTGCAGTGCCGGCGGTGAACATCCCGCTGCGCGCTCCGCTGCTGCCGTCGCTCGCACAGGTCGCGGGCGCGCTGGGCCTGGCCGAGACCGTGCGCTACGGCCTCTCGCCCGAGGTGGAACAGCAACGCGCGCGGCAATTGATTCAGGTGCTGGCAGCGGCGGTCTGTCTTCCCCACGCGCCGAAGCGCTTCGCGGCGGCCCAACGGCAGCCCACGGTGGCGCAGCAGCTGTTCTTCGCCTTGACGGGGAAAGCCGCGAGCCGCGCGCAGCAGGCCCTGGTTGATCGCTGCCTCGTCTTGTCGGCAGACCACGAGCTCAACGCGTCTGCCTTTGCGGCGCGCGTCACCGCCGGAGCCGGAGCAGATCTTCACGCCTGCCTCACCGCCGCCCTTGCGGCGCTGTCGGGCCCCCGTCACGGCGGCGCGTGCGATCGCGTCGAAGCGATGGTGGTTGAAGTCCTCGCGTCCAGCCCGCAGCAGGCGCTGACGGCAAGGCTCGCTCGGGGTGAGGACCTGCCCGGGTTCTACGTCGGCCCGTATCCGCAAGGAGACCCCCGCACGCCGCCGCTGCTCGAGGGCGCGAAGAAGCTGCGGGCCCGGTTCATCCTGGGCCGCGATGCCAACGCGCGTCTCGACGCGGTGCTGGCAGTCGGAGCCTGGGTTCGACAAGAGCTGGGAGAAGCGCCCGCGCTGGATCTGGGTCTCGTGGCGGCGGCGATTTCGCTGGGATTTCCGCCTGGCGCCGCAGCGGGCCTCTTCGCCATCGGCCGCGCCGCTGGCTGGGTCGCCCACGTGCTCGAACAGCGGCTCAGCGGCGTCCCGATTCGGCCCCGCGCCAGATACGTCGGGCCGTAGTCGCGGTGCGTCTGAAAGGGTTATATCGGCCTGCGAAATGAGTCCTCCGATCCGCAAGCCGATGACGCTGACCCAGAAGATCCTCGCCCACCACGCCCGGGGCCTCACCCGCCCGTGGGTCGAAGCCGGCGACATTCTACAGATTGACGTCGACTGGACGATTGCCAGCGAGCTGGCCTGGAACGGCATGGATCGCACGTACGACCTGCTGGGCCGCCCCGCAGTGCACGACAAGAACCGCTTCTTCCTCGCGGTCGACCACACCGTCGACGAGGTCACGCTGGCCACCGACCCCCGCGCCCAGCGGCTCACCCAGCTCTCGCGCGACTTCGCCAAAGAGCAGGCGATTCGGCACTTCTACGACGCCAACGTCACCATCCTCCACACCAAGTTCTACCGGGACCTCGTCCAGCCGGGGCAGGTCGTCCTCGGCGCCGACTCGCACACCAGCTCGCACGGAGGCCTCGGCGCCGTCAGCATCGGCCTCGGCGGGGCCGACATCACCGCGGCGATGGTGCTCGGCCAGTCGTGGATCGAAGTGCCCGAGGCGATCGCGGTCGACTACGTGGGCAAGCTGCCCTTCGGCATCGGCGGCAAAGACGTGATTCTGAAGACGCTGGGCGACCTCAAGCGCAACACCGTCGCGATGGAACGCACGGTCGAGTACCGCGGCGACGTCACCCGCACCTGGTCCACCGACCTGCGCTTCACCATCGCCAACATGACCGCCGAGTTCGGTGGCCTCAATGGCATCTTCGAAGCCGACCCCACCGTCGCCGCCTGGCTCGCCGGCCGCAAAGACGAGAACAAGAACGCGCTCTACTTCCGCGCCGACGACGACGCGCCGTACGCGCACCGGTACCGCGTCGACCTCGAGAAGCTCGGGCCGCTGGTCGCCAGGCCGCCCAGCCCCGACGCGGTGATGCCCGTCGAAGAGGCGCTGGGCACGGTGCTGCAGGGCTGCTTCATCGGCGCCTGCACCACCACCGAAGAAGAGCTGGTGCTGGGCGCGCTGGTGCTCGAGCAGGCGTTCAAAGACCTGCCCGCGCGCCCCGCGAACAGCAAGCTGCTCGTCGTCCCGGGAGACCAGAACATCCAGGCCCGCATGAAGCAGGGCGACCTGTGGAAGCACTACGAGAAGGCCGGCTTCCGCATCGGGCTGCCCGGCTGCTCGATGTGCCTCGGCGTCGCCAGCGAAAAGGCGTCGCCCGGCGAGACGTGGATCTCGAGCCAGAACCGCAACTTCGAGAACCGCATGGGCCAGGGCTCTTTCGCCTGGCTCGCCAGCGCCGCGACCGTCGCCGCGTCTTCGGTCGAGATGAAGATCGCCGACCCGCGCCAGTGGCTCTCGAAGATCGACCAGGACCGCTACGAGAAGCTGCTGTTCCGCGACTCGAAGCGCCCGCTGCCCGAGATTCGCGTCAGCGAGCCCACCATCGACGTCGTCGCCGCCGCGGCCGCTGCCGACAAGTCGGGCGGCGTGCAGGGCAAGCAGGTCGAAGGCCGGGTGCAGCGCTTCGGTGACTCCGTCGACACCGACGCGATCATCCCCGGCGCTTTCTGCCACCTCACCCAGCTCGAAGAGCTCGGCCAGAAGGCGTTTCACTACGTGCGCCCCGAGTTCTACGCGCGCGCGAAGGAAGGCCGGAACATCATCGTCGCCGGCGAAGGCTGGGGCTCGGGCAGCTCGCGCGAGCAGGCCGTGTGGGCGTTGATCGGCGCCGGCATCAACGCCGTGATCGCGAAGAGCTACGCCTTCATCCACAAGCGCAACCTCGTCAACGAGGCGCTGAGCTACCTCGTGGTGAAAGACGACGCCTTCTATGCGCTCGCGAAGGAAGACGCGCCCGTCACCATCGACTTCAAGGCCGGCACGGTCAGCGTCGGCGGCAGGTCCTTCACCGCTGAGACGCCGTCGGCCATCGTCCAGGCGCTCGCCCGCGAAGGCGGCCTGGTGCCCGCGATCAAGCGCCACGGCAAGCAGGTCTTCGAGGCGCTGTCGGCCTAGTGGAGATCAACTGGTTCCAGCTGACCGTCTGGGCCATCGGAGCCGGCATCATCGCCGTCGTGATGCGCGGCAACCTCTGGCGCGCCTGGCTGTGCCTCAAGCCGACCTCGATTCACGTCGAGGCCGATGCGCCTCCCGGCCAGGCAAAGCTGCCCCAGGCGTTGGAAAAGCTGGACGCCGAGTTGCGGGCGCTGGGCTTCGTCTCGCTGGGCTCGCACCTTGAGCAGCCGCGCTTCGGCCCCGAGATGTTGAGCTACGACTACGTGCACCCGGGCGACAAGTGCTTCGCCACCACCTACGTGAGCACCAACCGAGAGGCGAAGCTCTATTTCCTCACCCCGACTGTGGGCGGCGGCTTCGTCATCACCGCCAACCACCGCCGTGCGGCGCGCGAGCTCAAGGGCCGTTATCTGTCTGGGTCCCTGGAGTCGCTTCCTTCTCCCCGCGTCTTCACCGCGCACCTGCGCCGGGTCGGCGAGGTCGGGCTGCCGGAAGGCGAGTTCACCCAGGCTGGAAGGGTCGAGGCGGCGAAGGCGTGGTTCGCGGGGCCAGGCAACCTGGAAGTGCGTCAACAGAACGCGCTTGGACTGTTGTGGACGGTAGGGACTGTTGGCATGGTGGCGGCCGCAATTTTCGGCCGTCGCGGCTGATCATTTTCGCTCGAGGAATTTCACGATGAAGACCGTTTCGAAGAACGAAGAGATCTGGTTCCTCGCTGGCAAGCGCACCGCTTTCGGTTCGTTCGGGGGCTCGCTCAAGGACCTCACCGCCACCGACCTCGCCGTCGAGTCCGCCAAGGCCGCGCTCACCGCCGCGAAGATCTCGCCCGAAGACATCCAGCACGTCGTCTACGGCAACGTGATGCAGACGTCGGCCGACGCCATCTACCTTCCGCGCCACGTCGGCCTCCGCGCGGGAATTCCGGTCGCGGTCGGCGCGATCGGCGTCAACCGCCTCTGCGGTTCGGGCTTTCAGGCCTTCGTCACCGCCGCCGAGATGATGCTCACTGAGCAGGCGTCGGTGATTCTCGCCGGTGGCACCGAGTCGATGTCGCAGGCGCCCCACGTCATCCGCGGCGCCCGCTGGGGCCTGCAGCTCGGCAAGGGCAACCTCGAAGACTCGCTGTGGTCCGGCCTCACCGACTCGTACGCCGGGGTGGCGATGGGCATGACGGCCGAGAACCTGGCCGAGCAGTACAAGATTTCGCAGGACGAGGTCGACGCGTACTCCCTGCTCTCGCAGCAGCGGTTCGCGGCGGCGCAGGAAGGCGGCCGGCTCGCGAACGAGATTGCTCCCGTCGAGCTCAAGACCCGAAAGGGCAGCACGATGTTCGCGAAGGACGAGTACAACCGGCCCGACGCGTCGCTCGAGGCGATGAAGAAGCTGCCGAAGGCGTTCAAGAAAGACGGCGTCGTTCACGCCGGAGCCGCCAGCGGCATCTGCGACGGCGCGGCGAGCATGGTGATGGCGACCCGCAGCTGGGCCGAGAAGCGTGGCGTGGCGCCGATGGGCAAGCTGCTGAACTGGGCGTCGGTGGGCTGCGATCCGAAGGTGATGGGCATTGGCCCCGCTCCGGCGATTCGCAAGTTGCTCGAGCGCGCGGAACTCAAGCTGGGCGACGTGCACCTGTTCGAAGTGAACGAGGCCTTCGCGCCGCAGTACCTGGCCGTCGAGAAAGAGCTCGGCCTCGACCGCGAAAAGACCAACGTCGACGGTGGCGCGATCGCCGTCGGTCACCCGCTGGGCGCCTCGGGCGCGCGCATTACTCTTCACCTGCTCAACGAGCTGAAGCGCCGGGGCCAGAAGTACGGCATCGGCAGCGCCTGCATCGGTGGCGGCCAGGGCATCGCTGTGCTGGTGGAAGCGGTCTAAGGCGAGTTAAGGACAACCACGATGAGCGAAATTCCAGACGCCAAGACCCTGCGCGAGCGCGCGAAGCAGATTGCCGAGTCGCGCCGCCAGGAAAAGAAGAACAAGAAGCGCAAGTGCTCGCTGTGTGGAACCGAGGAGTCCGACAAGACTCCTTTCTTCGCGCACCCCGACGGCATCGGCCCGACCTGCAAAGAGCCAAGCCTGTGCGAGCACTTCCGCGCCGGCCCCAAGCGCACCTTCTAGAGCCATGCGCGACGGGATCATCTTCGACTGGAACGAGATCGACGCCCGGCGGAAGCCCAGCCAGGCGTTCGACCTCAACGATGAGACGCTGCGTGACGGCGTTCAGTCGCCGTCGGTGGTCGACCCGAGCATCGACGACAAGTTCGAGCTGCTGTCGCTGATGAACAGCATCGGCGTTCGCTCGGTCAACATCGGGCTGCCCGGCGCAGGCAAGCGCGCGTTCGACGACGTGGTCGCGCAGGCGAAGTACATCGGGAAGCACAAGCTGAAGCTGCTGCCGAACTGCGCGGCGCGCACGGTGGCTGCAGACATCGCTCCGGTTGCGGAAGCGGCGCAGCGGTCGGGCCAGAAGATCACCGTCTACACCTTCATCGGCTCGAGCCCGATTCGGCAGTGGGCCGAGAACTGGACGCTGGATTTCATCAAGAAGACCTCGGCCGACGCGATCGACTTCGCGGTGAAAGAAGGGCTCGAGGTCGCGTACGTCACCGAAGACACCACGCGCTCGTCGCCGCAGAACCTCGACGTGCTCTTTCGCAGCGCAATCGATCACGGCGCGAAGCGGCTGGTGCTGTGCGACACGGTTGGTCACGCCACGCCCATCGGTGCGCGCGGCCTCGTCGAATGGACGCGCGGGTTGATCAAGGCCACGGGCGCCGACATCGCGATTGACTGGCATGGCCACAACGATCGCGGCCTCGCCGTCGTCAACGCCATCGCCGCCCTCGACGCCGGAGCGAACCGCCTTCACGCCTGCGGCCTTGGCGTCGGCGAGCGCGTCGGCAACACGTCGATGGACTTGCTGTTGCTGAACCTGAAGTTGCTGGGGTGGATCAATCACGACCTCACCGACCTGGTCGCGTACGTCGAGAAGGTGTCGCAGGCGACGAAGGTCGCGATTCCCGTCAACTACCCGCTGTCGGGGGCCGACGCCTTCCGCACCGCCACCGGCGTTCACGCGGCAGCAATCATCAAGGCGAAGGACAAGGGCGACGACTGGCTGGCCGACCGGGTGTACTCGGGCGTGCCGGCGGGTGACTTCGGGCGTCAGCAGGTCATCGAAGTCGGCCACATGTCCGGAATGAGCAACGTGCGGTTTTGGTTGGCGCAGCGTCACATCGCAGCCACCGACGAGCTCTGCCAGCGCATCCTGGGCGCCGCGAAGGCGACCGGGTGGACGTTGTCCGAGGGCGAGATTCTGAAGCTGGTGAAGCCGCCCGCGGTGAAGAAGCAGAAGAAGCAGAAGGCGATCAAGAAGTCGGTGAAGCGCGCGAGGGCTTGAAGGACATGGCAACAACCCAGTTCAGCTTTGTGAAGGTGTTCTCGACCACGCTGGCGCGCGACCGCGAGGTGATGGGCGAGAACATCACCAAGTGGCTGAAGGAGCACGGGCAGAACCTGCAGATCGTCGACAAGATCGTGACGCAGAGCTCGGACAAAGAGTTTCACTGCCTTTCCATCACCCTCTTCTTCCAGGCGAAGTGAGAAGCCGGCTCTCTTTCGGCCTGCCGCCGATTCAGACCGCCGCCGCGAAGCTCGCGGTCGCGTTGATTGTCGGGTCGTTGATCTACGCAGTCGCGGTTCCGCAGCTGGCCCTGAACCCGGGCAGCGTGCTGCGCAGCTTCACGCTCTGGCAGCTCATCTCGTACGCGTTCGTCGAGACCAGCCCGATGGGCGTCATCTTCGGCGCGCTGATTCTCTGGAGCATCGGCGGCTCACTCGAGCAGACGTGGGGTGCGCGAAAGCTCGTCACCTTCGCGCTTGCGGTGCCGGTGCTGGCCGCGGTGCTCACCGTCCTGCTGTCTCTGCTCATCACCAACCTGCAGGGCTTCGTGTTCGGCGGCGGTCACGTGATGACCAGTGCGCTGTGGGTGGCCTTCGGGTTGTCGTGGGGCAACCGGCAGACGGGGTTCTGGGGCATGCCGGTGACGGGCAACGTGCTCGCGTTGATCGGCGTCGGCTTCGTCGTCCTCAATGCGGCGTTCAGCACGTGGATGGTGGTGGTGCCCGACGCTTTCGGCATCGCGATGACCTTCGCTTTCGTGAAGCTGAACTTCCCCGGCGGCACGCTCGAGCGCTTCAGCTCGTGGCGCCTGCGGCGGCAGCTCGACAAGCGGCGCAGCCACCTGAACGTCGTCTCGGGTGACAAGCGCAACACGCCCAACGACTCAGATCGTTTCCTGCACTGATGCTGGCGGGGGCGTTGCTGCTCGCGCTGGCGGCGGCTGAAACGCCGCTGACCGAGGCCGCAGAGAAGGTGATGCCCGCGGTGGTGGTGCTGCTCACCTACGACGCGGCGGGAGTCGCCGAAGGCATCGGCACCGGGTTCCTCATCTCGGAAGACGGCACGCTGGTCACCAACGCCCACGTCATCGCGCAGGCGTCACGCATCGACGCGATGTTTCCCGACGGCCAGAAGCGGCCGGTGCTCGGCGTGCTCGCCACGGATGACGACCGTGACCTCGCGCTGCTGAAGGTCGAAGGCACCGGCCTGCCTTTCCTCGAGCTCGGCTCGTCGACCAAGGTGAAGGTGGGTGCGCAGGTGGCGGTCTACGGCGCTCCGGTGGGGCTGTCGTGGACGCTGTCGAACGGCACGCTGTCGTCGATCTTCAACCACCCGCGCGCGGGTCGGACCCTGCAGGTGAGCGGCACGTTGATGGGGCAGGGGAACAGCGGCTCGCCGGTGTTTGACCTCACCGGCAACGTGCTCGGCGTCGTCTTCGGCGGCCCCGGAGAGTCGGGCGGCATCGCGTTCGCGACCCCAGTCGAGGCGATCTTCGAGCTTCCCCGCGCGGCGCTGCGGCCGCTGGGCGAGGAGAAGGGCGTCATCATCAGCACCCGCACCCGGAACCTCATCCTCTCGATTCTGGGCATCGGGCTCGTCGCGGCGTACCTCTTCGTGCAACATCGCCGCTTGCTGCCGAGGAAGCTGAAGCGCCGCATCTATTGAGCGCTTTGACGCACCGCGCCGTGTAACCCTTCGGATTTACCTGGGGACCCTGGATTGACAGGCGGTGGGCCGATGCCCCACCTTAGGCGCAGCCGCAGCGGGTTTCTTCGTTCATCAGGGTTTGGCCGGAGGCAGAAAGATGCAGGGTCAGGAGAAGCGGGTTTTCGTTCGCGTCCCCGTGGTGCTCACCGCGCACTGCCGCATCGGCAACCGGTTCATTCGCGACGCCGTCGCGGACTTGTCGGAAGGCGGCCTGTACCTGAAGACCCGTGAGCCCGCCCGCGAAGGCACCCAGGTTCGCGTGGCGCTCGCGCTGCCACATCAAGAAGGTCCGCGCTTCTGCACGCTCGTCGGCAACGTCGCCCGCGTCGATCGCGATCAGCGCGGAGTCTTGAAGGGCCTCGGCGTCAGCTTCGCGCCCGAAGAAATCGGCGCCACCGACTTCACGACGCTGCAGACGTTCATCAGCCACGCAGCGTAGTCAGTCGACCGCGACCTTCTCGACGCTCGCGCGGTAGATGAAGATCCGTTCGGTGTTGGTGCGGTTGTCCGCCGGCACCACGAAGAAGCCCAGACCCGAACCGCGGTGATCGCTGGAGAACCCGGCGAGCTGCCGGCCGTCCTTGAAAGTCACTCGCAGCTTGTCGCCCGTGGGCGCGGGCGCTTTCACGCCGGCGGGCAGCATGAAGAAGATGGCCTTGATGCGGGGGCGGGCGATGCGCTCGATCGCTCCGGGCTGGGCTTCGAGGCCCACGGTCTCGTCGTCGAGCTTCGTGTCGCGCAGCACGCCGCGCTTCACCTGGCCTTCGACGGTGTGAAGGATGACGCGGTGCTCGCCTCTGATTTCCGGAGCGCCTGGGTCCTCCCGCAGGTTGCTGCCACTGGTGTCGAACAGCGAACGGTCGCGGCCGGGTGGGTCGAAGGCGGGCTGCGATGGACGCGGCGGCGGCGGCGCCGGGACGAACGGAGCCGGTGTCGGCAGGCGAGCAGCCGCGGGAGGCGGAGGGCTGAACACGGCGGGCGGCGGCGGAATTGCCAGCGGCGCGGGCCACGGCTCCGGCTCGATCACCGCTTCGGCAAGCTCGGCCTGGATCTCGGCGTCGATCGAATCGTCCTCGAGCGCCACGCCCTGGATGATGTCGCCCGGCTCTTCTTCTATCTCTGCTTCCTGCGGCTCTTCTTCGAACGAGATGCCAGCGTTGTCCTTGGTCCACGCCTGGCCGGTGCTGTTGAGCTCAGTCATGCCGAGGAAGTCGGCGTTATTCGCCAGCGGCACCCCGGCGTCCGGCTCTTCGGGCGGCAGCTCGATTGACGCGCGGCCACCCGTCTCGACGCCCGGGTTCGCCATCGTCGCGAGTGTGCCGCTTTCGACGAGGCTCTCGCCCTCACTCGAGAAGTTGCTGGTCTCGGCGGCCGACGAGGTGGGGAAGGAAAGGAAGTCGCTGGTCTTCGCCAGCTCGAGCTTCTCGCCCGCGTCGCCACTGAAATCCATCGTGGCTTCGATGGGCAGCGGCTTGTCGTCGATGGAGACGTCGAAATCCATCACCGCGATCGGCGCGGCCATCAGCTCGACATCGATGATCGGCGGCGGCGGCGCGTCGGCAATTTCAGGCGGCAGATCGGCAAGCGACGCTTCGAAGCCGGTGTGGGTCGAGGGCGGCGGCTCGGGCTCGTGCTCGACCGGGATGTCGTCGAACGACGCTTCGAACGACGGCAGCTCCGGAGCGGGAATCGGCTGCGGCGGCTCGGGGTCGACGCTCGCCTCGAGCAGCGGCTCGACGTCGAGCGCGCTTTCTTCCACGGGCTCCTCGACGTGGATCGAGATCGGGATGCTCGGCCGCGGATCCGGAATCGCCGGCGTGTCGAGATCGAAAGAGACTGGCGCGGGCGGCGGAGGCGGCGCAGCGATCGGCTCGGGGATCCCGTCAGGGTAGAGGTCCTGCGTGGTCGCCGAACTTGGCGCGACCATCGTGAGCGCGAGCGGCGCGGCCGGCGCTTCAAGAACAGGAACCGCGAAGCTCTCTGCGCCCAGGTCGTCGTCGACGAGGATCGACGGCGTCTCCACTGCGAGCGGTGGAAGCTCCGGCTCGATCGCGGCGATGGGCAGCGGCTCGTGAGCCACCGGTTCAGCAACGGCAGCGATCGGCTCCGGCTCGACGTCGACTGGAATATCGAGAAGCGGGGCGGGCGCGGAAGCCTGTGGGAGCGCCAGCGGAAGCGTGGGAGCGTTCGCGAGGTCGACCGGAAGCTCCGGCTCGATCGCGGCGATGGGCACGGGCTCGTAAGCCACCGGTTCAGCAACGGCAGCGATCGGCTCCGGCTCAACATCGACAGGGATGTCGAGAAGCGGGGCGGGCTCGAAAGTCGGTGGGAGCGGCTCTTCGGCGATCGGTTCCGGCTCAACATCGACAGGGACATCGAGAAGCGGGGCGGCCTCGAAAGTCGGTGGGAGCGGCTCTTCGGCGATTGGTTCCGGCTCAACATCGACAGGGACATCGAGAAGCGGGGCGGGCGCGAAAGTCGGTGGCAGCGGCTCTTCGGCGATTGGTTCCGGCTCGACGTCGAGAAGCGGGGCGGGCTCGAAGGTCTGCGGCTGCTCTTCCCTCGACTGCTCTCGGAATGAACGGAAGTGCTCCGCGGGAGTCTTCGGCAGCTCTTTCTTCGTCCGCGGGAGCCGTTCGCCGTAATCCTGCGCCGCAGGCTCAGGCGCGCGCGTAGGCTCAGGCTCGTCGAACGACAGCGAGCTGCGCAGCGCGCCCAGCGGATCTTCGGCGGGCGCGGGAGCCAGCGCTGGCAGCGGCGCCGCGAGCGGCGCAGACGAGTCGAGCAGGGTGACGTCGTCATCCGTCACCTCCATCACTTCGTCCTCTGCCACTTCCAGCGGGCCGTCTTCCTCGGCTGCGACCGGCGCCGGCGCGTCGTACATCGGCTGCGGCGCTGGAATTGGCATCTGCGTCTGCCACGTCGGCGCCGATGGCGGCACGTACAGCGGCTGCGACGGCGACGGAATCGGGTAGCCCGTGTTCGGGTCGACGTACTGGCCCAGGTTCGGGTCGTAGTTCTGCGGCCACTCGGCCTGCTGCTGCGGGTGCTCGTTCTGCGTCCACGCTGGCGCCGGTTGATACGGCTGTGGCGCAGGCGGCGCGTACGCGTTCGGGTCGTACCCTGCGTCGTAGCCCCCCTGGTTCGGGTCGTAATACTGCGCGTTCGGGTCGTACGCTGGCTCGGGCTGCGGCTGAGAATATTGCGCGTTCGGGTCGTAGTACGGCTGCTGCTGCGGCGGCGCGTGGCCTCCGTACTGCGACTGCGGCGGCTGGTAGTACTGACCGGTGTGGGGATCGTACCCGGGCGGATACGCGTACCAGAGGCCGTCTTCCCCGTAGTACCCCTGCTGTGCGGTCATCCCCAGCATGCCGCCGAGGTCGATCCACCGCTGCTCTTCGATGTGTGAGAGACCGCCGCCTTTCCGCTTGTCGTCTAGAAAGCGGAATTCGCGCATCGCGGCCTGCGTGTCGGACATGGGCGGGGCGAGTCTAGGGGCGAAGAACCCAAGGGTAAACGATTCCTACCGGCTCTTCAGCTCGGACTCGATGTCTTCCTGGAGCCTCGGTAGGTCCCGGTCGTACCGCCGCTTCAGCACCGCCGCGAAGTTCTGGCCCGCGCCCAGCTCCCGAATCATTCCCAGGAAGTTCTCGGTGCCGCCGTTCTTCATCATCATTCCCACCGTGCGCGCCGCGACCGCGTACCGCAAGGCGGGGTTGTTCTGCCCGGCCAGCATTCCCTGCGACATCTCGACCAGCGACGGCAGCTGCCCTGCGCTCGCGTACTTCTGCAGCGCCTTGCGCACGTTTGCCGGGCCTTCGTCGTTTCCTTCGTAACGCCACTCGACCCACTCGGCGAGGCCTTCGTTGATCCACGTCGGCAGCGCCTCGTCGCGGAAGCCCGAGACCTCGTCGACCACCGCATGCACGTACTCGTGCACCAGCGTCGCCTGGTTGTGCGCGTTGATCTCTGCCGTGTCGTTCATCCGAATCGCGCTCTCGGAATAGAAGCCCGCGATCGACGACGCCGCCTGCGCGCCGTGGTGCATCGTGAACTCCTGCTTCGAATAGAGGATGACGTCGGTGGGGCTCTCTCTCGCGACGCCCAGAATCCGCTTCGTCGCCGTGCGCGATTCTTCCAGCGCTCCCTGCACCTTTCCCTCGTAGTCGGCGCGCTGGCCGAAATCGCGCTGGCCGTTGAAGTAGCGGAACCGGAAGTACGTGTTCGCGCGCATGCGACGGCCTTCGCCGTCGACGCTCGACTCGTAGCTCGCGCTGTCGCTGGTCTTCGTCGGAGCCTGCCCGGGCCGCATCGGAGTGCCCGGCTCTGGCAGCGGCTCAGCCCCGCGCGACGCCGCGTCCTGGCGCTTCTGAAGGTCCTTCTCGATCGCGACGAGGCCGCTCTTCGCGTTCTTGCCTTCTGCCGCCTGCTGGCGCGCCTTCTTCAGCAGCGCCTCCGCTTCCTTCGCCTGCGGCGACTTCTTCGGCACGTCGTCCAGCGACGCGATCGCCGAGTCGAAGTCGTTCTCGGACATCGCGAGCCGGCCGAGCTCCAGGGCAAACCGCGCGTCCTTCGGAAACGCCGCCTGCCCCTTCTTCAGCGCGACTTCCGCCGCCGACTTCTGGTCTGTCTTCGTGCCCGTGCGGCCGACACAGACCAGCGCATCGGCGATCGCCTCGAACTCCACCGCCTTCTCGCCCAGCGAGTACGCCATCACCGCGTCTTCCGCTTCCAACGCCTGGCAGCCCTTCGCCATCGCGCCGGCGAGCTTCTTTCGATCTGCCGCCGCGTAGTCCTTCACCGGCGCCGCTGCGTAGGCGAGGTACAGCTCGTCCCACTGCTTCGCAGAGACAAAAGCGTCTGCCTTCGAGGCAGGTGGAGCAGCAGCAAGGACGAGGGCGAGCGCGGCGATCAATCCCGAAACTCTAAGCTAGAAGCTCCACCGATTCAGAATCCGCCCGAAGTCCGCCAGCTCTTCCTTCTTCTTCGTCTTGCCCAGCGAGTCGACGAGCTTCTCGTTGATCATCGCGAGCCGTTTGCCCATCACCTTGGCGAGGTTGTGGACAATCTTCAGCGCCGCGATGTTGTCCTTCGCGATCAGCTTCTGAAACGGCCCGTTGCGAATGGCGAGGTACTTCACGTCGGTGGCCGCGGCGGCCGACGCCGAGCGCGTGTCGCCGCCGAGCAGGCTCATCTCGCCCAGCACGCTTCCCCCTTCGAGCGTCGCCAGCGGCGCCTCGCGCTTCGTCACCTCGACCTTGCCCTCGAGCACCACCATCAGCACCTCGCCGGGCTCGCCCTCGGTGAAGAGCTTGTCGCCCTTCTTCGCCGACTTCTCTTCGGCGATCGCAATCAGGTCTTCGATGTCTGCCGCCGTCAGCCCGGCGCACATCGGGATTCCCTGCAGCTTCTTCAACAGTGCATTGGGCATGGGTCAGATTCCTCTCAGAACGGTGGCCTTGCCGACGCGGCCGATCGCCAGCACGTAGGCCGACGTGCGCAGCGGCAGCTTGCGGCTGCGGGAAATCGAAGCGATGCGCTCGTACGACTCTTTCATCACCTTCTCGAGCTCGCCGTTCACGCGGTCTTCATCCCACGTGACGTGCTGAAGGTTCTGCACCCACTCGAAGTAGCTGACGGTGACGCCGCCCGCGTTCGCGAGAATGTCGGGGACCACGAGGATCCCCTTCTTCTCGAAAATCTCGTCGGCCTCGGGCTCACACGGGCTGTTCGCGCCTTCGACGATGATCTTCGCGCGCACGTCATTCGCGTTCTGCTTCGTCAGCGAGTCGCCCATCGCCGCGGGAACCAGCACGTCGCAGTCACACGCGAGCAGCTCTTCGTTGGTGCACGCGTTGCCGCCGTTGAAGCCCTGCACGGTGCCTTGGCGCTTCGCGTGCTCGAAGAGGGCGGGGACGTCGAGGCCCCGCGGGTTGATGACCCCGCCATGCACGTCGGACACCGCGACCACGATGCCGCCGTCGTCGTGAATCAACCGCACCGCGTGGCTGCCGACGTTGCCGAAGCCCTGCACTGCGAACCGCGTCGCGCGAACCTGTGAGCCGACGTCGCGCAGAATCTCGCGGCAGACGAAGAGCAGGCCGCGGCCCGTCGCCGCTTCCCGGCCCTTGCTGCCGTAGAGATCGATGGGCTTGCCCGTCACCACCGCGGGCGAGTGGCCGTGGTACTTCGAATACTGATCCATGATCCACGCCATCACCTGGGGGTTGGTGTTGACGTCTGGCGCCGGGATGTCGCGCGTCGGGCCGATGATGTCCTGGATCTGATCGACGAACTTGCGGGTGAGCCGCTCGAGCTCTTTCAAGCTCATGTGCGTCGGGTCGACCTGAATGCCGCCCTTCGCCCCACCGAAGGGCAGGTTCACGACCGCCGTCTTCCACGTCATCAGCGACGCGAGGCCCAGTGTCTCGGCCGCATCAACCTGCGGGTGGTACCGAAGGCCGCCCTTCATCGGGCCGCGGCTGTTGTCGTGCTGCACGCGGAACCCAGTGAACGTGCGAATCTCGCCGTTGTCGAGCTCAAGGCTGACCTGCACCTTCACTTCCCGAAGGGGGGTCGAAAGCAGCGTCTCGATGCGCTCGCCGACGTCCATGATGCGCGCGGCCTTCTGGAAGTAATACGTCGTGGCCTCGGCGGAGTTCATCGGTCGCTCCGGCGCGCTGCGCTCGCTTGGTTCATGGCGCGGTCACGATAGATTCGTGAAACGATGGCGTCCATGATTCGTGCCTCCCTGAAGCCCTGGGTCTGGGCGGGCCTCGCCGTGGCCGTGCTCGCCGTTGCCTGCGGCACGCCGCCGACGCCGAAGTGCCAGGCGAGCAACTGCTCGGGCTGTTGCACCGAAGACAACCTGTGCGTCGGCGCGAGCAAGCAGGGCTACTCGCAGTGCGGCCAGGGCGCGGCGAAGTGCCGGTCGTGTCTGCCCGGGCAGGTCTGCTCGGCGCTGCGCTGCATCGCAGGCGAAGGGGGCGGTGACGGCGCGGGCGGAGGAAGCGGAGGCGTCGGCGGAGGCGGAGGCACGGGCGGAGGCACGGGCGGAGGTGGCGCGGTGGTGTGCGGTGCGTCGGGCCAGGCGTGCTGTGTCGGCTCGGGGTCGGGCTGTCTGCTCCCCCTGTTCTGCAACAACAACATCTGCGGCCCGACGATGGGCAGCGGCGGCGGCAGCGGCTCGGGCGGCGGAGGAACGGCAGGCGTTGGCGGCGGCGGCGCAGCGGGAACCGGCGGCGGCGGCACACCGGGCGTGGGCGGCGGAGGAACGGCAGGGGCCGGCGGGGGTGGCGCCGCGGGCGCTGGTGCGCTCGGCGACCCGTGCCTGGCGAACAACAACTGCTCGACCAACTTCTGCCAGGCGTTCGGCTTTCAAGACGGCTACTGCACGAAGGCGTGCACCTCGAACAGCGACTGCCCCGCGGGCGGCGCGTGCGGAAGGAACCCGGCGGGCGGTGGCAACGTGTGCCTCAAGGGCTGCGCTGCTGCGGGCCAGGCGCCGGCCACCTGCCGCGCCGGCTACGTCTGCGAGAAGTTCCAGAGCTCGACCGACGGTTCGCCCGTCTGCTTTCCCGGCTGCGCGAGCGTGAACAGCTGCGTGGGCGGCCCCGTCACCTGCGACGCGCGCGGCTTCTGCTGCGGCTCGAACGGCGCAGCGTGTTGCAACGGCCAGACGTGTGCAGCGGGCGGCACGTGCGACGCAGCGACGAAGTACTGCAAGGCGCTGCCGGCCACGAATCGTCCTGCTGGCGAAGCGTGCACCACCCCGGGCCAGTGCGCGGGCAACATCTGTGTCCCCGAGCTCGTCTCGTCTCCCAGCTGCGTTCAGGCGTGCTGGGCGGGCGGCTACTGCACCCAGGACTGCACGTCGTCGACGTCGACGTGTCCGTTGGGCAGCTCGTGCTCGCAGTTCACCTTCGAGAACAACGTCAAACGGTGCGTGGCGAACTGCCAGTGGGACGGCGGGCAGGGCGACTGCCGCGACAGCTACATCTGCGATCGCTACACGGTCGCCGGAAGCAACCAGGCGACCTGCTTCAAGCGGTGCAGCGTCAACAGCAACTGCCAGCCGGGGTCGACGTGCCTGCCCAACGGCTTCTGCTGTGGAGCCTCGGGCTTCCGTTGTTGCCCTGGCGCGGCCTGCCCTGGCGGCGGTGCCTGCAACGCGCTCGACTACTGCCAGTGACCGCGGTGAAGAATACCGAGGCGCCTGACGAGTCTTTGGCCGCGCTGGCGAGGCGGGTCAAGTCGCTGCGCGAGTCGCTGCGCCTGACCCAGGAAGAGTTCTCGCGGCGCATCGGCATCTCCGTTTCTTTCGCCTCGCTGCTGGAACGTGGCGAGCGCGCGCCGAGCTACGAGACGCTGGTCGCGGTCGCGAAGGCGCTCGAGGTCCCGCTGGCCGAGCTCTTTCGTGACGGCATTTCCGTTCAGCCCGAAGAGCCGTCGCACGCGCGGCTGCTCGAGTTCGCCCGCCGGGCCAACCTGAGCCGCGCCCAGGTCGATCGCTTCATCGCCGTCGGACACGCGATGTACGGAATCGATCTCGACCGCGCGCGCGCGAAGCTGCCGCAGCTGTGCGGAGTCGAAGGTTGCACCCGCCCCGTGCTCGCGCGCGGCATGTGTGGCCCGCACTACCACCAGCAACGCCGCCGCCGCGGGTAGGGGAATCCTCTGGAAAACCTAAGCTTCGGCCGCAAAACCTAGAACTTCACTGTCTGGGTTCAGAGCGGTGGCCGACACGCCGGTCGCGCAGTGGGCTGCGTTGCTTCGAGACTTCACGTACAGCGCGGGGGGTTGGCGCTTGGTACACGAGATGCTCAACGGCAAAGCATGCGCTTCATCGTGGGGGTCGGGCTGGCGGCGGTGCTCACTGGCTGCATGACGGTCGATGGGCCGCGGCGGTACCTGGACGAAAAGCCGGGGGGGACGCGGTGCGAGCCGGGTGCTCCGCTGGCGATGATCGACGAGTCGGTGCGCGACCGGGTGCGGCTCGTCTTCAGCCAGACAGACCACTGCACCGAGACGTGGGAAGCAGGCTACGTGAAGGAACAGCGCAGGCGCCTCACGCCCGAAGCACGCGGCGTGCTGTCGGCGGGAGCGGGCGTCATCGTCGCCGTGCCGCTGGTCGCTCTCGTGTTGGCGGCGACTCAGGAAAGCAGCCACGAGGTGCGCGCCTCCACTTTCGATGCGACCCAGCCACCCGCGCACCGGTGGGGTAGCTCGGTCGGAGAGCCCGCGCTGTACGGCGTGATCGCAGTGTCGATCGCCGCCGCAGCGGGAGCGAACGAAGCGCTGAAGGCGTCGGATCGCCAGCCGCCCGTCTCAGGGGTCGAGCGGCGCGAGCAGCTCAAAATCTACGAGCGCGTGGTGAAAGACGGAATCGTCCAGGCGCCGGGGCTCGAGGTGCGCGGACTCAAGCTCTCGAACGGGGTGCTCGACCTGCCGTTGCAGGAGGCGCTGGGCCTCGCCGAAGGCGAGCTGTACCTCGACGGCGTCCGCGTCGAGCTGCGAGGAGACGCGCGCGAGAGGCTCGGCTTTCTCACCGTCTGCCAGGCGGCGCTTGAATCAGAGGGGCACGACTTCGACGCGTGGCCCGACCCTCAGCGGGTGGCGGCGTGGAAGCTGGCCGATGCGTGTGAGCGGCGCGGCTGGACGTTTGCCGAAGCGGTGCGGGTCAACGCGCTCAGGCGCTGAGGCGCGACAAAATCTTCGCGAGCTTCTCACCGAGCTTCGGATCGCTGCCCAGGAACTCGAGGCCCATGCCGGGCTCGGTGCCGGTCGAACGGACCCACGCGACGCGGGCATGAATCAGCATCGAGGTCAGGGCTCCGGGCGGGCGCAGGTGCAGCTCCAGCATCTGGCCGACTGCGGCCGGCATGCCCGAGCGAACGAAGGCGCCACCGGGTGAGAGGTCGGCGAGGAACTCGCGCCGCGTCTGGCCCAGGTGGGTGATGCGAACCTTCAGGTCCGTCGCCAGCCGCACAGCGACGCGCGTCGCTTCGGGCCCGAGGTCTTGCCGCGCAAAAGCGAGGAGACGCTGGCTGCCTTCGTCGTGCGGCAAGAAGTCGATGCCGAAGCACTCCTTCAGCTGACGCGAGCCCTTGTGCCGCGCCCACGACAGCTGACCCTGCAGATCGAACTCGCGCGCGGGCCTTTCGATCTTGACGTACAGCTGCACCAGCTGCCCGAGTGCTGCGGGCACGGCGCCGTCGACCGTCAGGCCCCCGAGCTTTCCGTTCGGGTAGTAGCGGTTGAGGATGTCGACTGGGAAAGCGACTGCGAGCTCGACGCGCACCAGGGGCCCCCGGGCTGATGCGTCACTGGGCCGGTATTGGTTCGACGATGAGGGTGTTGTCGACATGCGGCTCACCTGCAACCAAGCGGGCGTGAATCTTCGCGTGGCTCGCGAACATCTTGCCGTCGATGAGGATTCCGTCTGCGAAGAAGCCGACGGCACCGGCGGTGTGAATCGAGGGCAGGACCTGCCACGTCGCTCCGCGTTTGGCGAGCTTAAGGTCGCCCTTCGTCGCGTCCTGGTAGACGGCGTAAACCGAGCCCGCCGTGCTGCCGAAGATGAGCGACGAGTCGGTGCCGACGAAGCCCGCTTCGCCCGAGTTCAGGGCGCCCGCGCCGGTGTCGATGGTCTCGGGCGTCACGCCCGTCTGCAGCTGGGCCGAGTAGTAGAACTTGAGCTTCTTGCTGCTGAAGTCGTGGTACCCGATCGCGACGCTCTTGGTCGTGGGGTCGATTTTCAGGTCAGGGAAGTAGCCCGTGTCGCCGACGTCATCGAGCTTCACCAGCGCGCCGGGTGTACCCGAGGCCGGAATCTTCACGCCGTAGAGATCGCCATCGGGCGGGAAGCGCGTGCCCATGCTGGGCGGCGGCGTGGTGCGCTTCATGAAACCGATGAACGCGTCTTTGCCGTTGAAGCCGATGGAGGTGAACAGGCCGATGCCGTCGGTGACGTCATTGAGGTTCGACGGGTTGTACTTGGCGGCGCACTTCGCGGCGGTGCCGACGGTGACGCAGATTTCGGTGTTCGCGTCGCAGCCGGTGCAGGTGGTCGCCGGCGAGTAGCAGTCGGGGCCCGTGGTGGGGTCGGCGCACACCGCGGTGCCCATGCACGCGTAGCAGGGCGGGGTGGGGCGGCTCTGGCAGCTGACGGTCTTCACCGTCCAGTCGGACGCGCTGGCCGGCGAGGCGACCTTCGCTTTGGCGTACTTGAGCGCAGTGATGAACGCTTTCGGGCCCGTGGGAGGCGTGCCCGGGCATTCGGCGACGTTGAAGCTCGCGTCGGCGCCGCGCTGGAAATAGCTGACGCCCGGCAGGCCGTCGGAGTCGACCGCGATTGACGTGTAGAGGCCGACTTCCCCGTTGTCGCCGTCGACCTTGTGGTTCGTCCACTTGCCTGCGGCGTCCTTCACCGCGACCTTCAAGTCACCGTGGGTGACGTCGAAGTAGCTGACGTAGACGGCGCCGCCGGTGCCCGTGGCGACGTCGGTGTAGCGGCCGACGTCATCACCCGGCTCGACGACGCCGCCGCGCGCACCAGACGGGCCGAACTTGACCGCGCCGGTGGGGACGCCGTCGACGTAGTCGAGGCCGACCTTCTTGCCGGTGAGATCGTAGCGGACGACGACGAGGTCGCCGTACTGGCCGTCGTACTCAGAGACGTAGAGGCCCTTGCCCGCTTCGCCCGACATCGCCGAGAAGCGGCCGAGGTCTTCGGAGTTGAGGCCCGGCAGCTCGGCGCAGATGCACTTCACGTCGGGCAGCACGCAGCGATCCCAGATGTTCTTCGGGTCCTGGAAGGTGGCGAGGAAGCCGGCATTGCAGGTCATCGGGCAGGACGCCGCCGTGCGGCCGGCAGGCTTCGCGTAGTCCTGGCAGCGATCGATGTCGGGGACGCAGCCCTTGCCCGCTTCGCAGCTGCCGGTGCAGGGAAGGTCGGCCATGCACTGCTTCTGGAAGCACGACTGGCCTTCGGGGCACTCGCCCAGCGCGCCGCACGCCTTGAACTTGCAGCGGGTCGATTCGCCGTAGTGGTCGCTGTACGCCTCACAGAAGCGATCGCCCTTCTCGCCGCAGTCGACGTCCGTCTGGCACGAGAGGAACTTGTCGAAGCACTTCTTGCGATCGGCCGGGCACGTCTGGCCAGGGCAGCAGTCGTCTTCCGTGGAGCACTTGCGGTCGGCGAACACGCAGCACATCACCGTCGGCTTGTTCTTCGGGGCTGAGCAAGCGTAGTGGTCACCACACTCGCTGCTCAGCGTGCAGGAACTGTCCTTGCCCAGCTGCACATCAGTCCCGCCCTTGCAGTCCTCGTCGATCGGCTTGATCGGCGGCGCGCCGCACTTGCAGCCAGCGCTGATCAGCACACCAACGGTCAGGGACAGCCAGAGCTTGGAAGACATGGGTGAGCCCCTATAGCGCGCCAGCGTCGGTTCGCGCGAGACGGTGCTCCAGCTGCGCGGCCGGCTGGGGCGAAGGCGGAGTCTGGCAGCCCTCGCCCACTGGAGTCGAGGTCGCCGAGGAGAGGGTGAGGGAATCGGGCGCACACGCGACGACCCGGGTGGCAAAGGTGGCGCGGCACTCGCGGCCGGAGGCGAGCAGGTGCTGGGTCTCGGTCTCTCCATTGAAGCCGTCGGGGCCGCGGCGCAGGTGGATCACGGCGGCGGCGAAGGCGGGCGCTCCGCCGTCGATGACTTCGGGCATGCCCGCATCGGCCTTCGGTGGAAACGCGCGGTAGACCCAGACGGTGACGTCGGCGCCGTCGTCTTCGAAGTGGTACCGGAAGGTGGGGTCATCCTGGTGCACCCAGTCGCCGGCCAGCGAGGCATTGCAGCCGGGGGGGATGTTGACGGGCGGCGGGGGCGCAGGCCTTGGCTCCACGGGCGTCGGCACCGGCCGCGGGCAGCCGAACAAGAGAAGCACGGCGATGATGGGGGAAATCCGCTGCATCACGAGAAGAGGGAAGAACCTTACTCAACGGGATGGCGTGGTAACCTTTCCGGCCATGTCCTGGTCGAAACTTCTGATGATTGCGCTCGGCGGAGCACTGCTCGCGGCGCCTGCATTCGCGCAAGACGACGACGAGCTCGTCAACCTCACTCCGAAGAAGAAGGTCGACCCGAAGCCGAAGGCCAAGCCGAAGCCGAAAGCAAAGCCCACTGCGAAGCCGCCGGTGGTGTCGAACGACGACGAGCTCGCGCCGCTGACGCCGAGCAAGGGCGACCTGGTGTTGAAGGTCGCGGGCGCTCCGCCGCGGCGCGCGAAGGTGAGCATCGACGGTACCGAGGTCGGCTCGCTTCCCCTGCCGACGCAGGCGCTGCCCGTCGGCGAACACACCGTCTCCATCCGCGCGCCGGGCTATGCGACGTGGAACAAGAAGTTCAACATCACCGCCAACAGGTCGACCGACATCCCCGTCGTGCTCGAGGCGAACGCGGCGATTCTTTCGGTCAGCGCGGACACCACGGGCGCGGCGGTTTCCGTCAACGGCAAGTCCGTCGGCATGGCGCCGATCGAAGAGCTCGAGGTCACCCCCGGCACGGCGACGATCAGCGTGCGCAAAGAGGGCTACAAAGACTCGAGCCAGACCCTGAAGCTCGTCGCCGGCAAGGAGTACCCGCTGTCGGTGAAGCTCGGCGCTCCGCTGGTGACGTCAGCGCCGATCGTGGCGGTCGTTGCGCCGCCGCCGGTCACCGACCGCCCTGAAGCGACGAACCTCTACCCGCCGACGAACGAGAACCTGGGCGTCACGGATCGCGTCGAGGAGTCCTCGCCCGTCTACACGCGCTGGTACTTCTGGGTCGGCGCGGTGGCAGTCGTCGCGGCGGTCGCGGTCGGTACCGCGGTCGCGGTGAGCAGCACGCAGGTGAAGCCGCTGAACGAGAAGCAGATCTGCGGAGAGACAGGCTGCGATTCTTGCATCGGCTTCATGTGTGCCGTGATTCCCGGCTCGGGCATTCGTCCCATCGGGCCGTTCACCTTCTAATTTAGTTGCGGCTGACCCTCAACGTCGTCGTCTGGGCCGCGAGCATCGGCCTGGCAGGCGTGCTTGGTGGCGCCTACGTTTTCATCAACGCGCTGAACTTGCGTCACAACGCCAGCGCCCAGGTCAGCGACGAGGTCGAGAAGTTCATCAACCAGGGCCAGACCGTCGCGAAGCGGCTGGCGGAGGAAGTGAAGGCCGGCCGCTGAGTGCTTCGCAACGAAGACCTCGCCGAGGTGACCTTCACGGGTGATGCGCCGCGCGCTGTCGCAGATTCAGCAAGAGACGCGCGGCATGAGCGGCTTCAACTTCGCCGCCACCGCAGTGAAGTCGCCTTTTGCCGACGTGCGAGAGACGGCGGTGCGCGCGATGGGGCGGTACGTGCCGCTGGAGCCGGTGCGAAAGCAGTTCGAAGAGAGGCGTCGCAGCCGGTGTAGCGGTACGAGCAGGCGCTGATCCGCCGAGCAAGACGGCTACTGGCCGCGAAGGTCGTCTCTGGTCGACCCGTCGTCGGCGTCGATGACGACGAAGACGTCGGTGCAGCGGCCCACGCCGTGGTTGTCGAGCACGGTGGCGCGCAGCTTCCACGGGCCCTTCTCGGGCACCAGCTGCGAGAGGTTCACTTCGCCGGGCTCGAAGTTGAAGGCCTGGCGGCCGAGCAGGTCAATGCGGTCTTTACCCATGATGAGGCCCTCGGTGAAGCCGACGGCGGCGCGGTTGTAGACCTTGCCTTCGACGGTGAGGACTTCGATGAACGCGATGTTGTCGAACGAGACGCCCGTCTTCGCGTTGGCGTCGCCGAAGAGACGCACCCGGCCTCCGTTGCTCTCGAGCAGGCCGGTTTCGCCCTTCGCGACGACGTGGGCCTCGCGCGGTTGTTCCTTGGTGTCGAACTCGAGGTCTTCGCGGACCTCGGCGAGGCGTGCGGTCTCTTGCTCGGGCGTGTCGTGCAGCAGCTGCACGGTCTTCGGGACGACCTGGGTCTCGACCCGCTTCACACAGGCACTGCAGAGCAAGACGGCCGCGGCGAGAAAGAGGCGCATGGGGGCGCGCATCTTGTCATGCCTCGTACTCGATGCGGGTGAGCGCTTCGTCGTGCTGCGCTCCTTCGTAGACGTGCCAGGCGGCGACGAGGTCGAGCCAGGGCGCAGGTGAGCCGGCAAAGAGTGGATTTCCCGGGGGGCGCTTCGACGGGTCGCCGAGCACGGACGCGAGGCTCGCGTGAATCGGCTGGCCCCACAGCGGCGCCTCGCCGTCGGACACGCGGAAGGCTTTGGCGAGCACGCCCGGGGTGAAGGGGCAGGTGGCGAAGCGTTCGGCGCTCGGCACAGAGAGATGAACGGACGGCCACAGCGCGACCTCGGGCAGCGCGACGCCTGCAGTGAGGACGACGATGTCGACGTTCGCGACGGCCTCGGCGGCGGTGTCGACCGCGCGAATCGGCGTCTTCAGCGCCAGCTGCAGCTGCGCGGCATGAACGAAGCCCTGCGTCGGGTCGGCGGCGACGAGGAAGACTTCGCGAAGGGAACGCACGAGGCGCAGCGACTTGAGGATGCCGTTGGCGAGAGCGCCTCCTCCGAGGATGGCGACGCGCTTCGCTTCTTCAGCGCTCAAGGCGTCGGCGGCGATGGCGGCGACGAGCTGGCTGCGCAGCTGGGTGAGCGCCGTGGCGTCCATCGCGGCGAGCAGCTTCCCGCTGGGCTGCGGCTCGTGCAGGTGAATCATCGAGCGCGTGGGCGTGTCGACGCGGACGACGACCGCAGGCACCGACAGCGCAGACTCCCCGGCCGCGATCGCGCTGCGCAGCTCGTGCAGCAGCGTCAGCGCCTCGGTGTTGCGGGCGACATCGTCGCGTTTGAGGACCAGCGAGAGCATGCAGGTCTTCTAATCGCGAACGCCGAGAGCAGCCCAGAAACCTCCGATCACGATGCCGTGGCGTCGCAGTGATTCACAGAGTGAGGCCGGCGCAGGCATTGGGCATGGGAATCGCCTGCCCTGCCGAGGTCATGGTGCAGGTACCGGCGGCGATGGCTTGTTGACACGCCGACAACACACGACGAGTACCGATTTTTTCACGATGGGTTCTCCTTCCGGCCGGTTTCAAAAATTGCCACTGCTCAAAACTTCGTCAGCCCAAAGCTCGCCGCCGCTCGGCCCTAAGAAACCGTGCAGGTCTTGGCGAAGCTGGGCATGTGCAGCAAGCGCGACGAAAGGGCATTGTGGTGGGGCGCTGAGCAAGAACGAGGCCCATTGACGCGGCCACGGTTCGAATCCGAGCCTTCGAGGGCAGATCTCCGACTGACTCCGGGGACCAGAAGATCCGAGGGGCGCGCGCACCCGCGACTTCGCTTTCTTCGCCTGGCGATGTGGAGCAGACGGGTCCGAAGAGGAACCATGACTCGGGCGTCTCGAATTCAGGTGCTGTCTGGTTGAGGCGTCGAAGGACCCGAAGGCGGGTCGGAATCGTCTCTGCCAGCTGAACTTGACCCCCCAACCCCCGCCCAAGAGGCTGAACTCTTTGGGCCCTGATCCACGTTTTGGGGGGGCACCTCGTGTGCATTGCCCCGTGGTTCCTCCTCAAAAGGAACCCGGATGCACATCGAGCAACGAATCTGGAATCAGGTCGGTGGATGGAGTCGGGCGGAGGAACAGCCGCTGGCGAAGGTGAACCTGGTGATGGTGTTCGGATCAACCTCGGCGTTGCTCCAGCTCGAGCCCCTCGCCAAGCTCAGGGCGCTGTACCCTGGCGCGCGCCTCGTGGGCTGTTCTACCGCAGGAGAGATCTGCGGGACGCGCGTGCTCGACGACAGCATCGTCGCCACCGCAGTCGCGTTCGAGGGCACGCAGATTCGCTGCGTGCAGACGAGCCTCGGCGGCCGCTCTTTGAGCCGAGAAGCCGGCGCGCGCCTGGCGCTTCAGCTCCCGCCTGAGGAACTGGTGCATGTCTTCGTCCTTTCCGACGGGCTGGCGGTCAATGGAAGCGAGCTGGTGAAGGGGCTCGTCGGGGGGCTGCCCGCGGGGGTCGGACTCACGGGAGGTCTTTCGGGTGACGGCGCTCGCTTCGAACGCACCCTGGTCTGCCTGGATGGCAAGCCGCTAGAGGGCGAGGTCATTGCCCTCGGCCTCTACAGCAAACGCCTCAAGGTGGGCTGCGGGTCGATGGGCGGGTGGGACCCGTTTGGCCCCGAGCGCCTCGTCACGCGGTCGGCAGCCAATGTGCTCCACGCGCTCGATGGGGAATCGGCGCTGGGCCTGTACAAGCAGTACCTGGGTGACCACGCCAGCGGCTTGCCGGGCAGCGCGCTGCTGTTCCCCCTCGCAGTGCGCATCGACGGCGCGCCAGCGGTGGTGCGAACGGTTCTGAGCATCGACGAAGCCGCGCAGACAATGACCTTCGCTGGCGATGTGCCCGAAGGGGCGCACGCCCGGCTGATGAAGGCGAACTTCGATCGGCTGATCGATGGCGCCAACTCTGCGGCGCGCACGAGCTTCGTTGGCTTCGGGGTCGAGAGTCCCGAGCTGGCGATCTTGATCAGCTGCGTCGGCCGCAAGCTCGTGCTCAAGCAGCGCATCGAAGAAGAGGTCGAGAGCGTGCGCGAGGTGCTGGGGCCTTCGACGGCGATGACGGGCTTCTACTCGTACGGAGAGATCTCGCCCTTCAACGCGGACGCACGCTGCGAGCTCCACAACCAGACGATGACCATCACCACATTCTCGGAGCGTTGACGTGCACAAGCTTCTCGCGAGGCAGCTCAATCGAGCCTTCGGTGGGGTCGTCCCCGCCGGCCTCGACGGCTTCTTGCGCGCCATCGACGACGCCTATCATTCGTCAGACGCCGATCGCGCAGGTGTCGAACGCTCGCTCGAGCTGATGAGCCAGGAGCTTTCCGATCGCAATGAACGGCTGCGGCGCGACATCGATGCCCAGCGGCGCATCGAAGAAGCGCTGCGGCAACGTGAGGTCGAGTTTCTCGACCTCATCCAGAACATCCCTCAGATGATTATGGTGCAGCGCGGATCGACGTACGTCTTCGTCAACCGATCTGGCCTGAACACGCTGGGCTATGAATCAATCGACGAGCTGGCCGGCGTCCCCGTTCTCGACCTCATCCACCCCGACGATCGCCAGATTGTCGCTGGCCACATGTCGAGCATCGACCAGTCGGGGACGCTCGAGGGTCGCGTCGAGGTGCGCTTTCTGCGCAGAGACGGTGACAACGCGACCGTCGAGATCACCCTGGTCCGAGAGATGTTGTTCGATGGGAAGCCGGCGGTGCTGCTGGCGGGCACCGATGTGACCGAGCAGAAGAAGCTGCGCCAGCGGTTGCTGCTTGCTGATCGCCTGGCCTCCGTGGGCACCCTCGCGGCGGGAGTTGCTCACGAGATCAACAACCCGTTGGCCTATGTGTTGGGCAACCTCAACTACGTCGCCGAACGGGTCGAACGGCTCACGTGTCTGGACGACGACGAGGAGGATGATGAGCTGCGCGAGGCGGTGACCGAAGCCGTTCAGGGCGCCAACCGGGTGCGAGAGATCGTGCAGGGGATGAAGATCTTCTCGCGCGCGGATCAGGACAGCACCGACGAGGTCGACCTCGCGTCCGTGCTCGATTCCGCGATCAGCATCGCCAACAACGAGATTCGCCACCGGGCGCGGCTGGTGAAGGACTACGACAACGTCCCGCTCATTCTCGGCAACGCGGGCCGGCTGGGGCAGGTGTTCGTGAACCTGCTGGTCAACGCGGCCCAGGCGATTGCCGACGGCGCAGCCGACCTAAACGAGGTGAGGGTCGGGCTGAAGACGGTGGGCGGAATGGTGAACATCACGGTGCGAGACACCGGCGAGGGCATGCCCCCTGAGGTCCAGCGGCGGATCTTTGATCCCTTCTTCACCACCAAGCCCATCGGAGTCGGGAGCGGCCTCGGCCTCGCCATCTGCCACGGAATCATCGCCAGTCACGGCGGCGAGATTCAGGTCGAGTCGCAGGCCGGAAAAGGCACGACCTTCACGGTCAGGTTGCCGATTCGAGAGTGCACCAAAGCGACCGAGCCCCAGGCGGAAACGCCGGCCCTGAGCACGCCCACCGCCAGGCGCGTGCTCGTCGTCGACGACGATCCACTGGTGGGCAAGAGCCTGCGCAGAACGCTAAGCGCCCACGACGTGGATCTGGTCACCAACGGCAAACAAGCCATTGAGCACCTCGAGCAGCGCCGCTACGAAGTCATCATCAGTGACCTGAT
This sequence comes from Myxococcales bacterium, assembly GCA_038206395.1. Lineage (GTDB taxonomy): Bacteria > Myxococcota > Myxococcia > Myxococcales > Myxococcaceae > JAGSPQ01. The sequence goes on along the minus strand of JBBRAX010000006.1, from coordinate 162,770 downwards.
GATGCCCGAGATGACGGGGATGGAGTTCCACCAGGTCGTCGCCGCGCGATGGCCAGAGCACGCCGCGAGCATGGTGTTCCTCACCGGGGGAGCGTTCAGCGCCGCGGCGATCGCGTTCCTCGAGCGAGTCCCCAACCGCAAACTCGAGAAGCCCTTTGACGCCAACGCGCTGCGCGCGCTCGTTAACGGCGAGTGACGACCACCAGCCACAGACCGCCGATCACGATGCCGATGGCTCCGAGCACGATGCCGGCAATCGCGTAGGCGCCCTGGCCGACGGGAGGTTTCGCGGTCGGGTCGACCCGCCGCTTCGCGACGATGCCGATGACGAGGGCCGCGATCGCGACGGGAGGAATCAAGACCCCGAGCACTCCCAGCGCGGCCGCGTTGCGCGCGAGCCGGTTGTCGGCCAGACGTTCGTAGTCGCGGCGCAGCTTCGGGCGCGGAACATCGAGGTGGAAGAAGAGGCGATTGCGGGTCGACGCCAGCGGGACAGAGAAACCGATCAGCAACAGCCCGGTCGGGATGAGCATGATCACGTTGCCATAGAAGACGAGGATCGCTCCCCAGAGGAACACCGTCGACAAGACCAGCGTTCGGGCAATCGGCTTGCCGAAGAAGAAGAGGACGGCAGTGATGGTGCTGGCGAGGGCGGGGAACGCGAGCAGCTGCGACGGCCCTCTCTCGAACGCGGCGAGCGAGGCAGTGATGAAGATCCAGAAGAGGCTCGAAAAGCCCATGAACCAGGCGAAGCCGTCGCGCTTGCCGAGCAGCGTCTTCCGGTAGGCCTCGATCCAGTCGACGTCGGGCCGTACGCCGCAGGGCTGGCAGTACGCAACGCCGTCGACGTCGAGGTGGTCTTGCGCGCAGAAGAAGGTGCCACACCGCTGGCAGCTGCCCAGCGCGGGAACGTCGGGGTGTTTGGGGCAGGCCGCTTCCACTGGACGAAACGATCAGAGCACTTCGATCACGAAGCTCTGCGAGCTGACGGCGGGCAGGTCGAACCGCTCGGCGACGCCGGGCTTGAGCTCGTTGGGCACGCGCCACGTCTGCCCGGTCAGCTGCACCACGGTGATCGCGTACTTGCCCTTCGGCATCGCCTTGAGCGGCTGCGGCGAAGCGGGGTTCGAGATGTCGAACGCCTGCGGCCTCAGCACCAGCTTCAGCTTCGCCACCGGTACGGGAGTCAGCCGCGGCTTCATCGTCGCCGGGTCGATGAGCAGCGGAAGAAAGTCAGTCGGGTCAAAGCCCGCCGCGAGTACCACCGCGTCGGGCTTGCCATCGGGGGGCACGGTGAGCCCATTCGCCGGATTCACGTGCTCGTAGTCAGCGCCGGTCGCGTCGATGATGCCGTTCTTGTCGAGGTCGTTCTCGTCGAGCAGGTCACTGACGCCGGGCGCGTCGGTGAGCTTGCGCACCAGCACCTTCGGCCAGAAGTCCGGCACGCCATCTTTGTTCGCGTCGTCGGGCACGCCGTTGTTGTCGTCATCGATGAACTTCGCGAGGAAGGCGGGCTGCCCCTGGTGAATGACGCCCGCATCAATGGCGAGAAGGTTGAGCTCGAGCACCAGGGGACCCGCGGGCGTGAAGGTGACCGAGGTAAAGCCGCCGTCGACGAGGAAGCTCGGGCGATCCACCGGAACCAGCGCGGTGTCCGAGAAGCTCACCGGCACGTCCAGCGCGGGAGTGTTGACGTCGACCACGAGCTCGCGATTGGCGCGGGTGGTGGGCTCGATGGCCGCTCCGCCGACGTCGCCCGAGTTCACCTGCGACGTGACGTCGTACCAGGGGATGAAGTCGACGTTGCTGTCGACGAAGCCGCGCACGATGTACTTGCCCGACGCGACGAGGCTGAAAGCGAAGGGCGCCGTGAAAGGCCCCGTGTCGCCCGCGACCGCCGAGCCGAAGACGGCGTCGCGCGAGAGCACGGTGAAGGTGATCGGCCGGCCGCTGCCCGTCGGCGGAGGCGGACGCGCGGCGTCGAACAGCAAGACGATCACGTTGCCGCGCGCCTTGCTGTTGACGATGACGTTGCCTTCGACCCGCGTCAGCTGCGTGTTCTGCCGGCGATCTGCCGTCGAGAAGACGGGCGGCGCGTCGCACGCGGAAAGTCCCAGCAGGAACAACAGCGTCAGTCTCATGGCGTCACCGTGACCGTCGCGTAGACGCGGCGATTGACCAGATTTCCGAAAGGATGCTCGGCGTGGGTGGGGCCCAGCTGCGAGCCGACGACGGCCAGGGTGAGGCGGTCTTTGAAGAGCCGGTAGCCGACCCGCGCGTTGATGACGACGTACTCACCCAGCGCGTTCGGCACGCCCGAGATCTGCGTCGGGTCGGCCGCCGAAGGCTCGCGCTCGATCCACGTCGTCGATGACGTGTACGCCGCGTCCAGCGAGAGATCGAGGTTCACTGGCGTCTGGTACCGCACGCCGCCGAACACCTTCACCGTCGGCGCCTGGCTGCACGGCCCACACGCGACCAACGCGTTGCCACCGCTGGCGACGTCCTGAATCGCCGTCGACAGCCGCAGGTCGAGGCCGTTGATGATCGACCACTTCACCCCGAGCTCTCCGCCGCGCGCCGTGTACGTGACGGGGTCATTCTGAAAGGCAGACCTGCCGAGCAGGTACGACTGGCTGAACGGGTCGTATGCCTGCGCCGCCGGAACCGGGTTCACCGCCGAGAGGACGATGAGGTCGTCGACCACGTTCCAGTACAGCGCGAGGTCGTACTCGAGACCCGCCCGCGCCAGCTCACCGCGCCAGCCGATTTCGAAGGCGAGCATCCGTTCGGGCTTCAACGTCAGGTTGCCGTTCGTCAGCACCGAAGCGCCGTTCACGCCTGGCACCGGCGTGCGGATGGTCATGTAGCTCTCGAGAAAAGTCGGCTCGCGAAAGGCAGTACCGAAGCTGACCCGAAGCGCCTGGCTCTCGACCGGCTGCCACAGCACCGACAGCCGCGGGGACTGCGCGTAGCCCGGCTTCCCGTTGTCGAGCAGCGGGTGGTAGTCGATGCGGTAGCTGCCGAGCAGCGTGAGCGACGCGACCGGCCGGTACTCTTCCTGGACGAAGGCCGCGGCGTGGATTTCCTGATGCAGCGGGCCGGTGTACGTCCACGCGAGGCGCTTCACGCGCGACGAGATGCCAGCGGTGAGGCGGTGCTGCCCGGCCAACGCAAAGGCGTGCTGGAAGAGGGCTTCCGCGTCGAAGACGTTCGACTCGAGCGTGTTCAGCAGCGAGCGCTGACCGATGGGCGCGTACTGCGGGCCGGCGGTGGCCGACAGGTGGTTCCAGAAGAACTTCACCTTCACCGGGCCGCCCGTGAAGTCGGCCTTCGCGTAGCCCCCCGTGCCATCGAGGTAGAAATTGCGCAGCAGCCCAAGCGGGTAGATTTCCGTGTAGAGCCGGCTCACGCCCGCCGACGCGCTGACGTTGAAGTCTTTGTTGAACGCGAAGTACGAGGTGAGGTTCGCGCGGGCCGCTCGAACGCCCAGCGACGCATCCGCCGTCTGGGGCGCGACATCGGGCCTTCCGTTTTCGTAGTCGCGGCTGAACTTGTCGCCCTGCTGGTAGCCTACCGAGGCGCGGTACCGCAGGCGCTCGCCACCCGACGCGACGAAGCTGCCGCCCGCTGCGTTGCCGTTTCCCGCCCAGCCCGTCACCGTCGCGCGGGGGCCAGTGCCAGGCGTCCGGGTGATGATGTTGATGACGCCGAGCATCGCGTTCGCGCCATACAGCGCGCTGCCGGGGCCGCGAATGACTTCGATGCGTTCGATCTCGTCGATGCCGACGGTGATCGCCGGCCACAGCGTGATGCCCAGGAAGTCCTGGTACTCGGTGCGGCCGTCGAGCAGCACGAGCACCTTGTTGGCGATGCGTTGGTTGAACCCGCGGATGCTCAAGTTGAAGCTCGCGACTCCCAGCGCCATCACTTCGGCGCCAGGGACGCGGCGGAGCAATTCGGGGATGCTGGTCGCTCCGGACATCCTGATTTCTTCGGCGGTGATGACGGTGGTCGCGTTGGGCGCCTCGAGGGTCGACTGCGCGCGGCGCGACGCGGTGACGACGGTCTCTTCGTACGGCACCGCGGTGGCGTCTTCTTCCAGCGCGTCGGGGTCGGCCGTCTTCGCTTCGCCCTTCGGCTTCTCTGGCTCGGCGGCGTTGCGGGCTTCGGCTTTCGCGACTGCGTTTTCCAGACGTTCCGCCAGCGCGTTCAACCGTTCTACCGCCGCCTCGTCGACGACGGGAGCGACCTTCGGAGCAGGCCTCTCGACCGGCGGCGGCGCCACCGGGGCTTCCTGGCGCGGCATCTTTGCTTCGAGCCGGGCCACTGCTTCTCGAACGGATCTCGAGTCGGGCGGGTCGGTGTCGAGATAGCGGCGGTAGTAGACGAGCGCGTCGGAAGGACGGCCGGCCGACTCGTACGCGCGGCCGACGTTGAAGAGCACGTTCGGGTGCGGCTTGATGCTGTACGCCTCGAGCAGCTGGTCGATGCCTTCGTCGAGCCGGCCGTCGTTGATCATCGCCATGCCGGTGCGGAAGCGTTTCTTCGCCTCTTGCCGCGCGTCCGCGAAGGCCAGCGCCGGAACCAGCAACCACAACAATGCCCACCCATGTTGAGAACGCGTCACTGGTACGGGTCGTCCTTGTAGCCTGGCGGGTTGGGGGTGTTCTTCTTCACGGGAGTCTTCTTCAGGCGCGGCATCGTCTGCTTCACCATCACCTCGGGCCCGGTGCCTTGAGCGGTGACGGTGACGGTCTGGTAGCCCTCGAGCGTCAGGGTCAGCTCGGTCGAGGCCGAATGGTCGGGCCCCGCGGGCAGCGAGAAGGACAGCGGCGTCATGCCGAGCACCACGCCGTCGCGCGTGACGCTGGCGCCGATCGGGTTGCTCGCGATCGAGAACGAGATCTGCGCGACCGGCTGAACCTCGGGTTGAACCGGCGGGGGCAGGGTGACCTTCTTCACCGTCACGACCGTCACGACCGGAGCGACCGCAGCGACCGCAGCGACCGCAGCGACCGGCGGCGGCTTGACCGCCACGACCTCGGCCGGCTTGCGAAGCGCCAAGACACCAACCGCGAGCACGAGCACGGCGACCGCGGCCCCACCGGCGATCAGCGCGATGCGTTGGCCGTTCTTCTTCTGCTGCGTCGCGCCGGTGTCTTCCCACGGCACCTCGATTTCCAGCGGCCTTTCGTTGCGGGTGAAGTCGGCCGGAGGCGTCATCAGCATCGACGGCGACACCACCTTCACCGCCTGCGACGACGACGTCCGGTAGACCATCGATCGCGGATCCGAGAACGCGCCCGACATGCCGGCGTTGGCGCCCGCGACGCGCATCGCCTCGAGCACCTCTTCCATCGACTGGAACCGGTTCTCGGGTTCCTTCTCGAGGCACTTCATCACCAGCGCGTTCACTTCGGCGGGCAGGTCGGACACCAGCTGGTTCATCGGCACCGGCTTCTCGCGAATGTGCTTCACGATGATGTCGATCGACTCTTTGCCGGTAAACGGAGGCTTGCCGCCGATCGACTGGTACAGCAGCACGCCCAGCGCGTAGATGTCGCTGCGCGCGTCGGCTTCGTTTCGCGCCTGCTCGGGCGCCATGTAAAGCGGAGAGCCCAGCAGCACCCCGGCCTGCGTCAGCTCGGTGTCGACGGGCGCCATCGGGCCATCGGGCAGCAGCGACTTCACCAGCCCGAAGTCGAGCACCTTCACCATGTCCGAGTCCGTCTCGTCCTGCAGCAGCATGACGTTCGCGGGCTTCAGGTCGCGGTGAATCATCCCCAGCTTGTGCGCCTCTCGCAGCGAGCGCGCGATCTGCCCGGCGATGTGCAGCGCGCGGGGCCAGGGCAGGGTGGTGTCGCGGGCGAGGCGGGCCTGAAGGGTCTCGCCTTCGACGTGCTCCATCGCGATGAAATAGATGCCGTCGTCGGTGCGGCCGTAGTCGTGGACGGTGATGGTGTTCGGGTGGTGGAGCTTGGCGGTCATCGCGGCTTCGAGGAAGAAGCGGCGCTCGAAGCCGGGGTCTTTCGTGCCCGAGTACTTGGGGTTCAAGACCTTCAGCGCGACGGTGCGGTCGAGCGGCGACTGGGTCGCTTTGTACACCTTTCCCATCCCGCCCACCCCGAGCGGTTCGAGAATCGTGAATCGCCCGTTGAGAACCTTGCCGATGAGCGGATCCGGCGGCACCTCTGCCATTCAGCCCCCGCAGCGCCAACTTCCCGCCGCACGGCGCGATTTAGCATCGTTCACCCCAAGAGGCGCATTTGCGAACGGTTACCCCGCATCTGAGGAAGGGTTGGGCTAAGCCCCCGGGCCGCAATGGGTACGCCGACTCCGCAAGCTCCAGCTCCAGCTCCAGCTCCAGCCCCAGCCCCAGCAGAGCCGAGCCCAGCGCAGGGCCACCCGCCGGCGCACCCCCACGAAAAGGGAAAGCTGGGCGTGCTGCTGATGGGCGCGCTGGGCATCGTCTTCGGCGACATCGGCACCAGCCCGCTCTACGCGGTGAAAGAGTGCTTCAAGATGAAGGCTGGCGCGGTGACGTCGCACGCGGTGGCGACGAACCACGACAACATCCTGGGCGTGCTCTCGTTGATCGTCTGGAGCCTGACCATCGTCGTCGCGCTGAAGTACCTGACCTTCATCATGAAGGCCGACAACAAGGGTGAAGGCGGCATCTTCGCGTTGTTGGCGCTGGTGCCGAAGACGGGCACCGACAGCAAGGCGCTGCGGAACCTGGTGGTGCTGGCGGCGTTGTTCGGCGCGTCGCTGCTGTACGGCGAGGGCCTGATCACGCCGGCGATCTCGGTGCTGTCGGCAATCGAAGGGCTCGAGGTGGCGACGACCGCGGCGCGGCCGCTGATCATCCCCATCACGGTCGCGATCCTGATCGCGCTCTTCTGGGCGCAGAAGCGAGGCACGGAACGCATCGGCAAGATCTTCGGGCCGGTGATGGTGCTCTGGTTCGCGTCGATCGCGGCGCTGGGCGCGCACTGGATCTGGCTCAACCCGGCGGTGCTCGAGGCGCTGAACCCGTACCACGCGGTGCGCTTCTTCCTCATCCACAAGGGCCACGGCTTCGCGGTGCTGGGCGGCGTCGTGCTGGCGATCACGGGCTGCGAGGCCCTGTACGCCGACATGGGGCACTTCGGCGCGCGGCCGATTCGCATCGCCTGGTACACGGTCGTCTTCCCCGCGCTGCTGCTCAACTACTTCGGCCAGGGCGCGTACCTGCTGCAGAACGGCTACGTCGAGAAGCCCTTCTTCGCGCTGGTGCCCGAGCCGCTGCTGTACCCGATGGTCATCCTCGCCGGAGCGGCCGCTGTCGTCGCCAGCCAGGCCCTGATCTCGGGCGCGTTCTCGCTGACCCGGCAGGCGGTGCAGCTGGGCTACTTCCCGCGCGTCACCATCATCCACACCAGCTCGAAGAACGAAGGGCAGATCTACATCCCCGAAGTGAACCAGGCCCTCGCCATTGCCTGCGTGCTGCTGGTGTTCGCGTTCAAAGAATCGGATGCGCTGGCGGCGGCGTACGGCATCGCGGTCACGGGGACGATGACCATCACGTCGACGGTCTATTACTTCGTGGTCACCCGCCGCTGGGGCTGGAGCAAGTGGCGCGCGATTCCGCTGGTCGCCCTGTTCCTCTTCTTCGACCTCACCTTCTTCGGCGCGAACCTGCTCAAGTTCTTCGAAGGCGGCTTCTTCCCGATCGTGGTGGGCGTTTCGATCTTCGCGCTGATGACGACCTGGAAGCGCGGCCGGCAGCTGCTGGGTGAACGGTTCGCGCAGACGATTGTCCCGCTGGGGAACCTGCTCGAAGACTTCGAGGCGAACCCGCCGCATCGCGTCCGCGGAACCGCGGTCTTCATGTCGGGCGCGTCGGAAGGAACGCCGCCGGTCTTGCTGCACCACCTGAAGCACAACCAGATCCTCCACCGACAGGTCGTGCTGCTGTCGATTCTACCGGCAGATCAACCGACGGTGCCGAAGAGCGAAAGACTCGAGGTCATTGAAGCTGGGCAGGGCTTCTTCCGGCTGATCGCGAAGTCGGGCTTCATGGAGACGCCCAACGTGCCGCAGCTGCTGCTGATGGCGCGAGAGCACGGGCTCGTCTGTGAGCCGTCGACCACCAGCTATTACCTGGGCCGCGAGACGCTGCTCACCTCGGGCAAGTCACACATGTCGGGGTGGCGCAAAGCCTTGTTTGCTTTCGTGTCTCGCAATGCGCTTCCAGCCACGTCGTACTTCGGCCTGCCCCCGGGCCGGGTGGTCGAGCTGGGCATGCAGGTCGATCTATAGGCTGACTTGAAACCGTGGGGCCTCCGGGCGCACATTGGAGTGCGTGCTCCGCCTGCTCCGAAAATCGGTACCGATCGAACAGTCTTCGGAAGAAGACCTGGTTCGCCGTGCGCAGGAAGGCGAGCACGAGGCCTTCCGCACCCTGTTCGAGCGGCATGTCTCGGGCGTGCGCCGGTTTCTGGGTGACCTGCTGAAGGACTCTGCCGCGGCCGATGAGGCGACGCAGGAAACGTTCGTTCGCGCGCACGCCCTGCTGGGCCGGCTGAAAGACCGGGTGCGGCTGCAGGGCTTCCTGCTGGGCATCGCGCGCAACGTCGCCTTCGAGCACCACCGCCGCGGGCCGACGCGCGAGTTCATCGAAGACGACACCCCGATCGAGGCGGTGCTGCCCGCGCCAGACCCCGAATCGCTGATGCTCGATCGCGAGCTCGAAATGCAGTTCGCCGAGGCGTTGGCGTCGTTGAAGCCCGAACGCCGCGCCGCCCTTTTGATGCGCGTCGACCACGGGCTTCCCTACGAAGAAATCGCCGAGGCAATGGGCTGGTCGCTGCCGACGGTGAAGAACGAGATTCATCGGGCGAGGCTGAAGCTGCGTCAGCTGATGCTCCCTCATGTCGGAGGCCGGTCATGAGCCGCTGTGGAAAGTCGGAACAACTGGAAGCGATGGTGATGGGAGAGCTGAGCGGCTCCCGCGCGTCAGAGCTGCAGGCCCACGCCGAACGCTGCGCCGTCTGCCGCCACGAGCTCGATTGGCTTCAGAGCGAACGCCGCATGTTCGAGCACCGCCGCGCCCGCGAGCAGGTGCAGCAGCTGTGGGAAGGGCTTGCCGCGCGCCGGGTGGTGGCGGCCCCGATTCCTCAGCGCAGGCGCGACTGGAACCGCTGGGCTCTGGCAGCTGCCGCCGTCGTCTTCCTCTCGATTGGGTTGTCGTCGTCTCAAGTTCGCCCTCAGGCGGGTGAGGGTTACGGGCTCGCTTCGGGCGAGGCGATGATGTCGCTCGAAGAGATGTCACGGGACCTCCGTTCGACGGGCCGCGACTGCTCCGAGCTGCGCCCGGGCATGGGCTTCGCCTGCGGGCCGTACGTGGTCGCAAGCTTCGCCGACGGCAGGTGAACCGTTAGTGAGTCGCGGCTCGCTCTGCGGGCTTTGACCGCGCTGCGATAATCGGGCTAGCAAATCGGCTCCAACCGATTTTCAAACCCAGGAGTTGCACGTGAAAGTTCCGCCGAAGGGCATGGTTCGTTACGAGACCCCCGCGAAAGCCAAGCCGACCGAGCCCCGCATGACGACGCTCGCAGTCGGTGAAGAAGGTGGCGGTGGCGCGACGACGATGGCGCTGGGTGAAGAAGGCGGCGGCGGCGGCGTGACCACGATGGCGGTCGGCGAAGAAGGCGGCGGCGGCGGCACCGTGACCACGATGGCGGTCGGCGAAGAAGGCGGAGCCCCGCCGAAGCCAGTTCAGTTCACCGAGAAGGTGACGAGCCTTCTTTCGGACAAGAAGATCAACAACGAGAAGAACGACTACAAGGCGTACGGCCGCCCGGGCCCCAACGGTGGCCCCGCGCCGCTGTTCGGCCAGCAGTTCAAGTTCGGCAAGGCGGAAGCGGTGAAGCTCGCGAAGGCGATCAGCACCGACTACTCGCCGACCGCGCAGAAGAAGGTCCTCAAAGAGATCTTCGCGCGCTCGTCGACCACGATGCAGTCGAAGGGCACCATCGCGCTGACCCGCGATGCCGCGGCCGAGCTGAACAAGCTGTCGAAGAAGCTGGGCCTGGACCTGAAGTTCACCTTCAACCAGGCGCGCCCGCTTCACCCGGTCGGCTAAGTTTCTGCGGGCCGTGAAAAGGCCCCGCAACCTCGGAGTCAGTCTCGTCGTCTTCGCGGTGCTCGCGATCGGTGCGCTGGTGCGCATCGGTCGTTCGAGCAGGCCGCAGACGCGGTACCCTTCGAACGCCTGCGTTCCCACGTCCTCGAGCTGAAGCTGCTTTCACCGTGAAGCGCGGCCTGGTCTGGATTCTCGCGATGGTGGCCGCGGTCGGCGGCGGCATCATCGGCATCGGCTTCGTGCAGGACCACGCGTTCACCGAAGAGCACAAAGCGCCGGGCCGGCTGCTGCGCGCGGGGCCCTACACAGTGCACGCGATCGAATCGCCCGGCCCGTCGCGGCCCGTCGTCTTCATTCACGGCAACCCCGGCACCGCCGAAGACTTCGCCGAAGTTCAGCGGCTGCTCGCGCCCAAGGTCTACACCCTCGCGCTCGATCGCCCCGGCTACGGCTGGTCGCAGCGGCCGCGCGACGACATGGCGCCGCGCGCACAGGCGCGAATGCTTCACGACGCGCTCAAAGAATTGAACGTCAAGGACCCGGTGCTGGTCGGCTTCAGCTTCGGCGGCCCCGTCATCACCGAGTGGGCCCTGGAGTACCCCGACGAAGTCGCCGGCCTCATCTACCTCTGCGCAGTCTCCGACCCAGTCGAAGGGCATCCCCTCAAAGGCGCGCAGACGAACCTCGTCACGCCGATTCTCGGCCGCGCCATCGCGTACGGAGTGGGCCCCATCGTCGCGCCCGACGCAGTCGAAAGCGGCTACGCCGAAGCGTTCAGCCCGAAGCCCGTCGACAAGGACACGGTCTTGCGCGGCAAGGTTCAGTTCGCGCGGCCGACCACGCTGCTCGCCTCCGCGTGGGACTGGAAGCTGCTGGAGTCCGAGCTGCCGAAGATCGCGGGCCGGTACAAAGACCTCGACCTGCCCGTCGAAGCGCTGTCGGCGAACCAGGACAAGATCGTGGGCCCCTCGCACGTGAAGTACCTCGAAGACCACGTGCGCGGCCTTCGCGTCACCCACCTCGACGGCGCCGGCCACCAGGTGATGGTCACCCAGCCGAACGACGTCGTCCTCGCCGTTCTCCGCATGCTCGACCGTCTCAAATAGCCGGAGTTACTTGGATTTAGCTTGGTTTGACTACACTGTGCGCTTGTGGCACACAGCGCCTCTATGAAAACCGCGCTCCCGATGTTCGCCGCTGCCGTCTTGTTCGCCTGCGCCCCCACCACGGCGTCAATCGACTCGCCGATGGAAGCCGAGCTCGAGAACGACATCGCGACCAGCAGCGACGAGCTGGTGTCGTCGAACAAGTCGGAAGTCTGGTTTCCGATGCAGGAAGGCAACACGTGGGAGTTCGAGCGCGCCGCGATCGGCGACAAGCGCACCGTCACGTACGAAGGCGTCTACGAAGGCATCGGCTTCCTCAACGGCCTGACGCTGAACGAGGGCCGGTGGATGGGCACGACCAAGTCGTCGCCGAACTCGCTCTACTCGTGGACGGAGTCGACCAACACCTGGGAAGCGTTCCTGCGCTTCGGCTACGCGGTGACGCCGTGGAGCTGGGGCGAGGGCGCGTGCAACGCCTACAAGGTGAAGCGCTCGGCGACCAACGTCACCCTCACCACCCCGGCCGGCACCTTCACGGGCGCGCGCAGCATCGTGTTTGACCGCAAACCGTCGCCGACCGCGCGCTGCCAGCCACCCGCGTTCACCGAGCTGACCTTCGCCCCGGGCGTGGGCCTGATCGCGATCGACACGTACGACGGCAAGTTCCTGCTGAAGTCGGCGAAGGTGAACGGCGTCGCGGTTCCTGCGGTCACTGGCGTGAAGGGCGTGCTGAAGCTCGACAAGGCGACCTACGTGAACCAGCCGAACACCATCTACTGCATCACCACTCCGTGCCCGGGTAACGATGTCACCGCGGTGGCGAAGGCGACGTACACGGTCACCAACAGCGGCACGAAGTCCGAAGTGTTCCAGTTCAACAGCGGCTGCCAGTTCGACCTCAAGCTCGTCGATTCGGCGGGCAAGGTCGCGCGCTCGCTGTCCGAGAACCGGTTCTGCACGCTGTCGCTGACGAGCGTCACGCTCGCTCCCGGCCAGTCGAAGGTCTACACCGCCGACGTCACCCTCTCGACCCGCGGCGGCGAGCAGCTGTTCGGCGACTACACGGCGCAGGCGTACCTCGTCGCCACCAACGCGGCCCCGACCGCCGACGCGAAGGTGAGCTTCGTCGTCAAGAAGCCCTAACGTCTGGCCTCAAGAGGCCTGACTTTCTCGTAAGGTCCGCGACCCTGTGTTCGCGGCCCTCGCGCTGGTCCTCGCTGCTGCTGCACCCGAATCAGGCGAGGCCGTCTACGAGCAGCGCCTGGTCGAATGGGCGCTGGCGCAGTACCCGGGCCGCAGCGTCGAGCCGCAGCCTGCGGGGAAGAAAGTCGAAGAGGTGTTGATCGCCGCGGAGGAAGTCTTTTCGCAGTCGGACCCCTGGCCGAACCTCCTCAACATCTTTCACATCCGCACCCGCGAGGGCGTCATTCGCCGCGAGGTGCTGCTCGAGGTCGGTGACGCATGGGACGAGACGCGCATCGCCGAGACCGAGCGCATCCTCCGCAGGCTCTTCATCTTTGCGGTCGCGAAGATCATCCCGCTCAAAGGCCACGACGGTGGCATCGCCCTGCTGGTGGTGACGAAAGACCGCTGGAGCCTGCGCCTCAACAGCGACTTCGTCGTCGTTGGCAGCCTGCTGCAGCTGCTGCGGCTGCGGCCCACCGAGCAGAACTTCCTCGGCCGCAACCAGCAGGTGCTGATCGACTTTCTGCTGCGCCTCGACACGCTGACCATCTCGCAGCTGTTTCAAGAGCGCCGGCTGTTCGGCACCCACCTCTCGTTCGGGGAAACGGCTGGCATCATCATCAGCCGGCAAACTGGAGCGATCGAAGGCTCCACTGGCGAGGTCGCCTTCGGCCTGCCGATGACTTCGCTGGCCCAGCAGTGGGGCTTCAACGTCGGCGGCGGGTGGAACTACCGGACCCGTCGCGTCTTCTGCGGCGCGCGCATCTGCGACGTGACGACGCCCGACAAGTCCGTGCGCGTGCCGCTGAGCTACGACGTGCGCAACTTCAACGCGGCCGCCGATGTCACGCGCAGCTTCGGCCGCACCTGGAAGACGGACGTCACGGCGTCGGTGGGCGGCTACTCGGTGCAGTACGGCGCGCCAACGGGCAGCAACCTCAACGAGAGCCAGCTCGCCCTGCTGCAGGCCGACGTGCTGCCGCGCACGGAAGACGCGACGTACATCCTCGCCAAGGTCCGCTTCTTCACCGCCGACTTCCGCGTGCTGCGAAACATCGACACGTTTCAGCTGGCCGAGGACTACCAGGTCGGGCCCCTGGTGCAGGGTGGGGTGCGGTACGCGATTCCAACCTTCACCCGGACGCACTTCGTCGAAGCCGGCGCGTCCGTTCGCTACCGCTGGCTCAGCGCCAACGAGAATGTGCTCACCGGCACCATCGCTGCAGCGGCGCGGTTCGTCGTGGGCGGCCCCGTCGTGAATCGCCACATCGCCGCTGAGCTGGTGAACGTGTCGCCGCCGTTCGAGGGCGGCCGGCTCGTCACGCGGTTCGTCTACGACGTGAAGAAGGACGACCTCGACAACCGGGTCGTACTGCTGGGCGGGGGCCAGGGGCTACGGGGCGCTCCGGCAGAGCTGCTGAAGGGGAAGAACCTGTTCCTCGCCAACATCGAGTACCGCACGCGCGCCTTCGAGCTGAGCACCATCTTCGTGGGCTTCGTCCTCTTCTATGACGCGGGCTCGGCCTTCGACGGGCGGGTCAGCGTGACGCACACGCTGGGCATGGGCCTGCGAATTCTGCTGCCGCAGTTCAACCAGGAAACGATTCGCATCGACTTCGGGTACGTGCTGGGCGGCGACAACCTGTCGACGGCCGATCGCTTCAGCGCCACTTTCGGGCAGGTCACCGACCTCCGCCCCGTGTTTCTCGACGACCCGATTTGAGCGTTGGGTGTGTCATCCTCGTCGAACCAATGGCGACCCTCGTCTCATGCGTGCTGGTGGTCGACGACGAGCCGACCGTGTGCGAGCTGTTCGCGAGGCTGCTGTCGCGCGAGCCGGGCTTGAGCGTGCAGACCGCCCCGACGGCAGAGGCGGCGATGTACCTGCTGCAGGCGCAGCGGTTCGACCTGCTCATCACCGACAAGAATCTGCCGGGCATGGGCGGCATCGACCTCATCGTCGAGGCGCGGAAGCTGCGGCCCGAGATCGAGGCGATTCTGATTACGGGCTACGCCAGCGCCGAGTCGGTGATTGCCGCGTTCGCCGCTGGCGCGTCGGACTACGTGGTGAAGCCCTTCGATCAAATTGGCGTCGTGCGCGCGAAGGTGCGGGCGGCGCTGGATCGCCGAACGGAACGGGTGAAGGGAAGTGAGGAATCGCAGCAGATGGCGCTCGAGGCAGCGCGGTTTCTCGGGGAAGGAAAGACGGTGCCCGACCAGGTGTGGCACGCGCTCGAGCAGCAGCTGGCCGCGTACGAGCTCGCGATTCGCGCGGGCGCGTGGGGCAGCGTGCTGGTCGTCGGCTCCGAGGCGGCCGTCGAGCGGCTGAAGGCAGACGGCGTCGAGACGGATTTGGCGGGGCCGGAAGACCTGCGGCTCGAGGTCGCCGACGTCGTCGTCATCGATACGTCTTTCCCCGACTGGCACGCGCTCGTCGAACGGCTCGTGCCGCTCAAGCCCGACCTGCTCTTGACTGCGAGTCCCGGCGACGCGCTCGAAGACTTGCTCGAGGCGATTACGCTCAAGCTCGACCTCGTCGCCATCTCGCCTCAGCTGTCGGCGCGCGTGCAGGCGTTGCTGATGCGGCAGGCGGTGCAGGCGGCAAAGCTGCAGCTGGCTGCGGCGCTGAGTGCATTTCGCGACGGGCTCGCCCGGTAGCCGAGGATCCTCCTCGGTGCTACTGGGCCGCGCTCGCGAACAGGCGATCGCCCGCGACCATGCGCCGCAGTGGGCGGGTCGGGGTCACACCTCGTGGTGAAGCAATCGAGGCTGAAGTCGAGCAGCGTCGCGCGCGCTCGAAAAACGAGGTTCGACGCCTCGACCGCCAGCGGGCTGTTCACCAGCCGGTCGAGCGAGTTCTTCCCGACCGACTGCTTCACGTACGCCTGCGCGAGCAGGTTCTTCGACTCCAAAGGCAGAGGCGTTGAAGAGATTGATGGGCTTCGCACCTGTGTGGAAGCCCACTGATGGGCACCCTGGAGGCCGATCTGTCGCGCTACTTCGCACAGGCAGAGCAAGGGTGTGGCAAGCAGGCGGAGCTCGCGCTGCACGTCGCGGGTGAGCCGGTGCCGGCGGACTTTGCGGCGCACCTCGCGACGTGTGCCGAGTGTCAGGCGGACCTCGCTGCGCTGGCGCAGACCGATGCGCAGTGGGCGAGCGCTGGCGCTGAGGGCCCCTCGGCTTCGCTCGGGATGAACGGGGGGGCGGCGGTTCCGCCGGTTGGCCCGCTGCCTCCGGGAAGACTGCTTCGGTTCCCGACGCGAATCCGGATCTTCGTGGCTGCGATCGCCGCCGCAGTCCTGGCCTTCGTGCTCATCCCGAAAGACGACCATCGCCTCAGCGCCAAGGGCGGCTGGATGCTCGAGGTCGCCGCCGAGCGCGACGGCAAGCAGTTCCTCACCCCGAGCGGCACGGTGCTGCAGTCGGGCGATTCGCTGGGCTTCTTCTACTCGTCGGATCAAGACGGCTACTTGACGGTGCTCTACGCCGACGGGCACGCGGATCCGGTGCGCCTGTTCCCTGCCCGCTCGCAGGAAGCCGCGCGCGTGCAGGCCGGCAGCAAGGTCTCGCTTCCCGACGGCGCGGTGCTCAGCAGCGGGTCGGACTGCGAGTGGGTGATCGGCCTATTTTCGGATCGCTCGATCACCGCGGGCCACGCCAAAGAGATCGCGTCGCGCATGGTCGCCAACCGCCATGACTGCACGCTGGGCAGCGCGGCGGATTCCTCGGTTGATGCGCGGGTCGTGACGGTGCGTCGATGAAGCTCGTGCTGCTGATCACCGTGCTTCCCGTGGCGGCGTTCGCCGGCTCGAACGTGCGCTACGCGCTGGTGATTGGCAGCAACCGCGGCGTGTCCGACAGCGTCGAACTCGAGCCACTGCAGCACGCGGAGCGCGATGCGACCGCGATCGCCGCGCAGCTGGTGCGGCTGGGCAACTTCCAGGCAAACCGGGTCGAGCTCGTCGTCGGCGGAGGCAGGAAAGCGATCTTGGCGGCAGCTGAACGGCTCGTGGCGCGGCATCACAAGGATCAGGCCGAACTGGGCGCGCTGCCGACGCTCTTCACGTTCTTCTTCACGGGTCACGGCCTGGCCGGGAAGCTGCTGACTGCCGACGTCCCGCTCGACGGCGCGGATCTCGCCGAGATTTTTTCAAAGATGGATTCGCAGCTGACCCTCAGCTTTCTCGATGCCTGTTACGCGGGCTCGATCGACTGGGAAGCGCTAAAGGCGAAAGGCGCGACGCCGACGCCGGGCTTCAACCCGATCACCGAGCTGCCCAAAGAGGTGCTCGATTCAGAGGGCACGATGTGGTTCGTCTCGTCGCAGGCGGGCGAGTTCAGTTACGAGGACAAGATCTTCGGGGGTCTCTTCACCCACTTCCTGCTCGAAGGGTTCACCCAGGCGCCACAGGACGGCATCGGCGTCAGCCTCGAGAACCTGTGGGAATACGCGAGACAGCGGACCTCGACGTTCGCCGCGAAGAATGGCCGCGCGCAGAACCCCGAGAAGATCGTTCGCCGGCTCAAGTCTCGCAGCCCGATCTATTTGAGCTTCCCCACCGAGCGCACCGCCGCGTTGATCTTCGACGCCGCGATCGAAGGCACCTTCCTCGTTCAGTACGAGCAGGCCGCGCTGGTCGAGCACATCGTCAAGCCCGCGGGCCTGCGACTGGAGGTGCGCACCCACGACGGCGACGTGGTGCTCACCCGCCTGGGCGGCTCGGGGCCGGCTGTCCCTAACCAGCGGCTCACGCTCGCCAAAGGCTCACGCGTGCTGGTGAGACCAGGAGAAGTCGCGAAGGCGCCGATCGCCGCGGGCTTCACCGAGGTGCCGATTCGCAGCAAGGGCGGCCTCACCGAGCTCAGCTTCACCGAGCGCAGCAACCAGACCGTGCTCGGCATTGGGGCGATCTACCGGGCCAGCGGCGAACAACGCCATGTTGACGCCGTCGCCTTCGAGCCGCGAAACTGTACTTGCAGCCCAAGGGCCGAGGAGGTGCCTTGAACGGCATCTAAAGCGAGTTAATATGCTCTTAAGAGCATCCAATGACCGCCAAGAACGCCCTCAGCAGCAAGCCTCCTCACGCGATTGAGCAGGCGCTCCGGCGGCTGGGGGCGAACCTCAGGGTCGCGCGAATTCGCCGGGGTCTGACGGTGCGACAGGCGGCCGAGAAGATCGGCACGGGTGTTCGTGCGGTGGGCGACGCCGAGAAGGGGAAGCCCTCCACTTCGGTCTCGGTCTACCTGGCGCTGCTGTGGCTGTTCGGGCTGATGGCCAACGTGGAACTCCTCGCTGACCCGGGCCGTGACGCCGAGGGCTTGAGCCTCGCGCTCCGGCGCGAACGGACCCGCGCCCGCCCAGCTCGAGGACTCGACAATGACTTCTAAGGCGACGCCGTCGAGCTGCTTTGTCTACCTCACGCTGCCCGGGCAGGCCGAAGCTGTCACCGCGGCCCGATTCGAGCTGACGACGACGCGCCAGGGAGAACCGCTTGGCCGGTTGGTCTACGGCAAGAGCTACCTCGCGCGGGGCGACGCGGTTCCACTGGAGCCGCTTGAACTACCGTTGGTGGAGCGAACCTTCGAAACCACGCAGCTCAATGGCGTGTTCGGCGCACTGCGGGACGCCAGCCCCGATTTCTGGGGCCGCCGCGTCATCGAGCGCCACGCAGGAAAGCCGATGCTCACTGAGCTCGACTACCTGCTCCATTCGCCCGACGACCGCGCTGGAGCGCTGTCCTTTGGGCTGAGCGCGACGCCTCCGCCACCGCTGCGCAGATACAACCAGACGCTCGAGCTGGAACACCTCCAGTCGCTCGCTGATGCGATTCTCTCCGACGAGAGCGCCTCGGGCCCCAACGCGGCGCAGGTCGAAGAGCTGTTGCTCGTCGGCACTTCGATGGGCGGCGCCCGTCCCAAGACTGTGGTCGAGGACGACGAAGGGCTGTGGCTCGCAAAGTTCAACCGGCGGGACGACAAGTGGAACAGCGCTCGAGTCGAGAACGCGATGTTGGTGCTCGCAGCCGAGTGCGGCGTGCACGCGGCCGTCAGCAAGCTCGTGTCGGTGGCTGGGCGCGACGTGTTGTTGGTGAAGCGCTTCGACCGGCAGAAGTCCCCAGCGGGCTACCTCCGGGCGCGAATGGTGAGTGCGCTCACCTTGCTCCAGGCCGACGAAATGCCGAACTCGAGGGGGCGTTGGTCGTACCTCGAGCTGGTCGAGACTTTGCGTCGGGCAAGCGCGACGGCCCAACGCGACGCTCACGAGCTGTTCAGGCGGGCGTGCTTCAACGCGCTCATCTCCAACACCGATGATCACCCGCGGAACCACGCGCTGGTGGCAATGGAGCGAGAGTGGGGGCTCTCACCGGCGTACGACTTGACCCCGACGCCGCATGTCAGCCTCGAGCGAAGAGACCTGGCGATGGTCATCGGCGACGCGGGCCGCTGGGCGAACGGGCAGAACCTGCTGTCTCAGGCCCCGCGTTTCTTGCTGACCACCGAGCAAGCAGTGGCAATCACCAGCGACGTCGAGGCGAAGGTACGCGACGGCTGGTACCGCGTCGCTCGTCGTGTCGGAGTGACTGAGCGCGACTGCGACGCAATCTCCGGAGCGTTCTGCTACCCGGGGTTCCGGCTTCCGGTCGTGCTGGAGTGAAGGTCGATGGTCTCGATGCCCAGCCGCTTGACGCTCGCGTCGCACGAAGCGCGCACGTACTCGGCCGGCCGTTGATCGCGCGCTGGTTCGGGTCATTGGTGCGCACGATGCCGAACTTGGTCGCGATGACCAGGCCCTTGCGCTTCCCCGCGATCGCCTTTCCCCAGCAGGATCTCGTTCTTGTACGGGCCGTACATGTCGGCGGTGTCGAAGAACGTCACGCCTCGATCGCGCGGTGAATTGTGGCAATCGACTCGGTCTCGTCACCCGCGCCGTAGAACTCCGACATCCCCATGCAGCCCAGGCTTATCGCTCGTTACTAACGGTTCGACTTCCCCGACGGCGGGCTGCTTGGCAGCGACACGCTGGCGACCTCGCCGCGGTGGGCGTGGCTGCGTGTGCTCTCGGGGATGACGCTGCTGGCCGGCGGCTCGGTCTACGGGGCACTCTCGACACACGAGGTCAGCGCGGCGTGGGTGTTCATACTTCCCACCGGAGCTACCATCACCACCGAGGTCATCCCCATCGGCACCAGCGCGAAGCTGGTCGGCGTCGATGCCTCAGAGAGCGACTCCGATGTGCTCTGGGTGGTCGCAGCAGACGGCACCGCCTTCATCAGTCGCGCCGGGGCTCGCCTCTAGAGGTGTTCGCCTCTCCCGTCGGGAATCTCAGCGCGAACACCTGCAAGACGCCCTGCAGCGGAATGGGGTTGAGCACCTGCCGCCTCGGCTACGCCTGCGAGCCGTCGAGCTCGGGGGGCTGGTGCGGGCCCAACTGCATCAACGGCGGCATCGCCTGCTTGAACTCGGCAGTGCCCGACTTTGCTCGTGTTTTCGCCGCGCCACCACTACCCGCACGAAGCCGCCCTTGCGCCACGCCAACTGGTACCTCTCCTCGTAGCCGAGCTGCTTCGTCACTTCGCCCGTCTGTTCTCTGTGGCACTTCCTGCGGATCGCTCCGACTGGCCGTTGGCCAGCACCCTGTCCTCTATCGAGTCGGACCAACAGCTCCCCGAGCTCGCCGACGTCACGCGCGAGAACGTGATGAGCTGGCGCGACGGGCTGGTAAAGGAATTCAAGCTGGGCACGCTCGAGACAGTAAAGACGGGAGTCGCCGCCCGCATTCGCGCGCTGAAGTCGGCAGCGGGCCAGCGCGCGGTGATCGACGGACACACCGAGGTCGAGATCGAAGCAGGATCGAGCCCCTCTGACCTGCAGCGTCAGTTTCAAGAGCTCGTCGGCTACGACTACATCGGGCACCGGTTCCTCTAAAACGAGCCACAGGGAGCGCTGGCGTGGGAACGGCTGATGCGCGCCGGCTACGACCAGGATTGTTGGCTCGCCGGTGCCGCGAAGTGTGTCAACCGGCGCCTGCTGCTCGAAGGCCCGTACCGCCGGTGGGAAGCGGCGCTCGGGCGGAGCAACGCCGAGGTCTAAATTAGATGCGCGTGCGGCTGCGGCAGAATGACGAGTCCGCGCGCGTGCCGGGCTCGATCAATTTCTGCCACGACCTCGTGTTCAAGAATGACCTCCGGGTCTGCACGATGCTTTACAGCCGGCGCTACGACATCGCGAAGCTGTCGCACTGGCTTGGGGCCTACGGCTTCGAGGTGGAAAGTACGTCGGCAGTCGAGGACTCGGGGCACCACGCACGCGTCGCGCACCTGCTCGTGCGCCGCCGCGGCTAACCTCCGCCTACGGCAGATCGACGCCCAGCAATTCCTTGAACACGACCTGGGCCGCGCTCGCGAACAGGCGATCGCCCGCGACCATGCCGCCGCAGTGGGCGCTTTCGCGCGCGAAGGTGAGCCCCTTGCACTTGCCGAGCACCGCGGCCCACCACGCTTCAGAGCCAGACGGCAGCACCTGCTCGCGAATCAGCTCGACGGGCCACGGCACGACGCTCAGCGGGTCGGCGTCACACATCGTGGTGAAGCAATCGAGGTCGAAGTCGAGCAGCGTCGCGCGCGCTCGAGAGACGAGGTTCGACGCCTCGACCGCCAGCGGGCTGTTCACGAGCCGATCAAGCGAGGCAGCGATCAGCAGCCGGTGCGTGACTCCCTTCGAGTCGACCCAGCTGTCTCCGTTGACGCACCCTTCCGGCCGCGACCGCGCGATGACCACCGCGTCGCTCAACAACCCCGCCTCCATCGCCGCGAGGATGTGGTCGACGTTGCGCACGTCGAGCTTCCGCCGCGCGTACTCGTCGAGCTCGAGCACGCTTGCGTTCTCTGGCGGCAACACCTTCGGCGCGACGAGGTCGAGGTGGCGATCGAAGGTGACGAGCACCGCGGGCGTCGGCCCGTCTCTCAGCGCCCACGCCCACGACGGCAGCGCGAGGCGGTGCGGCTCGAAGACGAAGGCGTCGGGCGGGCTCTTGCCGAGGGTGAGGTGGGTGATGCCCGAGAGGCGGAGCATCACGTCGTTGGCGTCGCTCATTCGGCCAGCCTGTAGATTGCCTCGAACACGCCACCCGTGGCCTGCGCGAGTCGCGGGTAGTCGAGGGTGTCGGCCGTGTCGTTGGCCGTGTGGTAGTTCGCGTTCCGGTTCATCGCGGTGTCGGTCACCATCACCGCCGGGTAGCCGAAGCGCCAGTAGTTGAGGTGGTCGCTGTAGTCGATGCCGGGAATCGAGACCGGCGCGTTGATGCTGAAGATCTGCAGCGCAGACGCCGCGCGCATCGCCGACTTGACCGTTCGGGTCAGGCGAAGCTGCCCAAGGTTCCCCACCACCGCGAGGTAGTTGCCGCGCGTCGAGTACAGCGCCGACAAGCCGGGCACCGGGAAGTGCTGCGTGCCTTCTTCGTCGCGGAAGTAGCCCATCGTCTCGAGCGAGATCGCCGCGCGCACCGCGATCTTCGCGTCGCTCAACGCCTTCGCGTGCACGTAGCTGCCCATCGCGACCTTGCGGAAGAAGGGCGGCTCTTCCAGCGACCAGGCGACGAGCTCGACCTGCACCTTCGGAGCGTTCGCTTCCAACAGCCGCGCCAGCTCGAGCAGCGCCGCCACGCCACTGCCGTTGTCGTCGGCGGCTGGAAACGGTTCGCACGCGTCGTAGTGCGCGCCGACCACGATCCGTTCACCCGACGCCGGCCCGTACAGCGCCGAGACGTTGCGGTAGGTGACGCCCTCGACCTGCCATTCTTGCGTCGTCGTCTTCCGGCCTGCGGCTTCGAGCTCGGCACGAATGAAGGCCGCCGCCGCATCGAGGTTCGCCGGGTGCGTGTAATCGCGCGGCGCGAAGTCGACCGAGAGCTTCGTCACGATGGCGCGGAGCCGTTCGGCATCGGCGGCCACCGCCGGCCCGCGTCGATCGCTTCCCATCACCGGCTGGGTCAGCAACGCCGCGAGCGCGCCGACCAGCGCGAAGACGCACAGCGCTGCGACGAAAAGCTTCTTCACACCGTCTGCAGGATCCGCACGATGTCCGCGCCGTACAGCTTGACGCGCTTCTCTCCAATCCACGGAACCTGGCCCAGCTCTTCCAGCGACTTCGGGTTCGTCTTCGCGATCGACTCGATCAATGCGTTCGGCAGCACGACGCTGGCGGTGACCTTGCGATCGATCGCCCGTGACTTGCGGAAGTCGGTCAACGCGTCTTCGCGGCGTTTCCGCTTCGGATCCCTCGCCTCTTCCAGCGGGCCTTCGGGAAGCTTTCCTTCGCGCTGCAGCACGACCTTCTCTTTGACCATCGCCAGCACTTCTTCGCCGTGCTCGCGAACGAAAGCGCTGCGAACGCCTTCGCGCCGCTGAAGGTCTTTGGCTTCGTTCGGGGGGTTGGCAGAGATCGCTCCGACGGCGGCGTTCGAGAGCATGCGGCCGAACGGAATGTCTTCGGCCTGGGCCCAGGCGAGGCGCTTGCGATGCAGCTCCCACGCGATGACTTCGGCGAGGCGGAGCTGGTTGTTCGACAGCCCGGCCTTCGGAATCTTCGGCTTGAACTCGGTGGCCAGGTCGGGCCGCCGAGCCGCCTCTTCCGCCATCCGCGCGCAGTCGAGCTCGACCTCTTCGAGAATATCGGCCTTCGCGCAGGCCTCGCGCACCAGGCGGCCAATGTCCGTCAGGTACCGCACGTCGTCGGCGATGTAGTCGCGCATGCCCGGCGGCAGCGGCCGCAGCGAGAAGTCGGACTGCTGGTGTTCCTTCAGCAGCTTGATCTGCAGCTTCTCCTGCACCAGGTCGGCGAGCCCCACCTTCGCCCAGCCGAGCAGCGTCGTGGCGCGGTGCGTGTCGAAGAGGCCCTTCACCCGAATGCCGGCTTCGGCGAGGTACTGCAGGTCGCCGCCGGCCGCGTGGAAGAACTTGGTCACTGCCGGGTCGGCAAAGACTTTGGCCTGCGACGACACTTCGACGCCCGGCTTCAGCGTGTCGAGCAGGAAGATCTCGGTATCGGTTCCGATCTGCACGAAGCACAGCCGCGCATGAAACGCGTGCATCGCGTCGGCTTCGACGTCGACCGAGAACTCCTTCACCTTCTCGAGTGCTTCGGTGACCTTTGGAAGCTCAGCCGGTGAGGAGATGTCGATCGCGCCCTGAGGGATGGTCATGACTGTGGAGCCCCTATAGCAGCGCTGCTGGCCTTTGGACCCCGTTTCAGGCTATCGCGCCCGCGTCCATGACTGAGTTGGAGAAGCTCGAAAAAGGCCTGCTTTCTCACGTCGGCAAGGCCGTGCACGACTGGAGCCTCATCGCCGAAGGCGACAAGGTGATGGTCGCGATCTCGGGCGGAAAAGACTCGTACACGATGCTGCACCTGCTGCGCCTCTTGCAGCAGCGCGCGCCCGTGAAGTTTCAGCTGCTCGCGGTGAACCTCGACCAGGGACACCCCGGCTACCCGGGCCACCTGCTCGAAGGCTGGCTGAAGGACAACGGCCACCCGTACAAGATGCTCGCGCAGGACACGTACTCCATCGTCCTCGACAAGCTGAAGCCCGGGCAGACGCAGTGCTCGCTGTGCAGCCGGCTGCGGCGCGGGATTCTCTACAACGCGGCGGTCGACCTGGGCTGCAGCAAGATTGCGCTTGGCCACCACCGCGACGACCTGGTGCACACGCTGCTCTTGAACCTCTTCTTCGCCGGCACGATGGGCGCGATGCCGCCCAAGCTCCACAGCGATGACGGCCGCAACACGGTGATCCGCCCGATGGCCTACGCGCCTGAAGGGGACATCGCCCGCTTCGCCGAGCTGATGCAGTTCCCGATCATCCCGTGCGATCTGTGCGGTTCTCAGGAAAACCTTCAGCGCAAGCGCGTGAAGCGGCTGGTCGACGAGCTCAGCAAAGACATTCCGCACGTGCGCAATTCGATTTTGTCTGCGATGGGCAACCTTCACACGACGCACCTGCTGGATCCCCGCTTTCCCACTCCGCCTTCCCCCGAGAGTTCCGATGCAGCGTGAAATGGCAGCCAGCGCCCGACGCGATCGCAACGCCGCGTTGATGGACGCGATGATCCTCGCGGCCACCGCCGACGGGCATGTCTCCAAGCTCGAGAAGGACGCGATGTTGCGCCGCGTGGGCGAGCGGCCCGAGTTCGAAGGCACCAAGATCGAAGAGCTGAAGGACCTGATCGAAGACAGCGTCTTCCGCCTCTCGAAGACCGGGAAGATGGACGACGTCATCCACACCCTCCGAGCGCGTCTGCCCGACCACCAGAACCGCCTGCTCGCCTTCGGTTTGGCGACCGCGGTGGCGCTGGCGGATCAGCGGGCCACGAAAGAAGAGATGGGGCTGCTCAAGATCCTGCAGGCGGGGCTCGGCATCAGCGAAGAGGAAGTCGCGCGCATCGTCGAGGTCGTGGAAGACGGCTCGTCGTTGAGCGAAGCGTTGGGCGAGCCTTCCGAACGCCTTTACGCCGAAGTGATGGTGCTCGCGTCGGTGGCCGACGGCGTACTCGAGTCGTCCGAAGCCGACGCCATCGTCGAGCTCCTCGCCGGCGACCCGATCTTCTCTCACGTGAACGCGTCGGACGCGCGGCGCATGATTCGCGACTCGTTGGTGGGCTTGAAGGAACAGGGCTTGCCTGGCCGGTTGACCGTGCTCGCGCGGGGGCTCAGCACCCACAAGCAGCGCATCAAGGCCTTCTCGCTGGCGGCGCGGGTCGTCGACGCGTCGGGCCACGAGCCCAGCCGTCAGACCTCGAAGATGCTCGACCTGCTGCAAGCCACCTTTGGCCTCGCCGACGACGAGGTCGCCAAGGCGCACGCGGAAACCTGATGGCCCCTTTGACCGCCCAGGTATCGACGAAGGTCGTGCGGCTCGCGCTGCCGCCTTCGCTCGGCCCGGCGGTGGCGGGGGAACGAGGCAAGCGGCTCGAGCAGTTTCTGGGGCACGCGCTGAAGCGCACCACCCAGGTGGTGGTCGCGAGCAGCTACGAGGCGCTGGCGAAAGACCTGCTGTCGGGAAAGTGCGAGGCCGCGTGGGCACCGCCTTTCGTCTGCGCGCGCATCGAGGCGATGGGCGTGCGCGTGCTGGTGCGGGGCGTTCGCAAAGGCGCGTCGAGCTACCGCGCGGCGCTGCTGTGCCGGGCCGACAGCCCGCTGACCATCGACTCGCTTCAGAACACGAAGGCGGCGTGGTGCGATCGCGACTCGGTGGGTGGCTACCTGCTGCCGCTGGCGCTGTTGCGAAACCGCGGGCTCGACCCGGCGAGGGTGTTCGCGGCGCAGACTTTTTCTGGCAGCTACCAGGCGTGCCTCGAGGCGCTGCTGAAGGGCGACGCCGACGTGACGAGCATCTTCACCTCGGCTGGAAAAGGGCCCGGCACCTCTGGCGTCGACGAGCTGCTGCCGGGCCGCCAGCACCTGGTGAAGGTGGTCGCGTACACCGACGAGTCGCCCAATGATGGCGTCGCGGTGGCGATGAGCACTCCGTCGGAAGTCGCGATGGACCTCGAGAAGGTGCTGCTGCAGCTTCACGACTCGGGCGAAGGCGCGACGATTCTGAAAGAGACCTTCAACGCCGAGAAGTTCGAGGCGGCTCCGCGCATGGGGTACCGCGCGCTGTACCGGGTTGCGTTGGCCAGCCTGTAGGCGTCACCAGCTCAGCTTCATCTCGACCCGGTCGGCCGCGGTCTTTTCCCACGACGTTCGAATCGAGATGCCTGTGAGCCGCTGCAGCGCTGCCGTCGCGAGCCCCGCGTGGAACTGCACCGGCAGCACTTCGCCCTTGTAGATGAGCATCCCGCTGTTGCCGGTGAACGGGCCGACGACGCGGTCTCCTGGCGACAACATCGGCTTCAGCGTCGCCATCATCGCCTTCATCAGTGCGTGCGGCGTCTGGTCTTTCAGCGACTCGATGGGCTTGCCCAGCGGTGAGCGCAGCAAGCCGTCCATCGCCCAGGTGCCCATGTCCTGGAACGCGGGGTCGACGCCCCCGCTGTTCGCGGCGAGCAGCTCGACCGCCTTCCACATCAGCCGCAGAAACTCAGGGGTCGGGTAGGTGAGCGCGTCGACGAAGGACCTCGCCTCGAGCATGGATGACCGCAGCTTTTCGGTCGCGGTCGGGCCGACCACGCGCATCGTGTGGCCGAAGATCGCGTTGAAGAAGAAGCCCGTCACCGTGTCGCCTTCGCTGCAGCTGCTGATGCGCAGCTTCAGCTCGTTCAGGTTGACGGTGACGTTCGTCGCGCGCTGCTCCACCGCCTGGCCTTCGCCGCTGGTCGACAGCGTCGGCTCGGTCTCTGGCTGAAGCTGCATCGGGTCCTTCGCGCTCTCTTCGGGAAACAGCTCGCGCATGTACGCGGCGAGGTGCGCGGAGGTTGCGGGAAGCCGGCCGCGGACGAGGAACTCTTCGATCGCCAGCTGCAGCTGGCCGCCCGTCTGGTACCGGTCGTCGCGGTTCTTCTGCAGCGCCTTCATCACGATCGCGTCGACCTGCCTGGGGATGCCGCGGACGATGGAGGAAGGCGGCTCGACGTCGCCGTAGACGATCGCCTTCAGCGTGTCGGTGTCAGTGCCGCGCTTGAAGAGGCGCTGCGAGGTGAGGATTTCGTAGAAGACGATGCCGAGCCCGAAGATGTCTGACCGCGAGTCGAGGTCGTGGCCCCGCGCCTGCTCGGGCGACATGTACGCGTACTTGCCCTTGATGACGCCCGTCGCGGTGCGGGTGATTTTGCCGGCGGCCTTCGCGACGCCGAAGTCGATCAGCTTCACCGCTCCTGAGAAGCCCACGATGATGTTCTGCGGCGAGACGTCGCGGTGAATCAGGTTCAGCGGCGCGCCCGATGGGCTCCTCGCCAGGTGCGCGAAGTCCAGAGCGGCCGCTGCGTCTGCCAGCACCCGGCACTTCAGCGCGATCGGCATTCCGCCCTTCGCGTCCAGCGCCCGCTGCGCGACGGTGCGCAGGTTCTCGCCGGCGACGAACTCCATCGCGATGAAGTACTCGCCGTTCACTTCGCCCAGGTCGTAAATCTGCGCGATGTTCGGGTGGTTGAGCAGCGCCGCGATGCGCGCCTCGTCGAAGAACATGTTGATGAATTCCTGCTCGGCGGTGAGGTGCGGCAACAGCCGCTTCACCACCACCAGCTTCTCGAACCCCGACATGCCCTTCTGGCGCGCGAGCCAGACCTCGCCCATGCCACCCACGGCAATCTTCTCGAGCAGTTGGTATTTGCCGTAGGTCTCGGGCATCGCTTGCGGCCCGGAGGATAGTCGCAATTTGGAGTATGACGGCCTTCATGACACGCCCACTGGCAGTGCTCGCCGTGCTTGTTTCTTCCGCTGCGTTCGCCCAGACCGTCGACCCTTTTTCGGGGCTCACCAGCTCGGTGCATGTCGCCGCCGGCCTCAACGGTCTCAATCAGCCCACGGATCTGCGGTGGCTGCCCGCGCCAGACGGCCGCATGTTGATCATCACCAAGGGCGGCACGCTCTACATTCGCCAGAACAGCGGCATGCTGGTCAGCGCCGGCACCTTCCAGGTCGACACCGACAGCGAGAAGGGCCTGCTCGGCATCGAGGTCGACCCGTCGTTCAACACCACCCGGCGCCTGTTCTTCTACTACTCGGCCGCAAACAGCATCGGAGGCACGGACCTCGATCGGCACCGCGTCGTCTCGCGCACGCTGGCCGCCGGTACGGATCAGCTGGCCGCCGGAGAAACGATTCTGGTGCGCGGTCTGCGCGGCCCCGCCAACCACGACGGCGGCGGTCTCGCGATCAGCAACGATGGCTACCTCTTCATCGGCGTCGGCGACACGGGCTGCAACGCGACCTGCTGCCCCGCGACCAACCGCTTCAACACCTGCCTCACCAATGGCAACGGCAAGATTCTTCGCGTCCGCCTCGACGGCTCGATTCCCGCCGACAACCCGCTGGTCGGCGCGAACGACGCCGGCCAGCAGGTGACCGCGTGCGGAGCGACGTGCACCTCGAACGTCGACCCGATGGTGAAGGGCACTGCGCGCACCGACATCTGGGCGTGGGGCTTCCGCAACCCCTTCCGCATCAGCATCGACAAGCAGACCAACGCGCTTTGGGTCGGCGACGTCGGTGAGTCGGCCGAGGAAGAGATCGACGTGGTGCAGAAGGGCAAGCACTACGGCTACCCGTGGTTCGAAGGCTTCCGGGGCGGCAACGGCTACGACGCCACCCGGTGCGAGCAGTTCACGCCGGGCAGCGGCAACTGCGCTCCGCCGGTTCACTCGTGCAAACAGTCGGGCAACGGCGGCAACACCTGTCAGCAGTTCGATGGCGGCAGCACTACGACCAACTGCAGCTGCCAGTCGATGACAGGCGGCGAGATTCTCGACCACTGCAGCCTGCCGCCGCAGGTGCGCGGCAACTACTTCTTTGCCGACTACGACTCGAACAACCTCTTCATGGTCAAGCTCGGTGCGAACCGGCTGCCGACGTCGCTCGAGCGGACGAAGCTCGCGTCGGGTCTCCAGGGTCCGGTCTCCGTGCGCGCGGGTCCCGATGGCGCGCTGTACGTCATCGACATCAGTGTGGCGCGGGTGCTGCGGTTTGCTCCCACCAATCCGATTGCGTGTGACGGCGGCATGGGTGCGGGCGGCGGCGCTGGTGCGGGTGGTGGCGCTGGCGCAGGTGGCGGTGCAGGCGCAGGTGGCGGAGCAGCTGGGGTCGGCGGTGGTGCGGCTGGCACGGGCGGTGGAGCAGCTGGGGTCGGCGGTGGTGCGGCTGGCACGGGCGGTGGTGCAGGTGGGGTCGGCGGCGGCGCGGCAGGCGCGGGTGGTGGCTCGGCAGGCACGGGTGGTGGCTCGGTCAGCACCGACGGCGGCACGGGCGGCGGCACGGCGGGCACGGGCAGTTGCGGCTGTCAGACGGGCGGCGGAGCCGTGTGGACTCTCGCGCTGACGTTCGCGGTGCTGGGCATGCTCTCGCGGCGGAAGCGTCGCGCGTGAAGCACCTCTGGACCCTGGTTCTTCTGGGAGGCACGGCGTCGGCCCAGCCGTTTCCTTTCGAGAAGGGCCACGGCCCAGAGTGGGACGCCGGTACTCCCATCGAGAGCGCGTACCTGCGCTGCCGGAACTGTCACGACCGGGCCAGCGTGCCCGAAGAGTCCATCTACATGCCGTTCGACGGCTGGGTGAGCTCGATGATGGGCAACGCGCAGCGTGACCCGCTTTTCAAGGCGGCGGTGAGCGTCGCCAATCAAGACGTCAAAGACATCGGGCAGTGGTGCAATCGCTGCCATTCGCCGCAGGCCTTTCTTCGCGGTCACACGCTGCCCGCCGACGGCGGCGCGCTCGACGACCTCGATCGTGAAGGCGTCACCTGCGACATCTGCCACCGGTCGATCGTGCAGCCGAACGAGCCGGGCGCTCCGTTCATCGGCAACGCGCAGCTGTACTTCGACACCACGCTCAACAAGTACGGCCCATACCCCGACGTCTTCAGCCCCGCGCACGTCGGCGTGCCGTCGACGTTTTCCGGCAGCTCTGAGCTGTGCGGCCAGTGTCACTCGGTGCACAACCCGCTCAGTGCCTGGCGCGCGCTCGACGGCGGCACGCAGGGCCCGCGCTTCCCGCTCGACACCACGTACGAGGAATGGAAGCAGTCGTCTTTCGCCACCACGAAGTCGTGCGTCGACTGCCACATGCCGCGCTTCACCGGGCCCGACGGCGGCACCGACTACAGAATTGCGAAGGGGTTCAACGCGCCGCGCACCAACCCCCGCCAGCACGCGCTCGCCGGAGCGAACGTCTGGGGGCTCGAGGCCGTCAAAGCCGCGAACCCCGAGCTCGCACTCGAGTTCGCCGACCAGTTCGAGCGCACGAAGCAGCTCTCGCTGCAGAACCTGCGTGACGCCGCCACGCTGACCCTCAACGTCCCTTCCGTCCCTCAGTCCGGAAACGTCGCCGCCGTCACCGTGCGCGTCACCAACCTCACCGGCCACAAGCTGCCGACCGGCTATGCCGATGGCCGGCGCGTCGTCATTCAGCTGCTCGCCGGCGACACCGTCATCACCGGTGGTTTCGACGCCGGCGCGCTGCTCAAAGACAACCAGCTTCGCGTCTACGAGGCACAGCATGGCCGCGTCGGAATCGGCGTGTCCGAGCACCTCGCGCTGCACGACGCCATCTTCAAGGACTCGCGCATTCCGCCCAGGGGCATGGTGTCGCAGCCGTCGATCGCTCCTGTCGGGGTGAGCTGGTTCAACGAGAACGACGGCGGCCTTCGCGACTATGACGAGGCGAGCTTCGCCGTCCCGCTGCCCGCCTCACTTGCCGATGGCGCGAAGCTCAGAATCACCGCGCGGCTGCTCTACCAATCGACCACTCCCGAATACATCGAGTTCCTTGCGACCGAGAACCGCACCGACGACGCGGGCGTGCACTTGAAGGAAATCTACGAAGCGACGGGGCAGGGGGCGCCGATCGAGATGGCGAAGGCCGAGGGCGAGCTGACCATCGCGCGCCTCCCCGACGCGGGCCCGATGCCCAGGCCCACCGACGGCGGCACGGGCGGCAGCGTCGCGGGCAACTGCAACTGCGCCAGCGGCCCCGGTGCTTTCGGCTTTGCCCTTCTCACCGCCGCCGCGCTGTTCCGCGCGCGCCGGCGCCGTTGATTGAAGAAGCTTCTCAAGAGCTGGATGACGCTCAGCCTCGCCGCGGGGGCCATCGCCACCGTCTTCGACCTCGCCATCGGCACCACCCTTCTTCACTTCGGCACGCCCACCCGCGTCGCCGCGATGGTCGGCACCACCTTCGGCTCGACGCTCGCCTTCTTCCTCAACCGCTACGTCGCCTTCCGCGAGAACAAACCGAAGGTTCTGAAGTCGGCGATTCGCTACGCGCTGGTGATGGGGGTGAGCATCGTCGTCCACGGCCAGGTGGTCGTGCTGCTTCGCGATCGCGCAGGGGTTCCGTACGTGCCGGCAAAGATGATCGCCGACCTCTGCGTCTTCACCTTCGCGCAGCTGGCGGTCCTTCGGTACTTCGTCTTCCCAAAGGCCCGTCAGCGCTGATTCTTAGGCGTCAACACCATCGCCAGCTGGCGCGCCTGGCTCTCGCTGGCGCAGCGGTACTCCTGCAGCTTTCCGGCTTCGGTCGTGAGGCGAATCACCCACACATCGTCTTCTTTGGTCACGACCGGCTTTTCGTCGCTCATGTAAACGTTGAACAAGAGCACAACACGTGCCCGGGGCCAGTTGTTGGCTTTCGCAGGGTTGGCTTTGCCTGACCCTGCAAACACGCAGAACTTTCATAGCAACTGTTTGCGGTCAGTCTTTCCATTCCCACGCAGAACGATATCCACCTACAGCCTGCGCGTACTCGACCAGCGCGGCGAAGTAGGGGTGGGCGCTGATGGTGGCGCTGTCGGCGACCACGAACAGGTGCTTCCTCGCGCGGGTGATTGCGACGTTGATGCGGCGCAGGTCGGTGAGGAACCCCAGCTGTTGATCCGCGTTGCTGCGCACCAGCGTCACCAGCACCGCGTCCTTTTCGCGGCCCTGAAACGCGTCGATGGTGTCGACCTCGACCGCCTCGTGCTCGGCCAATGCTTCCCGCAGAAACTCCGCCTGCGCGCGGTAGGGCGAGATGATCGCCAGCTCTTCCGGGGGAAGCCCGGCGGCCAGCAGCAGCTTCGCCCGCGCGAGAATCAGCCCGGCCTCGCCTTCGTTTCGCAAGCTCTCGGTGCCCGGCGCCTTCGACTCGTCGAACCCTTTTCCCGCGGTGTCGAGAAACAGCAGCGGCGGTGTCTCTAGCCCCAGCTGCAGCACGCGGTCTTTCACCGATGCGTGCGCGCGCAGCTGCCCGCCGTAGGTCTGCGTTGACGGGAACTGCATCAGCGTCTCGTTCATCCGGTACTGCTCTTTGAGCAGCTGCTTCACGCCGTCGCCGTGGTCCGCCAGCAGCCTCTCGAACAGGCTCACGCCCAGGCCCTGCGCCTGTGCTTCCATTGACAGCACCGTCGCCGACAGCTGCTGCGGGTCGCCCGCGAGGATGACGATCGGCGCCTTGGTGAAGGCGACCAACGCGGTCGGCTCGGTCGCCTGCGTCGCTTCGTCCAGCAGCGCGACGTCGAAGGTTTCGCCAAAGAGCACGTGGCCATCCAGCGATGCGCAAGTCGCGCACACCACCTGCGATCGCTGCAGCACCGTCTGCACCGCGCGGCGTTCGAGCCTTCGCGCGTCGTCCATCAACCGCTTCGCTTCGACTTGCGCTTCCCGCGCGTTCGAGAAGCGCGCGCGGCTGCGGCCCTGGTTGCGTTGCCTTCGCGCATAGCCCAGCAGGTCGTAGGCCTCGTCGAACAGCTCGCGCGAGAGGATGCGGTCGGGGTGCTCTTCCACCTGCAGGTCGAGCGTGTGCTGCTGCAGATGCGGCATCACCCGCGCCGGGTGACCGACGCGCACCGCGGTGAGCCCCTCGGCCAGACACAGCTCGAGCAGGTGATCGACCGCGGCGTTGCTCGCGGCGGTGCACAGCAGGCGCTTGCCCGACGCGGCGAGGTGAAAAGCAGTCTCGGCCAGCACCGTGCTCTTGCCGGTGCCCGGCGGGCCGTGGACGAGAAAGAAGTCCTGGGCGGCCAGCGCTTTTCCCACGGCGTCGCGCTGCTCGGGGTTCAGCGGGCGCGTCGCTTCGAACTCGACTTGGCGTTCGAACCGGGGCGGCGTCCGGCCGAGCAGCACCTCTCGGCGCTGGCGCAGCACCCCGTGCTCGTAGCCCTTCACCCGCAACACGGCCGACTTGAGGCGGTCGTACGTCACCTGGTTGGCGACCTTGTCGAGCCGCAGGCGCCCTTCGTGGATCCACGGGGGCGGTGGCTTGTCGAAGGCGACCTGCAGCTGCGTGCGCGACGCGCGGGTGACGAGGCCGCTGGGCGCGAAGTCGACTTCTGCCTTTCTCGGCGCGGCGCTCACCAGGTCGCCCGACGAGAAGGCCCCCGACAACGGACGCCGGTCGTTGCGCGCAAAGGTGATGACGGTGCGCCCACCGAGCCCCAGCGTTTCTTCTTTCGACTCGAGGTCCAACAGCACCAGCCCGCGCGCTTCCAGCTCACCCAGCGGCAAGCTCTCGCGCTCGTCGGCGAGCCGCTTTGCCTCGGCGTCGCGTTCGAGCTGCAGCAGCCGGATGAGGTTTACGAAGTGGCGTTCGTCGCGGCCCTGGGTCATCGGCGCTGCAGACTACTGCTCGCAGCGCCGCCCGCTTCGTCTTCGGTGAACCACTCGAGCCACGTGCCATCGGCGATGCGCCCCGCGACGAACTGCAGCGCGCCGCAGTGGGTCAGGTTTCCCGGCAGGTCGACCTGGCGCGCGCCCGGAATGCCGACGTTGACGTCGTTGGGTGAGTGCGTGCCGACGGGCTTCATCACCACGTCGCTGGGAAAGCGCGTGCGCAGGTGGACGATTGACATCGCTGCGGGGGCCACCGGGTAGCTGGTGATGTCCGTCGCGAAGTCGAGCATGAACCTCTCTCTCGCTTCGCCGTTGGGCAGCGACGGCCGCACGTTCACGCCCGCCAGCGGGGCCGCCACCGTCAACGCGTAGAGCGCGGGTCCGTTGCGGACGCGGTTGGGGATGTCGAGGCGGGTCGCTCCGTAGCCGACGACGAGGCCGCCCGCGCTGTGCGCCACCACCAGCAGGTGTCCATCTATCCACGGCGCGCACTCCAGCAGCCGCGACACCCCGACTGCGAAGTCCTGCGCGACGCGATCTCTCTCGTCCCACGGCACCCAGCGGAAGAGAAAGACAGCCGAAGGTTTCGCGGTCGAGACCGTCGCCAGCAATGAGGCAATCTCGTCGCCGTCGCCTTTCACCCCGGGCACGACGATGACGACGTTGCCTTCGTCGTCGGGAATGTTCGCCCCAAGCCGGTCGCAGTTGGCGTGGCGATCGAGCGCTTGCCAACGCAGCGACCCGTCGGCCTGAAACCACCCAGCGGCCCCAACGTCTCGCGCCAGCTGCATCGGGCTCAAGCTCGCGCAGCTGCACAGGCACAACATCGGCAGCAGCCAGAGTTGGTTCGCGTTACGAAGGCCCGCATGCCGCGATTTTTCGTTCTCGTGCTGGTGACTTTCGCCCCAGGTTGCAGGTTCTTGTTTCATGCCTCTGTCCCTATGCATTCGGTGTTCGACCCTTTGCCCGGGACGAAGCAAGCGAAGTGCCTGATGGTCCTGCTGCCCGGAGCGGGGGACGTCGCCGGCACCTTCCGTGAAGAGAAGTTCGTCGAGGCGATGCAGAAGTCAGGCGCGTCGGCAGACGTGGTCGCGGCGAACGCAACGCTCGGCTACTACCTGCGCGGCATCGCGCCTGAACGGATCGAGCTCGATGTCATCGCGCCGCTGCGGTCGCGGGGCTACGAGCAGATCTGGGTCACCGGCATCTCGATGGGTGGCTTCGGCTCGCTGCACTACACCCAGTCGTACCCCGAGCACATCGACGGCATCCTCGCGCTCGCGCCGTACCTCGGTGACAAGCCCATCCTCAAAGAGATCAAAGACGCCGGCGGCCTCGCGAAGTGGACGCCCGACCCGCTGGTGAAGCTCGACGAAGACAACTACCAGCGGCAGCTGTGGTCGTGGCTTCACGGCGTGCTCGTCACGAAGACGAAGGGCCCGGAAATCTACCTCGGCTACGGAGACAGCGATGGGCTCGGTGTCGCCGACTCGCTGCTCGCGCAGTCGCTGCCGGAAGACCACGTGTTTCACGCGCCCGGTGGCCACGACTGGCCGCCGTGGCTGCAGATGTTCGAGGCGTTCTTGAAGAACTCCGAGTTTCAGCGGCGCTGCGCTCCCTGATAGTCACCTGCGGATGCGCTCGTGGAAATCGATGGCGTTCTTGGTGCTGGCCGCCTGCCGGACGATGCCCGTCATCACAAAGGCCCCTCCGCCCGAAGAAGTGGTGGTGGTCGAGCTGAAGGGCCCCGAGCAGTTCGACTCGATCGCCGACGCGTCCGCCCGGTCGAAGGCCCTCTTCGCCGAGGCCGGCAAGGTGCTCACCCACCCGCGCTGCACCAACTGCCACCCGGCCGATGATTCACCGCGGCAGGGCGACCTCTCGCGCCTTCACGAGCCGCCCGTCACCCGCGGCGCCGGTGGCCACGGCACCTTTCTCGTCGCCTGCCATTCGTGCCACCAGGCCAAGAACAACGTCGACGCGCCGGTGCCGGGAGCGCCGCTGTGGCACCTGGCTCCCAGGACGATGGCGTGGCAGGGCGTGGGCTTGTCACAGCTGTGCGCGCAGCTGAAGGACCCGGCGCGCAACGGCAAGCGGACGCTGGAACAAATCGTCGAGCACTCCGCCCACGACGCGCTCGTCGGTTGGGGCTGGGCTCCGGGGCCCGGCCGCACGCCGGCGCCCGGCACGCAGGAAAGGTTCGGCTCGTTGATGGCCGCGTGGGCCGCGACGGGCGCCAGTTGCCCCGATTGATTCGCGCTTTCAGTGAACGTTGATTGACAGTCAGCAGAGGGCGGATTTGTCTCCCGCAAGGTTGGGCCGGTTTCGTCGGGGGTTTTCCTTGCTTCGCTCAATCGTCGTACCCGTCTTGCTGCTGATGACGGCGTGTGGCGTGCGGCCGATGACGCCCGACGCCGGCACGCTGTGCCGAGCAGACGAGAAGCTGTGCGGCACTGTCTGCGTGAAGGCCAAAGAAGACCCGAAGAACTGCGGCGGCTGCGGCACCGTGTGTCCCTCGGGCACGGCGTGCAACCAGGGCCAGTGCGACGTCTCGTGCGGCACGGGAAGAACGTCGTGCGACGGCACCTGTCTCGACCTGCAGATCAACGCGAAGAACTGTGGCGCCTGTGGAGCAGCCTGCGCCGCCAACAAGGCCTGCATCGCCGGCAACTGCGCCTGCCCCGACGGGTTCAGCTTCTGCGACGGCAAGTGCATCGACACCCGCGACGACAAGACGAACTGCGGCAGCTGCGGCACGAGGTGCGTGGCGGGTGAGAAGTGCGTTGCCTCGGCGTGCACCGTCACGCCTCCATGCGCGATCGATCAGAAGCAGTGTGGCGATGCGGGAATCTGCCGCGACGTGCTCTCTGACAACGCGCACTGTGGTGCCTGCGGCAACGCGTGCAGCACCGACAAGGTCTGCGTCAACGGCGGCTGCCTGTGTCCGACTACCGCCACGTCCTGCAACGGCCTGTGCACCAACCTGCAGACGGATGCCCGCAACTGCGGCAACTGCGGCAAGAGCTGCGGGCCGGGCGAGGCATGCAACGGCGGCCTCTGCCAGGTGAGCTGCACGCTGGGGCTCACTGCCTGCGCGGGAAGCTGCGTCGACACCAAGGTCTCGCCCTCGCACTGCGGCGCGTGCGGCAACGCGTGCTCTCCGGTTCAGAACTGCAACAACGGCAGCTGCCAGTCGTGCAACACCGCCACCACCGATTGTGACGGCGACGGGTGGACGGTGGCCCAGGGTGACTGCTGCGACAACACGCTCGGCTGCGGGAACCCGGCCCAGGTGAACCCCGGCGCGATCGAGCTGCTCGGCAACTTCGTCGACGACAACTGCAACGGCCTCACCGACACGCTCGACCTGCTCGATGTGGGCAGCTGCGATTCATCGCTGGCGAGCAACTCAGGCGTGGCGTTGGACTACGCGAAGTCGCTGGGGCTGTGCCGGACGACGCTCGAGACGCCGCTGACGCCACAAGACCGCAC
Organism: Myxococcales bacterium; assembly: GCA_038206395.1. Lineage (GTDB taxonomy): Bacteria > Myxococcota > Myxococcia > Myxococcales > Myxococcaceae > JAGSPQ01. Next base: position 125,626 of record JBBRAX010000006.1, on the reverse strand, counting down.
GTGGGGTGTCATCTCGGCCGAGCTGCTTCACGCCGACGGCACGCCGCTGACGGTGCAGAACGCGAAGTCGATTCGGCCGCGGTTCGGGCGCATCGCTCCCCTCGAGGGAGCGACCATGGCGGTGCTCAGCAGTGGCCAGGCCTCCGACGCGGTGCAGACGATGCCGGGCCCCAACGGGGGGCCGATGCTCGACCCGTCAGAAGACTTCTTTCACAACGCCAACCTGCTCACGTGCGCGAGCAGCAGCTGCATCAAAGACTGGCTGCAGACCGCGAACCCGCCGCTGAAGCTGGCGAACGAGCTGCCGGTGGCGCCGATGTGCGGCAGCGGCTCGATTGGCGCCGACCTGGCGAACGACTCGGTGATGGTGAAGCTGCGCATTCGGGTGCCGACCAACGCGCGAAGCTTCTCGCTAAGCTCCTTCTTCTTCTCGGCCGAGTACCCCGAGTTCGTCTGCACCCAGTTCAACGACCAGGTTCTGGTGCTGGTCGACACGCCGGGTGGTGTCACGAGCCCGGCGAACCCGATCGACAAGAACCTGCTCACCTACCAGTCGGGGAACCAGTCCTGGCCGATCGGCATCAACCTCGCGGGCGGCACCAGCCTCTTCCGCGCGTGCGAGTCGAAGGCGGCGAACTTGAACTGCTGGGACACCGACGTAAACGTGCTGTCGTGCGGCCAGGGGCCTGGGCTCTTGACGGGCACGGGCTTCGAGGCCCCGCTGGGCATGGGGCAGTGCACGACGGGGGGCGGCACCGACTGGCTGACGACCATCGGAAACGTTCGGCCCGGAGAAATCGTCGAGCTGCGGTTCGTCATCTGGGACGTGGGCGACGGGATTCTCGACAGTCTGGTGCTGTTCGACAACTTCAAGTGGGACGCGAATCCGCGGACTCCGGGAACCTCGGGGTAGAGACACATGGCGCACGTGATCGAAGCAGCGAAGTCGGGCCGTTCGACCTGTCGAAGCTGCAAGCAGCTGATCGAGAAGGGCGCGCTGCGCTTCGGGTTCGAGACGACGGGCTTCGATGGGAACCCGGGCCACGTCTGGCACCACCTGCTGTGCGCGGCGACGAAGCTGCGCGCCGAGGTGAAAGAGACGCTCGCGGGCTTCAACGGCGAGGTTCCGAATCGGGCAGAGCTCGACGCTGCGCTGGCGGCGGGGCCCGCTGGTGGCAAGGCGGCGGCAGCAGAAAAGGCGTACCCGTTCGCTGAACGCGCTGCGACCGGGCGTTCGAAGTGCATGGAGTGTGAGGCCGCGATCGAGAAAGGCACCTTCCGCGTCGGCATCGAACGGGAAATCGAAGTGAACGGGGTGACGCGCAAAGGTGCTGGCTACTTCCATGCCGGGTGCACTGCGTCACTGGGCGAAGGGCTGTTCGAAAACCTGAAGGCGAACAGTGGGCTCGATGGCGCCGAGCTCGACGCGCTGCAGGCCAGGCTTCCCCCCTCGGCTCAGTAGAAGCCTGAAAGGGGAAGCAAGAGACACGAAGAACAGACCTACGCCGCCGGGTTGGCCTGGAGCTTCTTCAAGTTACTCAGGATGCGGTGCGTTTCTTCCTGGAGTGGCAGCAGCTCGCTGGTCACCAACATTCGGGACTCGGGGTCCAGCTTGTCGAGGTCGGTGCGGTAGTCCTTGAGGCCGTGGTCCTCGCCCTCTTCGAGCAACGAGATGGCAACCTTGTCGCCGAAAGCGGAGGCGCCCGTTTCGAGCGCCTTCGTCATCGCGCCCCACGCCCCACTGTCAGTGTCCGGCACGCCACCCAGCGTCCTGATCTTTACGCCCAGCTTCTCGACGCGCTGCTGATGGGACTTCGAGCAGGCGAACAGCTGGCTCAATGCCGGGCTGCCCGAGTCGAGCTTCTCGATCGCGATGCGGTACGTCTCGACGGCAGAGATTTCGCCGCGCAGAAAGCTGTTCAGCTGCGAGATGTTCTTGTTCGAGTTGTCGTTCGCGTACGCCATGTTTGGATTCTCCGGTTGAGGGTTGATGTCTCTGAGGTGTGCAATGCCCGAACCACGCGGGCTGGTTCCCAAATGGGTGGGGCAATCGGGCTCACTCGGGCACAGTGCTGTTCGTGACCTCCAAACCCTTCGGATGCCTGCTGGTTTTTTCGTCGCTGATGGGCTGTCCCGCCGCACCTCGGGAAGTCGAGGCAATCGTGGAGCTCGGCGCGCAGAGAGTCGAAATCGACGTGCGTTTGCGCGACATCCGCACGCCGCATGCGGACGATCTGACTCAGCTGCAGCTGTTCGAGCAGTTCTCGACGTGGGATCCAAACTGGATTTCCGACGTGCCGTGGGCGCCCACTCCGACGCGGTTCGAATACATCGGCGACGGCGGCACGCTCGACCTCCGCATGCACGGCTCGATGTCGCGGGCCGACTTCGACAAGTGCGCCCGCGCGCCGCTCGAATCCGGCGTCTGCGAGAAGTTTCCACTCGAGCTCGGCAAGGCTGGCTACGCCGTGCGACCCGAGCTGGTGCGAGAGCTTCGCATCGACCCGAAGGCACGCGCCGCCTGGCCTGCCGACGCCGGACGCATCAGCTACCGCTTCGGCACGAATGAAAAGTTCCTCGACGACGGTGCGAGCCTCGTCGGGGGCTTCACGACCTTCCAGGTTTCGCCCACCGCCGCCGTGGACGCGGTGAAGAAAATCGCCGCCAACGACACCGTCTTTCTCGACGGCACCGTGGCCGAGTGGACGAAGGCGCTGGCGGCGATCGACGCGTGCACCAGCGAGCCGTGGTGTGCCCTTCAAGCGGACGCGGCAGGGCGCGACCAGCTGCGGCTTGTCGAGGCGTACCTGCGAACAAAGGCCGAGCCCAGCGAAGGACTCGAGGGCGCGCCGCCGCGTCACCTCGACTTCTTTCGAGACTCGGAGGCACCGCTGGTACCGAAGATCGGGTTCGCGCCCATCGACGACCTTCGGTTGCGCCTCGCCTACGACGCGCAGCTCAGGCGCTTTCGTGAGCGCGGGTCGACGGGCAACGCCAGCTGGGCCCGCGTCTGCCGGCCCGACTCGATGAAACAGCGGGCGCTGAAAGACTTCTGCGCGCGGCTGGGCGTGAAGACGAAGAAGTAGCGGCTACTTCTTGCCGAGGCGGTTGGCGGCCTGCGCGATCGCCGGCTCGCCGTACGTGTCCGGCCCGTAGCGGCCGAGAATCTCGACCGCGTCGCCGACGCGGGTGAGCAGGAAGGGGCCCTTGTTGCCCGCCTTCAACGCGTAGGCACCCGAAGGCTTCACCACCTGCACCGACGCGCCTTCCTTCCACTCGCCGAAGAGCACCTTCGACACCTTGAGCTCGACGACCTGCCGCGCGGCCTGGGTGTTCGCGTCAGACACCTTCGGGTCGACGAAGCCCGCCTTGTCGGCGTCCTGCTTCACGACCCTCATCACTTCGGCCATCACTGCGCCCTGCGCGTTGGGCAGTACTTCTTCGATCGGCTCCGGAGGAATCGCCATGGTCATTTCTCCACGATGTGAACGGCGCGGTACAGCTCGGCGAAGGTTCCCAGCTCCATCCGGAAGATGCCGTCGTTCTTTCCGTCAGAGCCGTGCTCGCTCTGGCCCCACGGGTTGCGCAGCTTCACGTACTTCGTGCCGTTCTCGGTCTCGGTGCCAAGCACCGAGTAGGCGTGGTTCGCGTAGACGCCGGTGTTCGTGTACTTGTCGGCCTGGTCGGTGCCGTACGTGCCCGCCGCCATCGGCTGACCGTTCGACGCGGCCTTCGTGATGCGATCGAACATCTGGTCTTTGTTCGACGCGCTCAAGTTCGCGTAGTCGTAGCTCTTGCCGAGCACCTCAGTCATCACCTTGCCCGCGACGCCGCCGCCGCCAATCGTCTCGTAGCTGCCCTTCCACTGCGCGTACGCCTTTTCCATCAGCGGGAACCAGAGCTCCATCTTGCCAGGCTCGGTGCTGCCGCCCAGCGAGCTGCCGTACACCGGGCCGCCGTAGCTGCGCGCGTAGAGGTCGGCGTCGACGGTGATGTTCACCGGGCGCGACTTGCTGCCGTTTTCGTAGAACCGCACGTTGTACGTGCCGTCGCCGTTGTCCTTGATCGCGTCCTGCAGCGCGGCCGGGTTGAAGTGGGCGAGCGCGGCCATCGCGGCGGGGAAGTAGCAATCGCCGATGGCGCCCTGGCGCACGTCCTCTGCCTTCGGGCCGTCGATGAACAGCGGGCCGGTGAAGCGGGTCAGCGTGTTCTTCGGCGTGCCGTCCGCGTTCATGTCTTTGCTGAGCGCCGGAGGGTCCTTCACGTTCGCGCCGCCGGGGCCGGTGGTGCCGCCCGGAACCTTGAGCGAGCCAACCGAAGCCGAGTGATCGACGTTGTTGCGGCCGTCGCTCACCGAAACCTTGAACGTGTCACCCGCCTGGCCTTTGAGCTTGAAGCCCGCGGGCAGCGAGCCCTCGCCGGTGGCGATCGCGTCTGTCTTCTCTCCGGTGCGCTCGTTGGTGAAGCGAAGGGTCGCGCCGGGCTCGGAGATGGGGCGGTCGGTGTTGTGGGTGACGCTGATGCCGTCAGGGGTGACGCCAAGGTCCATGCGCTCGAGGTTCGCGGCGGCGTTGCGCGTGTCCGTGCCGAGGCCCTTCGCCTGAATCGTGAGCCAGTCGCCCACCGTGCCGTCGGCCGCGCGGGTACGAAGGCGGATGAGGTCGCCTTCCTTCATGTCGGGGACGACGCCCGTGAACTTGCCGGACGCGTCGGCCTTGCCGAGCTCCATCGTGTCGGTGAGGTGGAGCCGCCCAGTGGGAGCGGTCGACAGGTTGATCGCCTCGATGACTTCGCCTGCCTTTGCGGTGCCGCTGATGCCGTTGGCCTGGTCGCCGGTGATGGCGAAGCCCAGCGGCGCCAACGTTTCCTGCAAAGGCGCACGGCCAACCAGCGCCTCGAGGAAGTTCTTCGCGCCTGGGTCCATCTGCAGGCCCGACCGATCGAGCAGCTGCACCAGGTCGTTGCGCTCGGTGCGAGAGATGCCCTTGTTCGCGACGTCGAACTGCTCTTTCCGGGTGATGCCGGGCCGGCCCAGCTGCGCCTTCAGCTGGTCGGCACTTGCGTTCCAGGTGTCGCCGATGGCGGCGAGAACGTCGACCACGTGGGCATCGGTAATCTTCGGCGCGGTCGGGTTCGCGAGGCGAATCGAGTCGGTGAGCGCGCGAAGCTGGGTGTCGCGGATTCCAATTGGGGGCATGCGCGCGAAGATACCCGGATCTCCGCGCGCCCCATGGTTGGCCGTCAGTCACTTACCCAAATTAAAACCAGCCTTCGACGAAACCTAAGGACAGCCGTCGAAGCCCACCGCAGCGGCAATCTCAGGGGTGGTGCTGTCGATGGACCAGATGAACTGAATCAGGTCTGACTTCTTGGTTGCTGCCTGCGGGTCGCCGACCAGGAACACCGAGTTCGCCGCCAGCAGGTGGTTCTGCCACTTCGGGCTGTCGAAGAGGTCGAACAGAGAAGCGGCCTGCCCGTGGTGAAGCAGCGGAGCGGCGACCTGCATGCCGTACAGCGAGGGGATGTTGTAGCCGCCGCGGCCCTGCGCGCGGGTGTTGCTCGGCAGCTTGTTCTCGATTGCATCGGTCGCGGCGGTGTCACCTGAGACGCCGAAGGTCCCGATGTTGCGCACCACGCAAGCCACCTGCGGAGGAGCCACCGGCGCCGCATTGAACGGAGCGACTTCGGCCGCCACCGGCTGGGTCGCGATCTGGAAGGTGGTGTGGAAGTTCCAGGTCAGCGGCCACGCGCCCGGCTTCACGAACGCGGTGGTGGTGGTGAGCTCTGCGTTCTTCGCGGCGCCCGGGGTGAAGAACCGGCGCGACAGCGTCCAGCCCGCGCCACCGTGGCAGTTGGCGCAGTTGCCTTCGACGAAGGCGGCCTGGCCGCGCGTCACTGCCGCGGGGTCGAGCGCCTTGCGGCCCCGGGGTGGGCGAACCGTGCGGGCGTACGCGTCGATGTCATCCCACGCGGCGGGCACGCACTTGATGGCCAGCCCATCGGCCAGCTCCTTTGACGACTGGGCGAGGTTGTTCGGGGGCAGCGCCGCCGCCGTCTCGTTGGCGAGGGTTCCGCAGTCTCCCTGCGTCGCCGCCGTGGTGATGGCGCCCTTGCCGCCTTGCACGCCGCGCGTGTTGCCTTCGAAGTCGTGCATCTCGTCGATGATCCCCGTCCAGTTGAAGATGCGCTGCTTCTGGGTGCCCGGGCCGTGCGAGTAGCTGCCGTCCATCGAGGTCGACTGTCGCGGACCCGCGGCGAAGTTCCAGGTGATGTTGTCCGACAAGCCGTCCGGGTGGCACGAGCCGCACGACGACCAGGCGCTGTTGCTCCAGCGGGTGCGGCCGGTGAAGAAGAAGTGGCGACCGCGGTTCACCGAGATTTCGGCCGGAACCGTGGGCGCCGGAATCGAGACGACCGCGTCGGTGAGCGTCTGCGTCGAGAGGTCGATGACGCCCAGCTTCTGGTTGCCCCAGCAGTTGACGTACGCCTTGCCGGTGACGACTGCGATGCCGGTCGGGTTCTGGCAGGCCGCTCCGGCGGTGCCGTTGAGAAGGTCGATCTGCTTGTTCGACGTCGAGCCGAGGGAAAGCGAATCGCCCGTCGCGCCGTAGTCGAGGCGCTGCACGGCTTCACCGCCACGGGCGACCGCGTAGGCGACGTTGCTGTTGCCGAGGAAGTCGAGGTCGACGAGGTCGGCGAGGAAGAACTTCGGGTCGGGGAAGGCGTTCACCAGCGGGGCCAGCGACTGCGAGCCGCCCGCGCTCGTGAGCTCCGTCTTTGTCGCAAGGTCGCCGACCAGGACCACTGGCGCGACGTTCTGGTCGAACTTCGGCGCGCCGCCCGGCGATGCACCGATGGCGGCGACGTAGACGCGGCCGTTGGCGATCGCCGCTGCGAAGAGCTGGTTGGGGCTGATTCCGGCGCCGAAGCCGCCGTCGGCCATCGGCGCAAACGTAATCGCGCCGTCCGGCGTCAGCGCCCCCGAAGCGCTCAAGCTGAAGACCTGCACGGCCCCCGTGCGGCCGAGGTCCGTCGCTTCGGCGGCAGAGTTCTGTCGGCCATAGAACTCGGTGACCACGACCTTCTCGTCTGAATCGTCGCCGTCGCCGTCATTCGTAATCGCCACCGCGCGCGGGTTGCGCACGCTCTGCGACGAGACGATGACGTTGGTGGTGGTGTCGAGGACGCTGACGCGCGCCTCGGCCCACTCGGCGATGACGAGGAAGCGCCCGGTCGGAGACAGCGCGAGGCCCGTGGGCTCGCTGCCGACGGGGATCAACGTCCCTGGCGATGGGGACGCCGTGTCGAGGCCGCTGACGAGCCGCACGGTGGCGCTCAAGCGGTTGACGACCCACGCGGACTTTCTGTCGGGAGCGAAGACCACCGCGCTGGGCTCTCCACCGGTGACGACGCGCGAGAGCAGCGACTTCGTCGCGGCTGAGAAGGTCGAAAGCGAGTTGTTCTCGGGGTTCACCATTGCGATCAGCGCACCGTCGTCGGACACCGAAATGGTGCTCGACTTCGACGTGCCGAGCAGAATCGGGCCGCTGCCGCCGCCCTGACCGCCGCCACCGCCACCGCCACCGCCACCGCCACCGCCACCGCCACCGCCGACGCCACCGCCACCACCACCACCGCCGCCTCCTTGACCCGCACCGCCGCCGCTTCCGCCGCCGGCCGCCCCCCCGCCTCCGCCCTGGCCGCCGTTGCCTCCCAGGCCGCCTGCGCCACCATCAGGGTTGGGCGGAGTCGGGCCACAGCCCACCAGCAGCGCCACGCAGATTGCCGTCGTCAGTCGAGTTCGCATCGTTTTCCCTCCTGGAAAGTGGGCACCCCCAGCGCAAGCGACGTGCCTTCGTGGATCAAGGTGGAGCCCAGCGACCTGTCGGCAGCAGCCCGCAGGGACGACCCGACAGTTTGCAGGGGCAGGCCGACAACTGTTGGTAGGGTCCGCAGCCAGTGAGCTCCGAAAAAACCCAGCGCGTCAGTGAAGCCGGCTTGCCCCTGCGAAGCTTTGCGCTCGAGGTGGTGGAAGGGCTGGACAAGGGCAAGGCGTTCGCGGGCGAGGGCGAGCGCGTGACGGTCGGCACCGCGCTGGACAACGACCTGGTGCTCACCGACCCCACCGTGTCGCGGTACCACCTCGAGCTCGAACGGGCGACCGACCGGGTGAAGGTGTCTGACGTAGGCAGCACGAACGGCACGCTCGCGGGCGGGGTGCTGCTGGGGCAGGGCGCAGTCGCCGCAGGCGCGACGCTGAAGCTCGGCCACACCACTTTGAAGGTCGGCGACGGGCGCACGCTCACGCTCGAGCTGCACAACGAAGAATCCTTCGGGCCGCTGAAGGGCCGCACGCTGGTGATGCGCCGCCTGATGACGAAGGTCGCCAAGGCCGCGCAGAGCGACATCTCGGTGCTTCTCAACGGCGAGTCGGGCACCGGAAAAGAGCTCATCGCGCAGGCGCTGCACGAGCAGGGGCCGCGCGGAAAAAAACCGTTCGTCACCGTCGACTGCGCGTCGCTTTCGCCAGGCCTCGTGGCCAGCGAGCTCTTCGGTCACGAGCGCGGCGCCTTCACGGGCGCGGATCGCCGCCACGTCGGCGCGTTCGAGCGGGCCGATGGCGGCACGGTGTTCCTCGACGAGGTCGGCGAGCTGCCGCAGGCGCTGCAGGCCTCGCTGCTGGGCGTGCTCGAGCGGCGCACGTTTCGTCGCGTGGGCGGGCAGGAAGAAGTCGGGGTCGACGTGCGCATCGTCTCGGCGACGCACCGCGACCTTCGCGCCGAGGTGAACAAGGGCACCTTCCGGCTCGACCTCTTCTACCGGCTCGCGGTGGTGCGGCTGCACGTGCCCGCATTGAGAGATCGCGCCGACGATATTCCGCTGCTGGTCGAGCACTTCCTTCGCGCTGCGGGGCATGACGGCGACCTCGAAGACCTGGTCTCGAAGAAGGCGATGCAGTCGCTGCAGTCGCACCACTGGCCAGGCAACGTACGTGAGCTGCGGAACCTGATCGAAGCGACGCTGGCGATGGGCGAGCCGCCGCCGCTCGAAGGCTCGGAAGTCAGGGCGCCGGCCGAGAGCGCGGCAACGGTGGATGACGCGCAGCTCTCGTACAAGGACGCGCGGCTGCAGGTGCTCAATGGGTTCGAGAGCCGCTACCTGAAGTCACTGCTCGAGCGTGCGAAAGGCAACGTCTCCGAGGCGGGCCGGGTCGCGCGGATGGATCGATCGCATCTGATCGAGCTGCTGAAGAAGCACGGCCTCAAGTAGCTACGGGGCCCACTTCAGCGCGTTGTCGGCGCAGGTCGCGACGCCGTGCGCGCAGTCGTTCTCGAGCGTGTCGAAGCCCAGGTAGACGTCTTGCTGAATCTGGTCGAACAGCGTCGGGCACGAGTACGCGCAGCCGACGAGCTTCGACGCCTCGAACTTCGGCAACGTGCCGTCGGGCTTCGTCGCAATCTCGCTGCACGGCTGGGCGGTGGCCATCATCCGCGCCATCACGAACTGCGGCGGAGCGTCCGAGGTAAAGGGCGTGTCCGACAACTTCTTGAACTGGGTATGCACGAGGTCGCGCGCCTGCCTGCGTGTCATCCCCGCGACGCCGGTGGGCAGCGTGATGGGCGTCGTGACGCGCGTCGAGGGAATCGGCTTGCAGTCGTGCGTCGCGCACCAGGCGACGAGCTGCCCCGTGCGGCAGCCGGGCACGCCCTGCAAATCGACGAAGTCAGTGACGAGGCACGCTTGTTGGGTGCCTCCGTCGGGGAGCACGAGGCGCTCGAGCAGGTACTGGCCCTTGTCGTCCTTACAGACGAAGCCGTCGAGGCCTTCGCCCACGTCGCCCAGCGTCAGCTTCACCTCGCGCTGCGAGCAGCCAGTCGCGAGGACGAACACCAGCATCGCAGCGAGCATTTTCATTTGAGCACCACGGACGTCTGCACATCCCGGACGAGCACTCCGGCGGTGATGCCAGCTGCGGCGCCGGCGGCGAGGACGATCGCAACCCAGAACAGCGGTCGTTTGTAGAGGGGCGGCGTCGGCTCGAGGATGTTGCCGCGCGTGAGCAGGTCGGTGAGCAGGCCGTTGAGCTCGGTCGACAGCGCGCCTTCCCGTTCTGTCCGCGCCGTGACGCGGCCATCGACCGCGAGCAACGCCTTCGTCCGTGGAGAAGGCCCATCTTCCACCGTGAGCAGCACGAGCCGCGAGGTGCGCAGGGCGGTGGCCAGCAGCCGCACCGACCGGCTTCCCTCGACCTCTGCTGACTGCGCGTAGCGGTGGGTCCATTGCTGCGCGGCGAGCGTTGGCGACGCAGCGCTCAGCTCGACCTTCACCTCGGCCTTCGGCGGCTCAGCCCTCACCAGCTTGTGGGCAGCGGTGCTGCCATCGGCGGTCAATCGAATCACGTGGGAGCCCTCGAGCACGTCGAGCGTGCAAGGCGTGGTGCAACCCGTGGTCCGCCCGTCGAGCTGCACTTCGGCGCCGTCTTCGCTGCTGGTGATGACCAGCGGCAGCGGCTTCGCCAGCGACGCGTCCTGGTAGCCCTTCGCGATGACGGCTTCGACCTCGGGGCTGACCGAGCCGACCTCGGCGGGCACGGGCAGGCCAAACACCGCGAGCTGGTTGGCAGACCTGCGGGCGACCTCGAGCTTTCCCGCTCCGACGTTGCAGGCCACGCGCCACAGCAGCACGCGGGCGGCGCTGGTGCGGTCTGCCTCTGCGAGCGCCTTGGTCATTGCCGAGTCGTCGGCCACCTGCTCGAGGCACTTGTTGAAGTCGGCGTTGATGTACGACTTTCGCGCGGCGGAAATCTGCTCCTGCGCCGTGGCATCGGGCGCCGGAAGGGTGAGCCCCGCGTTGGGCGCCGCGGCGACCCGCAGGTCAATCGGCAGCTCGACCTTGCCCAGCTGCTCGGGCGTCGGAGGCGCGCTTCCGCGCACGACCAGGGTCACCTGCGGGTTGACCGTCTCGGGCTCAGCGGCAAAGACCGTCGCAGCAAGAAGAAAGAGGAGCATTGAGAGCTGCCGGGACATGCATGCGACTTACCAGTTGGTTGGTTTGGTCTGCGCGTAGACTGCTCAGCGATTGAAAGTCGGCAAGTACAAGCTGGTGCGTCGGCTCGCTTCGGGCGGTATGGGCGAAGTGTGGGAAGGCGCGCTCGAAGGCTCGTCTGGCTTTGCGCGTCGGGTCGCCATCAAGCGGATGATGGGCGTCGAAGACGTGCCCGGCTGGGAGAATATGTTCCTCGACGAGGCGCGGATCGCGAGCCAGCTGCACCACGCGAACATCGTGCCGGTGCTCGACTTCGGCGTTGAAGACGGGAAGCCGTTTCAGGTGCTCGAGCTGATCGACGGCCTCGATGCGTGGAAGATGGCGCAGCTGGCGGCCTCGAAGGGCGTCGCGCTGCCGTACGAAGTGGCGCTGCACCTGTGCACCGAGGTGGCGCATGCGCTGCACTACGCCCACAACGCGCGCGGCGAAAACGGCAGGTCGCTGCGCATCGTCCACCGCGATGTGACGCCCGACAACGTGCTCGTGTCGTGGGAAGGCGACGTGAAGCTGTCGGACTTCGGCATCGCCAAGGCGCGCGACCGCAGCCACAAGACACAGGCGGGCGTGCGGGTGGGGAAGCCGTCGTATATGGCGCCCGAGCAGGCGACCGGCGGCGACGTCGACGAACGCACCGACGTGTTCATGCTGGGCTGCGTGCTGCAGGCGCTGTTGACCGGGCGCAGTCCGCTCGCGGGTGAGAACAAGCTGGCCGACCTGCTCGCGGGGCTCGAGCTCGAGGTCGACCCGCGCGTGCCCGACGACATCAAGGTGATTGTCGCGCGCGCCGTGAAGAGGTCCAAGGCCGAGCGGTTTCCGGACGCCGAGCAGATGGCGAACGCGCTCGGCACCGCGATGCACGCGCGGCTGAAGACGGACCCCCGTTCGGCGTTGCGCGAGTTCCTGAGCCGCTTGCGCCCGCCCGTGAGGAAGACGGGCGCGCTCGACGCGCTGCTGGTGCCCGAGGCCGCGCAGCTGGAACCGCATCGTCCGGCGACGGTGACGCAAAGACAGGAACCTCTGTCACCGGCACGGGCGAAGTGGGCGCTGGCCGGAGGTCTGGGCGCGCTCGCAGTGTTGGCGGGCGGAGGCACGCTCTACTGGCAGCAGCGACAGCAACCGGTCGAAGTCACCGCGCCAGCCGAAGTGGCCGCACCGGTGCCGACGGTGGTCGTGAAGTCGGTGCCGAAAGAAGTGGAGCCTGAGCTGGTACCGGCTCAGGCCCTCGCGCCGACTCCCAAGTTGAAGCCGCAGACGGCGAAAGCCGCAGTGACTGCGCCGAAGCCTCTGGGCCGTGGATTCCTGGTGATTGGCGGCGAAGGCGCCCAGCGCAGTGAAATTAAAGTCGACGGCAAGAGCGTCGGGTTCGCGCCGCGGTTACTTGACCTGGAAGCGGGGCCGCACCAGGTCGAGCTGGTGACTCCGGCCGGCGCGGTAATTGGCCCGAAGAAGATCGACCTGACCAGCCGGCACACCCAGTCTGATCCACTCCGGTGGATTCTCGACTGACCTCAGGGCAGGTCATCGCACACCTCAGTGTCGGTTTTGACCCGGCGCACCCCCAGTTATTTCAGCCGGTCGCGCGTGGCATCCCCTCTGCTTTACGCGAAGCGTGTGTCCAGTCATCGGGAAGTGATTGGGGCTCTCGCCCAGCTGGACAAAACCGACTTCGATGGTGCGCTGAAGCAGCTGTTGCACGTCGACGGTCTGACGCTGAACTGCGCGCGCGTCGGCTACTGGGCGATCGATTCGACCAAGACGCAGCTGCAGTGCGAGCTGCTCGCCGTTCGCGATCCGCCTGGTTTCGAGAAGGGCGCCAAGGTGGTCTCGCCGTCGTTGCCGAAATACTTCGCCGCGCTGCGCGAGCGCCGGTCGCTTGTCGCGGACGAGGTGAAAACGGACGCGCGAATGGCGGCCGCGCCCATGCTCGGGTCGGCCGGCGTCTGCTCCCGGCTCGATGTGCCCGTGTGGCACGAGGGCAAGCTGTTCGGCGTGCTGGTGCACGAGCACATCGGTCAACCGCGCGAGTGGACGCTGGCAGAGCAGGACTTCGCGGCCTCCGTCGCCGACATGGTGTCCGTCGCGCTCGCCGCCCGCGCGCATGGCCGCGCCGACGAACGCTTCCGCCTTCTCGCGATGGCGACGGGCGATATCAACTGGGAGGTCGACCTGGCGACGTTGAACATTCACTGGCACGAAGGCACGGCCGCTGCGCTTCGTTACGGGCCCGAGCAGCTGGGCACCACGGGCAACTGGTGGATCGAGCAACTGCACCCCGAGGACGCCACTCGCGCGCGCGGCCACATCACGAAGGCGATCGCCGAAGGCACGAACTGGACCTGTGAGTTCCGCTTCCGGCTGGGCGACGGCACCTACGCTTCCTTCCTCGCGCGTGGGTTCCTCCTCACCGACGCCGACAACCGGCCGGTGCAGATGCTCGGCGCGATGGAGAACGTCACCGAGCAGCACAAGCTCAAGGCGAAGCTCGCCATCTCTGACCGCATGGCCTCGGTGGGCACTCTGGCCGCTGGCGTCGCGCACGAGATCAACAACCCACTCGCCTTCATCAAGTCGAACCTCGAGTTTGCGCTGTCCGAGCTGCACGGCGGCGCGACGAACTTCGACGAGGTGTTCGAGGTGCTCAACGACGCCCTCACCGGCGTCGAACGCGTGCGCGTCATCGTTCGCGACCTGAAACACTTCTCTGAAGTCGACGAAGGCGTGGTGCAGGCCGTCGCGCTCGAGCCGCTGATCGAATCGACGCTGGGCATGGCGTGGAACGAGGTCCGCTACCGCGCGATTCTGGTGAAGGACTTCCAGGTAGCGCCGAAGGTGATGGCGCACGAAGCGAAGCTCGGCCAGGTGGTGCTGAACCTGATCGTCAACGCGTCGCAGGCGCTGAAGGGCGGCGACCGCGATCGCCACCGCATCTGGGTTCGCATCGGCACCGACGCCGAAGGCTGGGCCACCATCGAGGTCGAAGACACGGGCCCTGGAATTCCTGCCGAGCTGCGCGCGCGCGTGTTCGACCCGTTCTTCACCACCAAGCAGCAGGGCGTGGGTCCGGGCCTCGGCCTCTCGATTTGCCACGGCCTCATCTCGGCGATGAACGGCGACATCACGGTGCTCGACGGCGCGCAGGGCGGCTGTCTGGTGCGGGTGCGGTTGCCGCCCGCGGTGGTGCCGGTGAAGGTCATGGTCGCTCCGCCGCTGCCCGTGGTGGCTGCGCTGTCGACGACGCCGCGGGTGCTGGTGGTCGACGACGAGGCGATGGTCGGCAAGGCCCTGTGCCGTTCGCTGCAGAAAGACCACGACGTGCGTTGGGTCAGCAGCGGCCTCGCCGCGCTCGAGCTCATCGAATCCGCAGCGCCCTTCGACGTCATCCTCTGCGACGTGATGATGCCCGGGATGAATGGCATCGACCTGTACGTCGAGCTGCAGAAGCGCGCGAGCCCCACCGCCGACGCTTTCATCTTCGTCACTGGTGGCGCTTTCACCCCCGAGACCCAGCAGTTCCTCGAGAGCTCGACCGTCGAGTGTCTCGAGAAGCCATACCGCCACGACGACCTGCGCCGCGCGATTCAGACGAAGCTCGCCGCGCGGACGAAAGCCGCCTGAGGCAAAGGGCTACTGCTGGTGCCCGAGGCGCACCGACACGTTCGGGTGCTCGACCGCGACCGCCTTCAGCTTGCGGAAGCTCTCGACGCTCTTCGGCCCATCGGCGGTGAAGGGGCCCGGCTCGTCTGCGCAAAGTCGGCCTGGGACATACCGCGGGTGCGCGAAAGGTCGGCGGCCTGCTGGTCGACGAGCTCGCCCGCGTCAGTCGTTGAGCAGCGCGTCGAGCGCGCCCCTTCGCTGCAGGGCCATCATGTCCGAGTAGCCGCCGATGGGTTTTCCATCGATGAAGATCTGCGGCACCGTGCGCTGGCCGGAAAGCTCGACCAGCTTCGTCCGCATCGCGTCGTCCTCGGTCACGTCGATGTTCTCGAACGGTACGCCCCGGGCCTTGAGGAACTGCTCGGCCTGGCGGCAGTAGGGGCAATAGTTGGTGCTGTAGACCGTGACTGGCTTCATGCCTCTTCAATAACGCCCAACGGCCCGGCGGACTACTATCGGCACCCTTGTTCGCGCGGGCCGTCACCATCGTCGTTCCCACCTTTCGGCGGCCCGAGCCCCTGTTGCGGGCGCTGCGCAGCTGCCAACGGCAGGTGGGCCTCGCCTTCGCGGACTTCGAAGTGGTGGTGGTCGATAACTCGCCCGACGGCTCGGCGCAGCCCACCGTGGTCGCAGCGCAGGCGGCGGAACCCGGGCTGATGCTGCGGTGGATCCACGAGCCAGTGGCCGGAATCTCGGCCGCGCGAAACAAGGGCGTCGCTTCGGCGCAGGGGCAGCACATCGCCTTCCTCGACGACGACGAAGAGGCGGAGCCTGGCTGGCTGGCGGCGCTGGTCGAGGCGCAGCGGGTGTCGAGCGCCGATGCCGTCTTCGGAGCCGTGAAGGGCAGGTTCGAAGGGCCGCAGCGTGACGACGCCGCGCTCTTCGAGGCCGAGATGACGCGCGACTTCCCGGAAGCAGCGGGCCCGGTGCCGGTGTGGCGGGTCGCGTCGCTGGGGTCGGGCAACTCGCTCTTCGTGCGCAGCTGCTTCGACACCGCCGAGCCCTTTCTTCCCTCTCTCGGTTTGTCGGGCGGTGAAGACTCGGCGCTGATTCGTCGCCTGATCGCGAAGGGCCGAAGGCTGCAGTGGTGCCCAGCGGCGCGCGTCGTCGAGTACTTCGGCGAAGACCGGCTCACGATGCGGTTCTTGCTGAAGCGGCGGTTCAGCGCTGGGCAGGTGCGCACCTCGGTGTGCGTGATGTCCGAGCACCCGAACCGCCGCGAGGCTGCGATGTGGATGGCGCTCGGAGCGGTGCAGGCCGCCCTCGGCTCCGCGCTGGCGGTGGTGACCTGCGTGGTGAAGCCCGACCTGTCGAAGCGCTTTCTCTGTGTTGCGTCGGGTGGGCTCGGGAAGATTCTCTGGATGCCACCGTTCCGGGTGAACCGGTATCCCGATCGGAAGAAGCCGGGGCCCTGACCGCATTGCTCAAACGCCTCGTCGACAGCGCGCTGTACCACGGCACCCGGGTGCTGACGCCGAGGGTGAGCCCGCGGTTTGCGCGCCTGGCGTCTGGCCGCAAGGTCGTCTCTTTCAGCTTCGACGACTTTCCGAGATCGGCCGCGCTCGCCGGGGCGCAGGTGATGGAGTCGCAGAACACGCGCGCGACCTACTACGTGGCGATGGGGCTGATGACGGCCAATGGCCCCGGGTTCACGCTTGAAGATTTACAGCACGTCAGCGATCACGGCCACGAGCTCGGCTGCCACAGCCACTCGCACCTGGACCTGATGACGGCGTCGCGGCGCACGGTGGAAGGTGACCTCGACCAGAACGCGCAGGCCTTCGAGGCCGCTCTGCCGGGGAAACAGCTCGCCCACTTCGCGTACCCGTATGGCCGGCTGCGGCCCGAGCAGAAGGCACAGCTGGCCGGGCGCTTCGCGAGCATGCGGTCGATTTTCCCCGGCCTTCACCGCGGCAAGGTCGACCTCAGTCTGCTCAAGGGCAACAAGCTCTACTCGCGCGGCAAGCACCTCGACCGCGCGCTGCGCCTCCTCGACACGCTCGCCGGTAACGGTGGGTGGCTGATTCTGTACTCGCACGACGTCAGCGAGAGCCCGACCGAGTTCGGCGTCACTCCGAAAGACCTCGAAAGGCTGCTGCGCGTGACGGCGTCCGTCGGCGCGGAGATCGCTCCGGTGGGCACCGTCGTCGCGAGCCTGCTGCCGGCTTAGCCGCGCTTCGCGGCGGCCATGTTGTCGAAAAGGTTCGGGTAGCGGCGCCCGGCCTTCTTCGCCCGGTCTCTCGCCCACGCCTTCTGCTCGGCGGTCAGCGGCTTCTTCTTCTTGCCCGGCGGTTTCGGCTTTTCCCACGGTGGTGTTTTGGCCATTGCCGAGACGTAACGGCTTACGTTTCGCGCGTCATGGCCAACCGACTCGCGCAAGAGAGCTCGCCGTACCTCAAGCAGCACCAGGACAACCCGGTCGACTGGTACCCGTGGGGCGAGGAAGCGCTGGAACGCGCGAAGAAGGAAGACCGGCCGATTCTCCTCTCAGTCGGCTACTCGGCTTGCCACTGGTGCCACGTGATGGCGCACGAGAGCTTCGAGGACGAACAGACGGCGGCGCTGATGAACGCGCACTTCATCAACGTGAAGGTCGACCGCGAAGAGAGGCCGGACGTCGACCAGCTGTACCAGGGCGTGGTGCAGCTGATGGGGCGCGGCGGCGGCTGGCCGTTGACCGTGTTCCTCACGCCGGACCTGCGGCCCTTCTACGGCGGCACGTACTTCCCGCCCGAGAACCGGCACGGGCTGCCTGCCTTCTCGCTGCTGCTGCAGGGGCTCCACGACGCCTACGCGAACAAGCGGTCGGACATCGAAGAGCAGGCGAAGAACTTCAAGGCGGGCCTGGCGCAGTACTGCGCGACGGGGCTGGACGCGAAACCGTCGACGCTGGTCCCGGCCGAC
Source organism: Myxococcales bacterium (assembly GCA_038206395.1). GTDB lineage: Bacteria > Myxococcota > Myxococcia > Myxococcales > Myxococcaceae > JAGSPQ01. Next base: position 108,022 of record JBBRAX010000006.1, on the reverse strand, counting down.
ATCGCCGACAGCGCGCGGCTGCTCACCGGCATCATCGACCCGGTGCACGGCGGCTTCGGCAAGCGCGGCCCGAAGTTCCCGAACCCGATGAACCTGGCGTTGATGCTGCGCGGCTACCGGCGGTCGGGGGAACAACCGATGCTCGACGCTGCGCTGATGACTCTCGAGAAGATGGCGCGCGGTGGAATCTACGACCAGCTGGGCGGCGGCTTCTCCCGCTACAGCGTCGACGAACGCTGGGCCGTGCCGCACTTCGAAAAGATGCTGTACGACAACGCCCAGTTGCTTCACCTGTACTCCGAAGCACAGCAGCTTCAGCCGCGGCCGCTGTGGAAGAAGGTGGTCCTGGAAACGGTGGAGTACCTGCAGCGCGAGATGGTGTCGCCCGACGGCGCCTTCTACGCAGCGCAGGATGCCGACAGCGAAGGAGAAGAAGGGAAGTTCTTCGCGTGGACGCCGAAGCAGCTCGAGGAAGTGCTGGGCTTCGAAGACGCGAAGAAGGCCGCCGCGCACTTCGGCGTCGAAGAAGGTGGCAACTTCGAGCACGGCACGACGGTGCTGGGGATGGCGACGGAAGGCGAGCTGCCGGACCTTCGGAAAAAGCTCTTTGACGCGCGGGCGCAGCGGGTGCCGCCGGGGCGCGATGACAAGGTGCTGCTCGGGTGGAACGGGCTGATGTTGCGCGGGCTGTCGCACGCGTCGCGCGTGTTCGAACGGCCTGAGTGGGCGGCGATGGCGGTGAAGGCGGCCGACTTCCTTCTCGCGAAGCTGCGCAAGCCCGATGGGACGTTGTTCCGCGCGTGGCAGGGCGGGGCGCCGAAGCATGTCGGCATGCTCGAGGACTACGGCGATTTCGCGTCGGGGCTCTGCGCGCTGTACCAGGCGACCTTCGACGCGAAGTACCTCGAGGCGGCCGAGTCGCTGGCCGACCTGGCGGTGAAGCTCTTCTGGGATGACGCCAGGCAGGCGTACCTCGCCGCGCCGCACGGGCAGGCCGACCTGCTGGTGCCGACCTACGCGCTCTACGACAACGCGTTCCCGTCGGGGGCGTCGACGTTGACGGAGGCGCAGGTCGCCGTGGCGGCGTTGACGGGGCGGGTGCGGCACCTCGACCAGGCAAGGAAGTATCTGGAGCGTACCCGCAGCGAGTGTCTCGAGAACCCGATGGGCTACGGGCACTTGATGCTCGCGGCCGATGCACTGCTCGACGGAGCGGCGGATCTGACGATCATCGATTCGGCGGCGTTGGTGAAGGTGACGGCGCGGGTGTTCAGCCCGACGGTGCACGTGGCGCTTCATCGGTCGGGCGCTGCGGTGCCGAAGGTCCTGGCCGAGACGCTGGATGGGAAGACCCGCGCGGGCGCGTACCTGTGCCGGAACTTCAGCTGCCAGGCGCCGGTGAATTCAGAGGCCGAGGTCGAGGCGCTGCTGAAGTCGGTTTAGGCCGAGAACCGCAGCTCGCCTTCGTGGTCCCAGCTGCGCAAGTGGCCCTTGTCGCGAAGGGCCTGCACGATGTCGAGCGCCCACGGCGCGTCGGGAAACTCGAGCGTCACTTCAATTGTCGCCTCGGCCGCCTCGAGGCTGAAGCCCGCTGGCAACGCGCGCAGCTGGGTGAGCGCGAGCGCCTCGTAAGGGAGCAACACCGACCTCTGCGCATGCTCGCCCTTCGACGGGCTCAGGGTGAACGGGGGCAGGGCGGGGACAGCAGAAGGCTTCCGTTCATCCCGAGAGAAGTCGAGGGATGAGCCGCCTGGGCGCTGCAGCCCGCCGACGCGTACAGCGAGGTCCTGCTGCGACGCCGCATGTGGAAGGAGCTCGGCCGCAAACTCTGCCACCGTGCCGAACCGCTTCGCCGGCTGCTTCTGCAGCGCGCGCAGCACGGCGTCAGCGACGGGCCCACCGGGTGACTCGACCTGACACGCGAGCACGCGGTTCATGGTGTCGAGATCGCTGCGGCCTTCGAAGAGGCGCTTTCCAGTGATGAGCTCCCAGAGCACGACGCCGAGCGCGAACAGATCGCTGCGGGAATCGAGACGCTCGCCGGCGGCCTGCTCGGGAGACATGTACGGGAACTTGCCGCGCAGCGCCTCGTCGTCGCGGGCGAACCGGCCGGCCGCCTTCGCGACGCCGAAGTCGAAAAGCTTCACCTCGCCGCCGAAAGACACGAGCACGTTGTGCGGCGACACATCGGCATGCACGACCTGCAGCGATCTCCCCTGCGCATCGACCGCCGCGTGCGCCGCGCTCAAGCCCGCCGCGACATCTGCGGCGATCCGGCAGGCGAGCCCGAGCTGCAGCGGCCCGCGCATCAGCTTTCGCAGGTCGACGCCCTCGACGCGCTCCATCAGCAGGTACCAGGCGCCGTCGACGTCGCCGAGCTCGACGATTCGCACCACGTTCGGGTGGTTCAGCCGGGCCTGAATGCGCGCCTCCTCGAGAAACAGATCGAGGAACTCGGTGTTGCCGGCGAGGTGCGGAAGAATTCGTTTGAGCACCAGCGGCTCGCCCGCGCCGCCGTCGCGCGCGAGAAAGACCTCACCCATGCCGCCGACTGCGAGGCGTTGGATGAGCTCGAACCTGCCGAAGCGGGTCACTGAACCTTCAGCACCTTGATCTGCCCGATCAGCGGAGTGATCTCTGCGCTTCCTTCTTCCCCCACCTGGAAGTGGGTCGCGTTCGCCACCGCCTGGCCGAACGTGGGGTCGAGCTGCGTCCACTCTCCGACGAACGCCTCGACCCACTCGTGCCAGTACAGCGCGGGGATGTTGTCGTCGTTCATCATGTAGACGACGCCGTCGACGCGCTTGGCCGGAATTCCCGACGCGCGCAGCAGCGCCGTCGTGAGCAACGCGTGCTCGGTGCAGTCGCCGCGCATCTTCCGCAGGGCGTCCGTCGCGCGGTCAGATGAGCTGCCGTAGTCCTTCACCATGTTCTGCCCGACCCAGGCCGAGATCTTCAGCGCCGACGCGTAGGCGTCTTTCTCGGGCCCCAGAATCTTCTTCGCGAGCGCGACGATTTCCGGGTGGTCGGCTTCGACCGCCAGCGTCGACTTCAGGTTCGTGCCCCCGTTCGGGTCGACCAGCGGGCGCTGCAGCTTCTTGGGCTTCACGGGCAGCGCGGTAATCGTGATCTCGGTCTTGCCGCCGACGTGGTTGTACTTCTGGCGGTACGTGTCCTTGCGGAAGCTCTCGGGCAGGCCGGTGACCACCATCTTCATCTCGCCGGGAATCTCGCGCGACACGGGCGACGGCGGGTTCGGCAGCGTGATGCGCGTGAGCCCGAACACTTCCACCGTTTCGGTGTTGGGGCGCTTCGCGACTTCTTCCGTCTCACCGACGGCCTTCATGCTCTCGCCGAAGGAGACCTCGATGATGCGCCCGTCTTTGTCGACCCAGGCCGTGGTCGGCACCTTCTCTTTTTCCGACAGGGTGATGGCGACGAAGGTGTCGACCTTCACCCCGCCCATCATCTTCGTTTCCTTGCCCTTGTACTCGGTGACCACGCCGTAGTTGTCGAGGTCCATGCTGTCGGTGATGGTGCCCGAGACCTTCCCTGCGCGCTTGATCGCCACGCGCACCTGGTCGGCGTCTTCGATGACTTCCAGCGACGGCTTGCGGGTGAGCACCTCGTTCGGCACGCCTGGCCGCTTGCGAAGGATTCGAAGGCCCGTGACGGTGTTGGTGGCCTCGAGCGTCTGGTCTCCACCGTCGCCCGCCTGCTCGACGACGAAGCTCAGCAGCTTTCCCCCCGGCTTCGACTCGTAGATGCGGGTGTCTTTGAGAGATCGCGACGTCGCCTTCGCGCCGACGTTGGCGTTGAAGATGAACTCGCTCACTGCGATGACCTGGTCGGTGCGGCCCGGCACGAACTTCAGGTTGGTGAAGTAATAGCCGACCTTCTTTCCGACCAGGTACAGCCCCATGTACTCGCCGTTGATGGGGCGCTTCGCGGTCATCGCTTCGCTGAGCTTCGGCGGGGGCGGCGGCCTGTAGCCTTCAGGCTCGGCCCAGACCGCGGTGCTGATGAGGCCGATGGCGAGGGCGATGATGGGTTTCATGGGGGGGGGGCGCCGCACGGACTATAGCCGCTTGGCGAGGATGATCAGGTCTTCGCCCACTTTGTAGAAGTCGCGGAACCGGCTCTCTTCCCGATACTGCATCGCCGCGTAGAAGCCGCGGGTCGGGCCGTACGCTTCCATCGCGCTCGTCTCGATGCGAATCAAACGGCCCTTGCGGCGGCGAATGTCGCCTTCCATCGCAGAGACGAGGGCTGCTCCGACGCCCTGGCCGCGCACGATGGGGTCCGACGCGATCCAGTAGAGGTCGAAGGTGCCTTCCGTCATCGGGGTCGGGCCGTAGCAGACGTACCCGACGACCTTCTTCTCGGTCTCTCGTGCTGCCACGAGGACCTGGTAGTCACGATTGCCCGGCGTCGATGCGAGATCGATCAGCTCGAGCGCGCATAGAACCTCGTCCGACGAGAAGGTTTCGATTCGCGAGAGCAGCTCGGCGAGCTGCGGCCGGTCGGCTACGGCGATTGGCCTGATTTCCATTGCTGCGCTCCAGAGCGAGCTCCACCAGGTGCATCGCCAGGTCGGCGTACGCAATGCCCGCGCCGGAGGCGGCGCGGGCGTAACCCGACTGCGGGTGGAGATCGCAGTTCGGGTTGATGTCGATCACGAAAGGCTGGCCCGACGCATCGACCCTGAGGTCCACGCGGCCGTAGTCGCGGCAGTCGAGCGCTTCGAAGGCGGCGATCGCGACGTCGACGCAGCGGGTCTCGAGCTCCTCGGGCAGCGTGACGCTGCGGCTCGGGCTGTCGATGCACTCGGGCGAGCTCGCGTCCCACTTCGCGGTGTAGCTGAGGACGTGCGGCTTGCCTTCGAAGGCGGCGCCGAAGGTGATTTCAGAAAGAGGAAGCGCGGCGCGCGGGCGGTTGCCCAGCAGCGGCACGTAGATTTCGCGGCCATCGATGAAGCGTTCGATCAACGCGGGCTGACGGAAAGTGCGGACGACCTTCGCGACGGCCTTGCCCAGCGACGCGCGATCGTGAACCACCGAGTCGAAGTCGATGCCCATCGACGCGTCTTCGCGCGACGGCTTCACGATCAACGGGAAGGGCAGGTTGACGTGGCCGACCTCGGCGACGGACTCGACGACGCAGAAGTCAGGGGTCGGCACGCCGCGCGCGCGCAGCAGCTCTTTGGCCTTGTTCTTGTGGAGCGAGAGGCCCAGCGAGAGCGCCGACGAGCCGGTGTAAGGCAGGCCAAGAAGGTCGAGCAGCGCCGGCACGAGCATCTCGCCGCGCGCATCGGCGGCCAGCGATTCACACAGGTTCACGACGACGTCGGCGCGAACGGTCTCGAGCGCGCGACCGACGCCGAGCACGTCACCGTCGACGGGAACCAGCGAGACCTCGCGGCGTCCGCCTGACAGCGCGGCCTGCAGCGCGGCGGCGACACGCACGACATCTTCGCGTGCTTCGCGGCCGGGATCTTCTTCCAGAAGCTGGTGATCTCGGTTGTGAAGGATCGCGATGCGCACGTGGGGTGACCATCGAGTAGCACGACCCGGCCTCGCCACAAAGGCGGTAAGGAGACGTCGTGAGAATTCGCGATCCCATTCACGGCACGTTGACGGTCACGAAAGAAGAGACCGCGGTGATCGACAGCCGCTTCTACCAGCGGCTTCGCAACGTCCGGCAGCTCGGCTTCGGCGAGCTCGCCTTCCCCGGCGCCACCCACACCCGACACGCGCACAGCCTCGGCGCGATGCATGTCGCCACGCGCTTGTTCGATGTCGTCGCCTCCAACGCGAAGCTGTCTGCTGCGGCGAAAGAGAAGTTCCGCGCCGCGGTGCGCATGGCGGTGCTCTGCCACGACCTGGGGCACATGCCGTTCAGCCATGCGTCGGAACAGTTTGCTCCGTTGAAGAGCAGCTTGAAGTTGCCGGCGTGGTTCGACGACGGCGAAGGCGAGCGCGCGTCGCATGAGGACTTCACCGCCAAGATTCTGTTGGACAGCTCGCTGACGAAGGAGCTGACCGCTGCAGTGGCAGCGCACGGGTTGACGGCGGCGCACATCGCCTCGCTGGTGACGGGCCGCGAGCCGCCGGGCGCTTCGCCTTTCACCGACGGCAACGTCGACTGGTCGCCGCTGCTTCGCGCGCTGGTGTCGGGCGAGCTCGACGCCGATCGCATGGACTACTTGCTGCGCGACAGCTTCTACACGGGCGTGAACTACGGCCGGTATGACTTCGAGTGGATCGTGCAGAACCTGAACGCGGTGGAGCGTGAAGGAAAGATGGTGCTCGCCCTGTCGCGCGCGGCGGCCTTCGCGTTCGAAGACTTCCTGCTGAGCCGCTTTCACATGTTCCTGTCGGTCTACTTCCACCACACGTCGGTGAGCTTCGACCACATGCTGAAGAAGTACTTCGAGGAGGCGCCGGGCGAGTTCGTGATTCCAGCGGACCCCGAAGCGTTCTTGCTGTGCGACGACGTCGAGCTGAACCACGTGCTGCGGCGCTCGAAGAACGAGTGGGCCAATCGCATCGTGACGCGGCGCGGGTTCAAGCGCGTGGCCGAGTTCACCGAGCGCGACACGGGCTACGACTTGAAGGCGATCGACGCGGCGCTGACGGCGGGCGGCATCGAGCACTTCTCGGTCGAGTCGCGCGGCGTGCTCTCGAAGTACTTCCATGATGGCAAGGGGCCGTCGCTGTTCGTGATCGATTTCTCGACGGGGCGGCTGACGTCGATCTCGGACTACACGCCGCTGTACCAGCGCTATGCGAGCGCGGTGTTGTTGTCCCGGGTGTACGTGCGGCCGGAGCAGGCTGAGGCGGCGAGACCGATCGTGGCGAAGGTCACGCAAGGGGTGACGCGATGAGCGAGCCATTGGCAGGAATGCCGGCGTTCGAGGTGCCCCAGGCGCCGCTGCGTGACGCGTCGGCGGTGGTTGTGTTTCGGCGCGTGGGCGAGAAGGCCGAGGTGTTCTGGATCAAGCGCGAGAAGCAGCTGCGGTTCGCGGGCGGCTTCTATGCGTTTCCCGGCGGCAAGGTGGACAAGGCGGATCGCAGCCTTCCGGTCGAAGGCGCGACGGGCGATGGCGCGGCGTTGATCGTGACTGCGGCGCGCGAGCTGCTCGAGGAAGCGGGGCTGTTGATCGCGCGCAGCGAGAAGCCGGTGTCGAAAGACGACCAAGTCGCGATGCGTCACGCACTGCTGGACGAGACGACGCCTTTCGTCGAGCTGCTGAGCAGGCACGGGCTCACGTTGCACGCGAAAGACTTCGTGCCGGCGGGCCGGTGGGTGACGCCCGACTTTCTGCCGGTGCGTTTCGATGCGCGGTTCTTCCTGGTCGAGGCGCCAGTGGGGCAGGACGCCGAGGTGTGGCCGGGGGAGTTGTCGGAAGGGGCGTGGGTCGCTCCGCATGAGGCGTTGCTGCGGTGGCGGCAGGGGACGGCGCTGCTGCACCCTCCGAACCACCACGCGTTGGCGGTGATGGACAAGTTCGAGAACGTGAAGCTCTCGAGCGCGGCGCTGTCTTCGGCGAAGCACCTGGTCGACCACGTCGCGCAGCGCATCGAGTTTCAGGAAGGGGTGATGCTGTTTCCGCTGCGGACGCTGACGCTGCCGCCGGCGACGCACACCAACGCGTACGTGGTTGGTGTGAAAGACGTGATCGTGGTCGACCCGGGGTCGGCGGACGACGCAGAGACAGATCGGCTGGTCGCCTTACTGCGCGAGCTTCAGGCGGAAGGCGCGACGGTGAGGGCAGTGGTGTTGACGCACCACCACGGCGATCACATCGGCGGGCTGGCGCGGCTCGTGTCGCAGCTGAAGCTTCCTGTCTGGGCCCACGCGCGCACGGCAGATCGGCTGCCGGTGAACACCGACCGCTTCCTCAACGACGGCGACGTGCTGCAGCTGGGCTCGATGCGGTGGCACGTGCTCCACACGCCCGGCCACGCGCAGGGGCACATCTGCTTGTACGACGAGCAGTCGCGCGCGGCGATCGTGGGCGACATGGTCGCGGGTATGGGGACGATCGTGATCGACCCTCCCGAAGGCGACATGGGCGACTACCTGACCCAGCTGCGCCGACTCGAGGCGCTGCCAGTCACCACGCTGTACCCCTCGCACGGCCCCGCGATTCCCGATGGGCCGGGGAAGCTGGCCGAGTACGTGAAGCACCGGCTGTGGCGCGAAGAGAAGGTGCTCGCTGCGCTCACCGAGCCGATGTCGATCGACGAGCTGGTGCCGAAGGCGTACGACGACGTGAACGCTTTCGTGTTGCCGATCGCTGAACGCAGCACGCTGGCGATCCTCGGCAAGCTGATGCGCGAGGGCAGGGTGGCGCTCGACGGAGCTCGTTACCGGGTCAGCTGAGTCAGTCGCGCATCCAGTGGCAGGTGTACCCGCCCGGGTTCTTCACCAGGTAGTCCTGGTGGTAGTCCTCGGCGAGCGTGTACGGCCCAGCCTCGGCGATCTCGGTGACGACGGGCTTCTTCCACTTGCCCGACTTGTCGACGCGGGCCTTCACGGCTTCGGCGGTCGCGCGCTGCTCTTTCGTGGTGAAGAAGATGGCCGACCGGTACTGGGTGCCGACGTCGTTGCCCTGGCGGTTGAGGGTGGTCGGGTCGTGCATCTTGAAGAAGTGCTTCTCGAGCAGGTCTTCGAACTTGAGCTTCGTCGGGTCGAACACCACGCGCACGGCCTCGGCGTGGCCCGTCTTGCCGCCGTGCACCTGGTTGTAGTCGGGCTTGTCAGTCTTGCCGCCGGAGTAGCCGACGTCGACCGAGAGGACGCCGGGAATCTTGCGCAGCAGGTCTTCCATTCCCCAGAAACAGCCGCCGGCGAGGATGACGGTCTCGCGCTGAGGCGACTGGGCGACGGCGACGGAACCGACCAGAAGAACGAGGGCAAACATCAGGTTGTACAAGTTCATGGGCTTCTTACGCTCGAGAGGGGTGGGTGGTTTCTTCTTAACGGGGTTGCGCCCCGCATGACGTCCAGTGTTGATTCCACCGCATGGGCGGTACGAAAGAGCTGAAGGATTCCGAGGTCGATGCGACGGTGGACTCGCTGATGACGTCGCTGGGCGTGAAGGATGTGGCGGAAAGTCCCGAGCGGTCGCGGTTCGACCTGGAAGACGAGTTCTCGGTGAAAGAGAAGGCGCAGCTGGCCCCGTCGGCCGGAGTCGACGCGCTGTGGGGCACCGCGAAGCCGAAGAAGAAGTGAGCGGAAAGGTGCCGCTGCCGCTGGGCAGCGAAGCGTGGAAGCAGTTGCGGGTGGCGCAGGGCAAGCGCGACCGCCTCGAGACGCTGCCAGAAGGAGTTGTTCCCTCGAACGATTCCGCGCGCAGGTTCTGGTCGCAGCGCGCGTGGTCCGAGTACGCGGCGATTCCGGCGATCAGCCAGGTGGTGCTCGCGCTCGTTCGCGAAGGCGCCGCGCTTCGAACGCTCGGCGCGTATGTCTCGATCGCCGCCGATGAGGTGCGCCACGCGGTGCTGTCGCGCGAGCTGGCCGACGCGCTGGGTGGCTACGACGAGGATGTTCCGGAAGGTCTGGGCTACGCGCCGCGTGGCCTGGCCGACCCGAGCGAAGTCGCGGTCGCCGTCTGGGCCCTGGCGAACGGGTGCTTCAGTGAGACGGTGTCGCTCGAGCTGATTCGGGCGCGGCACGCGGCGACGAAGCACCCCGTCGTTCGGCAGGTGCTGGCCGAGACGTTGAAGGATGAAGCGGTGCACGTGCGCGTCGCCTGGCAGCTGGCCGACGAGCTGTTGCCGCGGTTGGTTGCGCCTGTGCGGCGCGAGCTCTGGGAGTACGGAAAGGAGCTGGGCGAGATGATGCGCCGCACCTTCGGCACCCAGGGACTTCCGGCCGCTGTGCGGCGGGCAGAGAGAAAGATGAGAGACGAGACTGCGCGCGAAGGGCTCGGCTCACTGAGCGCCGCGCAGGAGGATTCCATCGTCGACACCGCGCTCGCCAACATCGCGGCGCGGCTTGCGAAGCTCGGAGTTACGGGGGGCCGATCTTGAAGTGGACGATGACGCCGCCGTCGTGCGTGGCGCTGGGGGCGTAGTTGGCGGCGACCCAGAGGTTGTCCCCGACGCCTGACACATCGTGGAAGTAGCCGAGCTGGTACGGCGGCAGGTTGTACGACTTCATTCCGGCGTCGGGCACCACCCGTATCAACGTGCGTTGACCGCCGACGATCCAGGTCTCGTTCTGGTCAGACGTCCAGACGGAGAACAGGTCGCTGGTGAGCCCCAGCGCCTGGACTTCCCAACCGTTGGTCGCGTCGTTGCGCTTAAGCACGAGTCCGCTCTCACCCACCGCCCACGATCCGCCCGTCGGGTGGCAGTGCAGCGAGTCGAGGATAGTGGTTCCTGTGTATTCGAGCGCGAAGCCACCGTCGGCGTTGTAGCGGTAGACGTTGCCCTTATAGGTCACGACGTAGACCTGCTCCTCGTCGTTACAGCCGGTGATGTCGTCGAGGTAGTCGTTTTCGGTGACAGCCTCCAAGGTCCATACGCCGCCGACCCAGCGGAACAACTCGCCGTTGCTGGCTCCGGCAAGAGCGCCACCGTCGGACAGCGCGTAGACGCCCCAGATGCTCTTACTGCCGGTGCTGACAGCGTTGTTTGGGTACGGAACCCAGTCGCTACCGTTCCACTGATTGGTTCGGCCACCTGCGCCTCCGCCCGCCCAAACCGCGTTGGGCGACACGCCGTGTACCGCCCAGATATTTCCTGTGTTGTTCGGCGTTTTGGTCGGGAAGAAAGACGTCCCGTCCCAACGAACCACGGTGCCTTCGTCCCCTCCTGCGAAAACGGCGTTCGGCGTCACCGCGGTGATGGTTCTCATCTGAAGTTTGGGGATGTCGTAGCTGCGGACGTAGCAAAGGCCCGAGTCGCAGGCCGCGTCTCCCATGCCACCACCCGCGCCACCGCCGGAGCCACCACCAGTTCCGCCGCCGCTTCCACCGCCGGCCGCGCCGCCCCCACCACCTCCACCCCCGACGCCGCCTGCGCTGCCTCCGGTTCCACCGCCCGCTGCCCCGCCCGATCCACCACCGGCTGCTCCGCCGACACCGCCGCCTGCACTGCCGCCGCCTGTCCCTGTGCCGCCACCCGTCGCCGAGCCGCCGCCGTCGCAGCGGTTGAGCGTGCAGTACTTGTCGTAGGCAGCGTCGAAGTTGAAGCAGCCCGAGAGGGCGAACGTGAGAGCGGCAATGAGGGGAACTGAAGGTCGCATCGGGCGCCGAAGTTAGCCGCAGGGGGCCCGACAGTCGATCAATCGATCGGCTCTGATTTATGGTGCGTCGGTGAAGATCTCTTCGAGGCTGGGTGCGGTCGTTGTCTCATCGCTGCTGGCAGCGTGTTCGACGGGTTCGGTGGATCCGGATGCGGGTGGCACGGGCGGAGGTTCCGCTGCGGGTGGCGGCACCGGAACCGGCGGCGGCGATGCAGCCGGCGGGGGCATTGGATCTGGTGGCGGCGACGCAGCGGGCGGCGGCTCTGGCGGAGGGATCGGCACAGGCGGCGGATCCGGCTCTGGCGGCGGCATGCAGCAAGACGGCGGCTGCATGGCGACGGGCGCTTCGCGGTTGGGCATCACGTCCGCAGCGCAGACGATCAACGCGCGCGCTTGCTCGGCGGCGTTCAAGGTCGAGCTGCAGAACGCCTGCGGTGCTCCGGTGGTCGCGGGCGCGGCGGTGACCGTGACGTTTACGTCCAGCACGACCACCACCGAGTTCTTCGGGGACGGCGCGTGCATCGGCAAGCCCTCGTCGTTCCAGATTCCTGCCGGCTCGAGCACGCTCAGCGTCTATTTCAACGAGCAAGCCCAGACGATGCCCACGCTCACTGCCTCAGCGACCGGACTCGACGCGGGCACCCAGACGCAGACGGTGGCCTGCGCTGCAGGTGAGAAAGCGTGCGGCGTCGTTCGATGCGTGCCGACCGCGGCATGCTGCTTGGACGCCGACTGTACCGGCGCGAAGCTGTGCGAGACGGCGACGAATGAGTGTCACGTGCCTAAATGCGTTGGGCTGCCGGCGAATTGCTTCAGCGGCGACTACAAGCCTTACGACGGGGGGACGATTCAGATCACTGGCTCGGCATTCAGCCCGAAGTGCGTCCAAGTTGGTTTCAATGCTTCGGTGAAGTTTTCCGGATTCGGTCACTCAGTCGAACAAAGCTGCGGTGACAACGATCTCAACATCAGCAATTTCGGCAGTACGACCACCGTCACCGGCTTCAGTGGGTTCAACGCGTACGGATTCCGCTGCATGGATCATCCGACGAACTCGTTTCAGGTCGGTGCGATCAAACGATAGAGGTCGTTTGTCCACAGCAATCACGGCTGAGAAGTGTTCAGGAGACTCAGGAACCTCTAACCGTCTGTTTTGCGATTTTGGGAACCGATGCTTCGGAGACCTGGGCCGTCGGGCAGTGCCGCACTGTCCTTCACGGCCCCTGAAGCTCACGTCGCGACTGGCGTCGCGCGGGGCGGAACAGCGATCGTCCGCCTCCACCACCACACAGCGGCGATCCCCATCAGGACCTGGGGACTCAGCGTCACCGCGTCCGCATAAATCCCGAGCACGGGAAGCTCGATGAAGGGAATCGGCTTCAGGCCGAGCACGCCGACTTCCTGCAGTCCATGAAGCCCCTTGCCGAGCACCATCACCGCGGTCGCGAGCAGCAGCGCCGTCGACGCGCTGAACAGCGTCTTCATCGGCAGCACGAACCCCACCTTCCGAATCACCACCACCAGAATCGCCACCGCGACGAGCCCCACCCCGGCGCCCCACAGCGCCCCTTCCGCCGAGTCACCTGCCAGCCCCTGAATGAACAGCGCCGTCTCGAAGCTCTCGCGCCCCACCGCCGTGAACGCCACAGTGAAGAGCCCCAGGCTGCTGCCGCTGCCCAGCGCCGACGTCATCTGCCCGCGAAGGTCCGTCATGAAGCTGCTCATGGTCGAGCGCGCGTTCAGCCACAGCGCCGCGTACAGCAGCATCGCCACCGCGAAGAACGCGACGAGGGTCTCCAGCCACTCGCGGTTCGCTCCGGCCAGCGCCTTCTGCGCGAAAGCCAACGCCAGGATTCCCAGCAGCAGCGCCGCCGCGACCGCCGCGTAGACGATGCGCACCTGGGCCTGCGCGTTCAGCTTCTTCAACACCGCCAACAGCGCGCCCACCACCACCAGCGCCTCGAAGCCCTCGCGCAGCAGAATGAAGAGGGCGGCCAGGAAGACGGACCAGAAGCCGCTCTTCGCCATGCCGTCGCTCTCGACCTGCTCGAGCAGCTTCAGCAGCGCCGCCGACTCTTCCTGGAAGTTCTCGCCCTTGTCCGCCGCCACCCGCGTCTGCGTGAACCCGTTCTCGATCGCCCGCACCGCGATCGGATTTCTCGCGCGAAGCATCGGCTCCACTGGCTCGATGCCCAGCAGGTACGCGTCGACCACCGCCGCGCGCGCCGCGTCTTTCTGACCCGCGGCGAACAGCTGCTGCGCTTCCTGAAGTCCCGCGCGCGCCGGCCCGAACAACCCGCCCGCCACCTTCTCTTCCGGCAGCTTCAGCCGCAGACACGCAACCTCTGCCTGCCCGTACTTCGCCGCGAGCGTCTCGTCGGTCGCCTGCGCCAGCTCCTGCAGCGTCGCCGCAGGCGGCACGTGGTCACACGCCGGCTGGCGGAAGGTGAAGGCGTAGAAGCCCAGCGCCCAGCGTTCTTCCTCGCTCAGCTGGGTGAACGCGACCATCGCCGTGCCCTTCACGCCGAACGTGCTGGTGTTGAACGCGCGGTACGGCGTCAGCGTCGTCATCCGTTCCGGGTCGTGGAAGTTCACCGGCGGTGGGTTCAGCGTCGGAGCGATCGCCGTCTTCGCATCGCCATTCGCGCCGTGGCAGAGGGTGCAGTGCGTCGTCCACAGCGCCTCGGCCTTCTTCAGGTCGGGCGTTCGCCGCGGAGCCCTCTGCAGCTTCTGCTCTTCCAGAATCTTCAACGCCAGCGCCTGGCACTCGGCCGGTACGTGCTCGGGGTCTTGGCCTTCGTCGATGCGCGCCTTCAGCGAAAGCACCGCCGCCCGGTACGGCTCGGCCTTCACCCCCAGCGAGTCGATCGCGAGGACGGCTTCGTGAATCAGCCCTTCCTGCTCGGCCAGCTCGTCGGCGTCTTTGGTCGCGATCGCTCCGGCGTAGTCGCCATGCAGGTACTGCAGCAGTCCCACCAGCCGGTGCCAGGCGGCGTCTCCCTGCGGCGCGGCGACGGTAGGGGCGGCGGGCGCAGCGAGGACAGCGGTCAAGGCGAGGGCGAGCACCCCGATGGCGTACCAACCGCCGCCTCGGCGCGTCAATACTGAGAATCAGAATCAATTGCGACACCCATCAGGCTGACGCGGGAAGGCTTGCTTTCGAATCCGCTCTCGACTCAACCGTCGCGCTCGTGACCGCGCCCGCTTTCACCTCGCCGCTGCCGAAAGTGACCCTGGTGAAGGGGTTCGGATCCGACGCCTTCGACAACGCGATTGCGACGGCGCGCACTTGCTACAACTCACGCATCATCACCGCCGAAGACGTTCGCAAGGACGACAAGGCGATCGCCCTTCGCGACCGCATCGCGACCGAGACGTACGAGGCCGGGCACCACACGACGATTCAGCACGCGACCTTTCAGTTCACGCTCGAGCACGTCAGCCGGCAGGCCATCTGGTCCTTCCTGCACAGCCACCCGTTCTACAACTCAGAGCAGGTCAGCCAGCGCTACGTCGAAGTGAAGCCGGGCAACGTGGTGATGCCTGCGATGGCCGAGAACCACGCGGCGCTGTATTCCGCGGCGGTCCACCAGGCGATGGACGCGTACCAGAAGCTCATCGTGCTGCTGACGCCGAAGGTCTCTGACGAGTTCTTCCGCATCTTCCCCGCGCGGCGGCGCGCGCCGGATCGCTGGGTGCTGGGCCTGAAGAAGAAGGCGCAGGAAGTCGCGCGCTACGTGCTGCCGATCGGCACCTTCGCGCACCTGTACCACACCGTCTCGGGGCTCACGCTTCACCGGTACCATCGGCTTTGCCAGCAGCTCGACGTGCCCACCGAGACGCGGCTGATCGTCGACGGCATGGTCGACGAGGTGAAGAAGGTCGACCCGCTGTTCTTCCGCAACATCGAGGACGCGCTGCCGCTGGAGTCGACGTTGGAATACACGTCGCTGCAGCAGCTCGGCCGGTTGAAGGCGGGCAGCGGCGCAAAGGCCTACCTCGACGAGTTCGACGCGGGGCTCGGTGGGCTGCGCTCGAAGCTGGTCGACTACAAGGTGAACGCGGAAGCCTCGGTGGCGCAGGGCGTGCGCGACGTCATCGCAGCGACCCGCGCTGAAATGTCTGACGCCGCCGCGCTTCGCCGCGTGCTCAGCCCAAAAGAGAACCCCTACTTCGGTGAAGCGCTGGTGCTCACCACGATGAGCAAGCTGACCCGCGCGCTGTCTCACGCGCACTACACGTTTCAGAAGAAGCTGAGCCACACCGCCGACAGCCAGGACCAGCGTCACCGGATGACGCCCGCCTCGCGCCCGGTGCTTCACGCGCAGTTCGTGCCGGGCCACATCGACACGATTCTTCCCGACCTCATCGCCGCAGTGCCCGAGGCGCGCGCGCTGTACGAGCAGACGATGCAGACGCTGTGGTCGACCATCGAGAAGCTGCTGGATGGCGGCGTGCCCGAAGAGATGGCGCTGTACCTGTTGCCGAACGCGTTTCCGGTGCGGTTCCTCGAGTCAGGCGACTTGCTGCACCTGCACCACAAGTGGATCCACCGCCTTTGCTACACGGCGCAGGAAGAGATCTGGCGCGCGTCGATCGAAGAGACGCAGGCGGTGACGAAGGTGCACCCGCAGCTGGGCCAGTACATCCACGCGCCGTGCAAGCTGCGCAAGGAAGCGGGCATCACCCCCTTCTGTCCCGAGGGGCCGCGGTACTGCGGTGTTCCCGTGTGGAAGATGGGGCTCGAGCAGTTCGAACGGTTGATCTGAAGGGGGAGCACCTCATGTCTCGTCTGATGCCCGCCGGACTCGCGGCGATGGTCGCGATCACATCGTCCTGCAACTGCAACCGGCCCCCGCCGAAAGACCCCGTCATCCTCGAGGGGCAGCCGTGCACCGACGACATCCTCTGCGAGACGGGGCTGTGCGAGAGCATCAACGGCGCCGCCAGGCTGTGCGTGCGCAAGTGCACCACCGGCTGCCGCGCGCTCGAGGTCTGTACCCCGCTGACCCCCGAGCGCCTGGGCTGCGTGCCCGAGCTCGCCGGCCTCTGCAAGACGTGTACGGCCGACACCGACTGCCCGTACCCCGGCGACAAGTGCATCGTGCTGGGCGGAGCGAACTTCTGCGGCCGCGACTGCACCTTCGACGCCGACTCGTGCCCCTCGAGCTTCCGCTGCGCCGACGGCGTGGGCCTCACCGGCGAAGCCGTGCCGCACCAGTGCCAGCCCGTCACCGGCACCTGCGCCTGCATCGCGACCACCACCGGCCAGACGGTGCCTTGCGAAGCGGCGAACGCCGTGGGCCGGTGCATCGGCGTGAAGGTCTGCGAGCCGCCGATGGGCTACGGGCAGTGCAGCGCGAAGACGCCAGCCGCCGAGACGTGCAACGGGCTCGACGACAACTGCGACGGGATGATCGACAACGGGCTCGGCGATTTGTCGTGCGGGCAGGGCGAGTGCGCGAAGGCGACCGCCGCGTGCGCGAACGGTATTCCGCAGACGTGCACCCCAGGCGCTCCGACGGTCGAGCGCTGCGATGGAAAGGACAACGACTGCAACGGCGTCGTCGACAACGGCTTCGACACGATGAACGACGTCGGCAACTGCGGCTCGTGTGGCTTCGCGTGCGTCGTCACCAACGCGGTGCCGAAGTGCGAGCTGGGCAAGTGCGGCGTGCTGCAATGCCTGCCCGGGTTCACTGACCGCGACGGCGTGGCGGCGAACGGCTGCGAATACATCTGCACCCCGGTTGACGGTGGCAACGGTGGCGCCGAGGTGTGCGACGGGCTCGACAACGACTGCAACGGCATCGTCGACGATGGCTTCAACCTCGTCAGCGATTCGACCAACTGCGGCCAATGCGGGCTGACCTGCAACGTCAGCAATGGCGGGGTCGCCTCGTACGTGTGCGTCGCGCGGGTGTGCGGCATCGGTCAGTGCGTGCCGGGCCGCGGCAACTGCAACCAGGTCTACGTCGATGGCTGCGAGACGAACACGGGCTCAGACCTCGCCAACTGCGGCGCGTGCGGCGCGGCGTGCAACCCTGCCCACGCAACAGGCGCCTGCGGAAACGGGACGTGCAGTATCGCGGCGTGCGCCCCTGGCTGGTCGAACTGCAACGGGCAGGTCGCCGACGGTTGTGAAGTGAACACAGGCATGGATCCGCAGAACTGCGGCACGTGCGGCAACGCGTGCGTCTTCGCGAACGCGACCGGCACCTGCAGCGCGGGCACTTGCGGCCTCACCTGTCTGGCCAACTGGTGGAACGTCGACAACAACATCGCCAACGGCTGCGAGTACGCATGCGTGCCGACGAACAACGGTGTCGAGAAGTGCGACGCCATCGACAACAACTGCAACGGCGTCGCCGACGAAGGGTTCAACACCACCACCGACGTGAACAACTGCGGCGCGTGTGGTTCGGCCTGCTCGGCGCCCTTCACCTCGACCCTCGCCTGCTCGGCCAGCACCTGCAGCATCGTCACGTGCCAGCCGTCGCGCGGAAACTGCAACAACGTCTACGTCGACGGCTGCGAGACGAACACCAGCAACAGCCTCGCGCACTGCGGGGCGTGCAACAGCGCGTGCGCGACGCCGCATGCGACTCCGGTGTGCAACAGCGGCGCGTGCGCGATTTCCACTTGTGACACCGGGTATCGCGACTGCAACGGCACCGTGCCAGACGGCTGTGAAATCGATTCCCGTTCGAACGTCGCCCACTGCGGTGCCTGCAACAACGTCTGCAACCTCGCCTTCGCGACTCCCGTCTGCACCGCCGGCACCTGCCAGGTCGGCGCGTGTCTGCCCGGCCACTGGAATGTCGACGGCCTCGCCACGAATGGCTGCGAGTACGCGTGCGTGCCCAGCGGCTTCGAGGTGTGCGACGGCGCGGACAACGACTGCAACGGCGTCGTCGACGACGGCTTCAACCTTGCGACGAACCCGCTCCACTGCGGCGCGTGCAACAACGTCTGCAACGCCTCGCAGGGCGCGACCTACCGCTGCCTTGCGGGAGGCTGCGGCGTGCTGACGTGCAACGCAGGCTTCGCGGACTGCGACGGCGCCTACGCGAACGGCTGCGAGACGAACACCCAGACGAGCACTGGCAGCTGTGGCACGTGCGGCAATGCGTGCGTCACGGCGAACGGCGTGCCCGCGTGTGTCAGCGGCACCTGCCAGGTCGGCGCCTGCAGCGGCACCTTCGCCAACTGCAACAACCTGCCGGCCGACGGCTGCGAAGTGAACCGCAGCAACGACCCGAACCACTGCGGCGCGTGCGGAGCGGCCTGCACCTTCCCCGGCGCGAACGCCACCTGCACCAACGGCTCGTGCGGCTTCACGTGTCAGCCGAACCGGTGGGACCTCGACGGCAACCCGGCAAACGGCTGCGAGTACAGCTGCACGTACCTGTCGGCCACCGACTTCCCCGACGAGGCTTTCGTCGACGCGAACTGCGACGGCATTGACGGCGAGCAGAACAATTCCATCTTCGTCTCGCCGGCGGGCAACGACGCGAACGCCGGAACTTACGACTCTCCGAAGCGCAGCATCACGTCTGCACTCGCAGCGGCGGTGGGTCAGAGCAAGCGCGACGTGCTGGTCGCCGCGGGCACGTACACCGAGCAGGTGTCGATGGCGGCGGGCAAGGGCGTGTACGGCGCGTACCAGACGGGCACGTGGTCACGGTCGAACGCGAACGTCGTCACCGTCACCGGCAGCAGCCCCGCGTTGCTCGTGAGCGCGGCGAACAACGTCACGCTGCAGCTGCTGGGCTTCATCGGCGCGAACGTCGGCGCCGCCAGCGGCACGGCGTACGGCGCGGTGATCCTCAACTCGAACAACGTCGCGCTGCAGAGCGTGTCGATTCGCGCGGGCAGCGGCGGCGCGGGCAACAACGGTGCGTCCGGCAGCACGGGCGGCAGTGGCTCGGCCGGCATTCAGGGCAACCCCGGCTGTGAAGACTCGGGCGGCTTCTGCTCGGGCTGCAGTCAGCCGGTGGGCGGCGCGGGAGGCACCAGCGCTTGCGGTCGCACGGGTGGTCAGGGTGGCGCGCCGGCCAACGGCGGTGCGACGGGCGGCATGGGCTCGTCGGGCGTGGGTGGAACGCCAGGAGGCCCAGGCGCCCCGAGCCAGCAGGGAGACTGGGCGACCCCGGTGGCGTACTGGGGCGGCAACGGCGCGCCGGGTGGCTTCGGAGGAAACGGCACGTCGGGCGGCAACTTCGGCTCGAACAGCGTGGCTGGCTACATCGTCGCAATCACCACCAACGGCGGAAGCGGTGGGCCGGGCAACGGCGGTGGTGGCGGAGGCGGAGGCGGCGGTGGCACCACCAGCTGTGACAGCTTCGGTGGCTCAGGGGGCGGCGGCGGCGCGGGCGGCTGCGGAGGAACCTTCGGCTCGGCAGGCATGTCGGGCGGAGCGTCGATTGCGATCTACCTGTGGAACTCGTCGGTGGGCTCGACCTCGGGGACGATTGCGACGGGCACTGGCGGCTCGGGAGGCAACGGTGGAAACGGGGGCGTCGGCGGCACGGGTGGCGGTGGTGGCCCGATCAACGCGTACGGCGGCGGCGGTGAACAGGACGACGGCAGCAACGGCGGGCGCGGCGGTGCGGGTGGGCAGGGCGGCGCCGGCGGCGCGGGGGGCGCAGGCGGCGGAGGCCCCTCGATTGGCATCGTCCGCGCTGGCGGCTCCGTTTGGAATGAGTCTGCCTCGAGCTACTTCCTCGGCAATGGCGGCTCGGGCGGCGCGTCGCTTGCGGGCGGCGGCGCGCCGGGCCTGCGGGTGAACGTGCTGTAGCAGATGGAACGCACGACGCTGCGCGAGCTCGCCGTCCTCTTCCTCCGGCAGGGAGCGACCACGTTCGGAGGTCCTGCGGCCCACATCGCGATGATGCACGACGAGGTGGTGCGGCGGCGGAAGTGGCTGACCGAGGAACAGTTCCTCGATCTGCTCGGCGCGACCAACCTGATTCCCGGCCCGAACTCCACCGAGCTGGCGATTCACATCGGCTGGCAGCGCCGCCGCTGGGCCGGGCTTGTCGTCGCCGGACTCGCCTTCATCGTCCCCGCGATGCTCATCACCGGCGCGATTGGCTGGGCCTACGTGCGCTTCGGAGCGCTGCCGGAGGTCGGGTGGCTGCTGTACGGGGTGAAGCCGGTCATTCTGGGCGTCGTCGTGCAGGCCATCTGGGCGCTGGTTCCCAGGGCAGCCCGGACGACCTGGCTCCGCGCGCTCGGTGTCGGCGCGGTGGCGCTCGCTGCCCTCGGAGTCAACGAGCTGGTGGTGTTGTTCGGCGCCGGGGCCGTCGCGGTGGCCGCGACTGGAAAAGCCCCGACCGCCCGCAGCCTGGTTCCGATTCTTCCCGCCGTCGCGGGCGCCGCCGCGACGGGCGTCACCTTGCCCTCGTTGTTCTTCGTCTTTCTCAAGACGGGCTCGGTGCTCTTCGGCAGTGGCTATGTGTTGCTTGCGTTTCTGCGGGCCGACCTCGTCGAGCGGCTCAGGTGGCTGACCGAGGCCCAGCTGATCGACGCCGTGGCAGTGGGGCAGGTGACGCCCGGGCCTGTCTTCACGACCGCGACATTCATCGGCTACGTGCTTGCGGGGCCGGCCGGCGCGCTGGTGGCCACGGTGGGCATCTTCCTTCCGGCTTTCGTGTTCGTGGCCTTGAGCGGCCCGCTCGTCCCCAGGCTTCGGGCCTCACCGGTCGCGGCCGCCTTTCTCGACGGCGTGAACGTGGCCTCACTGGCGCTGATGGCGGTGGTGACGGCGCAGTTGGCGCGGGCCGCTCTCGTGGATGTCGCGACAGTGATTCTCGCGCTCGTGAGCGCGGTGGTGCTCGTTCGGTTCAAGCCGAACGCGACGTGGCTCTTGTTGGCGGGAGCCGTCGGTGGCTGGTTGCTGCGCGCCCTTTCCCTGGCCGGCCAATGACCGGGCCTTTGGACCTTCAGCTCAGCGCCAGCCCTCGACGCTCGCGAGGCGCTGCACCCGCCGCTGGATGTCGTCGCGAAGCTCCCGCACCTGTTCGATCGACTTCCCCTTCGGGTCGGAAAGCGGCCAATCGTCCCGCTTGAGACCGGGCATGTAGGGGCAGGCGTCGCCGCAGCCCATGGTGATGAGCAGGTAGGCGCCCTGCGCGAGGTCCTCGGTGAGCTTCTGCGGCTTCGCCTTCGAGAGGTCGATGCCGAGCTCGCCCATCGCGCCGACGACCTCGGGGTGAACGCGCTCGCCAGGCTTGGTGCCGGCGGAGACCGCGCGGGCGACTTCAGGTGCAACCAGGGAGTTGAAGAACGCGGCGGCCATCTGCGAGCGACCGGCATTGTGAACGCAGGCGAAGATGATGGTCTTCAACGCGCAACCTCCGACCGGCGCGCAGGAACCAGCCAGCTGAAGACCACGGTGGCGGCTGCGGCACCTGCCACCTGCGCGACGATGAAGCCCAGGACGTCAGCAGGGCGAATGCCCGAGAACGTATTCGTCATCGCTCTCGCGACGGTCACGGCGGGGTTCGCGAAGGAGGTGGAGGCCGTGAACCAGTACGCGGCGGTGATGTAGGCGCCAACCGCCACGGGCACAGCGTCTGGTTTGCGTCGCGCGCAGCCGAGGATGACAGCGAGCAAGCCAAAGGTTGCGACGAACTCGCTCAACAGCTGAGAAGCACCAGACCGTTCGTGGGTGGAAGCCGCGAAGACGGGCTCTCCAAACATGAGGTGCGCGGCGGCGACGCCCGCGACAGCTCCAGCAACCTGAGCGGCCACGTAGCGAGGGACCACCCTCCACGGAAGGCCGCCCCCACTGGCGTCAGCCACGGTCACGACCGGGTTGAAGTGGGCGCCGGACACCGAGCCAAACGTCAGAATCAGGGCGACCAACGCCGCACCTGTCGCGAGCGCGTTCGCCAACAAGGCGATGGCGACGTTCCCGCCTGCGAGGCGTTCTCCCATGATGCCGGAACCCACCACCGTGGCGAGCAGCAGGGCAGTGCCGACGAACTCGGCGACGACGGGCCTGGCAACGGTGTTGGCTGGGTCGGTTACCGACATGAGACGGGCCCCTGTGCCTTCACGAGCCGCGCGACGTCCCTGGCGACGTCCTTCTCGTTGGCGAACTCACGTACCAATGCTCTGAGCTGGCGCCCGCGGTGCGGGTCTGCCTGCGGCGCGAGCCGGTAGTGAATCCAGTTACCGTCCCGACGGGCCTCGACAACGCCCGCGTTCTTTAAAACCGCCAGGTGCCGCGAGACTGCGGGCTGGGAGAGCTCGAGCGCCGATTCGAGGTGGCAGACGCAAAGCTCCCCGTGCGCCAGCAGGGCCACGACCCTCAAGCGGGTCTCGTCTCCGAGGGCTTTGAAGAGCGCGGAGACAGGCTGCAGCTGAAGTGCGCGGCGCTTCATATGCACATCTTAATACTCGAATTCAGGAATCTGGTCGAGGAAGGGTTGCCGAGCTATTCGATCGGCGCTTCCGGCACGGGCTGCACGATCTCTTCGACGATCGGCACCATGTCGACGACCATGAACTCGACGCGGCGGTTGAGCTCACGCGACGCCTCGTCGGTGTTCGGCACCAGCGGTCGGGCGAGGCCAAAGCCGGCCGACTCGAGGCGCTCAGGAGCGACGCTGCGTTTGATCATCGCGTCGTAGACGCTCTTGGCGCGCGCCTCAGAGAGCTTCAGGTTCTTCGCGGCCGAGCCGATGTCGTCGGTGTGTCCCTCGATGCGAATCTTCTTCACCTGCGGGAACTTGTTGAGCACCTGGGCGACGTTGTCGAGCAACGCGTCGGACTTGGGAAGAATGTTGGCCTTGTTGAAGGCGAAGAAGATCTTCTCGGTGATGACGATCTTCTCGCGTGTCACGTAGACCTTGGTCGCCTTCTCGGGGCAGCCGTCTTCGTCGTCGACGCCGTTGAAGGTCTCGGGCTCCAGCGGGCACTTGTCTTTCGTGTCGGCGATGCCGTCTTTGTCGTTGTCCCAGTCGGGGCAGCCGTCTTCGTCTTCGAAGCCGTCTTTGTCTTCGGCCTTGTTGGGACACTTGTCCTGCGCGTCTGTGATGCCGTCTTTGTCGTTGTCCGGGTCAGGGCAGCCGTCGGAGTCCTGGAAGCCGTCTTTGTCTTCGGGCTCCATCGGGCACTTGTCGGCCTCGTCGCGAACACCGTCTTTGTCGTTGTCGAACTCGGGGCAGCCGTCGCCGTCTTCGAAGCCGTCTTTGTCTTCGGGCTCGTTGGGGCACTTGTCGGCGTCATCGGCGATGCCGTCTTTGTCGTTGTCGCCTTCGGGGCAGCCGTCGTCGTCCTCGAAGCCGTCGAGGTCTTCGGCGACGTTCGGGCAGAGGTCCTTGTCTCCCTTGATGCCGTCGCGATCAGGGTCGTAGTCGGCAGGGGTGCGGTAGGGCAGGCCGACGCTGAACTCGACGCCGGCGGTGATCAGCTTGTACGGGCCCGACCAGGTGAACTTGCCGTAGGGGCCGAACTGCAGGCCTTCGATCCACGAGAAAGAGTAGCCAATGGCGGCGTCGAACCCGAGGCCGATGTCGCCGTGCGTGAAGGTGAGGTGCGCGTCGACCCAGAGGTTTCCGAGCATGTTTCCGGAAGGGCCGTCGCCCGACATGAAGAGGTAGCCCGCCTCGTCGTTGAGGATGCGAAGCCGCAGACCGACACCAGCGCCGAAGGCCTTGCCGTTGGCGAGAAAGGTGGGGTCGTGGCTGGCGATCGCGAACGTCTCGATCTGCGGAGACACGGGGCCGAGGCCGAAGAGGGTGGTGTCGAGCTTGAGCCAGCCGCCGGCGATCTTGTTGGGGCCGACTCCGCCGCCGAGGTCGATGTGGAAGTTCCAGTCGCCCTTCTCGGCGAGCGCGGGCGTCGCGACGAGGACAGTGGCCAGCAGGGCGACAAGACGCTTCATCGTGGTTGCTCCCCTCGAAAGTTGGTGCGAGCCGGCGGACCGTAGCAGACGGGTTTGGTTAGAGTGCGCGGGATGAAGAGCTCAATCGGGCAGATCCTGGGGTTCGGGTTCGTGTTGGCCGCGTGCGGTGTTGACCCGTCTGAGCAAGAAGTTGGTTCGCGGCGCGACGCGGTGTCGGCGACACTGGTGCTGAGCCGCGTTTACGGGGGCGGCGGCTCGGGGACGTCGCCGGTGCTCTCGGACTTCGTCGAGATTCACAACATCTCGGATGCGCCGGTGAGCGTGACGGGCATGTCGGTTCAGTATGCGTCTGCGACGGGCACGGGGAACTGGTCGGTGACGGCGCTGACGAAGACAGACGGCGGCACGGACATGATTCCGGCGGGCGGGTTCATTCTCGTGCAGGAAGCGAGCGGAACTGTGGGCACGGCGCTGCCGGCTCCGGACTACGTGGGAACGCTGTCGATGGCGGGCACCGCGGGGAAAGTCGCGTTGGTCTCGGGGGCGATGGCGCTCAACGGCATCTGCCCGACGGCGAACGTCATCGACCAGGTTGGATACGGAGCGACGGCGAATTGCTTCGAAGGTCTCGCTGTTTTCCCTGTCGCCTTGACGGAGTTTCCCGAGCGCAAAGCGAACGGCTGCCAGGACACCGACTCGAACCTCGTGGACTTCACGGTCGTCGCGGCGACGTCTGCGGCGGTGCGCAACTCGGCGTCGCCTGTCGTGCTGTGCTCGGTGCCTGACGCAGGGGGCGCGGGTGGAGGCGCCGGCGGCGGAGTCGGTGGCGGCAGCGGACTCGGTGGCGGCAGCGGACTCGGTGGGGGAATTGGTGGCGCCAGCGGCACGGGCGGCGGACTCGGCGGCGGCGCGGGAACCGGTGGCGGCTCAGTCGGAGTCGGCGGAGGAGCACCGGTCGGCGGAGGCGGAGGCTCGATCGGCGTGGGCGGTGGCGCGGGAACCGGTGGCTCGGTCGGCGGCGGCGGCGGAACAGGGACGGGAGGTGGCTCGGTCGGCGGCGGTGGGGGCGGAACCGGAACCGGCGGCGGAGTCGGAACCGGCGGAGGAGTCGGAACTGGTGGCGGAATCGGAACCGGAACAGGCGGCGGAGGCGGCTCGTCGGTGAAGCAGCCGCGCGACAGCGGCTTCGGTGGAGGCGGCGAACTGAACGGAAGCGGCTGCGGTTGCGCCGCGACGGATTCCGGAAACTCGGCTGTCTGGTTCGGCTTGCTGGCGCTCGGGCTCGTCGTCGCGAATCGGCGCCGCGCGCGCTGAACCGCAGAGACCTGGCAGAGAGATCTGATCGTCAAAACCGACGATCCGCGCATGACACCTGCCACGTCCAATGTCCGAGGAACCGGCGAGAAACTCGCCCCGAAACCGATCTCTCGCAGGTGCTCCGGCAGAGTTCTCACGGAGGCCGCGCGGTGGCGTTTGCTCGCAGAGGTCGCCTCCCGCGAGACGCCGAAGCGTCGCGATCCCGGGGCGCACGTCTCACCCAATTTCCGTGTCTCTGCGGAGGCTCATCCCTCGACTGCTCTCGGGACGAACGGGTGCGAGACGAACGGGGCTCAGGGCGTCGCGCCGAACAATGACTCTCCCGCCGGCTGCACTTTGCGCGGGCGGCCACGCTTCCTCGGCTCAGGCGCCACGCCGTCGGCGGTGTTGACGACCGTCGGCGCCGCGCGACGAAGCCGCGGCAACGAGATCGCATCCACCTTCGCCAGCAGCGCCGGATCCGTTTCCGCGAACACCTTCAGGTACGCGTGCGCCCGGTGCGTCTTTCGCAGCAACGACTCCTGCTGCTCGTCCATCGCTGCTTTCGTCGCCGCAACCATCGCCTCGGCGCGAAGCAACTCAGCGTGCTGCTCCCGCAAGCCGACCAACGACTCCTGCAACACCGCCGCATCCAGACCTGGGAACTTCAAGTCCGCCTGCGCCGAGAACAACTGGATTAGCTGCGCGACATCGGGAGACACGAGATCGAGATCGTCCATGGTCGACACTGAATACGCGTTCAGTATCGGTTGATCAAGCCCGCCGCGCCGACCCTGCTAAGTCTCGCCGGGCATGGACCCGACGTTGAACCAATACCTCGACGCTTTTCTGCGCTGGTTTCACGTTGGAGCCGGCGTCCTCTGGATGAGCCAGCTCTTCTTCTTCAACTTCGTGAACTCCATCGTCGCCAGGACCTGGGACGCCGAGATGAAGCGGAAGCTCGTGCCCGAGCTCATGCCGCGCGCGCTCTACTTCTTCCGCTGGGGGGCCCTCTTCACCTGGCTCAGCGGCCTCCTGCTCATCGGCCTCGTCTACCACCTGGGGGGACTCATGACCGGCACCGACTCGACTCCCGCACAGCGTGGCATCGCTTTCGGCGGCAGCCAGGCGCTCATCTTCTTCGGCTTCTTCGTCTACGACCTGCTCTGGAAATCGCCGCTCGGAAAGAACGAAACCGCCGCCGCCGGCTTCAGCCTCATCCTCTTCACCGCGATGGCTTTCGGCCTCGCCCAGGTGATGGCCGGCCGCGCGCTCTGGCTGCACCTCGGCGCGATTCTCGGCTCGGTGATGATGATGAACGTGTGGATGCGCATCTGGCCCGCACAGAAAAAAATCATCCGCGGCATCAAGGAGTCCGGCCCCGTTCCTGGCCCCGAGGTCGCCGCGATGGCGGCGCTGCGCAGCAAACACAACCTGTACCTGAGCTTCCCGGTGCTGTTCTTCATGGTCGCGCCGCACACGTTCACGCTCGGCTTCGGCAGCGAGCTGAACTGGCTCGGCGCGGCAGCCGTGGTGATCGTGGGCTGGGCCGCCGCGAAGCTGCTCGTTCTGAAAGCGAATTCCCCCGCGCCACTCAAGGCGCCGTGAGACGAGGCACCTGAAATGACCAGCATCTACACGAAGACCGGCGATGGCGGAGACACAGGCCTCTTCGGCGGCGGCCGCGTCGGCAAAGAAGACGTGCGCGTTGATGCCTACGGCCAGGTCGACGAGCTCAACGCGTGCCTCGGCGTCGCTCGCGCCGAAGGCCTCGGCGAGATGGACGCGCTCCTCGGCCGCATTCAAGACCAGCTCTTCACCCTGGGTGCCGTGCTCGCGACTCCCGCTGGCACCAAGGCCCAGGCCGCGATTCCCAAAGTGCAGCCCGGGTGGGCCACCGAGATGGAACGTGCGATCGACGGCTTCGACGCCGAGCTGCCCCCGCTCACGTCGTTCATTCTTCCTGCTGGCACCAGGGCGTCTGCCGCGCTGCACCTCGCGCGCACCGTCTGCCGCCGCGCCGAACGCCGTGTCGTGCCGCTGTTCCGTTCGGGCAAGGTCGGCGACGAAGTCATCGTCTACCTGAACCGCCTGTCTGACCTGCTCTTCACGATGGCACGCGTCGCCAACTTCCGCGCAAACGTGAAGGACGTGCCGTGGGCGCCGGCGAAAACGTAAAGCTCTCGTCGCAGCAGCTGACGCAGTGGGCGCACGCCGCGGGCTTCGAGCTGGTCGGCTTCGCGCGCGCCGAGCCTATTCCGCCGCAGGCCCTCACCCAGTGGATCGAGGCCGGCTTCGATGCGGACCTCGACTGGATGCGCGAACGCCTGGCTGATCGCCTCGATGTCTCGCGCCTCGTGCCCAATGCGAAGACCGTCATCGCGTTGGCCTGCAACTACTGGCACACCGACGCGCCGTCGCCCATCGCCCGCTACGCCCGCGGCCGCGACTACCACTACACGCTCAAAGACCGGCTGCGCGCATTGCGAAGAACGTTGCGGGAGCACGCTCCGACGGTGAAGGACTACGGCGGCGTCGACGCGACCGCGCTGATGGAAAAGGTCTGGGCTGCGCGCGCCGGCATCGGCTACGTCGGCCGCAACGGCTGCCTCATCACCGAGAAGTTCGGCTCGTGGGTGCTGCTCGCTGCGCTCGTGCTCGACGTCGAGGTCGACGAATACGCCAGAGGACCGCAGGACGACCGCTGTGGCACCTGCAACCTCTGCGTCAGCGCCTGCCCCACCACCGCCATCGTCGCCGACGCCACCGTCGACGCGCGGCTGTGCCTCTCGTACCAGACGATCGAGAACGAAGCGGCGATTCCCGAGCCGCTGCGCCCCGCGATGGGCGACGTCGTCTTCGGCTGCGACATCTGCCAGGACGTCTGCCCGCTGAACCACACGCCGTTGATCGGCGGCGAACGTTTCGCGCCGCGCCCCGTCTCGAACCTCACCGTCCACCAACTGGCCGCGATGACGCCTGCCGAGTACGCCCTGCTCACGCCGGGCACGCCGCTGGTGCGCGCGAAGTACGACGGGCTTCGCCGCAACGCCGCCTACGCGCTGGGCGCCGCACGGGACGCGAGCGCCAGAGACCTCTTGCAGGCGCTGGCCAACGACGGAAACGAAAGGGTGAAGGAAGCCGCGGCGTGGGCGTTGGCCCGGCTCGCTACGCCGCCCAGTTCACGCGGTAGGTAGCGCCGGGCGACGTCTTGTCGTGAATGACGACCGACAGCTGCCGCGCACCAGTCTTCAAGAATCCACCTTCGAGCAGCCCCGCGTAGAAGCCGGGGACGCCCGAGACGTCGTTGATGAAGATCTCGAAAGTGTGCGGCGCGATCTCGGTGCACGTCGTCTCGAGAAAGTTCGAGCTGGTGCGGAAGTTCCGCGTCATGCGGCGCACGGTGCGGTCGGGGCCGAGGAGGTTGGCGACGGTGAACATCGCTCCGCCAATCACGCTCTGGGCGAAGACTTCGACGGTGCGAATCGCGAGCTTCCGTTCGCCATCGTTGGCCGAGACGTTCGGGTAGATCTCTTCCGCGAGCACCGTCACCACGCCCGCCCAGAGCTCGGCGGGGTAGGCCGGCATCAGCTTCGCGCCGAGGTCGAAGCCCAGGTCTTTGAGTCGCGATCGGCAGCGCGGCGAGATGTCCGTGCGCACCGACTGCACCAGTCCATCCATCGCGCTATTAAAGACGAGCTTCTCGGTCATCGGGAGCCTCACTCTTGAGCCGAAACGCCTCGCGGCGCCACAAGAATGCTGGGAAGCAAGGCATGGTAGGACGCTGCCGATGCAACCACCCGATGCGGTCGACGCGGACTTCGAGCCGGGGTCGTATGCCGCGACGGCCACGCGGACCCCGCTGATTATCGCCACCGCCGGCGCCGTGCTCGGCAGCATCTTCGCCGCGCTCAGCACCAGCGACTTCATGCAGCACCTCGATCGCCAGGTGCACGCGATTCACTGTTCCTTCATTCCCGGAGCAGGCAAAGAGCTCGGCGAGTCTGGCTGCAAGGCCGTGATGATGAGCCCGTACAGCTCGTTCTTCCGTGAGAGCACCTGGGGCGGAATCCCAGTGAGCCTCTGGGCGCTGGCCACCTTTGCGTTTCTCGCCTACCGCGCGGGCGTGCTGCTGTGGCGGGGCAAGGCGACGCGCGCCGAGACCCAGTTTCTTCTCGCCGCGACTCTGTTGCCGGTGCTGATGACCCTCGTCTACGGGTTCCTGTCGATCATGAAGGTCGGCGAGACTTGCAAAGTCTGCGTCGGCATCTACGTGGCGAGCGCGCTCGTCTTCGTTGGCGCGCTGATGGCGCACCTGAAGAACCCCGCTCCGCCCGAGCAGGGAAGGTTTCCGCTGTGGTTCGCCGAAGGCGTCGGCTTCGTCGCGGTGCTGACCCTCGTCTACCTGCTGTTCACTCCGTCGCCCGACGTGAAGACGTCGATGACGGGCTGCGGCACGCTGGTGAGTGGCGATGACCCGAACGCGGTGATGATTCCCCTGCCGTCGGGCACCGGCGAAGCGGCGATCGAAGTGCTCGACCCGCTGTGCCCTGCGTGCAAGGCCTTCGACGAACGGCTGGGTGCGAGCAGCCTCCGCAACAAGCTCGACCTCAAGGCGGTGCTCTTCCCGCTCGACCCGACCTGCAACTGGATGGTGACCGAGGCGCTGCACCCCGGCGCGTGCGCGGTCAGCGAGGCGATTCTCTGCGCTGCGGGCCTGACGGGCGAGAAGGACGAGAAGGCGTCACAGGACGTCCTCAAGTGGGCGTTCAAGAATCAGGAAAAGCTTCGCGAGCTCGCGGAGAAAGACGAAGGGGCGCTGCGCAACAAGCTCGAGGCCACTTTCCCGAAGGTGAAGGGTTGTCTCGGCGGCACGCAGGTGAAGGCGAAGCTGACCAAGAGCCTGCGGTGGGCGGTGGCGAACGCGATTCCGGTGCTTACGCCGCAGCTGTTCGTCGGCAACGCGCGGATGTGCGACGAAGACAGCGACCTCGGCCTCGAGTTCACGCTGAGCAAGATGTTGTCGAAGCAGGGAAAGCAGGCGCGGGCGGCGGTGAAGCGGCCAGCGCCTCCGAAGGCAGCAGCTCCGACGGTGGCTCCGAAAAAAGTCGCAGAAGAAGAGGAGGCGAACCCATGACGGAAGGTCAGAAGCAGCTCGGGCTGCTGGGCGTGGCGCTGGCGGTGCCGATCATCCTCGTCGCGTCGTGGGCGCGCGCGGCGAACACGCGGCTTCACGAGAGCGAAGGCGCGGCGAAGGACGTCGCGATCGCCAGCGTGTCCGACGACAGCTATTGCACGCCTCAGCTCAAGGCGATCATTCGACGGGTCGCGGGTGCGTGCGGCCTGATCGAGGGTGGTGGGGGCCGTGGCTGCCAGCCGATGGAAGCGAAGAAGGTCGCGGCGCTGTCGGGCGACGACTTCAACGCGCTCTTCAAGCCGCTGGCGAAGCGCGCGCACATCATCCAGTTCGACTCGAGCAAGACCGAGCTCGACCCCGAGGCTGCCACGCTGATCGAGAAAGCCTGGAGCGACCAGCGCGGCGCCTCTTTCTTCTTCGTGGTCTCGCGCGCCAGCACCGACGGGGCCGCCGACTACAACGAAGGCTTGAGCCGCGATCGCGCGAAGGGCGTGCTCACCCACCTGCAGTCGAAGTTCAAAGACGAAGACCTGAAGAACCAGGTCGGCCTGCTTTGGCTGGGCGAGCAGTACGCGCAGCTGGGCGACGAGTTCTGCGGGTGGAACCGTTCGCGGTCGACGGCCTGCACCGCGATGGAAATCAATCGCAGCGCCTTCGTCGCGTGGATTGACTGTGCGATTTGAAGCGGCCGCCGTTGCGCTGTTGCTGTTGACCGGCTGCGACGAGAAACCGCAGGGCCCACCGCCTTCGCGCTTCGCGTCGGTGAAGAAGAGCACCCAGGCCGCGGCGTCGGCCTTTTGCGACCAGAGCTACCCCGCGAAGGCGAAGCCGTACCTGCCGGCGGAACAGCGGCCCTTCGGAGCGCCGGCCGAGAAGACGAAGGGCTGGACCTGGGTGAACCTCTGGGCGACGTGGTGCAAGCCGTGCGTCGAAGAGATGGGTGTGCTCAACCAGTGGCACGACGCGATGGCGCGCGATGGCCTGCCAGTGTCCTTCGAGCTCTTGAGCATCGACGAGACGGCCGCGCAGCCCGCGCTGGAAGAGTGGAGCCGGAAGAACCTGCCAGGCCCGATTCGCTGGCTGCGCTCGGAAGAGGACCTGGGGCCGTTTCTCGATGGGCTGGGGGTCGACCGTACCGCTCCGATTCCGATTCACGTGCTCGTCGATTCAGCCCGTTCGGTTCGCTGCGTTCGCATCGGCGCGATTCACGAGCAGAACTACGGCTCGGTGCGTGACCTGATCGCCGGAGGCACATGAGCGACGCCCGCCAGGGGTTCTACATTCCCTCGGGAGACTGATGGCCCGCGGGGACTTCGCACAGCTGGGCCGGGCCGACCCGTACCTGCGCGGGGTGGGCTTTCTCATCTGGGCCTTCGTCGGCCTCACCCACCTGTCGTCGCTTTCACCTGAAGCGCCTCGGGCGTGGCTGCTTCCCTGGGGCGTGTACGGCGCGGCGCTGGTGGCCGAAGGGTTTCACCACCGACTGCCGCTGTGGCTTGGGCGCGCGCTGCTGGCGGTGCAGTCGCTGGCAGTGGCGGCGATGCCGTCGCTGGGCTTCCAGGGGCTCGAAGGGCTGCTGCTGGCGGTGGTCGTCGCCCAGTTCCCGGTGGTCTTCACCCTGCGGCACTCGCTGATGCTCGCGCTTGCCCAGCTGCCCCTGCTGCTCGTCATCGTCTGGCCGTTTCAGGCGCCGCGCTTCATCTTCGAAATCCTCGGAGCCCACTCTGCCTTCTGCGTCTTCGCGCTGTTCGGCTACCGCATTCAGCAGCGAGAACGGACGGCGCGGTTGTCGCTGGCCGACGCATACGCCGAGCTCGTGTCGACCCGCGCGCTGCTGGTCGAGAACAGCCGGCAGGCCGAACGCCTTCGCATCTCGCGCGAGCTGCACGATTCGCTGGGCCATCACCTGGTCGCGCTCGGCATTCAGCTGCAGCTCGCAGAGAAGGGCGGCGGGCCGGAGGCGGTGACGCGCGCGCGGCAGATCTCGAAGGACGCGCTGGCCGAGGTGAGAAACGTGGTGTCGCAGATGCACGCCCCGCAGGCCCTCGACTTTCAGGCAGCGCTGACGGCGCTGGCTTCGCGCATTCCGAAGCCGCTGATTCACCTGGGGCTCGACGAGGCGCTGAACCTGCCGGACGCAGAGCGCGCGCACGCGGTGTTTCGCTGTGTGCAGGAAGCCATCACCAACTGCGTGAAGCACGCCGAGGCGGGCAACGTCTGGGTCACCGCGCGAAACGTCGAAGGTGGCGTGGAGATCCGCGTGCGCGATGACGGCCGCGGCACGAAGAGGCTCGAGCAAGGCAATGGGCTCACCGGCATTCGCGAAAGGGTCGAGGGGTTGGGTGGCACCGCGCGCTTCAGCAGCGCTGACGGTTTCGAGGTGCAGCTGAAGGTGCCCGCGGCGAGGATGCCGGCGTGATTCGCGTGCTGCTGGCCGACGACCAGATGCTCATTCGCCAGGGCATTCGCGGCCTGCTCGAGCTGACGAAGAAGGTGCAGGTGGTCGCCGAGGCAGAAGACGGCGAAGACGCGCTGACGCAGGTGCTGGCGCTGAAGCCCGACATCGCGCTGTTGGACGTGCGAATGCCGCGCAAGACGGGCATCGAGGTGGTGCAGGCCCTGCGCGCGAAGAAGGACGAGACGCCCGTCATCCTGCTCACCACCTTTGACGACGAGCAGGTGCTGCTCGACGGCGTGCGCGCGGGAATCGCGGGCTTTCTGCTCAAAGACGTCAGCGCCGACGAGCTGCTGAAGGCGATCGAAACGGTGGCGAAGGGCGGCACCCTGATTCTTCCCGGCATCACCGAGCGCGCGAAGAAGTACGTCAAGGCGGCGGGCAACGCCTTCGAAGCGGCCGAGCTGCCCGACACCCTGAGCGCGCGCGAGCTCGAGGTGCTGCGGCTGATGGCGGGCGGCTACAGCAACCGCGAGATCGCCGACGCGCTGGGCACGGCCGAGGGGACGGTGAAGAACCAGGCGTCGAGCATCATGTCGAAGTTGGGAGTGCGCGACCGGACGCGCGCGGTATTGAAGGCGCTGGAAAAGGGTTGGCTCGTCGGAGGTTCGAAGTGAAAGCGCGGGCACGTTGGTGTTGATGTCGATGCGTTCTTTCGCTGCTGGGCGCTGGCCGCGTTCGCCAGTGTGGCCTACTTCCCGGTCTTCGCGCGCCGCTGGGCGACCCGGCTCGACGAGGCTGGCGTCACCCTTCGCAGCGGCCGCTTCTTCCCGTGGGTCCACTTCAAGGGCATGCAGCGCGTCCGCCGCGGCGAGGTGCCCGTGCGGTACGAGCTGAAGTTCCAGGAAGGCACCGCCTACGTGCTGCCGCTGATGCTCGAGAACGGGTCGGCGGTGCAGGCCGCGATCGAAGAGTTGGAAACGTTGAAGAAAATACGTAAGGCCTGATTCGTGAACCTCGAGCACCTGCTGAAAAAGAACCGCGAATGGTCCGAACGCGTGCACCATGAGGACCCCGAGTTCTTCAGCCGCCTCTCGCGGCAGCAGGCGCCGAAATATTTGTGGATTGGGTGTTCGGACTCGCGGGTGCCGGCGAATCAGATCATCGACATGGCGCCCGGCGAGGTCTTCGTTCACAGAAACCTTGCGAACGTCGTCGTGCCGACCGACCTGAACTGCCTGTCGGTGATTCAGTTCGCGGTCGACGTGCTCAAGGTGCAGCACATTCTCGTCGTGGGCCACTACGGCTGCGGCGGTGTTCACGCCGCGCTGACGGGGCAGCGGCTCGGGCTCGCCGACAACTGGCTGCGGCACGTGTCTGATGTGGCCGACAAGCATTCGTCGAGGCTCATCTCGGCGACGTCTGACGAAGCGCGCCACGATCGTCTCTGCGAGCTGAATGTGCTCGAGCAGGCCGTGAACGTGACCCAGAGCACCGTGCTGCAGGACGCGTGGGCGCGGAAGCAGGAAGTGACCGTGCACGGGTGGGTGTACAGCCTTCGCAACGGCCGCGTGCACGACCTCGGGTTCGACGCCGACGCGGTGAAGGGCCTGCCTGCACTCTACGCCGACGCGCTGGCCCGCATCGTCGCGCTGCCGCGCTAGCTCTTCAGCTGCGGGTGCGGCTTCGCGGGCGAGCTGCCTCCCATCATCGACACCATCGTCTTGCGGGGCATGAGGCGCGTGCTGAAGAAGACCATCGCCTTGTTGGTGAAGCTGGTGAGCACGGTGGGCTTCGAACGGTCGGCGAGCATCTGCATGCCGACGTCGATGACGGCATCGGCGTTCTGGCTGATCGCATCGGGCGGCCTTCCGCCGGCTGCCCCGCCTGCGGCTTCATGGAAGTTGGTGCGGGTGACGCCGGGCAACAGCGCGCCGACGTAGACGTTGCGGCCCTTGTTCTCGAACCAGAGCCCTTCCGAGAAGGCCGTCACGAAGGCCTTGCTCGCGGCGTAGACGCTGGCGCCGGGGAAGGCGAGCAGGGCCAGGGTCGAGGCGACGTTGATGAGGCTGTCGCCGGACTTCGCGGTCGACAGGTATGCGTGCGAGAGGTCGACCAGGCTGTCGATGTTGAGCCGCATCATCGAGCGAATCGACTCGAGCGACGACTGGTCGAACAAGCCGTACACGCCGACGCCGGCGTTGTTGACGAGGACGTCGTACTTCGTGGCGCGCAAATCATCGGCGACGCGCTTCGTGTCTTCCGGCTTCGAGAGGTCGGCCGCAAGGTAGCGGTGGCCAGCGCCGAGGCGCGCGACGTGCTCTTTCAGCTTCGCCTCGCCGCGCGCGACCAGCGTCACCTGGTAGCCGTTCTTCACCAGACGTTCAGCGAATTCCAGACCAATGCCACCCGAGGCTCCAGTCACCAGCGCTGTTTTGGACATGGGCGGCTGTTTAGCGAAGGGGGTCAGGCCGTGCCGCAAAACATTGTTAAGGAACGAGTGACACGAGCCAGTACGAGGCGCCGCCCTGGCACAGCGAGGTGGGGCTGGTGCCGGCGTCGTCTTCACACGTGCCCACGACGAGGAGTTGGTTGTTGTCGGTGAGCGTCGCGTGGGTCGCGGTCTCGTTGACCGCGGTGCCGAAAGTTCGCAGCCAGAGGACGCCACCGTCGTTGCCGATCTTTGCGACGAAGGGGTCTGCGAAGCCGCCGTCGTTGATGACCGCGATGCCTCGAACGGTTGCGTTGACCGCCCGGGTGGTTCCGACGAGGTAGACGACGGGGCCTGGGCCGACCACGACCTCGGCGAGCTCGCCCGTCGCGTTGATCAACAAGGGGCTGGCTGCCAGCGGGGCTCCGTCGAAGCGCTGCAGCAGCACCTCGGTATTCGACGTGCCGGTGTAGGCGAAGGCCCCGTAGAGGCCGTACGCGCCGACGAGCGAGGTGGTTGGAGCGCTGGAGTCTTTCGACTGAATCGAGATGCCTGCGTCATTCGCGAAGAGCGTGCGAAGCACCGTGCTGCCGGAAGTGCTGCTGGTCTTGTTGATCACGGTGCAGGCGAGCCCGGGGTTGGCGTCACGGGTCATCGCCAGCAGGTGCTCTCCACTCTCGAGCACGGCGGTGCGCTGCGCCGTCGCCTTCGGGCAAGCGCTGACTCCCCCGTCGATCAACCCGGCATCGATCGTGTTGCGAAGCGACCACTGGTAGCTCTCCGGACTCGAGCCGTGCAGCATCACCTGCATGCCGCCCGCGGAAGGAATCAGCGCCGGCACGCCATTCGAGAAGGGGAGCGCGACATCAGACGTGAGGGGCGCGCCGTCTGCCCGGTACAGCTGCAATAAGTTGCCGTGCGTCACGGCGACGAGGCCGTCGCGGGCGGCAAGGGCGAAGACGCCACTGAGTCCGCTGAGCTGGGCTTCTTGGCCCGCGTCGGGATTCTCGAGCGGGAACGTGCGGAAGAACGTGCTGACGCCGGCCTCGTTGCGGACCAGCACGCCCGCGCAGCCGGTGCTCGCCACCGCCACGTCGGTCGCGTTGCCGAGCATCACCCGCCGGTAGTTCTCGGAGCCCGTCGTTCCAGTGGAACTGAGGCACCCCGCATCGCCGGGGCCCATGCCGCCGCCGGAACCGCCACCCACGCCACCGCCGGAACCGCCACCGACGCCGCCGCCGGACCCGCCACCCACGCCACCGCCGGAACCGCCACCCACGCCACCGCCGGAACCGCCACCCACGCCGCCGCCGGAACCGCCACCTCCGCCCGACCCGCTGCCGCCGCCCGCGGCGATCGAGCAGTCACTACAGATGGCGTTCTTCCGCAGCTCGTCCCAGTTCTCACAGGAGAAGACGCCGAGGCAGCAGAGCAAGAAGATCGCTCGTTTCAGAACGAACCTCCGACGACAGCGGCACCACCTGCAGGCAGCGGGACGAGGGCCACCGACACCTCGCCCGGCGCAGGCGCAGCGATCCAGAGGATGCTGGCCGCAATCGCTGCTCCGCCTGCGATCATCAGCACAGCGCCGGTGACCTCGAGCGTCTGACCCGTAGAAGCCACTGCGGCGATCTGCGAACCGTCGAGCGGCTCGCTGCGAAGCCGCGTGGCGAAGGACTTCGACACACCGAACGAGATGCCGCCGCCGACGAGCAGCGCTGCCCCCGCGATGCCCGGCACCCAACGGATTGCGCTGGAAGACTTCTGGGCCGCGGGAGCCGTCTCGAGCTTGAAAGCGATGCGCACGCTGCGGCCGAGCTCCACGGCTTGCGCATCGAGCCAGTCTTGCAGCGCGTCGACGTCTTTGGCGCGGGTGGTCGCGGCGGCAATCTGCGAGCCGTCGGTGGCCCTGATGACGCGCAGGGTCGCCGAGAGGGTCGAGCCCGACTGCGCAAAGGTGGCCGAGAGAATGGCGTCGACGCCCAGCGCGCCGGCGAGCTCGGCGAGGCAGCTGTTCTGACCGTCGCTGCAGCCCAGCAGCTCTTTCTGCCTCTCGATGCCGAGCACCTGCGCGATGTCTTTGCTCGAGACCACCTTCAGACGCGCGTCTTCACCGAAGAGCGTCACGAAGCGATCGGCCCACGCTTCGGCAAGGCCCTGATCCATGCCCACCGCCGTGAATCCTGGCACCGCCACCTTCGCCGGAGCGGCAGCCACCATCACCGCCGCGATCATCTCGAGCATTGGGTTCAAACCTATCAGTCGAACAGCCCATGCCCGTCGCCGAAGATGCGCTTCGGGAAGCCGCAGATTGCCCGCGCGGCCATTGCTCCCGAGATGATCGCGCCTTCCATGCAGCCCGCGTTGAGGCCGCACTGCGTGTAGTCGCCGACCAGGTAGAAGTCGACGTAGCCCGTGTTGTCCGGGTCGAGGCGGAAGCGGCTGCTGTCTGTCACCGAGAGCACGTACCTTTCCGACGGCTCATAGTTCGCGCGCCACCACTGGCTCTCGAAGCGCGCGGGGCCGACGGCGCCGGTCGGGTCGACGAGCAGCTCCCACTTGAAAATCTTCCGGCCCGTCACCGGGTCGAGCGTGAAGGCCGCGGGCCACAGATACTGCAGCTTCTCGTTCACGAAGCTCAGCGCCTCGGCGCGCGCAAGGGCTTCCTGCCGGGCGGGGTAGCCGTAGTCGGTGCGGGGCGGGTAGTTCCAGTCGCTCTCGGTCATCGAGCCGCAGAAGTAGCCGACGGTCTTCGGCTCGTGGCCGGCGGGCCAGTTCTCGTAGGGCAGGGTGATTGACAGGTCGGCCCAGGTGTCCAGCGGCTCGCCGAAGGTCGACAGCAGCGACTCGCCATAACGCCAGCCCAGCGACGCGAGGTCCTGGTTGAGCCACAGCTGAAACGCCTGGGTGCGGTTCGTCTGCAGCTTCGACAACATCCGCTGCCACATGCCGCTTCGCGCGGTGAGCTTCTTCGCGACGTAGTGCAGCGGGTCGAGCGACAGGCCGCAGATGACCAGGTCGTAGTCGACGCCCTTCTTCAGCACGCGCGGGGTCCCCGTCCACGGCGAGAAGTACGACTCGAGATCGATTTTGTCGGCGATGAGCTGCGGGCCTTCGACCAGCTGGTCGTACTGCGGCAGGTGCGGCCAGCAGGGCAGCCCCTTCACGTCGACCAGCGGCGCGTAGTCGCCCGCCTTCAGCGTCGCTTGCCGGTTGAAGTGAATCTCGGTGACCTCGTTGGGCCCGACGGGCGGGCACACCAGGTCGGTGACCTCGTGGAAGAACTCGAACTTCACGCCGCGGCGCACGAGCAGCTCGTACAGCGGAGCGAACACCGTGTCGCCCGTGCCCGCCGCGAACCGCCAGGTCACCGAGCCTTTGTACATGAGGAACATCCGCACGGCGCCGCGCAGCACGGTGCCCGCTTCCATGTCGGCGTTGTTGGTCCAGTGAAAGAGCGCAAAGGAAGAGTCGTAGGCCGACTGGATGAGGCACGACTCGAGCAGCTCCTGCGACGCGCCGTGCTTCTTCACCCAGTCGACGAAGTTCTGGTCGTTGATGGAGTCCGGGCCGCGGTCGATGATGTCGTCGGCCAGCACGCCGATGAGCAGCGTGGCGATCGCGTCGATCGTGATCCACGTGCGGTAGGCCTTCAAGTCGGTCTTCACCTTGTTGCCGAGGAAGACGCGAATCAGCTTCAGCGCGAGGCGAATCAACGGAACAACGATGGGTGCCAGCCACGCGCGGCTCTGTTCCGGGTGCTTGCGGTGGTCGGCGACCTTCCGCATCACGGAAATCGCGTTGTCGAAGGCGACGGCGATCGACTTGAGCGCCGCGGTGCGGGCGAGCGTGAAGGGCAACCGCATCGCCTTCTCGAAGATGTTGTCGTCGAGATCGCCGACGTACGATTCCCACAGTTCCCACAACAGCTGCAGCACTTCGACGACGTAGTCCCATGGCGGCGGGACGTCGGTGCCTTCGCCGGGAACCGAAGGGTTCTTCGGCAGCGGCAGGTTCCACGATTCCCACTTGCCGTTGAACTGCTGCTGCATCGTGAAGAAGTTGTGCGGCAAGAACGCCTGCTCGAAGGTGGAGATCGGCACCTCGGGCCCGCGACCGAGCTCGTCGTAGACGGCGCGCATCATCCGGAAAGACGTGTCGTAGAACCCGAACCAGAGGTGAAGGCCGTGTTCCTCGATGCGGTTGCCTTGCGTCGGGTCGCGGCCGGTCGCTCCCTTGCCGCCCAGGCGCCAGCCCAGTT
Organism: Myxococcales bacterium; assembly: GCA_038206395.1. Lineage (GTDB taxonomy): Bacteria > Myxococcota > Myxococcia > Myxococcales > Myxococcaceae > JAGSPQ01. The sequence continues at coordinate 68,384 of JBBRAX010000006.1, read as the reverse complement.
GGTAGATGGTGATGTCGTACTTGTCTTGCCACCCGGGGACGCTGGTGATCTGAAAGACGGATGAGAGCGATGACGCGCCTCCCCCGAGGACAGCGATTCTCTGTTTCATCGGCATGGCTGGCGAACATATCGTTGCGCCTCAAGGGGTGAGCGCCATGATTTTGATTTTTGCGGCTGTGCTGGTCGGGGTCGGAGCGTTGTTGATCTGGCGGGGAACCGTCGCGAAGAACAAGACGAAGGCGATCACCGACACGAAGACCTCGCAGGTCAGCCGCATCGTGCCCGGGCTCGTCGAGGTCAAAGGCACCGTGCGCTGCGCTGGGCCGCACGTCGTCAGCCCGATGACGAAAGCGAGGTGCGTGCTCTTTCACTTCCACGTCGAAGAGTGGAGGCAGCACGGCAAGTCGGGCTCGTGGCGCACCGTCATCAACGACACCAAGGACGCCGGCTGCGTACTCACCGATGGCAGCGGCGACGTGCGACTCAACCTGCTCGAGGCCGAGCTGCTGCTGAAGCCCGACACGCACGCAAAGTCAGGCACGTTCAACGACGCGTCGCCGGAAGTGGAAGCCGCGCTGGCGAGCTACGGCCGTTCGTCGCAGGGGTTCATCTTCAACAAGGGCATGAAGTACACCGAGACGGTGCTTCACGAGGGCGATCTCATCTACGCGCTCGGCACCGCCACCAGCCACCCGCAGGGCGGCTACCAGCTCAGCAAAGGAAACGACCTCTTCATCGTGTCGGACAAGACAGAGGAAGAGATCGTCGCCCACTTCAACAAGTCGGGAATCTTGAGCTTCGTCTTCGGGGGGCTCCTGGCGGTGGGCGGGCTGGCCCTCGCGATCGTCCCGATGCTCAACCGTTACTAAGAACGACGCAGGTCGCGCTGCAGCTTCTCGGCGGTCTTCAGCTGCGACTTGAAGAGCTTCAGCGCCGAGTCGACCACGCGGGTCAGGCCGCGGTCACCCTTGTCGCGCGCCGCTTCGAGCATTGAGATCTTGTTCTTCGCGCCTTCGATCGTCATCGCCAGGTACTCGAGGTCCCAGGCGGCGCCCGTGAGCGACGTCAGGCGAGCCCTGAGGTTCTCCATGTCCTGCTGTCCGGCGACCCGCTCGGCCGGGCTCGCGGCCGGATCCGCCGCGGGGTCGGCCTTCAGCTCGACGGCGTTCGTCGCGGTGCGCGTGTCACCCGCGGTGCCCATCTGCATCGTCGGCGAGCCCTGCACGTTCGAGCCGGGCTTGCCCTTCACCATGGCGTCGACGGGCTTCGGCGCGTCGCCGGCCGTGGTCAGCATCACGCTGCGCTCTTTCGCGAGCGCCATCACCGACTGATCCAGCGACTGGAAGTCCTTCGTCTGCTGCCGCGCGAACTGCCTCACGCTTTCGGTGCTGGCCGAGCCCTGCGCGAGGGTCGCCTTTTCGATGTGGCGCTGGCTGACGTCGTGGAGCTCGTGAATGATTTCGCTGGGGGTCTTCGACGCCAGGTCGTTCGCGAGGACGACGGTGGGCAGCAGCAGGGCGGCGGCAAGCAGGGTCTTCATGGGCGCTCTCCTCGAGGTGATTTTGAAGAGAAGAACTGCATTCACCGTGCCCCGTCGCTGCCCCGGAGCGACGCCTCGCGCACTGGGGCACTTCGCCTCAAGGCGGGCAAACGTACGCGCCATAGGCGTGCAAGCCCTGGCCACCGTCGAACACCGCGCTCAGCAGATAGCCGCCGCGAACGGACGGCGCGATGTCGAGGCGTGACGGACGAGAGGGCAGCTCGAGCAACGCGGCCGGCGGCGCGCCCTGCACCTGGCCCATCCACACTGTCGAGTCTTTGGTTCCGTGCGCGTGGATCCAAAACACAGTCGCGCGTGCGAACGAGGGCACGGCACGCGCGTAGCTGACGGTGCCGGCATCGGCTTCCCAGAACGGCATGAAGCCTTGCGAGGGAAAGAGGTTCTGCGCCGCGAACAGCGATTGGGCGGCGGGGCAGACGGCGATCGAACCCGCATCGGCCTGCGTGTTGTCGGCAGAGACTGAGCAGCGGGACGCATCGCCAGGCGTGAACAGCAGCTCTTCCGCGTCGAGGTTGAGCGCGTCGTCGTAGCGCGACAGCTGCAGCACCGCGGGGCCTCGCGCGGAAGGAATGATGAACTGGGAGGTGCCCGTCGCCGACTCATTGCCAAAGAGGATCGCGCCCGCGTCGAGCGGGCGATCGACCGACACGGTGCCGTTGAACTGAATCACCTGTGCGCGGCTGGGAGTGATGGCCAGCATCACGCTGCGATCGTTGCTCGCGCGCAGCGAGCCGAAGGGCTGCAACGGCGCTGGAACCTCGAAATCCAGAAGCCCACCATCGGGCCCCGTCGCGTAGGTGCCGTCGAGGTTCAGCCGACGGACGTACGCGCTCGCGTTCAGCGGCACGAAGAGCTGGTTCAGGTAGTTGCCGAACACGACAGCGGTCGAGGCAGTCGCCGCTGCATTTCTGGAAATCGGGAACACCTCACTCGTCGGCCGCAGCTGCTCGTCGAAGATGCGCGCGTTGCCGCCGGTGGCGACGTACCAGGCGCCGGCGAGGCTCACTGCGTAAGGGGCGTCGTCCCCGATGGGCCGCCACTGCGAGACGTCGGCGACGCCGCTGCAGTCGTTGTCGACGCCATCGCACAGCGACTCGAACTCTTCGTACTTGCCGCCGTACTCGGCGTGGCAGGCGGGGAAGGCGCCGGCGACGCACTTCCCGCGCGCGCCCTGGCAGGTGCCGAGCTGCAGCGGGCACAGCGCAAGCAACGGGCCGCCGTCGGGGTAGAGGTCGATGGTGCCGTCGCAGTCGTTGTCGATGCCGTCGCACCGCTCGGCGCTGCAGGTGGGGCCCGCGTCGAACCCCGCATCCTCGAAGCCTGCGTCGACTCGCATGCCCGCGTCGACGCCCGAAGGCGGGCTGCAACTGCAGACGACGAGAAGGGCGACGAGGGAACAGCGCATGGAGAGCGCCTCTTACTAGAGTGCGTCGGGATCCCACTCGTCGAGCGCGCGCTTCTTCTTCTCGTCCTTCTTCGGCGGCTCCTCGCGCTTCTTTTCTTCTTTCTTCGGCGGAGGAGGGGCCGCCGGCTCGGCAACGGGCTCTTCTTTTTTCACGGGAACGGGAGGAGGAGGGGCCTTGTCCGCTTCCGTCTTCACAGACGAGCGGGTCGACTTCGGCGTCTCTTCCTGCCGCAGCGGTTCGGGCTCGGGTTCTTTCTTCTTCGACACCGAGGGCTCAGGGGTGGGCGTCGCCGAGTCGCGCAGCTCTTCGTCATGCCGGTCGACCTTCTTCGGCTCGGGCTTCTTCTGCGCGGTCTTCGTCGGCAGCCCGTCGGAGTCGACGTCGCGCGAAGAGGGCGCTCCGGAAATGGAGCCTTCGTCGAGGTTGTTCCGCTTTGTCTCGAAGAAGGTCTCGCGGCAGTCGCGCTCGACGCTGCTGCACTTGTTGATGCAGGGGTTGAGCTTCGCCCGCATCGACATCTTGGTGTTGCCGCCGAAGCGAATCGCACAGTCCTCTTTGCACTCGGCGTAGTTGTCGTCGCAGTCGACGGGCGCGATCGGCCGGTTCTGGCCAATGGCGAACGAGGCCCACAAGACACTGGCGCACACGAGAATTCGGCTCACGGTTCACAGCCTAGAACAGGTCTTGCTCTGACGTGTTCCATGCCCCTCTCGTTCCCCGTTTTGAGTCTCGTCGCCCTCGGTTTCGTCTCTGCCGCGCCACGCATGCCCGCTTTCCGTTCAGGCGATGTGGTGCTTCAGACCTCACGCTCGGCGATGTCGCTGCCGATTCGCGAGGCCACCCACAGCCGGTGGAGCCACACCGGAATCATCGAGGTGGCAGACGACGGCGTCTTCGTGCTCGAGGCGATTGCGCCCGTGTCCCGCACGCCCTTCGCGAAATGGAAGGCGCGCGGCGAGGGCGGGGTGGTGAAGGTGCTGCGGCTCAAAGAAATGGATCCAAAGGGCGCCGCGGCGGCGCTGGCGTACGCGAAGGCGCTGGTGGGAAAGCCGTACGACTTGCGGTTCGGGTGGGGCGACGATGCGCTGTACTGCAGTGAGTTGGTCGTCAAGGCGATCGAGTCGGGCACTGGGGTGCGGGTCGGCCATTTCGATCGGCTCGACGCGCTGGACCTCTCGAAGGCGTCGCTCGCGCTGGCTGCGAAGCTGGCCGTGCCGCTGTCCACCGAGGTGGTGACGCCGGCGGCGCTGGATCAAGACGGAAAGTTCGAAGTCGTTCAGTGAACGGCGAAGCCCGACACCGGCGCGAGGCAGATGGGCTCGGTGAACGCGTTGCGCTGCTTCGACAGGTGCTTGGCCAGCTCGAGCGTGCTGTGGGTGATCGAGCTCGGCACGAGCACCTGCACCCGCCAGTTCCACGCGTCGTCGTCGGTGCTCAGGTCGCAGGACTTCTCGACGATGCCGAGGTCTTCGCCGATGCGGCCGACCCTTTCCATCGCCAGCCGCAGCGTGTGGACGACGCCTTCCATCGCTTCGACCGCGACGCGGAACTCGGGGCAGTCGGGGTGGCCGATGCCCTGAAGCACCAGGCAGCGGTCGACCAAAGTCGGCCTGGGCAGCAGGGTCAGCGTGGGCTTGTGGCTGACCTGCACCTTCCTGCCCTTCGCTGCGCTGGTGTGGATTCGAGACATGCCAGTGGCTTGTGCAAGCGGTTCGCCAGCCTCGGCCACCCTTTCCAAGCCCGGGGAAAGCCGCGAACGGAGAGGCGTTTTGCGACCGCTTTGCCGTCCCTGTCCCACGGCCGCGAAGAAGTGGTAGCTGGGCGCACATGCCCGAGCTCCCGGAAGTCGAGATTGCTCGCCGCACCCTTGTCCGTTGGTTCAAAGGCCACGAGGTGCGTCGCGCCGAAAGCACCAAGACCCGCATCTTCCGCGGCGCGAAGCCCAAAGCCTTCGAGGCGATTTCAGGCCCGATGACGAAGGCAGAACGGAAGGGAAAGTACCTGCTGCTGTCGTTCGGCACCCAGGGGGTCCTCGCGCACCTGGGGATGACCGGGAAGTTCGTCAAGCGGCCCAAGGGTGAAGAGGTGCTGTACAGCCGCGCCCGCTTCGAGCTCGACACCGGCGACGTCATTCACTTCCGCGACCCGCGCATGTTCGGGCGCATCGAGCCGGTGCCTTCGGCCGAGCTCTGGAAGCTGAAGACGATCGAAGAGCTCGGCATCGACCCGCTGACCGAGGGCCTCGACGCGGCAGCGCTGAAGGGCGCCGTCGGCAAGAGCAAGCAGGAGCTGAAGGTCGCGCTGATGGACCAGGGCCGCATCACGGGCCTGGGCAACATCCACGCGACCGAGGCGATGTACCGCGCGAAGCTTCACCCGAGCTGCGCGCCGATGACGCTCACCGACGACGAGTGGTCGCGCCTCACCGCTGCGATTCACGCCGCGATTCAGTTCGGCCTCGACGAGCAGGAAGGCGACGACGAGATTCAGTACGTCGAAGAGCCCGGCAGCGAGAACCCGTTTCTGGTCTACGGCCGCGAAGGCGAAGAGTGCGGCAACTGCAACGCCGTCATCGTTCGCACTGAGCACGGCGGCCGGTCGTCCTTCTTCTGCCCCGAGTGCCAACCAAATCCGGGCGGCACCGAAGACAAGAAGTACGCGAAGGTGCTCAGGCAGATCGAGAAGGATTTCGCGCTGGCCCGCCCCCGCATCAAGAAAATCGAAGCCAAGGCGCTGGCGAAGCTGAAGAAGTCCGCGAAGAAACGGCCAGCGGCCGCGAGCTCCGTACCTCTCGAAAAGAGTCGAAAGACGAGAGTCCGGCTTGTCCGCCCAGAGCCCGCAACGAAGGGGAAGAAGAAATGAGCCAGGTGAAAGCGAAGGGCCTCGACCATGTGGCGATCGCAGTGAAGGACCTCGACAAGGCGATCGCCTTTTACCAGCAGGCGTTCGGCCTCGAGCTGGCGGAAATCGAAGAGGTGAAGGAACAGAAGGTGCGGACGGCGATCTTCGGGCACGGCCTGGGGCGGATCGAGCTGATCTGCCCCACCGAGCCCGGCACCTCGGTGGCGAAGTTCCTCGAGAAGCGCGGCGAAGGCCTTCACCACATCTGCATCGAGGTCGCTGACATCGAGGCGTCGCTGGCCGAGCTGAAGAAGCAGGGCGCGCCGCTGATCGACGAGACGCCCAAGTTGGGCGCCGGCGGAGCGAAGATTGCGTTCATCCACCCGAAGGGCACCCACGGGGTGCTCACCGAGCTGCGGCAGGGCCCTTCGAAGTCCTGAAATCGACCCTGTGGCCAACCGTAGGTGCGGCGTGCTTTTCCCTTGGACGCCGCTGCGACCCGGTGGCAGAACCCGCCGCCTCATGGCCCCCTCGAATCGACTCCTGATCGCAGCGCTTTTCCTGCTGAGCGCGCGCGCGTCTTTCGCCCAGTCTGAAGATGGGGGAATGGCCGCGGCGACGGTGACGCCGGCCCCGACGGCCTCCAGTGACGTCGAGGGTTTGCGCCGCGAGCTCGAGGCCACCCGCAAAGAGCTCAAAGAGATGCGCGAAGAAGTCCGCGCCCAGCTCGCCACCCAGTCGGTCGCCCAAGGCTGGAGCGAAGACTTCGTCGAAGAGAAGCGCAAGCTCGAGGTCTTCGTGCCCGACGGGTACTTCCGGGTGCGCCCCGAGCTGTTCAACAAGTTCGACCTCGGCCGCAACCCCGACCCCTCGGGCTACACGACCTTTCCGATTCCTCCGTCGACGAAGCCGAACGCGGTGAAAGAACGCACCATCGCCGGCGCGAACATGCGGTTCCGCTTCGAGCCGACCTTCAACATCTCGGAAGAGGTCCGCATCCGGATGCAGGTCGACGCGCTCGACAACGTCATCCTCGGCGCCACGCCCGACTACGCCTTCTCGCGCGACCCGAACCACGTCTACTCGCGCGACAACTTCGCCTTCCTCTCTGAGTCGCAGCTTCCTCCGCGCTCGGGCATCAACGCGCTCACCGACTCGATCGCCGTGAAGCGGGTCTGGGGCGAGATCTCGACCCCTGTGGGCCTCTTGCGCTTCGGTCGCATGGGCTCGCAGTGGGGCCTGGGCATGCTTCACAACGACGGCACCTGCCTCGACTGTGATTGGGGCGACACGGTCGACCGCGTGATGTTCGTCGCCGAGCCGCTGGCCGGCTTCTACGTGACGCCGATGTTCGACTTCAACGCCGAGGGGCCGACGTCGTACCGCGATCCCAACGGCGGTCAGCCGTTCGACCTGAGCAACTCGGACGACGCGCACAGCATCGTGCTGGCGATCGCGCGCCGCGACACCGAGAGCCAGGCCAAGGCGCGGCTCGAGGCGGGGCAGACGCTCTTTAACTACGGCGCCCACGTGACATACCGCTGGCAGCGCAACGACTCGGCCGACTACTACGGCGCTCCGTTCACCAACGAGTCGGTGAACTCGCCCATCGGCAACAACAGCAAGGGCGGCAACGCGGGCTACGTGCTGCGCCAGGCACAGATGGTGATGCCGGACATCTGGCTGAAGTTCGAACGCGACCTGGTGCGCATCGAACTCGAGGTCGGCGCCGTCATCGGCAACATCGCGAACATCGCTCCGTCGGAGACCGACGTGAACCTGCGCAAGGGCATCGGCCTGCTGCAGTTTGGCGGGGTGCTGCAGGGCGAAGTGCGGCTGCTCGACTCGGCGCTGAAGATTCAGCTCGAGCTCGGCTTCGCGTCGGGTGACAAGGCGCCCGGCTTCGGCAACTACCCGCGTCGCAAGGCGGTGGGCCTCGACAACACGCCAGTCAACGGTGACCTCGATGGCCAGCAGTACGCCTGCTACAGCAACGGCACGTGCACCGACACCACGGTGCGGAACTTCCGGTTCAACCGCGACTACCGCGTCGACATGATCCTCTTCCGCGAGATTCTGGGCGGCGTGACGGACGCGTTCTACGTGAAGCCGACGGTCAGCTACCGCATCGCCGATGGGTTCAACGCTTTCGGCTCGGTCATCTACTCGCGCGCCATCTACGCGGAGTCGACGCCGTCGGCTCTGGGCCGTGCAGACGGCACGGTCGTCGGCGACGCGAACCTGGGCTTCGAAATCAACCTGGGCGCCCGCTACGAGACGGAAGACGGGTTCTTTGGTGAGCTTCGGTGGGGCATCTTGTTCCCGCTGGGTGGCTTCGGAGACCAACGCCCGAACGCGGCGCAGAGCCTCGACTCGGCCCAGGCGCTGCGCGGCACCGTCGGGATCAAGTTCTGAGATTGTTGGGCCTGCTGGTGCTGCTCGCCAGCTGTGGGATCAAGGCACCGCCGCGCTCGCCGCTTCCTCTTTCAGGACAGGACGACGACGTCCGTTCAGCCCGAGAGCAGTCGAGGGCTGGGCCGGCTCAGTTTGCGGATGGCGGTTGTTGCGCCGTCGCGCCCTAGAAAGTTCCCGACACGCCGACGAGGCCGCCCTGCTCTGACGGCACGGCGTACAGCGAGACGCTGTTCGAGCCAGACATGAAGACGAGCATCGCGCTGCCGGCGACTGCGGCCGCGGCGCCGACGCCAATCAACGCGAAGCCGATCGTCTGAAACGAGCCGCCATCGTTCACCAGCTGTTGTTCGGTGGTGGGGTTCAGCGCGGGACCCTTCGGGTCGACGAGCTGGTCGTGTTTGCCTTTGGCGAGGAAGAGGCAGGCCGCGCCGCCGCCAGCGATGGCGACGCCAGCCGCGAGGGGAATGAGGCCGAGCTTCGAGCCCCCGCTGCTGCGGGTGCGCGCGACGGGCTTGCGGACTTCGATCGCGGGCGTGGAGGCGACCGGGCTGGCAGCGGCCGGCGTCTCGAGCATCACCGAGAAGGGGACGGCCGGGATGATGTCGATCTCGCGGCTCACCGTCTGGCCGCTGGGGGTGATCGCCTCGACCTTGTGCTTGCCCGCACCGGCGCGCGTCTTCAGCGGAGCGGGGCCCAGCTCCACATCGTCCAGCTTGATGTTCGCCGTCCCGTTGCTGACCGTGATCGAGAGCTCGCTCATGATCTGCCCGCGGGCGCTGTTCATCGCCGTCACCGCGTCCGGACTCGCCGTCGCGGGATCCAGGCTGACCGTCGGATCCGCCGCGAGCGCGGCCGAGAACGCGACAGTCGCGTCATCCACCCGCTGCAGCGCGACCAATGTCTCGCCGCGCATCAGATGCAGCTTCGCGACCAACGGCGCCTTGTTGCCCGCCTTCTTCAGCGCGGCGTCCAGCACCGCCAGCGCCTTGTCGAAGTCGGCTTCGGCCATCGCGCTGTTCGCCGCGGCGACCGGGTCGGACTTCGGGGCAGCGGTCACCGCGAAGGAGAACAGCGCCACGATTAGAAAGGCTGCGCGCATCATCGTCCTCACTGCGGCTCGAGCTTCAGCGGCAACTTCTTCACTTCGCCCGGCGCCAACGTGACCTCGAGATCGATCGGCTTGAAGCCCGGCCGTTCGAGGTGAAGCTTGTGCTTCGCGGGGTCGAGCTTCACCTTCTTCGGGGTGGCTCCCTGCCGCATTCCGTTGACGTCCAGCCACGCCCAGCTGGGCGCGCCGTCGACCGTCACCGTCACCAGCACTTCCGCTGGGCCCGTCGCCCCCTGCGAGACCTTCGTCCTGGTGCGCTCGGGCTTCGGCTCGGCGACCTTGGTGGGCTTCGTCTCGGCCACTGGCTTCGTCTCAGCGACCGGCGCTGTCTCGGCGACCTTCGTGGGCTTTGGCTCGGGGTCGGTGACTGGCGGCGGTGCGACCTCCGCGGCGGGGGCGCGATTCTCGGGCAGCTCGATTTCCTCGTACGAGTTCACGTGCGCGGGGGGCGGCGCCTTCTCGCCGCTGAAGGCGAAAGCGAGCCCTGCGCCGACGAGAAGCACCGCGCCGATCGCGGCGCCGATGATGGGCCCCTTCGACTTTGGCACCACGAGAGCGACTTCCTCGTCGGCGGCGGGCTGAACCGTGGTGGCGTCGCGCGGCGGCGTGCTGGGCCGCACCGGGGCCGGCGTCGCGCGCTGCCGCACCCGCGACTTCGATTCGGCGCTGCGTTCGTTGCCCGAGCCGGACTTCGCGGCGGCTTCGAGCGCGGCCATCAGCTCGCCCGCCGACTGGAACCTGTCGTCCGCCTTCTTCGCCAGCGCCCGCTGCGTCACCGCGTTGATCGCGCGAGGAAGGTCCGTGTCTACCGTCGGATCCGGCACGTCGGCGTCGGTGTGCGCCTTCATGATCGAGAAGTCGCTTTCCGCGTCGAAGGGCGGCTTGCCGGCGAGCATCTCGAACAGCAACACGCCCAGGGCATAGAGGTCAGACCGGTGGTCGACCTTCTGGCCCATCACCTGCTCGGGGGCCATGTAGCGCGGCGTGCCCACCATCATTCCCGACTTGGTCATCGACGACTTGGGGTCGTGCGCGACGCCGAGGTCGAGCAGCGTCACGTGCCCTTCGGGCGAGACGAAGATGTTGGCGGGCTTGATGTCGCGGTGGATGACGCCGCGGCTGTGGACGAAGGCGAGGCCCGCGCAGATTTGCTTCATGATCTGCAGAATCTCGGAAATCTGCAGGCGCCCGCTGCTGCGCATGTGCTGCGACAGGTTGCTGCCTTCGAGCAGCTTCATCACGATGAAGGGCACGTCTTCGTGACGGCCGACCGCGTGAATGGGCACGAGGTTCGGGTGGTCGAGCTTGGCCATCATCTTGGCCTCGCGCTCGAAGCGCGCGACCATCGACGGATCCGACAGCACCGACGGCGACAGCGTCTTGATCGCCACCTTGCGGTCGAGCGCGAGGTCGGTGGCCAGGTAGACGGTGCCCATGCCGCCTTCGCCAATCTTCTCGTCGACGACCCACTTGCCTTCGAAGACCTTCAGCTCGGTTCGAAGCTTGGTGGCCCGCGCCTCGCCGCAGTTGGGGCAGTCGTCGTCCTCTTCGGACAACACCGCTCCGCAATCCGTACAGGTTTGCCCAGTCCCCATTCGCCCCTGCCGAGATAGCCGAAATCCGCCCCCAAGCCCACCCCACCCGGCCCCTGCGCCGTAGGCATCTCTTGCGCTCGGCCGCGACCGACTTCCCCCATTCGATCGAATTCGATCGAATATTTGACGCGTCGCGTTCGGCCGCCCCAAAAGCGATTCGATCGAAGGGTTCGCGACGCACTGCGCCAGATTCGATCTACTTCGATCGAACAGGGAAAAGGTCCAGACGGAGGGCAGTTGGCACGTCTAATCAGCCCGGTTTCTGACGCAGCCCGTCAAAAAAAGCGGCGACGAGGCGCTTCGGGGAGACGCGTTTCCAGGCGCTGACGAGCAGCTGGTGGAACAGGACCTTGTTCACTTTGGTCAATCGGACGCGGGTCCAGGTCTGGGTGCCCCAGACAATCTTCTCGAACGCGTCAGGCTCAGCGGCGACGAAGGTCTCCTGTTCTTCGGCCGAGGTCTTGAGCACCGCGGTTCGCTCTTTCACTTGCAGCGTGGCAAAGATTTTCCCCTTCACCCGGAACGACGGGTTGCCCCAGTGGTCGAGAAGCTGGGCGTCGGGCAGGGCCAGCGCCAGCTTCTTCACCTCTGCAGGAGTAATCATCCCCGGCACGCTATCGCGCTATGAAGCGACCCATGACCCGCTTCCTCGTGATCGGCTGCCTGACCCTCGCCAGCGTCTGCCTCGCCGCCACCCCGCGCCTGGTTCCGCAGCCGTCGGTGCTGACGCTGATGACCCCCGACGTACAGGTCACCCAGCCCACCGTCACCGAGCCCCACGTGCCGACGATGGTCGCCAGCGGTGCCTTCGCGGCCCTGCTCTCGATGCCTATCGCGCTCATCGCTGGCGGCGAAATCGGCAAGCTCTCGAACAACCTCTACGCGGCGCTGATCCCCTCGCTTCTGACCACGCTGCTGCTTCCTCCCCTTGCCGTCGTCATCACCGAATGGGTGGTCGCTGAACGTTCGGGCAAGGGCCGCTTCCGCCTCATCCCCACGCTGCTCGTCACCGTCGTCGCCCAGGCGGCCATCATGGCGGCCGGCATCTTCCTCGGCGCCAACGGCACCAGCGGTGGCGGCATCGCCGTGCTCACCCTCGCGAGCACCGTTGTCCTGCCCACCGTCGCGACCGCGATGCTCAAAGGCACCGAGCGCCCGGCCGTCGTCGCCGTGCCCGTTCTCACCGCGAGCTTCTGACCGATGGCCACTGCCCTGCTCGGCCTGCTGCTGGCGGCCACGGTGTGCCCGAACGACGTCGCCTACCCACGTGAGGCGTGGGTCAGCCAGCCGTCGGCCAACACCGCCGCGATCGCCGCGCTCGAGGAGTACGCCTTCACGCTCACTGGCCAGTCGTCCGAACGGCTCGGCATCCGCACCGACGGCATCGTCATCATCTCGAAGGGCAGGCTCGTCTACGAGAAGTACGCCCGCGGCTGGGACGAGAAGAAGCGCCACCTCTCGTGGTCCGTCACCAAGACTTTCGCCAACGCGCTCACCGGCATCGCGGTGCGTGAAGGCCGGCTGTCCATCGACGACGGCATCTGCACCACGTTGAAGCTCGACACCAAAGAGGCGTGCGACAAGCTGAAGGTGCGCCACCTGCTCGAGTTCTCGTCGGGGCTCGACTTCCACGAGGTCTACGAGAACGAATCGAACCAGGCGTCGAGCGTGCTCGCGATGCTCTACGGCGAGGGCCACAAGGACATGGCGGGCTTCGTTGCGGGCCACAGGTTCCGCGACGCGCCGGGCACCACGTACGCGTACTCGTCGGGCGACTCGACGTTGTTGAACGCTGTGGTGGACGCCGCGATGATCCCGAAGTTCGGAGCCGACTATGCGTGGAAGCTTCTCTACGGCCCCATCGGCATGAAGTCAGCGACGGTCGAACGCGACCAGCGCGGCACGATGATCGGCTCGAGCTACCTCTACGCGACGCCGCGCGACCTCGCCCGCTTCGGCTACCTCTGGCAGCACGACGGCTGCTGGGAAGGGCGGCGCTTGTTGCCCGACGGGTGGGTCGAGCAGTCGAAGCAGATTTCGGCGGGCTTCAAGGCCAAGCCGCTGTACCGCGATCCGAATGAGGTCTACGCGTGGCAGTGGACGGTGAACAAGGCGGTGCCGGAGGTCGGGCAAACCGGGCTGCCGCTGAAGGACGTGCCGGGTGATGCGTTCGCCGCGCGCGGCCACTGGGGCCAGTCGATCACGGTCATCCCCTCGCTGGACTTGATCGTGGTGCGCGTCGCCGACGATCGCGAGAAGGCGTTCGAGCTGAACGAGCTGCTCAAGCGTGCGATCGAGGTGGCGAAATGAAGCGCGCCCTTCTGCTGGCTGCCCTCGTCTTCGCCGGCTGCGACAACTCGAACGGGCCCAGCGCGCCGACGCCCATCGATCAAAATGCGCAGGTCCAACGGCCGCCGGGGCCGCCAATTCCGGTCGTGAAGCCGCGTCTGCCGCTCGCCAACCCGCCTCCGGTTGCGCCCGAGCCGCCTCCGTCGGGGCCCGCTGGCCTCACCCGATCGAAGCTCGGCGACACGGTGGAGTTCAGCTGGTCGAAGGTCGACTCGCTGAAGATGTCACCTGCGGAAACGATGGTGTCGGCGATCAAGAACGGCGGAAAGCCGGACCCGAAGGGAAAAGGCGCTCCGAAAGAAGAACTGCCCGAAGGTCTGCACATGCCCGAGCCGACGCCGATGATGAAGTCGGGCACGCTGACCATCGTCCGCGTCGAGCCCGAGTCGCCCTTCACCTTCCGCGTCGACGTGAAGTCGGGCAAGGAAAGCAGCAGCCAGCTCTACGCGTACGCCCCAGACATCGCGCTGCACAAGGTGATGTACCGGTCGGACGAAGAGGCCGCGCTGCATGACGTGAAGGCCGCGGGCAAGACGTTCAAGTGCTTCGAGACGCCGACGCGCCAGGTCGCCCCAGATGCCGATGAGCTCGCTTTATCGGGAGGCCTCGTCACCGAGTCTCTGCTCGACAAGACGCGCGTCGGCGCCGTCTCGGTGTCGCTGACTCGCGTCGGCAACGCGAGAGTGAAAGTGGGCACCGACAAAGTGAAGAAGCTCGACACGTTCGAGACGCCGCTCGCGATCGCGATGGAACAGGCGTCGCAGCTCGGCTTCGTCGACCCTGAGGTGAAGGCCGCCCGCGACGCCGCGCTGAAAGAGGCGCTCACCACCCACGCCACCGGGTGCATATCGAACCTCAAGCCTGCCCGGGGAGTGCTCGACGCCATCATCGCGAAGGGCAAGCTCGAGGCGCTGGTGTGGAACGCGAAGCCCGCGCCAAAGCCTTTCGACAAGTGCCTGCGCGCGAAGGCAAAAGCGCTCGACTGGCCCGAGGGCGATGTCTCGATCAAGGTCACGCTGGGGCAGACGCCATGAGGGTGCTCCTGCTCGCAGCGTTGCTCGCCCTCTCGTGCGACAGCAGCAGCTCGCGCCTCTACGACAACAACGACCTGCAGCTGGCCACTGGCTACAACGCGAAAGAGATGTGCAGCTGCCTCTTCGTGATGCAGATGCCCGTCGACTACTGCCAGAACTGGACGCGCGCCTCGCCCGCGGTGGTGAAGTTCAAGATCGACGACGAGCTCAAGACCGTCGAGTCGACCGGCCTGCTCAACTGGGGCAACCGCGCGCGCTTCGTGTCTGAGCAGTTCGGCTGCGTGCTCGACGACTAAGTAAGACAGCGCAGAATTCGTTCATGTTCGGCCGTCGAGGCGCCCCGATGACGAGCCGAGCGAGACGAAGTCGGCGGGGGTGGGTCGGCGGCGTTAGCGGATCTTCCCGAAGCCGTTGATGACGGGGTCGTTCGCCGCGTAGACCTTGCGGCGCACCATGTCGCCCGAGTTGCCTTCGATGGTCTGCACGTACTTGCGGCCATTCTTGATGAAGACCTTCTCGACCAGGCCGACGTGGTCGGCCCAGCCTTGGCTGCCGTCCCAGCGGAAGGTCAGCGCGTCGCCCGGCTGCGGGTTGTGGCGGCCCTTCCAGGTGCCCTTGCTCTTGAGGAAGTCGGCCACGCCCTGCGCCGACGCGGTGTTCAGCTTCAGCCCCGCCTTCTTCGCGCAGTAGCTGACGAAGTCCGCGCACCATGCTTCGGGCGGGCGGCCCAGCGCCTTCGAGAACGGGTTGATGTTGTCGCCGCGCTCGTGCGTGCCCAGCCACTTGCGCGCCGTCTCGAGAATCATGCCGCCGTTCTTCGCCTTGATGGCCTGGTCGATCGCCTTCATCGTGCCGGCGCCGACGGCGCCCGTCTGCTTCAGGTGGTGCTTCTTCTGGAACTGCTTCACCGCCTTCTGCGTCGAGGCCGTGAAGGCGCCATCGATCTTCCCGGGCTCGAAGCCCAGCGACTTCAGCTTCTTCTCTGACGACTTCACCGAGGCGTCGTGCTCGCCCAGGCGCTGCGCCGGGCTGGTGCTGGACTTCGCCGCGAACAGCTTGTTCTTCAGCCTCGACCAGGTGCGCGCGTCGACGACGCCCGTCTCGGGAAGGCTCGAGTGCTTCTGAAAGGCTTTGATCGCCGCGCCAGTGCGCGAGCCGAAGGCGCTGTTCTGCCTGCCGAGCTCGTAGCCCGCCGCCTCGAGGTGCTTCTCGACGTTGAGCACCGCGCGGCCCTTGTCTCCGGGGCCGATGCCGTTGCCCTTCGCTGCCGCCTTTGCCGTCAGCGCGTCGAGCCGCGCGTGCGTCTTCACGCCGCCGATCTGCCGCTTGCTGAACGGATCGTGGTTGTAGTTGCGCGAGGCCTTCGACAGTTCCTTGAAGAAGCCTTCGCCGATCATCCGGCCCTTGTCTGCCACCTGCGGGTCGGCCCTGCGGTACCGCGCCACCGCGTCGGCCGTCGCCTGGTCGAAGACGCCGTCGGCCTTGCCGGGGCGGAAGCCGAGCTTCTCGAGCATGCGTTCGGCCTGCAGCACGTCGCTGCCCGACTGGCCCACCTTCGCCTTGTTGTTCTCGAAGCCGTCGCGCACGAAGAGGTTGGTCGACTTGATGGCCTTCAGCGTCTCGCCACCCGCGATGCCCGAAGCCTCGAGGCCCTTGCCCTTCTGCAGCGCGGCGACCGCCTTCTCGGTGCCGGCGTCGAAGTGCCCGTTCACCGCGCCCTGGTACACGCCCGCCGACTTCAGCTGGCGCTGCAGTGCCGACACGCCCCTGCCGGAATCGCCGAGGTTCAGCGCGTCGCCCTTCTTCAGCTGGGCCGACATCGCCGCGAGGTCCTTCTTCGCTGCCTTTGCTTCTTTGGGGAGAATTCGGTGGGTGAGAACGCGCATGCAGACCTGCTTCGCAAACGGCGAACCACCGCCGCGCCCGCGTACCTGCGCGAAATGCCAACGCCTACAGTGTGCGACGGCCTGTCAACTCGAGGTGACAGCTGTCGCCTTCTTCTCGCTCTCGACGAAGGCAGGATCCACCGGCTCGGCGCCGATCGCGTGGTAGCCGCCGTCGACGTGCACCGTCTCGCCGGTGGTGAAGGCAAAGTAATCGCTCAACAGCGCACAAGACGTCTTAGCGACGGCGAGGTGGCACTGCTCGGCGCGCGCGTCCCACGCCAGGGGCGACTGGCGGCTCCACTTGTTCTCGAGGTGCTTGAAGCCGGGGATCCCCTTCGCCGCGATGGTGGCCAGCGGGCCGGCGGCCAGCGCGTTGACGCGAATCTTCTTCGCGCCCAGGTCGCGCGCCAGGTACCGCACGCACGACACCAGCGCCGCCTTGCAGACGCCCATCCAGTCGTACAGGGGCCACGCCTGGGTCGCGTTGTCGAAGTCGAGGGTGATGATGCTGCCGCCCTGGTCCATCAGCGGGGCCAGCGCCGCCGACAGCGCCTTGAGCGAGAAGGTCGAGATCTGAAATGCCTGGGCGACGCTTTCCCACGGGGTGGTCATGAACTTCCCGCCCAGCGCATCTTCCGGCGCGTAGCCGATGGCGTGCACGATGCCGTCGAGCCGGCCCCACCGCTTCTTCACCTCGTCATGCAGGGCGGTGAAGTGGGCTGCGTTGCTCACGTCGAGCTCGAGCACGTCGGGCACAGGCGACAGCTTCCTCGCCGACCGCTGGGTCAGCGACATCGGGCGGCCGAAGCTGGTGAGCAGGACTTCGGCCCCTTCCAGCTGCGCCTGCTTCGCGATGCCAAAGGCGATCGACTGCGGGGTCAGCACACCGGTGATGAGCAGCTTCTTTCCCTTGAGGAGCATTTTCGTCACTTACGCCAAGACCCACCCGGGGTTGAATTGTTCTTTCCTCCTGATGGGGGTCACCTAACCTGACGCGCGCGCAATGCCGATCGAGAGCCCCGCAGGGCCGCTGACGACTCTGGAAGAAACGGTGGCCCGCGCGCGCGCGCACGCCGATTCCCTCGAAGAGCACTTCACGTTTCCGGTGTTGCTGGTGGTCGCCCCCGCCGAAGACTGGGCCGAGACGACCCAGGCGCGGAACACCATCGAAGTCGAGAAGCTGTCGGTGCAGATGATGCCCACGCTGGTGCTGCAGCTGCGCGGCGGCGGAGGCGACATCTCTTTCGGCCGCGCCTCGCAGAACTCCGTCATCCTTCCCTTCGCCGCAATGTCGAAGCAGCACGGCTTCTTTCGCGCCGCCGCCGACGGCCACTGGCTGATCGCCGACGCGGGCTCGAAGAACGGGACCTTCGTCGATGGAGTGCGGGTCTCGAACCAGGCGCTCGTGCCGCTGCGCGATGGCGCCTCGCTGCGCTTCGGAGACGTGACCGCGAAGTTCTGGCTGCCGAAGAGCTTCTGCCTCGACCTGAAGAAGCGGATTCGCTGACTACTCTTTGCCGAGCCGCTGCTTCAGGTACGCGGTCGAGAAGGCAGGCGTTCGCAAGCCGGTAATCAGCGTCGCGAAGTTTTCGGGGTCCGCCGCGTGCGGATACAGGTGGGAGGCGATCTCGACGTTGGTGGTGTCGATGCCACCCGTCGCCATCAGCCGGGCAATCTGCGCGCAGGTGAAGCGGCGCTTCGCCTTCCCGAGCTCTTCCGCGTACGTCATGCGCGGGTAGTCCGAGTTGAAGTTCCTCATCGCGGTCACCATGTTCTCGAACTCGAGCACGGCGACCAGCGCTTCTCCGACCTGCGTCCACCCGTCTTTCTGCTGAGCCGGCGCAGGAACCGCCCTCGCCTTCGGCGCCGGCTTCGTGGTGCTGCCGCACTGCTCGGGCTCGAGACAGACGCACCTGCGCTTGGCGGGCACCCACTCTTCACCGGCACGACAGCAGTGGCCTCCGCTTGGGTGCTCGTCGACGCCGCAATCGGGCTCGGCCGCGAGCAGCAACAACAACACCGACCACATCAGAGCTTCCCCTGCAGCTTGCCGGCGTACGTGGGCACCGTGTCAGCGAGCCGCTTCCAGATTTCCTTCGCCTGGTCGCCGTCGCCCTTCGCCTTGACGCCGTCGGCGAGCGCGTCGATGGCCTCGGGGCGCTCGGAAGCGACGCGCCACACGTTGTCGGCCATCGGCTGCTTGTTGAGCTTCACCATCGCCCACGCGATGCCGGCGCGGGCGCGGGCGTTGTCGGGCTCGAACGGCACCACGCGCTTGTAGTTGTCTAGCGCGTCCTGGAAGCGGCCCTTCGCGAGGTGCTCTTCGGCGTCTTCGACGAGCTTCGCGAAGCCTTGCGCCATCTCGGGCGTGCGCTCGACGTTGCGAACCGAGTCGATCATCTCCTGGGTGAGCTGCGGCGGCTGGCCGTCGCCTCCGCGCATCGCGGCGTGCGGGTCGGCCTTCTTTTCCTTCACCACCACCTTCACCTTCGAGACGCCGCCGGCCGCAATCGCCGCGTCGACGCGCGAGAGAAAAGCCTTCGCCTGCTTCGCGCGCGGAGACGTCGGGTAGTCGGCGAGGAAGCGATCGAAGTCGGCCTTGGCGAGCTTCAGCGCGGCGACGTCGTCACCTTTGGAGTCGAGAATCGCGGCGCCGCGGCCGTAGCGGGCCTCGGGGTTCGAGTCGAAGAGCAGCAGGGCGCGGTCGTAGACGGCGATGGCTCCGGCGGCGTCGTTGGCGAGGAACTTCGCCGCGCCCAGGGTGGTCTCGACATCGATCAACGGGTGCAGTGCGGCGCGCGCACAGGCAGCCGCAGCGGCAGGGTCTTTCTGCGCGGTCGCCTTCGCGAGCTGGCCTTCCATCGTCTCTTCCGCGGCGGGCGCACACCCGGCAACAGCGGCGGTCGGCACGGGCTTCGCGCCGGCGGCCTTCTTCTTCGACAGGTAAAGAGCGCGCGCGGGCTCGGCCTTGGAAACCGCCTGCTCGAGGAAGACGACGGCGTCGGTGTAGCGGCCGTGCGCGTAATAGAGCTTGCCCAGCGACGAGGCGATCTCGAACGACTTCTCTTTGCCCTTGAGGTCGCCGGCGCCCTCGAGCCGCTTCAGCAGTTCTTCCGCGCTGGGAGCGGTCTGCCCCGGCTTCACTGGCGGGTGGTCAGCAGGCACCTGGGCGACCCACAACGCGACGGCAATCGAGAGCATCAAGATGGTTGCAGTGCCTACTACAGCGGGGCCGCGGCGAGGAGCTTCGCGATGCTCTGGTGCAACACCGGGTGGACGACGTCTGGCGCGAGCTCGGCCAGCGGCTCCAGCACGAAGCGGCGGGTGACCATGCCCGGGTGCGGAATCGTGATGCCCGGCTGGTCGAGGACGACGTCTCCGTAGAGCACCAGGTCGAGGTCGATGAGGCGAGGTGACCAGCGGCCACCGGGATCTCGGCCCAGGCGCGTCTCGATGCTCTTCAGCGCCTTCAAGAGCTCTGGGGCCGACAGCTCGGAAGACAGCTCGAGCACCGAGTTGAGGAAGTCGGGCTGCGGCGTGGTGTCCCCGGGGGGAAGCAGCGCCGGCGACTGGTGCACCTTCGAGCCGCGCAGCACCTTCACCCCGGGCAGCTTCGCGATTTCTGCCTCGGCCTGCTTCAGCAGCGCGGCGCGATCGCCCAGGTTGCTGCCCAGCGCGACGTAGACGCTCACCTGCGCACCACGGGGTTGGTCAGCACGCCGACTCCTTCAATCTCGACCTCGACGATGTCACCGGCCTTCAACGCGCCGACCCCCGACGGCGTTCCCGTCGAGATGATGTCGCCCGGGTTGAGGGTCATGATCGACGAGATGAAAGAGACGAGGCGCGCGGCGGGGAAGATCATGTCGCTCGTCCGGCCGTCCTGCCTGGTCTGGCCGTTCACGCGGCACTGAATCTGGAGGTCATAGGGCGCGACGCCAGTCACCATCCACGGGCCGCAGCAGGCAAACGTGTCGTAGCTCTTCGCGCGCGTGTGCTGAATCTCGCGCTTCTGGATGTCGCGGGCGGTGACGTCGTTGAAGCAGCTGACGGCAAAGATGGCGCGGGCGGCCTCGGTGTCGTTCACGCGGGTGAGCCGCTCGCCGATGATCAACGCGAGCTCGGCCTCGTAGTGAACTTCCTGGCTCTCGGGAGGCAGCACGATGTCGCTGCCGGCGCCGTTCAGCGCGCTGGGAGGCTTCATGAAGATGAGCGGCTCTTCGGGCACCGGCTTGCCCATCTCGGCCGCGTGCTTCCGGTAGTTCTGCCCGACGCAGACAATCTTGGAAGCGTCAGAGGGCGACAGCAGCTTGGCGCCTTTGAGGGGCAGCGACACTTCGGTGCGGCGCGCGCCCGACCACCACGGCGCGGCGTCCAGCACCCACAGCGTCTCGCCCTCGAGCTGGCAGTACTTCGGCCCCGCCATCGTCTCGGCCCGCACATAGCGCGTCATTTCTTTTCTCCGCGAAGGACGTCTGACATTCCGTAGAGCCCGGGTGGCTGGTGGGCGGCCCAGTGGGCAGCGCGCGCGGCGCCGCGGGCGAATTGATCCCTGCTGCTCGCGCGGTGGGTGAGCTCGAGCCGTTCGCCGTCGCCGAAGAAGTAGACGGTGTGCTCGCCGACGACGTCGCCGCCGCGCAGCGCTTGAATGCCGATCTCGCTGCGGGGCCTTTCTCCAATCTGCCCGACCCGCGACTGCGCGAAGTCGGCCGAGGTACGGCCGGTGGCCTTTGCGATCTCTTCGCCCAGCCGCAGCGCGGTGCCCGACGGGCTGTCTTTCTTCAAGCGATGGTGCGCCTCGAGGATGTCGATCTCGAACCCTTCGCCCAGTCGCTTCGCCAGCTCGGCCGCCACTTCGATCATCAGGTTCACGCCGATCGACATGTTGGGCGAGAGGACGATCGGAATCTTCGTGGCGAGCGTCGCGAGCGCGCCCTTCTGTTCGGGAGTGAAGCCGGTGCTGCCGATGACCAGCGCGACCTTTGCTTCCGCGCAGGCCCTGGCGTGGGCGAGGCTGGCCTCGGGGCTGGTGAAGTCGATGACGACGTCGCAGCCGGGAAGCAGGTTGGCGAGGTCGTCGACGACGTCGAAGCCCAGCGAGGTGCCGCCGACTGCCGCGTGGCCCTTTCGTTCGGTGCCTCCCGCGAGGGTGAAGCGGCCGTCGTCGCGCACGGTACGAACGAGCGCGGTGCCCATGCGGCCGGTGACGCCGGTGATCGCGGCGCGGGTGGTCATGACAAAAGCTTCAGGCGCACCAGCTCTTCTTTGAGCTTCGCGGCGTTGGCTTCCGTCATCTCGCACAGCGGCATGCGAATCTCGGTGCCGAACCTGCCCATCAGGTGCAGCGCCATCTTCACGGGAATCGGGTTCGACTCGATGAAGAGCAGGCGGTGCAGCGGCTGCAGCTGCAGCTGGATGTCGCGCGCCTTCTTGAAGTCGCCCTTGAGCCCGGCGGCGACGAGGTCGGCCATGTGGCGGGGGACGACGTTCGACGAGACAGAGATGACGCCGCGCGCGCCGCACGAAATCAGCGGAGCGACGACGAAGTCATCACCCGACAGAATCGTCATCCGGTCGCCGCACTTTTCGTAGACGTCGAGCGCGCGAAGGGCCGAGCCGGTGGCCTCTTTCAGCGCGACGACTTCGGGAATCTCGCAGAGGCGCTGCGCCGTCTCGGGCAGCAGGTCGAAGCCGGTGCGGCCGGGGACGTTGTACGCAACCAGCGGGAAGCCGGGGTGGGCCCTGGCGATGGCGCGGTAGTGCTCGACGAGGCCGGCCTGGGTGGGCTTGTTGTAGTAGGGCGTGACGATGAGGGCGCCGTCGGCCCCGAGCTCGCGCACCTTCTTCACGTTGTCGATCGTCTCTGCGGTGCTGTAGCTGCCGGCGCCGGCGATGACCTTCGCGCGGCCCTTGTTCGCCTTGATGCAGACGGCGACGGCGCGCGACTTCTCTTCGGCGGACATGGTGACGGCTTCACCGGTGGTGCCCATCGGCACGAGCACCGAGGTGCCGTTCTCGACCTGGTAGTCGACCAGGCCAGCGTAGGCAGCTTCATCGAGCGAGCCGTTCTTGAACGGCGTCGCGAGGGCAGTCATCGAACCTTCGAGCTTCATCGTCATGGTTTCCCTTATGGAGTTTCGTTTCTCAGCAGATCTTCGAGCGATTCGCGGCGGCGGACGACGCGCAGCTTCTTGCCGTCGACGAGGACTTCAGCGGGGCGGGGCCGGGCGTTGTAGTTGCTGGCCATGCTCATGCCGTAGGCGCCGGCGCTCATCACCGCGAGAAGGTCTCCCTGTTCTAGCGGGGGCAGCGCGCGCTGGTAGCCGAGCACGTCACTGGATTCGCAGACGGGCCCGACGATGTCGGCCTTCAGCTTCTTTCCCCGGCGGGGCGCGACGGGGACGATCTCGTGGTGGGCTTCGTACAAGGCGGGGCGGAGCAGATCATTCATGCCCGCGTCGACGATGATGAAGTCACGTGACGGCGTCTTCTTACGGTACAGAACTTTGGTGAGCAGCACGCCGGCATTGCCGACGAGCACCCGGCCAGGCTCCATCACGAGGGTGGCGTCGATGCCGCGCAACGGAGTGAGCACCGCGCGCGCGTACTCGGCGACCGAGGGCGGCTTCTCGTCGGTGTAGGTGATGCCGAGGCCGCCGCCGACGTCGAGGTGGGTGAGGCCGAAGCCGTCGGCGCGAAGAGAACGGAAGAGGTCTGCGACGCGGCCAATCGCCTGCTGCACGGGGCGCGCGTCGGTGAGCTGCGAGCCGATGTGGCAGTCGATGCCGCGGGCGACGAGGCCTTTGAGGCGGCGGCTCTGCTGGTAGAGCGCGATCGCTTCTTCGAAGGGCACTCCGAACTTCGAAGTCTTGAGGCCGGTGGAGATGTAGCGGTGGGTGCGGGCGTCGACGTGCGGGTTCACGCGCAGGGCGAAAGGGGCGGTGCGCTTGAGGCGGCGGGCGACCTTGTCGAGCGCGAACAGCTCTTCGGCGGACTCGACGTTGAACTGCAAGATTCCTTCGCGAATGGCGAAGGTCATCTCTTCCTCAGTCTTGCCGACGCCAGAGAAGACGACGCGGGAAGGGCGGCCGCGGGCGGCGAGGACGCGAACGAGCTCGCCCCCTGAGACGATGTCAAAGCCCGCGCCACGCTGGGCGAAGAGCTTCAAGATGGCGAGCGACGAGTTGGCCTTCACCGCGTAGCAGTGGAGGTGGGGCGTGCCTTCGAACGCTTCCTGCAGAACGGCGAGGTGCCGCAGCAGGGTGGCGGTCGAGTAGACGTAGGTCGGGGTGCCGACCTCTCTTGCGATGCGCGCCAGTGGCACGCCCTCGCAATGCATCGCTCCGCGCCGGGTGGAAAAGTGGTTCACCCCGCGCCTTTTCGCACAGAACCGCCTGCATTTCCGGACTCAGGCGTGCCACACGCTGCCCAGCTTGATGTTGCCGGGAGCCAAGCAGGTCACCAACATCTTCCAGGAAAGTCTCGAGGCGGGCTTCGCCGGCGTCCGTAACCGTGTGCATGCACGCTTTCGATCACCAACCGGAGCACTCGGCAAGAGGGGCAAAACCGCGCCGAAACTTCAGGCCCGGAGCCGATTTACAGCCCCGAGCGACGCGAGGCCGATCACTCCCGCTGGCCTCTCACGCAGTAGTGCAGTGTGGTGGGCATCGCTTCGGATGGGGCAGCCATTGTCGCACTCGGCTACCGCGGCAAGGTATGGCTGTCGAGCGATGGTGAAAATTGGGCCGAGAAGCGCGGAGCGACTGACACCCAATTTGTCGACCTGATTTGGGCTGCCTGACGGGCTGCGTTTTTATTGTTCGTGCTGCGCGATGGTGGCGCCTGCCTTAAGCAGCTGACGAAGGGCACGCGGTTGACGTTCGATCCGATGACGGACTTGACCGGGCGGAGCGACGCGGCGATGACCTAGAAAGCCGAGCGCGAGACCCGCTGCGCTGCGGTGAGTGGCGGCTGCAACCAGATCAAGGCCATATGCGACGACGCCTGAAATTGATGCTTCCTGTGGTTCTCGCCACCGCGTGCAGCCTCGACAAGCTGGCTCGCAGGGCGGAGTGCGTCGAGCCTGGAGACGTGGACTCGGACTTGATGATCCGCGCCCAGGCCGAGCTCGAGCGCGGTGACGGTCGGTTCCCCCTTGATAAGGAAGGCTGCCGCTTCATCTCGGTGTCGACCGATGGCGGGGTGAGGCGCGAGGCGATGGAAGAGCTCTACGGCTCACAGCTTCGGGTCTCTCACGAGGAACTGATTGGGCCCGATGGAATCATCGAGCACGCAGACCCCGATGTCGACGGCGTCTGGAACTCAGTGACGGTCACCCGCTTTGGCGACGCGGGCTGGAGCGGGACCCAGACGGTGGAACTCGAAATCGACGGAGGCTTCGGCCGCCGCTACTCGCGCACGCGGATCGATGCGCTGCAGCTGAAGGTGGTTCAGGAGCTTTGGAGCGAGGGGGGCTGGCAAGTGGAAGAAGCGTTCGAGACCTCGATCATTCAGAATTGGCATTGAGGCGGCACGCGCTACCCGCGTTGGCCGCGCTCGCGGTACTCATCACCGGGCCACCGCGAAAGAGCTTCGAACTCACCCACTTGCCTAAAGAGATCCTCGCCGCTGTGCTCGCGGCGGCGCTGGTGTGGAGCGTGCAGCGGCTCGATCGCCTCGATCGGGCGCTGCTCGCCGTGGCCGTGACGTCGATGCTTAGCGCGCTGCTGGCCGTGAGCCCGGCGTTCAGCTGGCGCCCGACGCTGCTCACGCTGGTCGCGGTCGCAGTAGCGATTGGGGCGCGCGAGCAGAAAGACCGAAGCCTGTGGCTTAGGTGGATGGGCGGGCGATCGCCGTGCTCGCCGCAGGTGGGGTGATCGAAGGGCTCGGCTGGGCGCGGTGGTCGCTCGAGGGACGGGCGCCAGCCTCACTGCTGGGGCAGCGCAACACGCTGGCCCACGTGTTGGTGCTCGGCTCACCGGTGGTGTGGATGCTGGCTCTGGCCGCTTCGCGGAGGTGGGAGCGGTTCATCTGGCTCGCGGTGGCTGCGCTGATTGCGGCGGTGGTGGTGATGACGCGCTCACGGGCAGCGTGGCTCGCGGCGCCGGTGGTGCTGATCACCTTTGGCGCGCTCTCGAAGCGCGCGGCCGTAATCGGGCCGGTGGCGGCAGGGATCGCCGCGGGGCTGCTGAGCCCGATCGGGCTGGTGTGGCGCTCAACGACGCCCTATCTCGACAGCGCCCGGCGGCTTTTCCAGAGCGAAGCCGGCAGTGGGGCCGGCCGGCTCGAGCAGTGGTCGCACACCCTGGCGTTGTTCCCCACGGCGCCCGTGCTCGGGGTCGGGCCCGGTAACTGGTGCGTCGCCAACGCCGGCTGCGACCCGTCGGTGAGCAACCGGTTCGTCACGTCCGACTGGGTCGCGCTGCTGGTCGAGCGCGGCGCACTGGGAGCGGTGGCGGTGGCGGTGGCCGTTTCGTCGATGGTCGTGCTCTGGCGCCGCTCGGATCAACTGCCGGTAGTGGCGGCGGTGATCGCAGGCGCGGCGGTGACGGGCGCGCTCGATGCGGTAACTCAGCTGCCGGCGGCGCTGGTGCTCTGTGCGGTGGTCTGCTTCGGAGGGCTAGAACGGACATCTGGCGCGGCGGTGACGCCGAGGCCGGTCAGCATGTTCTTCGCGATTGGAGCGCTCGCGTGCGCCTCTGCGTTCGCGTCGCGATGGGTGTCCTCTGGCCAGACCACCACCTTCGATGATCTCGAACTCGCGGTACGGCTGGATCCAACCGATGCACTGACTCGCGCGGAGCTGCTGCGTTCGGACGTTAGCGCCGGGCGGTGCGAGGAAGGCTCGCCCCATGCCGAAGTACTGAAGCGCCAGTTGCCCCGCGAATCAGCGCTCGACGCCTTCCATTCCGTCTGCGACCAGAGGTGACGACCGCCTAAGCGTTGGCGGTCGCGAAGGTGAGCTCGAGGCCTTCCTTGTCGGGCTTCACATCGACGAAGGCGGTGCCGCCGTCTTTGAGGGTGCCGAACAGCAGCGCCTCGGCCAGAGGCTTCTTGATGCTGTTGTCGATCAGCCGGGACATCGGGCGGGCGCCGAAGTCGGCGTCGTAGCCCTTCTCGCCCAGCCATTCTTTCGCGGCCTGGGTGAGCTTGAGGCTGACCTTCTTTTCATCGAGCAGCTTCTGCAGAAGGCCCAGGTCCTTGTCGACGACCTTGAGAATGACTTCCTTGCTGAGCGCGCCGAACACAATCCACCCGTCGAGCCGGTTTCGGAACTCAGGGCTGAACGCGCGTTCGATCGCCGACTTCGCCTTCGACGCATCGATGGCGCTGCGTTCACCGAAGCCCAGCGACTTTTCCTTCATCTCGCGCGCGCCCGCGTTCGTGGTGAGGATGATGACCACGTTCCGGAAATCGGCCTTGCGCCCGTTGTTGTCGGTGAGGGTCGCGTGATCCATCACCTGCAGCAGGATGTTGAAGAGGTCGGGGTGCGCCTTTTCGATTTCGTCGAGCACCAGCACCGCGTGCGGGTTCTTTCGAATCTGGTCCGTCAGCAGCCCGCCCTGGTCGAAGCCGACGTAGCCCGGAGGCGCGCCGATGAGCCGGCTGACGGTGTGCTTCTCGCTGTACTCCGACATGTCGAACCGCAGGAACTCGACCCCCATCGTCTTCGCCAGCTGCTTGGCGAGCTCGGTCTTGCCGACGCCCGTGGGGCCAGAGAAGAGGAAGGAGCCAATCGGTTTGTCGGGCGTGCGCAGGCCTGAACGCGCCAGCTTGATCGCCATCGACAGCTCGCCGATCGCCTTGTCCTGCCCGTAGATGACGGCCTTCAAGTCGTTGTCGAGGTTGCCCAGCTGCGCCTTTTCCGATGCCTGCACCGTCTTGGCGGGGATGCGGGCCATCTTCGAGATGATGGTCTCGACGTCGTTCACGTCGACCTTGCCGGTGCGCTTGCCTTCACCGCGCAGGCGGTCGACGGCCCCGGCTTCGTCGATGACGTCGATCGCCTTGTCGGGCAGGAACTTCTCGTTCACGTACTTGTGCGAGAGCTCGGCGGCGGCCTTCAGCGCGTCGGCGTCGTACTTCACCTTGTGGTGCTCTTCGTACTTCGGAGCGAGCCCGGTCAGAATCTTCACCGTGTCTTCGACGCTCGGCTCGAGCACGTCGATCTTCTGGAACCGGCGGGCCAGCGCACGGTCGCGCTCGAACGACGCCTTGTATTCCTGGTACGTCGTCGAGCCGATGCAGCGCAGCTTGCCGCTGGCCAGCGCGGGCTTGAGCAGGTTGCTGGCGTCCATCGAGCCGCCAGAGGTCGCTCCGGCGCCGACGATGGTGTGGATTTCGTCGATGAAGAGAATCGCGTCGTCGTGCTGCTGCAGCGCCTTGAGCACCGCCTTCAGGCGCTCTTCGAACTGGCCGCGGAACTTGGTGCCGGCGAGCAGCGAGCCCATGTCCAGCGAGTAGATCTGCGCGTTCTTCAGCGGCTCGGGAATGTTGCCTTCGTGAATCGCCAGCGCGAGGCCTTCGGCGATCGCCGTCTTCCCGACGCCCGTCTCACCGACATAGAGCGGGTTGTTCTTGCGCCGGCGGCAGAGCACCTGAATCGTGCGCTCGAGCTCGGCCGTGCGGCCGATGAGCGGGTCGATGTGACCTTCGGCGGCCTCCGCGTTGAGGTGCGTCGTGTAGGCCTCCAGCGGGTTCTTCGCCGGGCCCGGGGCCTCGTCATCGTCGCCCCCACCCACGCCTTCGCGGGTCGGACCCTCTTCCGGAGCGGCGCCGTCTTTCGCGATGCCGTGCGAGATGAAGTTGAGGACGTCGAGCCGGGTGACGCCTTCTTCTTTGAGGAAGTGAAGCGCCTGCGACGAGTCTTCCCGGTAGATGGCGACCAGCACGTCGGCGCTGTCCATCACCTTCTGCTCGGCCGACAGCGCGTGGAAGGCCGCCCGCTGCAGCACGCGCTCGATCGCAATCGTCTGCTGCGGCTCGCCCGTGGTGCCTTCGGGGAGCCTTTCGACCGCCTCTTCGAGGAAGGTGTCGAGCCGCTGCTTCAAGCGATCCATTCGCGCGCCGCAGGCCTTCAAGACCTCGACGCAGCGGGGGTCGCGCAACAGCCCGAGCAACAGGTGCTCGAGGGTGAGGTACTCGTGGTGCATGCGCTTGGCTTCTGACAGCGCGAAGCGAATCGAGGCTTGCAGCTCTTTGGCGATGATCGGCGATGCCACGGTTTAGAGCTCCTCGGGTTCCATCGTCAGCTTGAGCGGGTACTCGGCTTCCTTCGCCAGCTGGTGGGTTCGGTTGACCTTCGTTTCAGCGACTTCGAATGTATAAACGCCTGCGACGCCAAAGCCGTTGCGATGAACGTTCAGCATGATCGCCACCGAATCGGACTCTGATTTGTGGAACACGTCGCGCAGCACGGCAATCACGAACTCCATCGTCGTGTAGTTGTCGTTGTGGAAGATGACCCGGTACAGCTGGGGCTTCTTCAGCTGTTCCTTCTTCTTCGTCTCGGTGACGACGCCCGTGTCGCCATCATCTGGGCGTGGTTTGTTGGCCATTTCGTGGTGGAAGCTAACGTAGCTTTCGGCCCCGCGCATCGAACCTGCCCAATCAGGCAGGCGATTTGAAACCGGTTTCCCTTTCCCATAACGGCAGGCCCTGCTCGAGCGCCGCGCGTTCGTGGGCAAGAAACTCGCGGACGCGGGTGTCGAGGCGGGAGTCGAGCATCAGGTGGGCCGAGTGGGCGAGCGTCGGGGTGAAGCCGCGGGTGAGCTTGTGTTCCCCGCCGGCCCCGGGGTGGTAGCGCGATCGCCCGAGCGCGATGCATTCGGCTACCGGGTGGTAGAGGCAGGCGGCGAAGTGAAGAAAGGGGTGCCCGTCGAGCGAGCCCCAGTACCGGCCGTAGAGGCGATCTCCCGCGGCCAGGTTCAGCGCGCCCGCGACGACTTGCCCGCCTTTCCGGGCCGACACGAACTCCACTGCGTCGGGGCAGGCGGCGGCGAGCCGGCGGAAGTAGTCGAGCGGCAGCGGCTCGGGGCCCCGCGCGTAGCGGGCGACGGTCGCGCTGTAGAGGCGGTGGGCGAGCTCGGGGTCGAAGTGCCGCGCGCCGCGCTCGGTGTGAATCTCGATGCCCTGCTCGAACACCCGCCGCGCCTCGCGCTTGAGCAGCTTCCGGCGGCGCGCGGTGAAGCGCAGCAGAAAGTCGTCGTAGCTCGCGTAGCCCGCGTTTTCCCAGACGTACTGGACGGTGAGCCGCCGCGCGAAGCCTTTGGTCTCGAGGCGAGGGACGAGGGGCGGGTCGGCGAAGTGAAAGTGAATCGACGACAGCCGCCGTTCGCGGGCCCAGTCGACGAGGTTGTCGAGCAGCAGCTGTCCGTGCTTCTCGTCGCCCGGCCGTATGAGAATTCGCCGCGAGGGAACCGCCGAGAAGGGCACGGTGAGGACGAGCTTGGGGAAGTAGTTGAGGCCCATGCGGTCGGCCGCGCGGGCCCAGGCCCCGTCGAACAGGTACTCGCCGCCGCTGGAGGTCTTCAAGTACGCGGGGGCCGCCGCCACGAGCTCGCCGCCTTCCCACTGGGTGAAGTGCAGGGGCTGCCAGCCGTTGAAGGGGCTGACGGCGCTGCTCTGTTCGAGCGCATCGAGGTAGCCCCAGGTGAGGAAGGGCTTGTCGTTGTCGGTGAGCAGCGCGTCCCACGCCGCGGCGGGGACGTCGGTCATCGCGTCGAGTGTCTTCAGCCGGGACGACACAGGAAAGCGAGTGTACGGTGCGGCCATGGCGCGTCTCTTTCCTTTCTTCCTCTTGCTCTGCGCCTGCGCGGCGAAGGACGACCCGGCGCTCGACGTCTGCCAGGTGAACGTCGACTGCATGCTGGTGCAGCAGGACGCGTGCTGTTCGCCCTCCGAGTGTGACGCTGACATTCACGCCGAGACCAACGCCCGCACCCGCCAGCGCCTCGCGAGGTGCGCCAGCAAGGACTGCGAGAAGAGAGCGCCCGGCTGCAAGGCCACCCACCCGAAAGTGGCGAGCTTCTGCCGCGAGGGGAAGTGCGTCGTCGAAAGGCAGCAGTAGACCGCAGAGACGACGCCGTTCATCCGGAAGAGAAGTCGAGGGATGAGCCTGCGCAGAGCCACGGAACCTTGAAGACAGTCGCGCACTTCTTCAGGGCGGTGAGACGGCCCACCGGGTCCCGTTCATTCCGAGCGCAGTGGCGGGATGCGCCGCCACAGAGACCTCGCGCACGGGCACGATCGCGCCGACCGTCGTGTAGGTGAGGTGCCCGGTGCGGGTCTTGGTCGACTTCAGCGGGTACTGCTTCGCCCGCGGCAGGAACCACGCGCGGACGTCCTTCATCGGCAGGCAGTGCACCTGCTGCTTGTCGAGGAAGACGTAAACGAGAAGGTCGGCGACCGAATAGAGAAAGCAGCCGGGCGTGTCTTTCTCGAGGTTGCTGACGAGCTCGAAGAAGAAGTTGCCGCGGCGTCCGCCCTGGCGGTCGCCCTTTACTTCGACGCCGAGCACGGGCTGGCCATCGCGTTCCCAGAGCAGGTCGATGCCGCGGTGTTGAAACCGGGGGTCGAGCGAGACGTCGTGAAGGCGGCTACCGGGGCTCTGGACGAGCAGGAACTCGCGGGCGAGAGACACCGCGCGGTCGGCGGCGCCCTGCACGCCGCGCATGGAGTACTGGCGAGTCAGACTTACTTGCGCAGCTCGAGGCCCGACGCGACAAGCTGAACCTCGCGCGCCTTGCCGTCCTTGCCGCGGGCGACCGTCGCGCCTTCGCCTTCGTAGTGCTTCACGCGCTCGTCCGAGAGCTCCTTCACCGAGACGACGCCTTCGATCTTCACCTTGCTGCCGGCGGAATCGAGCGGGACGAAGAAGCCGTAGTCCTTGAAGGTGACGCGCACGCCCGGGCCCTTCGCCTTCGCGTCGCCGGGAGCGAGCTCCATCCAGCAGCCCTTCTTCTCGCACGCCTTGCGCACGGTGCCTTCGAGCGCGACTTCCTTTCCTTCAGAAGCGGCCGGGTCCTTCAGCAGTGCGGCGAGCTCGACCTTGGGCAAGCCCTTGAGCTTGTCGCCGCGAACGAGCGTCGGCTCGGAGGCCTTGGCGGGAACCGCAGGAGCAGTGGCGAGCATCAGGGCGGCGATGAGAGCGTTCATGACTGGCCGAAGTAGCGCAAGCCCGTGCAGGGACGCAAGTGACCGGGTTAGAAGGCAGCCGTGCAGATTTCCTGGCCCGCGCGGAACCGAAAGTTCGGAAGGCTCGACGCGTTGGGGCTGCTTGGCCTGCTGGGGTTGTTGATCGCGCGGTACATCCCCGTGGCGGTGATCATCCCTTTCTGGGGCTGCGCGTTTCGCGAGATGACGGGCTTCCCGTGTCCCGGCTGTGGGCTGACGCGGGTGGCCGACCGGTTCGCGCACTTCAACGTGTACGGGGCCTTCGCGGCGAACCCGCTGGGTACCCTGGCGGCGGGCGCCTTTGCGATCGCGGTGGTGTGGAGCTTTCTGCACCTGGTGTTCAAGGCGCCGGTGCCGGACTTAGAGCTCGACGAGCGCGATTGGACGCGGCTGCGGAACGTGGCGATCGTCGCGTTCACGTTGAACTACGCGTTCGTGATCATCCAGCACCGGCACCCCTTCCTTTGATGCACGCGCTGTTGGTGGTGGCGGCGTACTTCAGCGGCTCGGTGCCGTTCGGGCTGCTGCTCGCGCGCGCCGTCGCGGGAAAAGACGTGCGCACGGAAGGCAGCGGAAACATCGGAGCGACCAACGTCGCGCGCGTGGTCGGCAAGAAGCTCGGTGCCGTGGTGCTGGTGCTGGATGCGCTGAAGGGCGCGCTGCCGGTGGTCGCGGCGCAGCAGCTGCTGCCGGGCGAGCCGCTGTGGCACGACGCGGTGGGCCTCGCGGCATTCTTCGGTCACGTGTTCCCGGTGTGGCTCAAGTTCAAGGGCGGCAAGGGCGTGGCGACGGCGCTGGGCGTGCTCGTCGTGTTGTTGCCGTGGGCAGCGCTCGCGGGCTTCCTCGTCTGGGTCACCGTGCTCGCCATCTGGCGGGTGAGCAGCGTCGGGTCGCTGGCGGGCGCGCTGGTCGCCGTCGGCGTGGGCTTCGCGGTGCATCGGCCGATCGAGTACCCGGCCGTCGCCGTCGTGTTCCTCGTGCTGATGCTCTTCACGCACCGATCGAACCTGCAGCGGTTGATCAACCGGCAGGAAAATCGGGTCTGAGGGGTGCGGCTCGAAGAGCTGGGGCTGGGAAGCCCCAGACCGCCTCACCTGGTCGGCGAGGAAGTGGGTGGTCAGCGCGCCGGGGCCACCGTCGCCACGCGAAAACTGCCACTCTTTTCGATAGCCGGGCCCCGACTCTTCGACGTGGATGAGGCGCTCGTCTGCGGTCTTTGACGGGGTAGTTCCGAAGATGCGGTGAACCTGCCGGCCGCCGTTCAGCGTGGTCACCCGTTCGCACCCGGCCTCGGCCAGGGCAGGGTCGTCGACCGGGTACTCAGCATGACAAGGGCTGCGAACGCCCACCTCAGTTGCATTGATCGGCGCACGTCGCCTTCAGGGGTGTACAGCAGAACCAGCGCGTCAGCGTCTACCCGTGGAATCGATCACTCGACGCGCAGACGGAACGCGCCTTCTTCATTCGCGACCCAGCCGTCGACGACGAGCCAGTAGGTGGTGTTGGGTTGAGCGACCCAGGTCAGCGTCTCTTCCTGGCCGCTGGCGCCCGAGTCGTCGAGCGCGACGCACGCCGACGGAGCGCAGATGCCTTCGAGTCGCAGCAGCCCCACGTCGAAGTCGCCGTCGGGAGTCACTGTCGCCGTCACCGACTTCGCCACCGTGCCCGTGTACGTAAACGCGTAGACGAGATCCTTCCCGGCTTCGGTGTACTGCGAGCAAGACGGGCCGTACGCAGGCGACGTGTAGTCCGCAGTCGAGAGGCGCGTTGTGTCGATGATCGCGTTGTCCGCGGTAGCGGTCGAGAGCAGCAGCGTCCGCGCGGTGGCGCAGGTGTCGTTCGGGGGCGCTCCGATGCGGCCGGTGAGGGCGAACGAGCCGCCCGTCGCCGTGGTCGAGTCCACGCCCAGCGCTGCCGCGGCGAAGCTCACCTGGTGCGTGCCCGCCGGCAGCGTGTACGCGTAATAGACGTCGCGACCGGACGTGCGCGCGCCGGCGGAGCACTGCGGCGGGCCCGCGCTGTTGTCATTGGTCGCGACTTCGTTCGTCGCGGTCAGCGAGATGACCGGGCTGGTGGTCGGGTCGAAGGGCGTCAGCGTCGTCGCTGTGCTGCACGTCTCATTCACCGGCGCCATCGTCGGCGGCTCGAGCTGAACAGAGAGATCGAACGCGCCGCGCTGCGCCTGGCTGTTGCTGTCGACCCACAACACGTATGTGCCCGCGGGTAGACGGAGCAGGCGGTTGTTCACGAAAGTCGCTCCCGTCGCGCACAGCTGCTTCACGACTGCCCCGCTCGCGCACTGCGTTTGAGGCCGCAGGTAGATAACCGGAGCGAGCGTGCTCATCGTCCCCGACCGCGCCACGCTGATCACCACGTCCTGCAGCGCGGCGGTCGTGAACTGGTAGGCGACGTCGAGGCCCGATTGGCGCGCTCCCACCGAGCAGGAGGGCGACGGGTCGTTGGGCGCGTTGCTGTTGTTGGCCCCGCTGGTGTCGCCGGTCGCGGTGGCGAGGTTGGTGGCGTTGAACGTCAGCAGCTGTGGCGTCGCGCACGAGTCGTTCATCGGCGACGGCTGCGACGGCGTGAGCTGCACCGACAGGCTGAACGGCCCTGACGACTGGAAGTCCGAGTCGACCCAGAGGAAGTACGTGCCGGGCTGCTGGCCGTAGAGGGTGAGACGCGTCGGCGCCGCTCCGAAGGAGTCGTTGCAGCCGCGCTCGTGCTGGTGCACTGGCCGGGCTTGCGCACGTAGATCACCGGAGCGTTGCCCGCGCTGGTTGCGGTGATGTCGACGTCCGACGCGACCGTGAGCGTGTACGAGAAGACGACGTCTTTACCTGTCTGCGAGGCCTGGAAATTACAGGTCGGGCTCGGGTCGTTTTGCATGCCGCTGTTGCTCGCGAGCAGCAGGTTGCCGGTGACCGAGGCGAGCCCCGAGGCGTTGAATGTCAGCGCCTGCGCGTTGCCGCACTCGTCGTTCGCGTGCTCCGCCTCCGACGCCGTTGGTCAGGCAGATTCCCGCACGTCACGTTCGAGCAGGTGTCAGTTTCATCTGTCTCTCCAGCAGTAGTTACGGCGCGGGCTTCTTCAGAGCATCGCTCGGCAGCGGCTTTGCGACCACGTCTTCGTCGTCATCGTCCAGCTTCGACGCGGAGCTTACCGAACCCGCGGCCTTCCTCGCCGGTGCACGTTTTTTTGAGACCGTCGGCGGGCCTGTGATCGGCTTCGCGCTCAACGGACGCAGCTTCTCTCGCACCACCACCCGGCCTTTTTCCCCAGACGCGCTGATCGTCGTCGGTTGGTAGCCATTGAGCGCGAAGGCGAGCTCTGCGTGCGCGGTGCCGCTCGGCGGCACTTCCACCTGGACCTCCAGCGGAGTCTTGCCGACCGGCTTTCCTTCCAGCGTCACGCTGGCTCCGCGGGGTTCCGTTTCGACGCGGAACGTCACCTTGGCGACCACGACCGGCTCTGGTACCGGGGCTTCGAGGCTGCTCATCCCTCGACTGCTCTCGGGATGAACGGGCACGGCTAACTCCACCCCCTTCGCGAGGTCCTCCTCTTCTTTCGGCGCCGGAGCGACGACCAGCTCCTGCACCGGCATCAAAGGAACCGGCGCAGCAACGACCTTCGCTACCGGGGCAACGACCTCGGCCGGCTTGTACGACCGGATGCCGACCGTCGCGACGATGGCCCCGAGCGCGACGGCGACGACGAAGAGCACCAGCGGCATGAGCCGGCTGGGCGACCGCGGCGGCTCGGCCTGCACGGGAATTCCACCGGTGGGCGTGGCGAACTGCTGAGGCGTGGCCAGTTCCTGCAGCGCCTGCAGCGCCTGCAGCACCTCGTCCATCGACTGGTAGCGATCCATCGGCGACTTCGCCAGGCAGCGCGCGACCAGCGCCTCCATCTCGGGCGGCACCGGCAAACCCGACACGCGCATCGGCGGCACGGGCTGGTGCACGTGCTTGAGGATGACTTCCATCGCGCTCTTGCCCGTGAAAGGCGGCGCGCCGGTGAGCGCCTCGTACAGCACCGTGCCCAGCGAGTAGATGTCGCTGCGCGGGTCGGCGTGGTTCTTCTCACCCTGCTCGGGCGCCATGTATGGCGGGCTGCCCATCAGCATCCCCTGCTGGGTAATCGCGCGGCCCTCGAGTTCTTGACCCACGACGAAGCTCTTCACCAACCCAAAGTCGAGGACCTTCACCTGGTCCATGTCTTCATCCGCGTGAAGCAGCATCACGTTGCCCGGCTTCAAGTCGCGGTGCACGACGCCCAGGTTGTGCGCCTCTCGCAACGACCGGCAGATCTGCTGGCCGATGTTCACCACGCGGCGCCACTCGATCGGCCCTTCGTCGGTGATCACCTGATCGAGCGTGCGGCCGTCCAGGTACTCCATCGCGATGTAGAAGATGCCGTTCGGCGTGCAGCCGTAGTCGATCACCGTGATGGTGTTCGGGTGCGACAACTTCGCCGTCAGCGCCGCTTCGACCAGGAACCGCTGCCGAAACGCTTCGTCTCTTCCTGCGCCGTAGTTGTAGTCGAGCACCTTCAGCGCAACGGCCCGGTTCAGCGGCTGCTGCACCGCCCGATACACGCGCCCCATGCCGCCCGTGCCAATCGGCTCGACCACCCGGAAGCGCCCGTCGAGCACCTGGCCGAGCAGCGGATCCATGCCCGGGGTCGTGGCGTCGTGGGTGACGTCATTTCCGTGGAAATCCCGGGTCATTGCGCGGGCCACACTAAGGACCACCGCCCTGCCAATTCAAGCAGCGGTCAGTTGAAGCCCTGCACCGAAGCTTCGACCAGCTACTTGACCTGCCAGGGGTAGATCATCAGGCGGCACTCGATGGGCCCGTTCCACAGCTCGCGCACTTCCGACGGGCGGTGGTGAAAGGCGCTCTCGAAGGCCGGGTTGCCGCAGAGGATGGCCATGCGCCAGCCCCAGCTGCCGAACGACTCTCCGAGCTTGTAATAGAAGGTCTTCATTCCCTTCTGGCCGCCGGCGGTGAGCCACTCGCCGTAAGGCGGGTTGGACACGAGCAGGCCGGGCGGGGACTCGGGCGGTGGAAAGAACATCGCGTCGCCTTCTTCGATCAGCACGCTGTGGCCCAGCCGCGCCGCTTTTACGTTCTTCTTCGTCGCCTCGATCGCCTCAGGCTCGCGGTCGCGCGCGATGATGGGGAAGGGTGGAACGCGCTCGGCCGCCTTCGCCTCGGCCTTCAGCTCTTCGAGAATCTGCGAGGCCTCGGCCTTCATCTGCGGCCAGCGCTCGATGCCGAAGTTGCGGTTGATGCCGGGCGCGCGGCGCATCGCGATCAGCGCCGCCTCGATGACGATGGTGCCCGAGCCGCACATCGGGTCGATGAAGGGCTCTTCGCCCTCGTACTTCGCCGCCCGCAACATCGCCGCCGCCAGCGTCTCTTTCAGCGGAGCGGCCGTCTGTTCCACCCGGTAACCGCGCCGGTTCAACGGGTCTCCGGCGAGGTCCAGCGACAGCGACAGCTTCGACTTCGACAGGTGGACGACGATGCTCAGGTCGGGGTTGCCAGTGTCGACGTCGGGCCGGCTGCCCAGCTTGTCGCGCAGGCGGTCGACGATCGCGTCCTTTGCCTTCAGCGCCACGAACCCCGAATGGTTGTGCTCGCTGTCTTTGAGCGTCGCCTCGACCGCGAAGGTCGCTCGCAGGGTGAAGTGCTCTTCCCACGGCACCGACTTCACCGCTTCGTACAGCCCTTCGGCCCCGTGAACCTCGGCCTCGAGCAGAGGGTAGAGGACGCGCATCGCGAGCCGCGAGTGCAGGACGATGCGAAGGGCTTCGCGCAGGTTGGCGTGAAAGCGCACCCCTCCGCGGTCCTGCTTGACCCGGGCGGCGCCGAGCGAGGTGAGCTCAGCGGCGAGCAGGTCTTCCGTGCCGCGGGAAGTGGTGGCGAAGAGGGGAAGTCGAACTGCCATGAAGGGTCATTAGCGTATGCTTCGGCCCAAGTGTCTGGGGGATTCAAACTTGATCCGCGCACGCTATCGGTTCGGGAGCGCCTGCTCACCGAAGCCGAGCGCATCGCGCAGGTCGGCTCGTGGGCCTGGCACCGCCCAACCAATGCCGTTCACTGGTCGGACGAGATGTACCGGATCCTCGGCGTCGACCCTTCGATGCCCTGCGACCACACCGCCGCCTTCTTCGAGCACGTTCACCCGGACGACACGGCTCGGGTGCGCAACCAGATGGAGCTGCTCGCCACGACCGGGGCGGTACCCCCGATCGAGTTCCGGATCATCAACCCTGTCATGGGCGAACGGATCGTTCGCGGCGTGAACACGGCGGTCGACGAGCCGGGCGAAAAGCTGGCGCGGTTCGTCGGCACGATTCAGGACATCACCGAGCTGCGCCACGCCGAGAAGCGGCGCCTGCGCGACGACGAGATGCTGCGCGCAGCCGAGGCGCTGGCCAATGTCGGCAGCTACCGCTGGGCGCCGGCGACGGGCGAAATCGTCTGGTCGAACCAGTTCAGGGTGATTGCGGGCGTGCCGGCGGACGAGCCGGCTCCGTCGTTCAACGACTTCCTCGACCGCCTGCACCCGGACGATCGCCTGCGGCTCGAGCAGTCGGCCGCGGCGGCGCTGAAGACCGGGGTCACCGAGTCGCTGCCCGTTCGCTTCATTCGCGACGACGGCACCACGCGGCACCTGATTCTCGAAGGCCGCTTCCTCGAAGACGGTGAGCTGCTTGGCTCGGTGCTCGACGTCACCGAGGTGCGGCGGCTGCAGACTGAGCTCCTCCAGGCGCAGAAGCTCGAGGCGTTGGGCCGGCTCGCAGGCGGCATCGCGCACGACTTCAACAACATCCTCGCGGTGCTGAAGTTGGGCATCGAGGCGAGCATGGCGGGCAAGGCGTTGGGCCTCGAGCTGTCGACCGCCGTCGATCGCGGCGCGGCGCTCACCCGCCAGCTGCTCAGTTTCAGCCGGAAGAACCTGCTCGAGCCGCGGCCTGTCGATGTCGCAGACCTCTTGAAGCAGTCGGTGACGATGGTCGATCGCCTGCTCGGCGACGCGGTGACCGCCAAGGTTCAGGAAGGCACCGAGCCGCTGACGGTGAACGCAGACCCGACGCAGCTGCAGCACACGCTGATCAACCTGATGGTCAACGCGCGCGACGCGATGCCGTCAGGAGGCACCATCTGGCTCAGCGCCCAGGGCCGGCAGTTCGAGGCGTCTCCCGATGGGGTGACGCCTCCTCTGACCCCTGGCAGCTACGTCGAGATCGAGGTGCGCGACGAAGGCACCGGCATCGACGTCGCCGTGCTGCCGCACATCTTCGAGCCCTTCTTCACCACCAAGCCCGAAGGGCAGGGTACGGGCCTCGGCCTCGCCAGCGTGTTCGGCACCGTCAGCCAGTCGGGTGGCGGCCTCGGCGTCCGATCGAAGACGGGAGCGGGCAGCGCCTTTCAAATCTACCTACCGCGCACCGAGCAGCGGCCTGCGCGCGTCATCAGCAGCGGCCCGGCGATGCGGGCGGGAAAGGGCGAACGGATCCTGGTGCTCGACGACACGGCGGCGATTCGCAAGGTGCTGTCGCTGATTCTCAAGTCGGCGGGCTTTGAGCCGGTGCTGGCGGAAGACCTTCACGCGCTCGTCGCCGACGCCGCGAACATCGTGGGCACGGCGCAGGCGGTCGTGACCGACATCGACATGCCGGGCTACAGCGGCCCAGAGGTGGCGAAGATTCTGTGGAGACACGCCCCGGATCTTCCGGTGCTCTTCATGAGCGGCCACCCGCCCCGCGACCTGCCCGACGGCGCGCCTTTTCTCGGCAAGCCCTTCTCGGCCCGGCAGGTCATCGAACAGCTGACGATGCTGCTCGGCCGCCGGCTCACCTATTCGTAGAAGCCTGGAAGGCCTTCAGCTTTCCGATCACGACGCGCGCGTTCGCCGGGCCCATGCGCAGCAGGTGCTTCTGCGCCCGGCTCAGCGACTCGAGCTTCGGGTCGGCGTACGCGTAGCCGATGCCTTCGACCATCGGCGTGACTTCGATGGGCTGGTCGGAAAGCGGTACGACCGCGAGGTGATCGATCGCCTTCTGCACCGTCTCGTCCAACGTCTTGCCCGGCGGCGCAATCTCCCGGAACACGCTTTCGGCGAAGGGCCGCACCTTGCCGTAGAGCGTGCCGGCCGCGGCGGCGTCGACCGAGCCGATGACTCTCGTCACGTCGTCGTAGCGGGCAGTGCTCGCGGGGCTCATCAAGAACACCTTTGGCGCCTTCTTCGACTTCTTCTTTTCCTTCTTCTCGACCACCGCGAACGCGCCTTTCACTTCCATGAAGCCCAGCGTCTCGTGGGGGCTCTCGCCTTCGGCGATCTGGTTCACCGCGGCGACGAGGCGGCGCACGATGTCGGGCTGGGCGAGCCACGCGGCCAGCGTCGCTTCGGGTGACAGGCCGGCGGCGCCGTCTTTGAGCAGCGCGTCACCGTCGGCAGAGTTGAGCGAAGGCGCAGCGGGCATCCCCGCGTCGACCACGGGCAGTGGCCTTTCGACCACGGCTTCGGGCAGCGGCTGTTGCCGCTGGAACACGCGCCAGCCGAGGAAGGCGGCGATGCCCAGCAGGACGACGACGGCGGCGACGACAATGGGGGTTCGGTTCGGCTTCTTCGGCTCGGTCATGGATGCCCTCGATACATGGATCATGCCGCAGGTCGCCTGTTAGATGCGGGCCGTGCGCGAGCAGGGCGTCATTCTGTGGTTCACGGGTCCATCAGGCGTCGGCAAGACGACGCTGGCGGTGCAGCTGAAGGCCCAGCTCGAACCGGAGCGTGCGGTGGAGCTGCTTGACGGTGACGAGGTGCGAGAAGAGCTTTCGCCCGACCTCGGGTACACGAAGGAAGACCGCGACATCTCGGTAAGGCGCGTCGGGTACGTCGCCCGCGCCATCGCGCGCACCGGGGCGATCACCATCTGCGCCGTCATCTCGCCCTACGCCGAGGCCCGAGGCCGCGTTCGGCAGCAGGCCCTTCGCGATGGCGTTCGCTTCATCGAGGTCGCGATTCACGCCGAGCTCGGGGTGCTGAAGCGGCGCGACCCGAAGGGGCTCTACGCCAGGGCGATGAAGGGAGAGCTGCTGCATTTCACGGGCATCGATGATCCGTACGAGGCGCCCAAAAACCCCGAGCTGCGCCTCGACACGTCCGACTGCAGCCAGGCCGACTGTCTGGCCGAGCTGCGAAAGGTGCTCAGGTGAACGTCAACGCCCTCATTGGTACCCACGATGTGTTGTTCCTCGTGCTCGACACGCTTCGGTTCGACGTGGCGTCGCAGGCGAAGACGCCGTGCTTGAGGGCGCTGATTCCGGGCGGGCAGTGGGAACATCGGCACGCTCCGGGGAACTTCACGTACGCGTCGCACCAGGCGTTCTTCGCGGGGTTCTTGCCGACGCCCGCGCGCCCCGGTCGCCACGTGCGGCTCTTCTCGACGAAGTTCGAAGGCAGCGAGACGACGACGGAAGACACGTGCGTGTTTCCGACCCGCGACATCGTCTCGGGCTTTGCGTCTCGCGGCTACCGCACCGTCTGCATCGGAGGTGTCGGGTTCTTCAATCCGGCCAACGCGCTCGGGCAGGTGCTGCCCGCATACTTTCAAGAGAGCCACTACAGCGCCGAGACTTCAGTCACCGCGAAGGACTCGATGCGCGCGCAGGTGGCGATCGCGCGACGCGTGCTTTCCCAGAGCGCGCAGAAGGTCTTCCTCTTCATCAACGTCTCCGCGCTTCATCAGCCGAACTGCCACTACGTGCCGGGCGCGACGCGCGACTCGCTGCAGACGCACGCGGCGGCGCTGGAGTACGTCGACTCGCAGCTGCCTCCGCTTTTCGAGGCGCTTCGCGCGCGCGGGCCGAGCTTGAGCATCGTGTGCTCCGACCACGGCACGGCGTACGGGGAAGACGGGTTTCACGGGCATCGGCTGAACCACCCGGTGGTGGCCAACGTGCCCTACGCGGAGTTCGTGCGGTGACGAAGCTGCGCACGATGCTTCAAGGGTCTCCGTACCAGCAGTACCTGTACGGCTACCCGCACAAGACGGCGTACCGGCCGTTCGAGGCGCCGCTGCCGCTCGATCAGGTCTGGGCGGGCGAGGACACCCGGTCGCTGTTCCTCTACCTGCACGTGCCGTTCTGCGAGATGCGATGCGGGTTCTGCAACCTGTTCACCGCGGCGGGGCCGACGGCGGACGTGGTGACGCGGTACCTCGACACGCTGGAGCGCGAGGTGAAGGCGGTGAAGTCGGCGCTGGGCCCGGTGGGGTTTGCGCGGGCGGCGGTGGGCGGGGGCACTCCGAGCTTTCTCGCGCCGGCCGATCTGCACCGCGTCTTCGACTTGATGGCGTCATTGGGCGCGAACCTCGGGGCGATGCCGATGTCCGTCGAGCTGTCGCCCGAGACGACGACGGCCGAGAAGGTGAAGGTGCTGCGCGCGCGCGGGGCGAACCGCGTGTCGATTGGCGTGCAGAGCTTTCTTACGGCTGAAGTGGCGGCGGTGAAGCGGCCTCAACAGCGGGCGGAGGTCGAGCGGGCGCTGGATCTGCTGCGCGACGCGGGCTTCGCGACGCTGAACCTCGACTTCATCTACGGCATCGAAGGTCAGACGGTTGAGAGCTTCCTGCAGTCGCTGAAGTTGTCGCAGCGGTGGAAACCCGAAGAGCTCTACCTGTACCCGCTGTACGTGCGGCCGCTGACGTACCTGGGAAAAGCCGCCCACGCATGGGACGACCTGCGGCTGTCGCTGTACCGCGCGGGGCGCGACTGGCTGAAGGCGAACGGGTACCGGCAGGTGTCGATGCGGATGTTCCGCCGGGTGGATTCGCCGTTCGCCGACGCGCCCGTTTACCGCTGCCAGGAAGACGGGATGATCGGTGTGGGCGTGGGCGCGCGCAGCTACACGCGGGGCGTGCACTACTCATCGGAGTTCGCGGTCGCGTCGCGGGCGGTGCGCGGAATCATCGACAGCTACTCGGCGCGCCCGGCCGAGAGCTTCGACTTCGCGCACCATGGGTTCCGGCTGTCGGACGCCGAGCAGCTGCGGCGGCGCGCGATTCTGTCGCTGCTGTCGGAAGAGGGGCTTGCGCGTCCGCGGTTGCCCGAGCTGGCCGAGCTGGTGGAGTTGGGGCTCGCGCAGGAAGCAGCGGGCACGCTGCGGCTGACGGAGGCGGGGGTCGAGCGCAGCGACGTGATTGGGCCGTGGCTGCACTCCGAGGCCGTCGAGGTGGCGATGCAAGGGTGGGAAGACCGGTGACCGCGCTCTCGGTGCTGTACCGGGGGCCGCTGTCGAGCTGCAACTACGGCTGCACGTACTGCCCCTTCGCGAAGCACCACGAGACGGACGAAGAGCACGCGGTCGACGCGGCGGCGCTCGAGAAGTTTCTGGGTTGGGCAGAGACGTGGCCTGAGAAGTTGCGGGTGTTCTTCACTCCGTGGGGCGAGGCGCTGGTTCAGCCGCGGTACCAGCAGGCGATGGTGCGGCTGAGCCGGATGCCGCACGTCGAGAAGGTCGCGGCGCAGACGAACCTCTCGGCGCGGCTCGATTGGCTCGACGAGGCGGACATCTCGCGGGTCGGAATCTGGGCGACCTACCACCCCGATTGGACGAAGCGGGCGAGGTTCGTCGAACGCGCGCTCGAGCTTCGGCGGCGGGGCGTGTCTTTCTCGGTGGGCGTCGTGGGCTTCCCGCAGCACGTCGTCGAGCTTCAGGCCGTGCGTTCGGAACTGCCCAGCGAGGTGTACGTCTGGGTCAATGCGGTGAAGGACCTGGCGACCACGTACCCGGCTCAGGCGCTCGCTGCGTTTCGTGAAGTGGATCCGCTCTTTGATTTCAACCTCAAGGCCCACGACAGCCTCGGCAAG
Source organism: Myxococcales bacterium (assembly GCA_038206395.1). GTDB lineage: Bacteria > Myxococcota > Myxococcia > Myxococcales > Myxococcaceae > JAGSPQ01. Next base: position 25,133 of record JBBRAX010000006.1, on the reverse strand, counting down.
GCATGCGCGGGCGGGCACACCGTGATCAGCGTCGACGGGCAGGGCGATGCGCGCAGCTGTCACTTTCTGCGCGGCGTCCTCGGGAACATCTACGCACCGGACTTCGCGTCGGCCCTTCGTCCCCGCCCGTGCTCGGCGCAGAAGTGCGGCTGCCACATCGGCTACGTGCACCTCGAGCATCTGAAGTTGGGTGAGGTGTTCGGCGATGGCTTGCTCGAACGCGTGCCCTTCAGGAATCAGCGGGGGTGAAATCTCTGACGCCCCGCCTGCTCGAGCGCCTCGCCAAGGGCCCCGCATCCGCCGCGTCGATCATCGCGGCCGCTGTCGCAGGCGTTTGAGCGCGGCCACGCTGCTCGCAGGGATCGGATCCACCCAATCCAACACCCGCGTCCTGTCCGTGCGTGCCCGCAGAATCTTCGCCGCGACCCGACAGACTGCCGACAATGCGGCGGCGCGTTCGACGTCGGTGCGGTTCCTCCAGGGGGCGGTTTCGCGCTCGACCGAGGTGTTGTCGTCGACGACCCAGCCAGGCAGCTTCACGGCCGAAGCAGAGCTCCCAAACAGGGGGAGTCACGAGTGGGCGCAACCAGCGCGCGCAGCTCCCATTCCCAGACGTTGAGCCCGTCGCGGGTGAGGTTGGGCAGCAGATCTCCGAACGCGTTCGCCTCGAGCACGCGGTGCGCCGAGTACCCGGGCTCGAACATCAGATCGATGCCGACGTGCAGCGCTGAGTACAGCGACGCGACCTTCCGGCAGCTCTGCATCGCCGCTTCCCACGAATCGGGCGGAACCTCGGCCCGCAGCGCGTCGAGATCTCCGCGGTGTCCGCCCAGGTGCAGGTTCGTGATCTCGTGCGCGTGCTGCCGGACGACGACGAACGCCGGCTCGCCCGCGACGCACAGCACGCGTAAGTCGAAGAACGCCCCGGCAAACTTCGCCTTCGGAATCGCGCGCTCGACCTGCGCCCCTTCGCGCAGCAGAAACGACAGCAGTTCCTCGATGCGGCCGCGATCGCGCACGTGCTGGATGCGCAGGTTGTTGTACCAGCCCGTCTTCGCGACCTCGATCGTCGTCTGAAACGAGCGCGGCCGCCGGTAGATGCCGAGGCAGCTCGCCGACGAGCCCGCCGACATCTTCACGAACACCGTCGTCACGCCCTGCGCATCCATCGCGTCGTCCAGCTGAGCGACGGTGTTGATCTCACCCAGCGACTCCGGCACTGGAATTCCCGCCGCGGCGTACCGCGCCGACGTGCGCCGCTTGTCGAAGAGCTCGAGCACGTCGGCCACCGGGTTCAACGCGCGCCAGCCGGGTGGCAGCCGAATCCGCCCCAGCGCCGCCTCGAACCCGCGGTGCTGCTGCCGCGGGCACAGAATCCTGCCGCGGTCTTCGAGCAGGGCATCGATTCCGGAAGCCGAAAGGCACTCGCCACCACCGAGCCGCAGCAGCGCCCGTTCGACCTCGAAGTTCTCGCCCGCGGAGTCGATGCGAAAGAAGCACTCGTCGATCGGCAAATCGAGCGTCGCCGGATCGCGCAGAAACTCGAGCCACGAGACGACGTGCGCCGGAGCAAAGCCCTGCGTCTGAAGCGCCGCTTGAAAGAGAGAAATTCGCCGGTTCTCGGGGTTGCCGAGAATGACGAATGGCGTCTTCACCGGCGCAGGGCGGTGGGCCGCGAGCGCGAGCACTGCGTCTCGTACGCCCGCAGCCGCGTTACGTAGTCCGCGCGCTGCTCAGCCGACGCGTGCACCAGCAGGTCGAGCGCGTTGCGTTGCCGCGCCGCCGCTTCCGCACAGCGTCCCGCCGCCCCCATCGTCGCCGCCGACGTGTCGACCATCGCCGCCGACCACGGCCGCAGCGCCGCCGCTCTTTCCGCCAGCCGCATGCCTTCCGTCTTGTCTTCGTAGAGCGTCGAGTACCAGGCGAGCGTGTTGAGCAGGCCCGGGTGATCCGGCGACAGCGCGAGCGCGAACTGCAACGTCTCGCGCGGATCATCGCCATCGCGCCCGACGATCGACGCCATCAACCCCCACGCCTTGGCGCTCTGCGGCAGCGTCTGCGTCAGCTGCTGTACGAAGGCGCGCGCCGAGTCCTCAGGCATCAGCCGCGCCTTCAACACCAGCGCGTCGACATTCTTCGCGTCGATCGCCAGCGCCGCCTCGAGCTCTGCCGTTGCAGCCGCGCGGCGGTACTCGAAATCGAGCGGGCTCGACTGCAGCAGCAGCTCGGCGCGGGTCGAGTGGAGCGACGCTGCGTCGATGCGCACCGGCTCGGCGTGACCGGGCTTGAACGCAAAAGTGACCTTCTGAAACTTCAGCTGCCGCTTCTGCAGCGCCGCGAGCACCTCGGCTTCGATCAGCTCGTCGGTGGTGCCCGAGAAGCTGCGGGTCCACGCGCCCTTCGGCTCCTCGCCGCGAACGATCGCGCGCTGCCAAAGCTCGAAGCTCTCCGCGTAGGTGTTCTGCAGGTACGCGACGAACCACCACGCCCACGCCGCGCGCTGCGCCGGCAAATCATCCTGGGTCGTCCAGTCCCACAGCTGCGCGAGCGTCACCGGCTGGCCCGACAAGTCGGCCGGGCCCACCGTGCCGGGCGGCTTGCCGAAAGTGACTGACGCGCCGTTGACCTCGTACGACTCGAGGTACTCGGCCAGCCCTTCGGACAACCAGCGCGGCGCACGTGGCAGCTGCCAGGCGGCGAGCTGGTGCGCGAGGTGGTGGGCAATCACCTTCTGAAACTCCGGCGTGTGGAGCCCGACGATCGACGTGACGATCATCGGCCCATTCGCCGTCTGCGCGATGAACCCCGGCGCTGCTCCGAAGTCCGCCAGCGACGCGACGTCGCGGTACACCAACACCTCGAGCCTGTCTCTCGGAGCGGCCTCCGGCCAATACGCCAGCATCGCCGCCCGTACCGCCTCGAGCCCGTGCGCCGCATCCAGCGCCGACGCCTCATCCAGCTGCGCGCGCAGCCGGAAATGATCCGTCTGGATCTCTGACCAGTCGCTGACGTCGGCCCCCACGATGGCCTGGGGGGTGACGCAGCCGGAAAGGCAAACCAGAAAGAGTGCCGCTGGCCGCAAGCTACATCGCGTCCATGCCTGGCATTTCTCCGACGGGACGCACGAGCACGTCGCGCGGCTTGGCGCCGTCGGCAGCTCCTACCAACCCATCGCGTTCCATGCGTTCGATCATCCGGGCCGAACGGTTGTACCCGATGCGCATCTTCCGCTGCAGCATCGAGATGCTCACCTGGCGCATCTCGCTGACGATCGCCACGGCCTGGTCGTAGAGCTCGTCGGAAAGCTCGTCGTCTTCGCCACCATCGGTCGCTCCGTCTTCCTCGCGGGCCTTGAGAATCGACTCGTCGTAGACGGGCTTCCCCTGCGCCTTGAGGTGGTCGACCGCGCGCTTGATTTCCGTCTCTGACACGTAGCAGCCGTGCACGCGCTGCAGGTGCGCGCTGGTCGGGGGAAGAATCAGCATGTCACCCATGCCGAGCAGCGCTTCGGCGCCGACCGTGCCGAGCACCGTCATCGAGTCGGGCTTGCTGCGCAGCATGAAGGTGATGCGGGTGGGGAAGTTCGCCTTGATGACACCGGTGACGACGTCCGTCGACGGACGCTGGGTGGCGACCATCAAGTGAATGCCGGCCGCGCGCGCCATCTGGGCGAGGCGGGCCACCGAGGTCTCGACTTCCTTCGACGCGACCATCATCAGGTCAGCGAGCTCATCGATGATGACCACGATGTACGGCAGCTTCTTCTTCGCCTGTTCGGCTTCGGCGCTGCGGGTCGCTTCGGCGGCGGCAGCAGCAGCGGCGAGCGCGGCGGCCTCGGCCTCGGTGGGCTCGTCGACCCGAATCTCGGCTTCCTTCTCGGTCTCTTCCAGCTGCGCGGCGACTTCGGGCGACAGGCCCTCGCGCGGATCCTCGACCTCTTCCTTCGGCGCCGCGACGCCCAGCTCCATCGACGGGGCCGGCGCGTTCTCGGCGGGCGCAGCGTCGGAAGGTGTGGTGGCTCCTTCTTCCGCGACGTCCACGATCAGCAGCTTGCGGCGCTTCTTCGGGCCGGCGTCGGCGACCGGCGCCGGCGCAGCAACGGCTTCCGCTTCCGCCTTCGCTTCGACGATAGGCGCCGCCTTCGGGACAATCTTCCCTTCGATGACGGGACCCGTGCCCGCAGCGACAGGCTTCTTCGTCTGCGCATCAAGCATCGCGTTGTAGCCCGCGATGTTCCGCACGCCGGCCTCGGCGAGCAGCTTGTACCGGCGGGTCATCTCGTCCACCGCCCACTGCAGCGCGATGGCCGCCTTGCGCGGATCCGTCACGACCGGCAGCAGCAGATGCGGAATGCCCTCGTACACCGAGAGCTCGAGCATCTTCGGGTCGACCATGATGAAGCGGACTTCTTCCGGCGTGCTCTTGAGCAAGATGCTCATGATCATCGCGTTCACCGCCACCGACTTTCCGGAGCCCGTGGTGCCGGCGATCAGCAGGTGGGGCGCCTTCGCGAGGTCGAACACGTAAGGCATGCCCTCGATGTCCTTGCCCAGGCACATCGTCAGGCGCGAGGTCGACTTCTGGAAGGCGTCCTGCTCGGCGATCTCTTTGAGGAACACCGTCTCGCGATCCTTGTTCGGCACTTCGATGCCGACGACGCCCTTTCCGGGAATCGGGGCCACGATGCGAACGCGCATCGCTTCCATCGCCATCGCGAGGTCGTCCGACAGCGAGGCGATGCGGGAAATCTTGATGCCCGGGGCCGGCTTGAATTCGTACATCGTCACGACGGGCCCTGGGCGGATCTCGACGACGTCGCCGTCGATGCCGAAGTCACGCAGCTTCGCCGACAGCTTGGCCGCAGTAGAGAGGTAGGCCTCTTTGTCGACCGCCACCTTCGCTACGGTGTTCGCCTCGAGCACGTCCATCGGGGGCGCGACGAAGCTCTTGCGGTCACCGACGAACTCGAACTGTTCTTGCGCCTTCTTGGTCGGCTTCGGCGGGGCCTTGGGCTCGACGATGATCGGCGTGCGCGCGAGGGCGGCCGACAGCGCACTGGGGGCGGGAGCAGCCGCGAACGCTGGCGTCGACTGAACCACCGGAATCGCGGCGATGCTTTCGGCGGCGACGGGCGGCATCGACTCGAAGGCCTGCGGCGGAGCAGGGGGCGGCATCACGATCGCAGGCCCTCGGCGCGGCGGCGGGTTCGACGGAATCGCCGGCTGAATCATCGAGTTCGTCACCGGCGTCGGCGCTTCGCTGTGCATCGGCGAGAGCTGGCTCGCCCAGGCGGGGTCGCCACCCAGGTTGATCATCCGCGGCTGCTGCGGCGCAGCCTGAACCACAGCCGGCGCAGGCACGGGGCCCTTCAGGCGTTCGGCGTCGAGGCGCTCGCGTTCCTTCGCGGCCTGGCGGGCGGCCATCAAGCCTTCGCGCTCGGCCTTCAAGGCATCGCGTTCCATCTGGCGGGCCTCGCGCTCGACCAGCTTCTCGTTCAGCACCGATTCCTTCTCGGCGAGCTTCTGGTTCTTCCCGGCTTCGGTTTCCATCAGCCGGGCAAGCCCTGCTTCGCGCTGCATCAGCGCGTTCTCTTCGGCGATCTGGTCTGCCTCGTCGGCACACGCCTCGAGCTCGGCGAGCTCGGCTTCCTGCTCTTCGAGCTGGGCGAGGAAGGCAGCCTCTTCTTCGGCGGCCTTCTCGGCGGCGATCTTCCTCTCGGCCATCTTCACCTTCTGCACCGCGAGGAATGCGACGCCCCAAGCCTGCGCCTTCTTGCCCAGCACCTGCGCGCCGGCCCAGACCATCGAGCAGAAGCGCAAGAACGCGAACTGGGTGCCGACGATCAACGCCATCGACGCGAGCGCGCTGACGAGCACGATGGTGCCGACGGTCGAGAACAGCGCGGCCAACATTCCGCCGACCTCGCGCCCGACCAGCCCGCCCGGCGCATGCGCCCAGCCGCGGTCGTCTTTGAACATCAGCTGCGCGAGCACGGCGCCCGAGACGAGCAGCAGGGCAAGGCACAGCACCTGCGGCCACCGGCGCTGCTTCGGCTGACCTGCGAAGATGAGGCCTGCGGTGTAGAGGCCGGCCAGCGGCAGCACCCACGCCGTCACCCCCAGGAACCCGCGCAGTGCTTCGGCGATCGCGTGCCCGACCGGGCCGATCGCGTTGTGGAAGCCGGGGCCGATGCGGTCTTGCGCCGAGAAGGTGGCCACCGACAGCAGCGCCAGCAACGACACCGTCAGCACGGCGACGCCGTAGATGGCGCGGTGCCCGATCGGGCTCGTCTTCATCTTCTTCTGCTGAAGAGCCTTTCGCTTCGAGGCGATGTCTTGACGTGAAAGAACTGACTTCTCGCGAGCGCGGCTGGCCGCCATTTGCAACACCCCTGTCGTGGTCTGATCGGGGGTGAGCGTAGGAGCGGCAAACGACTGGTCAATTTCCTGACCGGCGATCGGCAAATGCCCTAAATACCGACACGCGATGGATGTCAGCTGCCCCCAGTGCAAGACCGAGTACGAGTTCGAAGACGCCCGGATTCCGGACGACGGGCTGACGGTCAAATGCACCCAGTGCGGGCACGTCTTCCGGATGAAGAAGCGCGCACCCGAGCTGCCGCGCCCCACCGAAGACAGCCAGCCCGGGCGTGAGTGGCGCCTGCGCCAGGCGACGGGGAACATCTTCAACTTCCGCCGGCTGACCACGCTGCAGAAGTGGATCGTCGAACGAAAGGTTCAGAAGGACGACGAGATCAGCCTCACCGGCGACACCTGGAAGCGGCTGGGCGACATCGCCGAGCTGGCGAGCTTCTTCCAGGTGGTGGACGACGCGCTCAAGGCCGAGGCGCGGGCGAGCGCGCCGCCTCTCTCTTTCGCGACGCGGCCCAGCGACGAGACGCTGCCGCCCGAAGCGCCGATCAAGCCGAAGCTGGTCGACACGCTGCCCGGCCCCGGCTTCTCGCCCCTGCCGCCACTGCCGATTGAGAGCACCCGGGGCAGCGGCCCGTCGTCCCTCGGCTTCTCTCGGGATGAACCGACCTCGTCGGGCCCGGTCAGCAACGAGACGATTCGCGGCAACGTGTTCTCACTGCCGGCTCCGGCGAATCCGGCCGCACCTCCGCTTCCCAGCGCGCCGCGGCGGCCCGTCGTCAACCCGGAAGCGAAGACCGAGCTGCGCGACGAGCCGAAGCCCGAGTCAGGTGGCCTGCTGAAGTGGGTCGCGATCGCGTTGATGATCCTCGGCATCGGCGGCGGAGCGGCCTGGTACTTCATCGTCTTTGCTCCGCAGCAGGCGCTGCTCGCGGCAGAGAAAGACGACGCGAACCGCCAGGCGGAGATCGAGAGGTCGAGCAAGGAAGCGTTGGCGGCTCAGCAGCGCGCGGCCGAAGCTGCGGCGAAGTCGCGGGCGGAAGCAGAAGTCGTCGAAGTGATCGACGCTGGCGCTCCAGTGGTCGTCGATGCCGGGAACGCGGTCGCTGTCGTGGTCGTGGTCGATGCGGGAGAGCCTACGAAGGCCGCTCCGCCGAAGCCGCGCGACTTCGATCAGCTGCTCGCCGAGGCCGAACGGCTGCGCGCGCGAGATCGTTCAGAGGCCGCGCTCGCCCTCTTCGCCAGGGCCGCCGAGCTGAAGCCGAACCGCGTCGAGCCGCAGTCGGGTGGCGGCTTTGCGCTGCTCGACCTGGGCAAGGCGGCCGAGGCCGAGGCGACCTTCCGCGGCGCGCTGCAGGTGAACCCGCGCTACGGCCCCGCGATGATCGGCATGGCCGAGGCCTCGCGCACGCTGGGCAAAAAGGAACAGGCGGTCGAGTACTACGAGAAGTACCTCGAGGCCTTCCCCAATGGCTCCGAAGCCAAGATGGCGAAGGGCGCCGTCGAACGGCTGAAGCGCCCGTGAGCACGTTGACGCTGGCGCAGGTGCAGCACGTCGCCAGGCTGGCGCGGCTGCAGCTGTCGCCCGACGAAGAGCAGAAGACGCTGGGCCAGCTGCAGCAGATCCTCGATGCGGTCGCCACGCTCGAGGAGCTCGACACGAGCAACGTGCCGCCGACGTACCAGGTGAACCTGACCCAGGGCTTCACCCGCGCGGATGAAGTCGAGACGCCGCTGAGCGTCGACGCGGCGCTGGCAAATGCGCCGAAGCGCGTGGGCAGCCACTTCGCGGTTCCGAAGATCATCGAATAGCCATGCTCACCGACGCCTCGATGCTCGAGCTCTCGAAGCAACTCGCCGCGCGCGAGGTGTCGAGCGTGGAAGCGACGCAGGCGTGTTTGAAGCGCATCGCCGCGGTCGACGGCAAGGTGCGGGCGTTTCTCGTCGTCGACGCGGAAGGCGCGCTGGCGGCAGCGAAGGCGTCGGATGCGCGGCGCGCGGGCGGGAAGCTGGCGTCTGCGATCGACGGCGTGCCGGTGGCGGTGAAGGACCTCTTCTGCACCGTCGACCTGCCGACCACCGCGGGCTCGAAGATTCTCGAAGGCTTCCGTTCGCCCTACGACGCGACAGTGGTGCAGCGGCTTCGCGCGGCCGGCACGCCGATGCTCGGCAAGCTGAACCTCGATGAGTTCGCGATGGGCTCGTCGAACGAGAGCTCGGCCTTTCACCCCACCCACAACCCGTACGACCTGACCCGCAGCCCGGGCGGCTCGTCGGGCGGCTCGGCGGCAGCGGTCGCGGCGCGCGAAGTGTTCGGCGCGATGGGCACCGACACCGGCGGCTCGATTCGGCAGCCCGCTGCGATGACCAACGTGGTGGGGCTGAAGCCGACGTGGGGCCGCGTCTCACGGTTCGGCATCGTCGCTTTCGCAAGCTCTCTTGACCAGGCCGGCCCGCTGACCCGCACCGTCGCCGACGCCGCCGCGATGCTGCAGGTGATTGCCGGCGAAGATTCACACGACTCGACCTGCGCCCGCGTGCCGGTGCCCGACTTCTCGAAAGACCTCGAAGCCGGAGTGAAGGGGCTCAAGCTCGGCGTCCCGCGCGAGTACTTTCAAGCGGGCCTCGACCCAGAGGTCGAGACGGCCGTTCGCGCAGCGATCGCAAAGTACGAAGCGCTTGGAGCGACCATCGTCGACGTCTCTCTTCCCCACACCCGGTATGCGCTCGCGACCTACTACGTGCTCGCTTCCGCCGAGGCGTCGAGCAACCTGGGCCGCTACGACGGCGTGCGCTTCGGCCACCGCAGCAAGGACGCGACGAACCTTCGGACGATGTACGAGAAGAGCCGCGCCGAAGGCTTCGGGCCTGAGGTGAAGCGTCGAATCCTGCTCGGCACCTTCGCGCTCGCGTCCGGCTACTACGACGCCTACTACCTGAAGGCGCAGAAGGTCCGGACGCTGATCCAGCGCGACTTCACCCGCGCGCTCGCCCAGTGCGACGCCCTCATCAGCCCGACCTCGCCCGTGCCGCCCTTCAAGCTCGGCGAGAAGTCCGAGCCGCTGCAGATGTACCTGATGGACGTGCTGACGCTGCCTGCCTCGCTCGCGGGAGTCCCCGGCCTCTCGGTGCCCTGCGGCTTCACCGCGGCGGGGCTGCCGATTGGACTTCAGCTGTTGGGCCGGCCCTTCGAAGAGGCGCCCCTGCTGCGCATCGCGCGGGCTTGGGAAAGAGAACAGCCGGTGGTGTCCGCTCCGCTGTGACGGACGACGGCTTTCAAGGTGAACGCCCCGCTTCGGCGGTGCCGATGGACCCTGCGTCGGGGCAGCAGCTGCCGCTCCACGCTTTCGCGTTGCTCGACTCGGGTGATGCGTTCGACGTGGTCGCCGGCGCGCCGCCGAAAGACGGGCGGGCGAAGGCTGTGGCGTACTTCGACGCGAAGGTGACGGTGAAGGCGCACGGCGCCGCTCCCGAGCTGGTGAAGGCGGTGAAGGACGAGGTGGTCGCGCAGTTGCTCGGGAACCTGCAGCTGATTGCCCGGCTCAACGCGGCCCGGCCGATCGAGGTCGACCTCATTCCACCTGGCCGCACGATGGCAGCGGCGGGGTTTCCGAAGGCGGCGTCGGCGCGCGCGGCGGGCCTCTTCTGGGACCACCCGACCTGGCCCCGCGCCCGCATCGGCCTGCTGCAGACGTCGCTGAAGAACGAACGCGCCCTCGTCACCCACGAGATGGCGCACGCGATTGCCCGGCTCGCCTTCACCCAGGCCGAGCAGGACTCCATCTACCGGCTGATGCTCCCCACCTACCGGCACCGGTCGTGGGTCGACGAAGTGTTCGCCATCTACACCGAGCGCGAGTTTCTTCCCGGCTTCACCGAACGCGAAGGGCACGCGCCCGGCGTCTACGGACTCGCCCGCCAACGCTGGGACGAGCGCCACGTCTTCACCCGCTTCGTCCGCAACCTCTACCACCCGCACAAGCGGCTGGCGGGTTGACGATTCTTCAGGCGGTTGTCGATGACCCAAAGAATCGTCAACCGCCGGGAGTGACGGGTTCTGTCTACATGCGGTGTGGGTGCGACTCCGCAATCGCTGCGAGGTCGCAAGGGTTTCAGTGGGTAAGGGCGCGGGACCTCGACGCATCCCGTTGAGCCTGCTGGAGAAGCCACTGGTCACGCGATTGCAGCCCGCGCGCGATGCTTCGAGCTCCGCGCGCCTGGTTTCCGATTCTCTTCGTTGTTCTCGGCTGTACTTCCCCGGCGCAGCAGCATGCCGGCTCGCAGGCGCAGGCGCTACAGACACTGCCCGCGCCTTCGTCGGGCAACCCCGACCGGGCGATCGCGAACGATCGCGCCTTCCGCGGGTGGCTTGCGAAGACAGACCGCACCACGGCCGAAGGTGAGTCGCTGGCCGCCGCCCGCGCGCCGACGATGCGGGCGCTGCTGCTGTCTGACCCGCGCACCGCCATCTCGTACGCGCTCAGCCCCGTCGAACGCGCCCAGCTGCCAGTGGAAATTGCCCGCCACATCGAACAGTGGCGCGACGGGCGCGGCATGCTGCACGTCATCGGCAGCACCGACGGCCCGCTCGAGCGCTTCGTCAGCTTCGAAGGCGACCCCCGCTTCCTCCGCGCCGCAGTGTACGGCCGCCGCGAAGGGCAGGCGACCCGCGAGAACCTGCGCCTTCACGGCGTCGCGTTGGATGGCGTGATTGCGCTCACCGACAGCCCGCTGCGCCGCCTGTTTCCGGGCGAAGTCGTCGCCAGCCTGCCGATCGAAAACGGCAAGTGCCCTGTCTCGAAGAAGAACGCCGAAGAAGGGCTCGGGTACCACGGCGCCGATGCGCTCTACGGCTTCTGCGTGCCGGGCCACGCCGACATGACGGAACAGACGCTGGCCGATGCCGAAGACGCGCTGGGAAATGGCAGCTCGCTCGCTCCCGCGTCGGTGTGGACGGAAGGCCCGAAGACGGTGCTCTTCATTCGCGTCGACTTCTCCGACAAGCCGGGCGACCCGGTGGGGCAGACGGCGGCCGAGACGTTGATCAACAACACCTGCAACGCCTTCTACGTCGCCAACTCGTTCAACAAGACGACGATGACGACGGTGGTGACGCCGACGCTGCGGATGACGAAGACCGCCGCCGACTACATCGCCACGGACAACTACCTCTCGCTGATGGCCGACGCGCGCGCCGCCGCGAAGGCCGCGGGCTTCGACACCGCCGGTTACAACCTCGACATCGTCGGCTTCCCCGCGATGTTCGGCGGCTGGGCGGGCCGCGGCTACGTCGGCAGCAAGGGCACCTGGCTCAACGGCAACTTCTCGCTGCGCGTCACTGCCCACGAGCTCGGCCACAACTACGGCGTCTACCACGCCAACTTCTGGAACGCCGGCACCAGCATCATCGGCGCCGGCACCAACGTCGAGTACGGCAACCCCTTCGACGTGATGGGCAACGGCGGCGGAGCGGCGAACCACTTCAACGCCTGGTTCAAGCGCACCTTCGAGTGGGTGCTGCCCGCAGAGGTTCAGACGGTGACGGCCAGCGGCACGTATCGCATCCAGGCAATCGAGCAGGCGGTGACCAGCGGGCTGCACGCGCTGAAGGTCCCGCGCGGCGGCGGGCGCGACTACTGGCTCGAGTACCGCCCGGCGATCGGAAACGCCGAGCTGCAGAACGGGGCGTCGATAAACTTCGGCTACGCGTACACCACCGGCAGCCACCTGCTCGACATGACGCCCGACGGGAACACGTCGAACTCGGCGCTCGTCATCGGCCGCACCTTCTCGGACCCGCTGGCGGGCATTCACTTCACGCCCATCGCGAAGCTGGCATCGACGCCTCCGGCGATCGACCTCGTGGTGAACCTCGGCACCTTCCCTGGCAACAACGCGCCGGTGCTGACGCTGGCGGCGAGCCAGACGGCGGTCGCTGCGAACGCGACGGTCACCTTCACGGCCACCGCGTCGGACCCCGATGGAGACGCGCTCGCCTACGCCTGGGACTTCGACGACGGCAGCTTCGGCACCAACACCGCGAGCGTGATGAAGACGCTGCCGACGGCGCGCGTCTACAACGTGCAATGCACGGTCAGCGACATGAAGGGCAAGAAGGCGACCGCGTCGATCGCGGTGACCGTTGGTACTCCAACGACTTTCACGCTCGCCGGAATCATCAAGGACGGCAGCGTTCCGCTCGAGGGCGTGCGCGTCACCGACGGCACCCGGGACACCTTCACCGGCACCGACGGCAAGTACGTGCTCACCAATGTCCCCGCGGGTGACTTCACCGTCACCGCGACGAAGTTCGATTACGCGTTCGTGCGCGGGTTCGCGGCGCCGTTGACGGTCGCGGCGAGCGCGACGGGCCTCGACTTCACCGGCACGCCGAAGGCTGGCTACAACGTCGTTGGCAAGGTGATGGCCGGCAGCGCGGGGGTCGCCGGCGTCGTCATCACTGACGGCAGCCGCACCGCCACCACCAACGCGTCGGGCGATTACACGCTGACCACCGTACCCAACGGCCGGTACACGCTCACCGCGACGCTGCCCGGCTGGCAGCTGGTACCCAACGGCTTCACCAACCCGGTCGAGGTGTACGGCGGCAACGTCACCGCGAACTTCTACGCGACGGGCCAGTTCCTCAGCGGCACGTTGCCGGGAAGCATCACCGCCACGCCGGTGGTCACCGACGGGCTGCGCACCGCGACGGTGAACAAGGCCGGCGCCAGCTGGAACTGGAGCATGAACGCCGTGCCCAACGGCCAGTGGAACCTGGTCGCGACTGCACCCGGAGTGACGCTGGTGCCGTCGACCTTCACCAACCCGGTGACGATCGCGGGGATGTCGAAGAACAACCTCAACTTTCAGATCGCCGCCACGCCGGGCTTCCAGGTCTCGGGCACGGTGAAGACGGGCGGCACGCCCCTGCCCGGAGTCACCATCAGCGACGGCACGCGCACCGCGGTGACGGACTCGGTCGGCAAGTACACCCTGGTCGGTGTTCCTGCCGGGGCCTTCACGCTCACGCCCACCGCGGGCGGCTACAGCTTCGTGCCGGCAACCCTCTCGATCACGGTGACCAACGCGAACCTCACCGGCCGCGATTTCGTGACCACCGTGGTGAACCTGCCGCCGACGGTCGCGACCGCGGCCAGCGCCTCGCCGAACCCGGTCGTCACCGGGTCGATGACGGCGCTCTCGGTTCTCGGCGCCGACGACGCCGGTGAAGCCGCGCTCAACTACACGTGGGCTGTGAACGGCTTCGGCTACCCCGTCGTCTTCAGCGCGAACGGCACCAACGGCGCGAAGAACACGGGCGTCACCTTCAGTGGCGCGGGCACCTACACGATTGAAGTGACCATCACCGATGCGGGCGGGCTGCTGGTCCGGTCGAGCGTGGTGGTGACGGTGCAGCAGGTGGCGACGGCGATGGAGGTGACGCCTCCGACGGCGAACGTGCTCACCGGAGCGAACCAGATCTTCACCGGCAACCTCAAAGACCAGTTCGCGAAGTACATGTTCGCGGGCTCGGTGGCGTGGACGTTGTCGGGCGGTGGCACGTACGTCCCACAGGGTTCGGTGCAGGCCGTCTTCACCGCGGGCGCGACGGCGGGCGGCCCCTTCACCCTCACCGGCACGGCCAGCGGAAAGTCGGCGTCGGCGGTGATCAACGTCGTCGCGGCCGGCTCGCCCACGCTGGTGTCTGGTGCGAAGGCGAACCCGAACCCGGTGAACGGAAAGACGACGCAGCTCGAGGTGCGCGCGAACGACGACGCTGGCGAAGCGGGGCTGGTGTACCGGTGGACGGCGCCGCTCGCTCCGGCGCCAGTGGTGTTTTCCGTCAACGACAACAACGCCGCGAAGGATGCGGTGGCGACCTTCTCGAAGGCGGGCGACTACGACCTGCTGGTGACGATCGTCGACGGGGTCGGAAATCAGATCTCGAGCCTGGTGAAGGTGACGGTGAACGCGACGCCGACGGCAGTGGCGGTGCAGCCCGCGGTGGCGACGCTGCAGCCGGGCCAGACGCAGAACTTCAGCGCGACGGTGGAAGACCAGTTCGGCGACTCGCTGGCCGTGCAGCCGGTGCTGACGTGGACGATTCCCGCGGCGGCAGGCACGGTCGACTCGGCAGGCGTGGTGATGGCGGCGACGGCGGCGGGCGGGCCTTTCATGCTCACGGCGACGGCGGGAACTGTGAGCGGCACGTCGCAGGTCACGATCGCCGCGGGGCCCGACACGGTGGCGCCGATGGTGGTGCTCAGCGCTCCATTGGCGAGCGCGCGGCTCATCGGCCCTTCGATGGTGGCGGCGATGGCGAGCGATGACGTCGCGGTGGCGAAGGTGCAGTTCTTCTCGGACGCGGTGCTGCTCGGCGAATCGCTGGCCGCGCCGTACACGCTGACGTTCGACGCCTCGACGCAGCCGAACGGCGCCCACCTGCTCACCGCGAAGGCTGTCGACGCCAGTGGCAACTCGGCGACCAGCGATGCGGTGCCGGTGGTGTTCGGCCCTGAAGGCATGGCGGACACCACGCCGCCGGTGGTGACAATCATCAAGCCGGCGATGAGCGCGGTGACGGGGCTCGAGGCGGACATCGAGGTGCGCGCGACGGACGACGTCGGCGTGACGACGCTCGAGCTCGAGCTCGACGGCAAGGTGACGGCCAACGTTCCGCGCCTGACCGTGAAGGTGGGCCCGCACACGCTGGTCGCGATCGCCTCCGACGCGGCGGGGCACGTCGCACGTTCTGCGCCCGTGAGCTTCACTGCCCAGACAGTCGCCCCTCCTCCCGATGTTCGAAGAAACCTCACCGGCGGCTGCGGCTGCGGGACGACGGAAGGCACGCCGTTCGCGCTCGGGCTGATCTTGCTCGGGCTCGCTTCGGTCGCGCGCCGGCGGCGGGCACGCTGATCGCCCCGGCAGTCGCGATTGCTGCGAGGCACTCAACGGGTGCGCGCTTCGTACCTGGTGCGCCACGGAGCAAGCCGGGGTGCGATGCCCCAATCATCCGCCCAGCGATCGATCTGCGACCAATCGAGGTGTCGGCCGCTGGCGATCGAGGCTTCAAAGACTGAGGTCAGGTCGGGTTCATCTTTCGCCCGGCTCGCCAGCACCTTGTAGATGATGACCGCCTCGGCGCAGGCAACCCTGATTCGCCGCCCAGCCACTTCAGCCTCCTGGGCGGTCTTTAGAACTTCCTGCTCGAAGGTCGTCTTCGCATGAAACATGTCGACTCGAACTGCCGGCACTTCGCTGCTCCAGAACACTGAGATGTCTGGTACCGAATCGTTCGGATCCGAAGTGACCGGGGCACCGACGGTGAAGCCTCGGGGGATCAGCGCCCGGGTCATCGTTTCGAGATCCGCCCGACTTGCGGGAATGACGAGATCTACGTCCGTCGTCGTTCTGATTCTTCCCCACGCAATCGCTGCAAGGGCACCGATGAAGGCCCCTTCGACCCCCGCATCGTTGAGCGCGTCAACGACCAGCCCGAACGAACGTTCTGATTCGCCAAGTTCAGCCATGACGGCGTTTCCATAGCTGGTTGAGGCTCACCGGGTCTGACTTGGTCGCTCCTCGCGAAGACTTCAGAAAAAGATCGGTCATTCGCAGCGCGGCGAGGATTCTTTGGCCCGGAGTTAGCGCTTGCTCACGAACGATGGACTCGAGGTTAAGGCGTTCGATCCCCTCGGCGATTGCCCGGAAGTGTTCCCGATCTTTTTCGGTGACTGCCATTCGTTGATCGTACTGCAAGAGACCTCGCGAACCTGCCGGCGTCACGGCCCCGCATGCCCAGCGCGCCTCCTCCCTGCTGCCGAATCGACTGTCTGGCTGTCCTGCAGGGCGCAGCAGTTCGACTCCGCACGAGGTCAAGCCCCTCGATGTCCGTGAAGCACTCGTGGGAACGAAGCGAGCAGGTGTACTCTTGGGGCGTGAAGCGCATCGCTCGAATTCAGAAGCTCGGAGACGACCAATCCGACCTTCAATACTGGCTCACGCGCCCGATCCCCGAGCGGCTCGCCGCCGTAGAAACGTTGAGGGCATTCGTCGATGGCACTTCACGCCGATTGGAAAGAGTTCTTGTCCTTATTGAACGCGAAGAGAGTCCGATTCGTCGTCGTCGGGGCCCACGCACTCGCCGCCCACGGCCAGCCGAGGTTCACCGGAGATCTGGACGTGCTGGTTGAGGCGACATCGTCGAACGCGAAGAAGGTGATCGAGGTGCTTCGCGCTTTCGGTTTTGCTTCGTTGGAAATTTCGGAGCGAGACCTCGACCACTCGGGGATGGTGGTTCGTCTCGGTCAGGCCCCCGTGGGAATCGACATCCTGACCAGCATCACCGGAGTGAGCTTCGCGGTTGCGTGGAAGAACCGGGTTCGCACCGTCCTCGGAGGCGTTCGCGTGGCGGTGCTGAGTCCGGCAGACTTCATTCGGAACAAGCGGGCCGCCGGCCGCCCGAAGGATCTTCTCGACGTCGCGCTGCTGATGGAGTCGAGGCGCTCACGTTCCAGGGCACGCCCGTGAACCTCACTGCCCAGACGGTCGCGCCGCCTCCCGAGGTGACGACTTTCGACGCGGGCGGCCTCACCCTTCACGCGCTCGACCGGGGCCCGAAGGACGCGGCGACCACCGTCGTCCTTCTTCACGGCTGGCTCGACCACTGTCACAGCTTCGATTGGCTCTGCGAAAAGCTGCCGGCCGAATGGCGGCTGCTCGCGCTCGACTTTCGCGGCCACGGCAACTCCGACCCGCTTCCCCCCGGAGCGACCCACCAGTTCACCGACCACGTCGCCGACGTCGAAGCGCTGGTTCGCCACCTGTCGCTGACTTCGTTTCACCTCGTCGGCCACTCACTCGGTGGCTCGGTGGCGATCTGCTACTCGGCCGCGCGGCCTGAAGCCGTGAAGACGCTGACGCTGATCGAGAGCCTCGGCACCTCGGGCGGCGACGCGCAGCGCAGCGTCGAACGGCTGAAGGACTTCGTCGACGGGCTGTTCAAGCCGGTGCGCCGCCGCGTCTACGCCTCGGCAGAAGAAGCGGGCAGGCGCGTCGCCGAAGCGAACTCGTCGTACAGCCCGGCGGCGTCGCAGTTGATGGCGAAGTTCGGCACGGTCGCGGTCGACGGTGGCGTCATCTTCCGCGCGGATCCGATGCTCAAGCGCACCTCGGGGATGGCCTTCGACGAGAGCCAGGTGCTCGCGTTCTGCGAAGCGGTGAGGTGCCCGGTGCAGGTGCTTCACGGCACGCGCGCGATGACGTTCGATGACGACGTGATGGAGGCGCGGCTGAAGGCGTTGCGCGACCCGCCAGTCGTGATGATCGAAGGCGGGCACCACGTGCACCTCGATCAGCCGGCCGCCGTGGCCGCGCAGCTCGTCAAGCACCTCAGTTGATGCAGGCGCGCGCGATGGGCGCCGAGGTGTTGTTGTTCGGCCGGCACTCGCGCACCGACGGCGGCGGCCGCACCACCACGTAGATCGTCGCCATCCCCGACAGCACCGCGGTGTCTGTCACCGGCACCGTCAGCCGTTCGCCCTGCGCGGGCCCCAGCGTGCGCGTCGTCGTCGCGGTGCCAAGCAGCGTCCCCGCGCCAGGTGCCCCCTTCATCAAGTCCACCGGAATTCCCGGCGGCAGCGGCGCCTCGCCCAGGTTTCGCACCTGCACCCGAAGCTGCTGGCCCAGCTCGCACGAGCGGTCGACGCTGCCCACGACGTCCGCGGCCGAGAACTCGGACCCCGGCTGCTTGTTCTGCCGGAAGTTGTTCAGCCCCGGCTGCAGCCAGTTCGTCCTTTGCACCGACGGCACCGTGCCGTCTTCTTCGATGTTGGTCACCGAGTACGCGTGCTGGTTCCAGACGCGCCGCGTGCGCACCCAGTTGTTGTCCATCGCGCTGAAGACGCGAACGCCCGACTTGCGCGAGCCGTCAGCACAGGCGAACGCGTACGCATTGCTGACCACCACGATGTCGGCCTGGCCGTCGTTGTCGATGTCGGCGACCACCGGCAGCTCGATCAACGTGCCGCTGGTGTTGCAGGTGGTGAAGCGGTCATTGCCGGTCGCGCTCTCGTAGATGTGAAGCGAGATTTCGTCGGCGTAGACGGCCTCGGTCTTTCCATCGCCGTCGAAGTCGAACAGCGCACTGCCCGTCGCCGCCGACGAACAGTCGCGCGTCTGCCGCGTCCAGAGGAAGGTCGCCGCGTTCGCGACGGCGGGGTCCATCAGCTTCTTGCCGTCGAGCACCGCGTAGCCGACGCCTCCCGCGAGCGCGACGTCGGGGAAGCCGTCGTTGTTGAAGTCGCCGACGGTGGGAGGCCCGCCACCGCCAGACGCTCCGGCGCTGCCAGCGGGGCACAACGTCGGGTCGAGCGTGCCGTTGATGTCGAGCCCGGTGCGCACGATCTTCGCCTTGCCGGGGGACGCGGGGTCGTACTGCCAGAGGGTGAGCGTGTGGTTGCTGGAGTTGACGCCGATCACCTCGGGCTTTCCGTCTTTGTCGAGGTCGGCGACGGCGACGTAGCTCTGCGGCAGGTTGGTGTTCGCGAGCTCGGTGCCGTCGGCCTTCGTCGCGTGCCCGCCGGCCACGATGTCTAGCGGAGGCACGCCGTCGAGATCCGCCACGGTGTTGATCGCCGCGGGAGTGAGGAAGGTCTTCTTGATGACGCCTGTCGTGCCATCGACGATCGCGTGCTCGGTGATGACCTCGACGGTGCCGTCGCCTTCGAGGTCGGCCAGCGAGGGCTGCCCGCACGAGACAGCCGCGGTCCACAGGTCTCCGCCGTCGGCCTTTAGCGCCACCAGCGTTCCCGGCCCGCAGCCGACGACTTCGTTGCCGGGCAGACCATCGATGTTTCCGGAGGCGAGCTGCGAGCCCGCGTTGATGATGCCAGCCCGGCTCCACTTCTCACTGAGGACGCCGGCCTTCACCGACAGCGCGTGAACGGTGCCGGGCAGGGTGTACGCGCCGCCGGCGAAGGTGACGACGACGATGTCGGGCAAGTCGTTGGCGGTGATTTTTCCGTCGCAGTCGTCGTCATCGAGCTGGGTGACGATCGGCGCCATCATCACGTCGGAAGCGAACGGCGAGACGGTCTCGTTGCCCCATGAGTAGCGCTCGAAGGGCTTCAGCTGCTGCAACGTGGCGGCGAACTGGCAGGCCTCGACGCAGGTGACGCCCGCGCCAACCGGAGCGCCCCCATCGGTAAGGCTCGGGCACACGGGCGGGCGCGGAAGGCAGCGGCCGGCTGCCAGCGCTCCTCCGGCGCAGACGCCGCCATCGAAGACGATGGGCTGGGCCTGGCTGAAGTCGCAGAACGCGTTGGCGCCGCACTCGGAAGAATCGCGGCACGCGCCGCCGGGGCTGACGCAGGTGTTGAAAGAACAGACGGTCGTCGAGGTGCAGCACTGCGGCCCGCACGAGAAGGCAGCCGCGCAGCAGGCGTTGCCGGTGCAGATGCCGCCGTCGCCGCAGCTGTCTCCATCGGTGCAGCGCGGGCCGGCGTCGATGACTCCGCTGTCGGTGGGCGAGCCGCCGTCTGGCTTGGTGCCGCCGTCTGTCTTCCCTGCGTCGTTGCCACCGATGATGACGATGCTGCCGCAGTTGCAACCACCGAGGACCAACGCCGCTGAAATCAGAACAAGGGCTCGCACCCGCGGGACCATAACCTTGTACGTCGCCGACCCATGGGGGCCTGAAGCGCCTTTCGACGTCGTCACTTCGAGTCGAGGTCGACAGCCGCAGGCACCGACTCTGCGTCGAGCAGCATCCCCGACAGGGTGATGTCGACTCCCGCCACCAGCTTCTGCTTCAAGCTGATCCACGACAGCTCACCGAGCTTCAGGCGCGTCTGCAGGGTCTGGGTGAGCTGCTCGAGCAGCTGGGCGCGCGCGTCGCTGATCCACCGCGTCGTCGTCGCCCGGTGCACCTCGTAGATCCGCGCCAGCCTGTCGGCCGAAAGGCCCTTGACCAGAGGCAACCGCAGCAAGGTCCGTTGGCGGGGCGTCAACGAGGCCAGCGCTTCACCCAGCGCGCGCTGAACGTGGGGAGTCATTTCCCGTCGTGCGGCGAGGCTCTCGACGCCTTCGCCAGGGTCGCGCAGCCCGTGCATCACCTGGTCGAGCGTCACCTCCAGGCGCACGTGGCGCTTGTGGTCGACTGCCTCGCGCATCGCCACCACCATCGCAAACGAAGCCAGGGGGCCTTGTCCGGCCTTGTCCCAGATAGCCGCTCAGCCCCACAGCGCGGCCCGGCGTGGCAACCAGCAGCTTGCTTCGCACCGCGCTGGAGACCTCGTCGATGAAGCCTGGGGCACTGTCGACGCCTCCCATCGCGCGCCGCACCAACGGCATCACCTCTTCCTCGAAGGCAGAAATCGCCGCCGGCTGGCGCGCGAGGCAGGCCCACGCCAGATACAGGTCGACCGTGCGCAGGCCCGCCAACGCCTCGACCGTCGATGGGCTGTCAGGCAAACGCTCGCAGTAGAACTTCGCAAAGTCTTCCGCGTCGAACGTCAAGGCGCTGCGCTCGGCTCGAACCTGCTGCTCAATACTCTCGAAGGCTTCGGCCAAACCCGCCTGGCCCGCGTTCGGGTGGCTTCTTCAGGTCAGTGTGGAACAATGCTCAGCGAAGCTGGACACGCGTCCACTTGTACCATGTCGATTCGCCCCACCCCCGATTCGGCAGACGCGCGCTTGCAGGCGTTTCTGCGCGGCGCGCTCAAGGGCCAGGCCCTCGAGGCTTTTGAACGCGAGCTCGATGCCGACCCACGCCTGCTCGATCGCGTCGTTCAGTCTGCGACGATTGGCACGACCCAAAGCCCCCAGGGCTCGACGGTCGACGGGTCGGGCCAACGGGAAGCGCTGAAGCTGCCCGACGGGCCCCGACTGCTGTTGGGCCCGACCCTGGGGCAGGGCGGAATGGCGAGGGTTTTCTCTGCCACCCAGTCGGCGCTCGGTCGGTCGGTGGCGGTCAAGATGGGGCACGCCGAGGCCGAGCCCTGGGTGAGCGACAAGCTGCTCCAGGAGGCACGACTCACCGGCTCGCTCGAGCACCCCGGCATCGTGCCGGTGCACGATCTGCTCACCGATGCGACCGGCCAGCTGCAAGTGGTGCTCAAGCACATCGAAGGTGAGCCGTGGTCGTCGCTGATGGCGTTACCCGACGACGTGCGCAACCGCTTCGAGGTCGACCCTCTCGAGTGGAGCGTGTCCGTCGCGATCAACGTCTGCCGGGCGGTGGCGTTCGCGCACCAGCGCGGGGTCCTTCACCGCGACATCAAACCCAACAACGTGATGGTGGGGCGGTTTGGCGAAGTGTACCTGCTCGACTGGGGCGTCGCCGGGACGATGGTCGCCGACCCCAGCGGGCTCTTGCCTTGCATCGCTGAGGTGCCGTTCGCGGGGACGTTGAGCTGCATGGCTCCCGAGCAGGTGCTTGCCCACGTCTCGCAGCTCGGCCCGTGGACTGACACGTACCTGCTGGGCGGCTGTCTCTACACAGCACTCTACGGCGGCCCTCCGCACGCCGCAGCTTCGCTGGACCACCGGCGAGAGCACGCGTGGGACGAGGTGAGCTGTTCCGACACCCCCTGGTTGTCACGCGAGCTGGTGAACATCGTCCGCAAGGCGCTGCGACCCCAGACCAACGAGCGCTACCTGACGGCCGATGAGCTGCGGCTGGACCTCGAGTCATTTCTCAAACACCGAGATGGTCGCCGCCTCAGCGAGCGCGCAGGGGCCCAGCTGACCGTGGCCCGCATCGCGCGCCAACGGGGCGACCCGCGAATGGCCATTCAATCGGTGAGCGAAGCCGAGTTCGGTTGCCGGGCGGCCCTCGAGCTGTGGCCGCGTGATCCCCTCGCGCTGCGCTTGCGCGAGGAGGTGGGCGTCGAGCGGGTGAGCCTCGCGCTGGCGAACGGCGAGACCCAGGCCGCGGCGCGGCTGTTGGAGTCGCTGCAGCCGGTTCCTCCCGGCTTGAGGGAACAGGTCGACGCTGCGCTCGAGCGCGAGCTGAATGAGAGCGCCCGCCTCGCGCGCATCGACCTCGATGCCAATCGGTTCTTTGGCTTGAAGGTTCGCCGCTGGCTGCTGGCGGTGTTCGGGGTGGCCTGGCTGGCGTTCTGGTGGGCGATCGCGATCTGGCCTCCAGCGACCCTGATGCCCTTGATGGCCTTTCTGGTTGTGTACGGCGGGGCAGGGACGCTGACTGTGCTTTCTCTGCGCCGGGTGCTGCTGCAGCACCGCTTGAACCGCGAGATGATGTTGGTGCACCTGGCGCTGGTCACGGCGTCGATCGCGTTGGTCGGCGTTGGGTGGCAGTGGGGCCTGCCGGTGCTGCAGGTGGTGGGGCTGCTGATGTTGCTGTGGTCGCTGTCCATGGCCGCCCTGGCGGCGATTATCGAACCCACCTCGCTCATTCCGGCGGTGGCCTGGATGCTGGGCTTTCTGATCAGCGCGGTGTGGCCTTCGACATTCCAGCTATGCCTGCTCGGTGGGACTTTGGTTCACGCCGTCGTCCCCCTGCTGGTGAGTCTGCGGCTCCAACGCCGCTGAAATCAGAACAAGGGCTCGCACGCGCGGGACACCAGCCGGGTACATTGCCGCCGCGATGGCGATGACGGACTTTCAGGTGGTGATTGGGCTCGAGGTTCACGCGCAGCTGTTGACGCGCAGCAAGCTGTTCTCGACGGCGCCGGCGCAGTTCGGAGGCGAGCCGAACAGCCAGACGCAGCCGCTGTGCCTCGGCATGCCAGGCACGCTGCCGGTGCTGAACCAGCAGGTGGTCGAGATGGCGGTGCGCACGGGCCTCGCGCTTCAGTGCAGCATCAACGAGGTCAGCCTCTGGGCGCGGAAGCACTACTTCTATCCAGACCTGCCGAAGGGCTACCAGCTGACGCAGTTCGAGCAGCCGATTTGCGAGTGGGGCTCGCTGTCGTTCGAGCTCGAGGGCGCTGAGAAGACGGTGCGGGTGCGCCGCATCCACATGGAAGAGGACGCGGGGAAGAGCATCCACGAGGCGGGCATGTCGCTGGTGGACCTGAACCGCGCGGGGACTCCGCTGATCGAGATTGTTTCCGAGCCTGACCTGCGCAGCGCGGACGAAGCGGTCGAGTACCTGAAGGCGCTGCGCGAGGTGCTGGTCTACCTGGGCGTGAACGACGGGAACCTCGAAGAAGGCTCGTTTCGGTGCGACGCGAACGTGTCGGTGATGCGGAAGACCGAGAAGGAGCTCGGCACGCGCACCGAGCTGAAGAACTTGAACTCGTTTCGCTTCATCAAGCAGGCGATCGAATGGGAATCGGCGCGGCACATGGAAGTGATCGAGAACGGCGGCAAGGTGTCGCAAGAGACGCGGCTGTGGGACCCGGCGCGCAACGAGACGCGGTCGATGCGCTCGAAGGAAGACGCGCACGACTACCGCTACTTCCCCGAGCCGGATCTGCCGCCGCTGTCGCTCGAGCCGGGCTTCGTCGACAAGCAGCGCGCGACGCTGCCAGAACTGCCGCGCGAGCGCCGGCGCAGGTTCGTCGAGAAGCTGGGCGTGACGGACTACGACGCGCGCATTCTCTGTGCTGACAAGCCGCTGGCGGATTTCTTCGAGGCGACGCTTGCCCACGCGCCCGACGCGAAGAAGCTGGCGAACTGGTTCAACGGTGAGCTGCAGCGGCTCTTCAACGACTCGGCGACCAACGTGGGCCAGGTGAAGTTCACCCCAGCGCAACTGGGCGCGCTGATGGCTCAGCTCGAGAAGGGCGCCATCTCGGGCAACGCGGGCAAGGAAGTGCTGGGCGAGCTGTTCCGCACGGGCCGCGATCCGGCAGAAATCATCGCGGAGAAGGGCCTGGGCCAGGTCAGCGACACGTCGGCGATCGAAGCGGCCGTCGACGAGGTGCTCTCGCGTCACCCGGACGAGGCGGCGCTCTTCAAGGCGGGCAAGGTCCAGGTGCTCGGCTTCCTGGTCGGCAACGTGATGAAGGCAATGAAGGGAAAGGGGAACCCGAAGCTCGTCAACGAAGTGATCAGGCAGAAGCTCAGCTGACCTCACGCGCGCCGACCGCCGCGGTCGCGCCTACATCCCCCGGAACCTGAACGCCTGTCGATCTCCGGTGTTGTCGTCGCGAACAGCGCCAGAGCCTCCAGAAGGGCCAGGGTTCGCGGGGGACAGACTCGGTTGACCAAGACCGAGCACTCCCATAGACGTTCCGCCCCCGTTTTATTCCTCACCGTCCCCGGAGGTTTCAATTGCTGCTTCGAGCGAAAGTCATTGGATTGGCGCTGGCTACTTCTGTCTTGGTCGCTTGTGGCGGCACTCCAACCGATAAGTGCAAGAACGTCACGTGCCAGTCCGGCAAGGTCTGTAACGCAACCACCGGGTTGTGTGGAACGGGCGGCGGCGCTGGAGGCGGAATGGGCGGCGGCGCAGGCGTTGGCGGCGGTGCGGGAGTCGGCGGCGGCGCAGGCGTTGGCGGCGGCGCAGGAGTCGGCGGCGGCGCGGGAGTCGGCGGCGGCGCTGGGGGCGGAATGGGCGGCGGCGCAGGAGTTGGCGGCGGCGCAGGAGTTGGCGGCGGCGCGGGAGTTGGCGGCGGCGCAGGAGTCGGCGGCGGCGCGGGAGTTGGCGGCGGCGCGGGAGTCGGCGGCGGCGCGGGAGTCGGCGGCGGCGCAGGAGTCGGCGGCGGAGCAGGGGTCGGCGGCGGCGCAGGGGTCGGCGGCGGCGCAGGGGTCGGCGGCGGCGCAGGGGTCGGCGGCGGCGCAGGGGTC
>JBBRAX010000005.1:0-236373 GCA_038206395.1 Myxococcales bacterium | reverse complement strand
CGTCGCAGCTGAAGCTCTCGGCCGCGCCGGACGCGAAGGGTGGCCCGAGCAGCTGCAGCGCGATTGGCTTCGACCCCGCGCTGATGGGCCTGGGCCTCGCCGCCCTGGCGATGCTGCGCCGCCGCAAGAGCTAGTTCTTCAGGCATCCCCCTCGAGACCAACCCTCCGTCAGCCTTCGCGCTGACGGGGGGTTGTTCTTTTTTGCGGTGGATCTTCCGCATGTATGGTCGGCGGTATGAATCGCTGCGTCTTCCTTCTCGCCGTGGTGGGGCTGGCT
Source organism: Myxococcales bacterium (assembly GCA_038206395.1). GTDB lineage: Bacteria > Myxococcota > Myxococcia > Myxococcales > Myxococcaceae > JAGSPQ01. Next base: position 236,096 of record JBBRAX010000005.1, on the reverse strand, counting down.
GCCTGCGGCGGTTGCTCGCTCGAGAACCCGAAGCCCGCGGGCGACGCGCAGCTCGGCACCTATGCGATCACGTCGAAGGGCATCTTCAAAGAGTGCAGCCTGAAGGGCTTCCCCGAGTCGCTGACGTTCGAGGCGACGCTGTCGTACTTCGATGGCGGCGGGCTCTCGTTCTTCGACGGCTTCGCCACTTTCGACGGCGGCTTCGATGGCCAGGTCGCCTCTTTCCAGGAATTGCGCGCCACCGGCGCTCAGCTGTTCGACGGCGGTGACTGTTCGGCCTGCACTTTGACGTACACGCAGCGCGGCTCGATGGCGTTGCTCTCGCCTTCGCAGAACGGCGCCCTCGCGGACACGTGCCCGAAGAACTACCTCGACGGCGGAGTTCCGGCGGCCGACGCCGACGCCGGCATCGCGCTTCCTGTTTTCGAAACCGACGGCGGCTTCGACGCGGTGCGCGCGTGCGGTGAGCTCGCCATCTCGGTCACTGGCGAAGGCTTCTGCGATCCCGTTTGCTACTCGTGCAACGTTCGCTACCGCATGAGCGGCCCGCGCTCGCGCTGAGAAAGATCACCTCGCAGTGCCCACAACAGTTCACAGGTGCGCCAGCGCGCTGGTGCACGAACACGAGCGGGCTCGTACTAGGGTCTGGCGGAAATCTCGCTCGCGCGGAGTGGAAGATGTCCCGACTCAAGATCCAGATGACCTTGCTCGCAGTGGTTGGCGCCGCGGCGTGCTCGCCTTCGTCAGGCGGCAAGCCAGCGATGTTAGCGGCGTCCGAAGTGAATGATCTTTCGCTGACGCTCACGTGGCTCGACAACGCCAGCGGCGAATCGCGCTACTCGATCGAGCGCAGCGAAATTTCTGACGGCACGGGCTTCAACCAGGTCGGCACCGTCGTCGCAGACTCGACGAGCTTCCGCGATCAAAGCGTCGCCGCGCAGACGACGTACTGGTACCGCGTCGTCGCGATCTTCAGCGACGGCGAGCGCGGCGTGTCGACCGTGCTCCGCGTCACCACCCAAAAGCCCATTGTCGTTCCTGTCGCTGCTTCATCGCTTGCCGCGAAAGGCCTCAGCGAGAACGAGATCGAGCTGACCTGGCAGGACAACTCGAGCAACGAGAGCTCTTTCGAGCTCGAGCGCAGCCCCGCGGCCGACGGTACTTTCGTGTTGGTCAAGAAGGTCGACGCCGACGCCGTGAAGTTCACCGACACAGGCCTGACCAGGGACACGGCGTATTGGTACCGGCTGCGTTCGGCGAACAGCGCGGGCGCGTCGGCGTACACGCTGACCGTCACGACGAAGACCTTCGTCACCAACGACATGGATACGCCGTCGGTGCCGGCGAACGTGAAGGCGACGGCGAACTCGTCGACGTCGATTGAGATCACGTGGGACGCCTCGACGGATGCGACGTCGGGCGTGGCGAACTACCGCATCGTGCAGAACACGGTCGAGCTCGCGACCGTCATCCCCGCCGCTTTCAAGACACACACGGCCACGCTGCTGGGCTCGGGCGCGATGTACTGCTTCCAGGTGATTGCGGTGGACGTCGTCGGGAACCGTTCGGCCGCTTCGACGCCGACGGCCTGCGCGACCACGCCGACCACCACGCTTGGGCCCAACGCTCCTGCTGGCATCACGGTGATGACCCAGTCGTACAACCAGCTGAACGTGCGGTGGGTCGACGCGGCCAACGACGAGAAGGGCTTCGACGTCGAACGCTCGACCACGTCGGCGGCCGGCTTCACCCGCATCGCCCAGGTCGGCCCGGTCACCGACGGCGGCGGGTTCTACCCGGACGACGGCGGTCTCGCGGGGTCCACCGTCTACTACTACCGCGTGCGCGCGTGGAACGATGCGGGCGTGTCAGCGTACTCGCTGGAAGGAAGCTCGGCGACGCTGCCGGTGCCGCCCGACGCGCCGTCGATGTTTACGGTCACCACCCAGTCAGCGAACACGATTCGCCTCGCCTGGCTCGACAACTCGCTGAACGAAGACGGCTTCAGCATCGACCAGTCGACGATGGCCGACGCGGGCTTCGTGGCGATCACCCAGACCGGAGCGAACGCCACCAACTTCACCCCTCAGACGCTGAGCCCGGGCACCACGTACTACTTCCGGCTGCGCTCGTTCAACGCGGGTGGGAGCTCGGCGACGCTGGGACCGCTCTTGGCGACGACTTCTACTGCTCCGAACGCGCCGACGCAGGCCGACGCGGGAGTGCTCGCCCAGACCACCATCACCGTGACGTGGTCGGACAACTCGAACGATGAGCTCGGGTTCCGCGTCGAGCGCGCGACGGCGGCCAACGGCCCCTACACCCAGCTGACCAAGCCCGACGGCGGCGTGCCGGCGGTGCTGCCGGACATCCGCACCTACCAGGCGGTTGGGCTCACCGCGGCCACCCAGTACTTCTTCCGCGTTCGGGCAGTGGGTGACGCGGGCTTCTCGAATCCGAGCCAGGCTCCGGGGAAGACGCTGCCCTGACGACTGCTCCGATCACCAGCACAACTTTGAGAAGAGTCATGCGGGGCGAGCACTTCAATCGTCACGCCAGCCGGGCCCGCGAAGCATTTCAGCGGCCTGCGCGCGCGGCTTCACCGTCTCGGCTGCCAGTTTATCGAAGCGACAGTGCGGGCTCCAGCCATAAGGTCGAACGACAATGCGCCCCCGCACCTGCCCGACGCACCGCGCCCCGATGGATCGGCTGATCACCAACGCCGCGAATGGAAGAGAGCTGGAGATCGACCGCTGCGGCCAGTGCGGCGCGCTGTGGTTCGACGCCGGCGAGCTCGAGATGTTGGCGACCCACCGCGCGCTGGCCGCGGGTCCAGGCTTCGAGCACTTCTGCCCGTCGTGCTCCGACCCGGCGAAGGACCCAGCCGTCGGCGGCGCCTTCGCGGCGGCGCGCTGCAACGATTGCCAGGGCACGTACCTCGACGGCGCGACCGTCGCGAAGCTGAAGGCCGAGCGCCTGCCTCAACCTCCCGAGCAGCTGGTGTCGCCCGCCGAGCTCGGCTTTCTCTGCGCGGCGTGCGAGGGCCGCTTCCCCTACGCCGACAGCAACGCCACCGCCGCCGGGCTCGTCTGCAAAGGCTGCGTGAAGGGCGCCGTCGGCGCGCGCGAGAAAGACCTGCGCGACGTGTTCGATGCCGTGTTCCGGTTCCTGAGTTGACCCAGAAGCTTGGGGCGCGCGACGCACTGCTGATCGCTGTCATCTGTGCCGCGTGGGCGGGGAACTTCCTCAGCTCGACGCTTTCGCTGCGCGAGTTCACGCCCCTTCTGTTCACCGCGCTGCGCCTCGTCCTGCTCGCCGCGATCCTCGGCGCGTTTCTCAAACGTCCTGCGAAGGGTCAGTGGCCGCGGCTCTTCGCGGTCGCGATGTGCAACGGCGTGGTGCACTTCGGGCTTGGGTTCTGGTCGATGAGCCTCTCGACCACGCTCGCGTCGCCCGCAATTCTGATGCAGGCCTACGTGCCGATTGCCGCACTGCTCGCGTGGCTGATCAAGGGTGAGCGGCCGTCGAAGATCGCGTCGGGGGCGATCGCCTTCAGCTTCGCGGGCGTGTTGGTGCTCGGCTTCGACCCGTCGGTGCTGGCCCACCCGATGGCCGCGGTGCTGATGCTGCTCTCGGCGTTCTTCCTCGGCCTCGGCACAGTGCTGATGCGCGACCTCGAGGGGCTCGACGTGTTCAGCCAGCAGGGTTGGACAGCGGTGTTCGGCATCGTGCCGCTGCTCGCCTGGAGCTTCGCGGTCGAGGCCCACCCGATCGACGTGATGAAGGCGGCCAGCGGCTGGGCGTGGCTCGGCGTCGCCTATGCGGCGATCGCCTCCTCGCTGGTGGGCCACGGGCTCTACTACGTGCTGGTGAAGCGGCACCCGGTCGCGCAGGTGACGCCCTACCTGCTCGCGACGCCGCTGCTCGCGACGATTCTCGGCATCGTGTTCCTGAACAACGCCGTCGGCCCACGCCTGTGGCTGGGTGGTTCGATGGTGATGGGCGGGGTCCTCGCGATCGCCGTCAGCCGCGAATGAGGGGCACGACGAATGCAGTTTCTGCCCGGCACAACCCGCACGGAGACACCCCCATGGGCAAGCTGAACGGAAAGACGATCGCCATTCTCGCCACAGACGGATACGAGCAAAGCGAGCTGATGTCCCCAAAACACGCGCTGGAAGCCGAAGGCGCCCGGGTCGACGTCATCGCCCCACACGAGGGGCGCATTCGCGGCTGGAAGGACAAGAACTGGGCAGAGGCGGTCGATGTGACCTCGACGATCGAAATGACGGACGCTGGCAGCTACGACGCGCTCATGCTGCCGGGTGGGGTGATGAACCCCGACCAGCTGCGCAGCGACCAGGCCGCGGTCGCCTTCGTCGGTGCCTTTGTCGGGGCGAAAAAGCCCATCGCCGCGATCTGCCACGGCCCGTGGACGTTGATCGAAGCGGGCGCGGTGAAGGGCCTGAGGATGACGTCCTACCCGTCGATCAAGACCGACTTGATCAACGCCGGAGCCAAATGGGTCGACGAGACCGTCGTCGTCGACCGTGGCATCGTCACCAGCCGGAAGCCGGACGACCTTCCCGCGTTCAACCAGCTGATGGTCGAGGTCTTCGCGGCAGGGGGCGTCGCTGCGCGCCGGAAGAAGAAGGCGGCCACCGAGGCGCGCGCGAAGCGTCCGAGCCGTTCGACGCCGCGGTCGACGAAGCAGAAAGCGAATCGCCGCTAGACCGGCGGAGGCGCTGGCGTTTCCTGCGCTTCGGGCGGCAGCTGGAACTGCAGCACGGCGATCGTGAGCAGGACCTCTCGAAGCAAGAACAGCAGCGAGAGGATGATCGCCGCCAGCGCGAGCAAGAACAGGATCGCCATCAGCGTGCCCACGTTCACCCCGAACAGGTAGCCGACGAAGGCGACGGCGATGAGCACGCACACCAGCAGGGCCGCCGAGGTCGTGCCGAGGAAGGCGGTGTGAATCAGCCGGGCCCGGCGCGACAGCAGCTTGAGCTCGATCACGGAGTCCTGCCGGGCCGCTCCAATCTGCGTGACTGCCAGGTCTTCGAGTCGCCGCGCGCGGTCGACCATGCGTCCCAGCCGCTGCGAGAGCAGGTTCAAGATGCCGGCGAGCGCGGTGAGCAGGAACACCGGAGCGACCGCGAGCTGAATCGTGCGTGTGATGTCCTGCAGGTGAGACTCGGTCATGGCTTCCGGGCCAGCGCGAAGAGCATCGAAGCAAACCGCGAGGGCAGGTGGGCGATCTTCAGACTGACCAACGGATGCGCGGGCGCCCAGACCAGGAAGATCTCGTCGAGGAACTCTTCACCGATGTCGATCACACCAGTGAAGTCGAGAGTGATTTCGCCGGCCGGCGCATCGTCCATCAACAACCGCGCCGACAGCCGGTACAGCGAGCCTGCGGACGCGACGTCGAGGCGGGATCTCAGCGGGACGACCCGCGCATAGCGTCGCGCGCGCGCGTTTCCCTGCATCGTCAACCGGCCGGCCTTCACCAGGTGCCGCAGCTGCTTGTGGGCCGCCTGCCGCGACACGCCAGCGGCCTTCGCCACGTCGGTGCTCGAGAAGGGAACGGGCGACGACAGCAGCTGCCCGATCACCTGGTTGACGATTCCTCGCATGCGCCGATGCTACGGGCGCTGGAAGGCGACGCAAAAAATCGTCAACCGTGAATCGTCAACCGCCGTTTCCGGCGCGCGCTACCGGCGGAAGGTGCGCCCGCCGAACCGTTCACGCGGTTTGGCGTAGTCGATGCGCTTCGGCGTAGTCGAGGTGTGCACCCCCTTCGGCTCACCCGCGGCGAACTTCACCATCATCGTCTTGAGCACCGGGTCTTCGGTGTTCACCGTTTCCAGGGGCAGCTTCTGGCGAATCAGCCGTTCGATCGGAATCCACAGCGCGCGCTCTTCGCCGCCGACGAAGGTGATCGCGAGGCCGCTGGTCTCGGCGCGCGCGGTGCGGCCGATGCGGTGCACGTAGTCTTCCGGGTTGCGCGGCACGTCGGCGTTCACCACCAGCGCGATGTCGGTGACGTCGATGCCGCGCGCGGCGAGGTCGGTGGCGATCAACACCCGGCCCTGGCCTGAACGGAAGGCGTCGAGTGCGGCCTTGCGCTGCGCCTGGCTGCGATCGCTGTGAAGCTGCCCGACGTTCTCGCCCAGGCGGCCCAGCTTTTTCGCGAACTTCTCGGCGCGACCGCGCGTGCGCACGAACACCAGCACCTTGCCCTTCTCTTCGCTGATGAGCTTCGCGAGCAGCGGCAGCTTGAGCTCGTCCTTGAGCCCAATCGCGCGCTGTGAGACCTTCGCCGCCGTCGTCCCAGACGGAGCGACGCCCACGCTCACTGGCGCCTTCATGTGCCGCTGCGCGAAGCGGGTGACGTCTTTGCTCAGCGTGGCCGAGAACAGCATCGACTGGCGCTGGCGAGGCAATACCGACAACACGTGCTCGAGCTGCGGCGCGAAGCCCATGTCGAGCATGCGATCGGCCTCGTCGAGCACCAGCGTGTGCACGCCCAGCAGCTTCACCGTGCGCTGCTTCAGGTGGTCGACCAGCCGCCCCGGCGTGGCGATGATCACCGGCAGCCCGCGGCGCAGGGCAGACACCTGGGGGCCCAGCGGAACACCGCCGATCAGCACCGCGCTCAGCGGCTCTTTCGAACCAGCCAGGCGCTGCAGCTCGCTGTGAATCTGCAGCGCGAGCTCGCGCGTCGGAGCGAGCACCAGCGCCGAGTGCGCCTCGCGAAAGTTCAGCCGCTCGAGCATCGGCAGCACGAAGGCCGCCGTCTTTCCCGTGCCCGTCTGGGCGCAACCGATGACATCGGTTCCTGCGAGGGCGATCGGAATCGCTTTCGCCTGGATGGGAGTCGGGGCCTCGAAGCCCAGGGCCTCGAGGGTTTGAATGCGCGCGGGCGAAAGGCCCAGCTGCGCGAAAGTGGTCAGCAGCTCACTGCTCGATGATCGGCTGCGGCCCGGGGATGATGCCCGCGATGTCCGGATCTTCGGCGTTCGGGTCGCGATCAGGCTTGGCGAGCCGAACCGCCTTCTTCACTTCGCGCTCGGCTTCCTTGGCCTTACGGCGCTCCAACCGAGCCAGCTCTTTCTGTCGTTTCGATGCGCTCACCTGGGACATGTGAAGAACTCCTTCTTTGGGTGGTCAGGCTTGACGATCTGAACTGGCGAAAGGTTTCAGCTGATGGGGCGAACGTCGGCCGCCCAGAGACCCTTGGGCCCGCGGTTCACATCGACGCCAAACCCCTTCGCATCGTTGAACCCCTTCACAGTTCCAGTCGCCATCTTTCCTGCCTTACTCTGTAAGCCCGACATTCATTTGCCGGGTCTCGCGCCTGCGTGCGGCGGTCTGATACGCAATTTTCGGCCGGATTGCCAGTCGCCGAGGGCTCCTACCCAAAAAGCCCTGAGTCTGAGAGAGTTTACGTATGTCGCAGCGCGTCCTGATTCCGTTGTTGGTGGTGTGCGCATGTGGGGGCGTGCCCGAGAACGACGCCGGAATCATTGGGGTCGATGCCAGCTTCGACGCGGGGCAAAAAGACACAGGCGCCGGGGCAGACGCCGGAGTCGAGGACGCCGGGACGCTGGACGCTGGTGCTCCCGATGCAGGCAATGGCTGCTTCCCGGGCATGGTGCGGATCCGCGGGTTCTGCGTCGACGGGTGGGAAGCGCACGTGGTCGAGCTGCTGGCAGATGGCGGCGAACAACCGCACTCGCCTTTTGTGGGGGTCGACGCGTTGAAGGTGCGCGCGAAGGTGTTGGGTGGCGTCTTCCCGCAGGGCTACATCTCACAGCTCCAGTCGGCCGCGGCGTGCGCGCAGGCAGGGAAGCGGCTGTGCACGTCGGCAGAATTTTCGCTGGCGTGCCGCGGGCCCGACGCGGGCAGCCTTTATCCGTACGGGGGCACGGTGAAGAAGGCGGGCGCGTGCAACGAGGGGAAGGGCAGCAGCCTGCCGCGCTTCTACGGCAACAACCCCGCGACGTGGACGTACGCCGCGTTCAACGATCCGCGTCTGAACCAGTGGGATGGCGGCCTGTACCCGACGGGCGCGTACCTCCAGTGCGTCTCGCCTTTCGGCGTGCACGACTGCGTGGGCAACCTGCACGAGTGGGGCGCCGACGCACCCGACGTGAACAACCATGGCCGGTTCCGCGGCGGCTTCTATGGCGACGCCGAGATCAACGGGAAGGGCTGCAGCTACCTCACTTCCGCGCACGAGCCGGCGTACCACGACTACTCCACCGGCTTTCGCTGCTGTGCCGACGCCGGCAGCTAGACTAGAGCGCGGCGAACACTTCGTCGTTGTGGCCCGTGACCTTCACCTTCGGCCAGATCTTCTTCAGCTTGCCGTCGCCGTCGATGAGGAACGTCGAACGGATGATGCCGAAGTACTTCCGGCCGTACATCGACTTCTCGCCCCACGCGCCGTACTTCTCGGCGATGGCGTGGTCTGCGTCGACGAGCAAGGGAAAGGGCAGCGCGTGCTTCTCGATGAACCTGGTGTGGCTCTTGCCTGAGTCCGGAGAGACGCCCAGCACCACGGCGCCCTTCTTCTTGAGCTTCGCGTAGTCGTCGCGAAACGCGCACGCTTCGGTCGTGCAGCCCGAGGTGAGATCTTTCGGGTAGAAAAAGAGGACCACCGACTTGCCCTTGAAGTCGGCCAGCTTCACCGTCTTGCCGTCCTGGTCTTCGAGGCAGAACGCGGGCGCTTTGCCGCCTTCTTTCAAGCTGCTCACAGGCTGCAGCTGCCCCACGACGGGTTGCACCAGGTCACGTCGCGCAGCACTTCACGTGGGATGTCGTTGACCCAGATGACGCCATCGGTCGACCACGCAATCGTGTACTCGAGCCGCGACCACTTGCTGCCGTAGTACAGCGCGTCGCGTGGCAGCTCGTAGCGGTAGGTGTAGTTGTTGTCGGTGCGGCCCTGGAAGGTCAGCCAGCGCATCGGCTGCGCCACGCCATCGAGCTTCGACTCGACCTTCGCCATCACCAGCGCAGGCCGTACCGTCGCGTCGTCCGTCAGGCCCGGCACGTAGACCTGGCTCTCGACGAAGCTGCACGCGCGCTCGCGGATATAGCCGTCAAGCGTGAGGCTGTACGGCACGTTCTGGTTCGCCACGCATTCGCGGCTGGTGCTCGACTTCGTGTTGCCGAACCACGTCGCAGCCGCTGGAGGAGCGATGACCTCGAACCGGTAGTTCGCGCCGCTGTTCGAGTCGTACGACGGCGAGCACCAGAGGCCGGTGTTCACGAACCAGACTTCGGCGCTGGTCGCTCCGTTGGGAATCGTGACGTCGAAGGGCTGCGAGTGAAGCGTGCTGAAGACGGGCGCACCGTTGTTGGTGTCGAAGGTGCGCACGCTCTGCTCGAGCTGCTGGTTTCCCGGCGAGAAACGCACGAAAGCGGTGATGTCGAAAGCGGGGTACCCGTTGTGCGTGCCGCGGCAGGCCGGAAGGCGGTTCAGATCGTAGTCGATGCTGAGCTTGCCGTTCGGGGTGAGCGCGCCGTGCTGCACCGTCTGGAAGCTTCCCGTGAACTGCACGGTCGACTTGTTGAGGCCGGCAGGGCGGCACACCGCGGCGTCTTCGTTCACGGCCCAGCTGTTGTTGATGGTCAGCGAGTAGACGTCGAAGTCGCCGGGCACCCGGTTGTGATCGAAGAGGCGCGTGCCGTCTTTCGTGAGCAGGTACGGCGAGAGGTCGATGCGCGCGTGCTGCAGCGAGGTGGCGCTCATGCCGGCGTTGACGGTGTTCGTCTCGAGCTTGAACTTGTAGCGCTGGTAGCCGGCCGGGCCGCCCGTCACCGCAGTGGCGAGCTTCTTCGACCAGACCGTCGCGTCGATGGGGCGGTAGAGCACGTACGGCTTCGCGCCCGTCTTCGCCGCGAGCGCAACGTCAATGAAGCCTTCCCAAACGAAGTAGCAGGGGCCGTTGCTGGTGCACTTCGTCGCGAAGCCACCAGTGCCTGCGGCGCGCTGCACGTTTCGCAGCACCACCTGGCAGCCATGGTCGGCCTTGTCCCCTGCGAGCAGCGCCTCGTCGGTCTCCAGCGTGTCGTCGGCGGAGTTCACCTCGACCGTGCCCACGCCACAGCCCGTGATGCACACCAGCCCCAGCGCCAAGAATTGATTGCCCATGCGCGGCGGTATACGCCTCCTGTCGCGCCATGTCATCCTATGTGCGCAAACAGCGCTACATTAGTAAAAACAATCAGTTACTGGGAAACCGAGAGCTTCACTTCGATGTTCCCGCGGGTGGCCTTGGAGTAGGGGCACACAGGCGTGGGCCGCCTTCATCAGGGCCTCGGCGCCCTCCTTCGACAGCCCGGGGAAGGTGCCGACGAGCTCGACGGACAGCGCGAAGCCGTCGCCGTCTTTGTTGAAGGTGACGTGGCTGTTGAGGCTCATGTCGGAAGGGAGGTCGATCTTCTGTACGCGGCCGACGGCCTTCACGGCGCCGGTGAAGCACGCCGCGTAGCCGACCGCGAAGAGCTGCCCGGGGTTCGTGCCCGGGCCACCGCCGCCGCCCACTTCTTTCGGGGTGTGAAGGGTGAGGTCGAGCTTGCCGTCGTCCGTGCGGCCCTTGCCTTCGCGGCCTCCGGTGACCGTTGCGTGGGCGGTGTAGAGGGGGGGCAGGATGGTTGTCTCCTTAGGTTGGGTTGAACTGCGGTAGGGACTAACAACGCATGACTGGCATCACCCGAGTTCCTCGACGTCCTCAAGGCTGGCTTGCGCCGGGCCCGGTGCCGCCTGGAAGAGGCCCTGCGCCAGCCGCCGACGAAGACCTCTGCTTTCTCACCGGCGAGTTCCGCCTCTTTCAAAAGCAGCGCGGGCATCGCTGGAGCCTCGACGACCTGGTGACGGCGCACTTCGCAGAAGGCGCCTTCGTGCGCTGTCTCGATCTGGGCTGCGGCATCGGCTCGGTGCTGTTGATGACCGCGTGGCGGTTTCCGAACGCGCAGTGCACGGGCGTCGAGGCGCAGGCGGTGAGCGCCGCGCTGGCGCGGAAGTCGATCGAATGGAACGGCGTGGGCGATCGCGTCGGCTTGCGGGAAGGCGACTTCAGGGCCGCCGCTTTCGAGCGCACGTTCGACCTCGTCACCGGCACGCCTCCGTACTTCCCGCTGGGCACCGGCACGCTGTCGCAAAAAGTGCAGGCGGGGCCGTGCCGGTTCGAGCACCGCGGGGGCGTCGAGGCGTACTGCGAGGCCGCAGCCCGTGCGCTGGGCCCCGGGGGCAGCTTCGTTTTCTGCGAGAGCGCGAACCAGCTGCCGCGCGTGAAGCAGGCGCTGGGCGGGTGCGGCCTCTTCTTGAAGCGGTGGAAGAACGTGGTGCCGCGCGATGGAAAAGCGGCGCTGGTGGGCGTGTTCGCAGCGCAGCGCGAGCCGTGCGAGGCGACGCAGCTTTCAGACCTGGTGGTGCGCGACGCGAAGGGCCAGTGGACGGAACAGTTCCTCGCCGTGCGCGCACACATGGGCATGCCGCCCCGGCCTTAAACTAAGGTCCGCCGCCATGTGGATCGCGCTGTTGTCCCTGACGCTGGCTTCTTCACCGCTCACGGGCGTGCTGTCGGACGCCGAACGCAAAGCGGCCGTCGCGAAGACCTCGAAGGAAGACCTCGAGGCGGCGATGAAAGAGACGCCGGTGCCGCTGCTGATCGACAGCGGCCTCAAGGCGGTCGATGCGCTGGGCACCTACTCGTACAAGATGGTGAAGCGCGAGCGCGTAAGGGGCGAGCTGCACGAGGCGCAGGAAATCACCACCACCATTCGCGAGAAGCCTTTCGCGGCGCGGCTCGAGTTCATCAAGGGGCCGGGCGCAGGCAGGCGGGTGCTCTACAACCCCGACGTTCGCAAGCGCGACTTCCGCGTGCGCGAGGCGGGCGTGTTGTCGGTGCTCGGCGGTCTGTGGATCGACATCGACAGCTCGCTGGCGAAGAAAGACTCGAACCACTCGATCATCGAAGCCGGGCTGGGCAACCTGCTCCGCCGCTTTCGCAAGGACTACGACAAGGCCGCGCCGCTGGGCGGGTTCGTGGTGAAGCACGAAGGGTGGAACGCGAAGGGCAGCTACTGCTCGGTGTGGGTGTCTCCGAACAACGGTGTCGGCTTCGACTCGGCGAGCACGCGCATCTGCACCGACCTCAAGTCGGGCTTGCCATCGAGCGTCGAGTCGTACGACGCGAAGGGCGTGATGATCGAGACCTACGCCTTTAGCGACGCCAGGGCCGTGACCGTGAGCGACATCTTCCTGAAGCCCGAAGGACTCTAGCTAGGGGCAGAGCGCGCTGCGCGCCGCGGGGCCCCAGACGATGTGTGTCATCGGGTGGCTGGGCGTGTACTTGGTCTTCGGCAACGACTGCCACGTGATGCCGTCGGTGCTGCGAAGGAACAGCTGTTTGTCGTACCAGGTCTGCCAGCCGCCGTTGACGGCGACGAAGGTGCCTCCAGGGCTGCGGGCGACGGGGCCGAGGTCCAGGTTTCCTTCGGTGGCAGTGCCGCCGTCGGGCAGGGCGCGCTTGAGCGTCAACGGGAAGCTGACCCACGTGGCGCCGTTGCTGCTGCGGAAGAGCTTGTTGCCACCCCAGACCATGAACTCACCGCCAGTCCACACCACCCGCGAGCCGACCGGGGTGCCCAGCGAGACCGCCGTCCACGTCTGACCGTTGTCGATCGAACGGCAGGCCACTCCGTCGCCGCCAACCATCAGCAGCACGCCGTTGCCGTCGACGATTCCTCCTTCCCACTGCATCGATGCGCCGCACGTGGCGGGGATCATCGCGGGGCGCGACCAGGTGGCGGCGTTGTTGGTGGAGATGGCGGTGTCGCGCGCGGTGCCGTCTTCGCCGACCATCACGAACACGCCCGCGTCGCCGCCGAAGCCGCCGCGGCGAACGTTGCCGATGTTGGTAGCGCCGCTCATCAGGTTCGGCTTGCCGCCCGCATCCCAGGTGACGCCGTCATCGCTCGAGATGCGCGGAGCCGAGGACGCCGCGAGGAACCGCCCGTTGCCGAAGACCATGCTCGCGAATGTGGTGCCCTCGAGCGTGCGCTGCCAGGTGATGCCGTCGCGGCTGCGACGCAGCGACCCCGGAGCGCCCCAGCCAAACGTCGCCACGAACCACCCGTCGCCATACGCGATGCCGCGGCCCGGGCTGAAGTTGTGATCGCAGTCGCTGGTGCCGCCGTCGGCGCTGATGTTTCCCGCGGTGAAGCAGGTCAGCTTGTCGTCTTCCGACTTGTTTGCGATCCACGTCAGGCCGTCGTCGCACGAGACCGTCGTTCGTCCTGCGTAGCCCACCGCCACGAAGGTCGAGATCGGACCCGCGTCCGGCGGCCCGGCGTCGACTTCCATCGCCCCGCCGCCCGAACCACCCGTACCGCCGGCACCGCCAGTACCGCCACCTTGGGCACCGCCGCCCATGCCCCCGCCCGAAGGCCCCCCCCCGCCGCCGGTTCCCGCGTCCGTTCCCCCTGCGGGACCACACGCCACCGCGAGCACCAGCCCTGAGACGAAGAGGACGCGCATGGGGCGAAGTTTAGTGCGTGGCGACTCACCATTCGGCGGTCGATGATCGAAAAATTCCACTACAAAGTTCTTCAAGCACCTTCGGTGGGTGCGTGTGCGATAACCGAGTCAACCCCGAACCAAGGACTGCCCGAATGTCTGTTCGCGATGTGAAGGAATCGTTTGCCCGCATCACTGCCGACCGGAAGATCGACGTGAAGGACGTCGACACGGTGCTTCAGTCTGCCGGGGCGATCAGCGTCGACGAAGAGAAGGCGATCAAAGCCGAAGCTGACAAGTTCGCTGGCATGATGGAGCCGGGCGCCGCCGCGAAGCTTCGCGAGAAGCTGGGTGAAGTCGGCTCGCTGCGCCGCCAGGCCGCGCAGATCAACCGCAGCGTCGAGACGATGGCGCCGAAGCTGACCGCGGAAGCGCACGACAAGCTGAAGTTGGGCACCGACACCAAGAGCTTCGGCGGCACGCAGATTCCCGAGGCCGTGAAGAAGGCCGTCACCGAGCAGATGGCGAAGGGCGCCGTCGCGTACGACGTTCGCGAGATGAAGGGCGACCCGGTGTACGACTCGTCGCACGGCGAGCCCGAGATGATCATCGACGGCAAGTTCAACCCGTACGGGCAGGACCAGCAGGCCGTCGACTCGATGGCCTTCAACCACACCGAGCTCACGCCCGCGAAGATCGAAGCGGACATGAACACCACCCAGACCTGGCAGGAGCTCAACGGCTACTCCACCGACCGCAAGTCGGCCGAGTTCAAGACCGTCAGCGGCAAGGGCAACGGCAAGATCACCGAGCTCTACGACGAAGCGACCTGGAAAGAGACCTTCGGCCGCGGGCCGGGCGGTCAGAAGTACGCCAGCAACTTCGCGATCCTCGCCGATGGTTCCGTGCACGCGGTTCCTGCGTCGCGCCGCACCGCGGCCGAGCCGTGGCGCATCCTCACCACCGCCTCGCTGGGCCGCGGCAAGCAGATGCTCTTCAACGGTCACATCCACATGGACAAGGGGGTCGTCACCTACGTCGGCATGTCGGGCCGCCTGGGCAAGCTGGAAGAGAAGGGCGACGCAAAGTTCGTCGACGCGGTCGAGATTCTGAAGGCGTGGGGCTTCAAGACGGCGCCCGGCCTCAAGATCACCCAGGAATAGCCGTGGCGACGATCCACTATTTCAAGAAAGGCTGAACCAGCTGCGACAAGGCGCGGGAGTTTCTCGCGCAAAAGAAGCACACCGTGGTCGAGCGGGAGCTGACGAAGCAGCCGCTGACCCCGGCTGAGCTGCGGGCGCTCGCGAAGCGCCTCGGCGGCATTCGCGAGCTCGTGGGCCCGAAGCGCCGCGCCGAGACGGCGGCCTTGACGGACGCCGAGCTCGTGGAGCACCTCGCGAAGAACCCCGGCCACGTGCGGCGCCCGTTGATCGACACCGGCACCGTGCTGACTGCGGGCTTCAAAGCCGACGCGCGGGAAGCGCTCGGCGGTGACTGACTACTTGTCGAGAGCCTTCAGCTCTTCGGGCGACAGCTCGTCCATGTCGACGATGTCGACCTCGAGCGAGCCCGAGTTGTCGTCTGGGTTCAGGTCGGGGAACAGGCACATCAGCGAGCCCGTATCGGTCACCTTGTGCCGCTTGCCGACCTCGAGCAGGCGGTGCGTCGAGGTGATGGGCTTTGGCTTCGCGGGCGTCTCGAGGCACAGCGCGTAGGCGACGCGGCCGTTCTTGCTGCTGCCGCCGGTCACGGCCTCGTCGTTGCGAATCGTCAGCTGGTACTTCGACTCGGGCTTGAGGCGCGACAGCTTGAAGCGGTGATCCGGCTGGGGGACGATCGCGTGCTTCTCGGCGTCGAAGGTGATGGTCCGCGGGGCGACGTACTGCGAGACGCGAAGGGTGATCGTCATCGACCCCTTGTTGTCGGACGCGTCGTCATCGAGCACGAAGATGTACATCTTGGTCGCGCCCTTGATGGTGCGTGACTGGCCGCTGAGGAAGCCGACCCGCTTGCCCTCGGCCATCTCGCCCTCAAGGTAGTAGAGGACAGTGGCGCTCGAACGCCCAGGCCCCAGCGAGTAGCTACCCTCGGTGAAGACCTGGTAGCCAGTGCCGGGTGAGAGCTCGACGTTCAGCGTCTCGTACTTGTCCATCGGCAGCGCGTTGTTGAAGGGGCGCAGCACGAACTGCCGCAGCGGCCAGTTCACGTTGTACTTTTCGGCCGAGGTCAATTGGCGATCTTGCATCGCGGGAACGTCATCCTCACTTCCCGCGTCGACCACGTCGACCGGGGGCGGCGCCACTTCGACGACATCGGGCTCGAGCTTCGCGCTCAAGTTGATCACTTCCTTCGTCGCGGTGAGGCGCTTGGTCCACGGCCGGTAGCCGTTGAGGGTGACGAGGATGGTGTGCGGGCCTGTGGTGACCGCGGTCTTCACGGGGCTGGGCCCGAGGTCGCGGTTGTCGACCTTGACGTTGCCGCCCGAGGGGATCGTGTTGATCCACAGCGGGGTGTTCGCGTTCACCATCGTCTCGTCTTCCTTCTTGCTGCTGGGCCCGAAGATGAGGACGCCGACGACGAGCAGCACGGAAAGGCCGGCGCCGACGCCGCCGATGGTGACCACGAACCGCTGCCGCTTCTCGCGCAGCTCAGCGTTGTCGAGGCTCAGGGGGGCAGAGGGGCGGCGCGACTCCGCCGTCATCCGCCGCGGTTCGGGGGGAACCGTCGCGTCGTCCGAAGGCGGCGAGGCGTGATCACCCGACCGCGTCTTTGCTGCCCTGGCCGCCTTCGCTCGAAGCAGCGTTTCCTGTTCGATCGGCTCGAGCTTCGTGCCCGACGGCGGCGTCTTCTCGCCTTCGAGGTCCGCCTGCGCCTGCTGTTCTGGCGACATGCTGCGCGGCCGGTAACCGCCGTGCGAGTTGGTTGGAACGCGGGTCGAGCTGGTGGGAATCTTGGCGGTGCCCGACTGCACCTTCACCGAGCCGGTGGTGGTGCGTGCGCGCGCCGGCGTGGCCGACTTCGGAGCCGGAGTCGACAGCGGCTTCGGCGTCGCCTTCGATTCGGGCTTCTGGCCGAGGCGGGCGCGGCGGGCCGCTCCGTAGCCGGGCTGCTTCAGCTTCGTGAGCAGCGTCGTGAATTCTTCGGGGACGTAGGGCGCCTGCCCTTCGGCCTCGAGCTCGTCGTGGAACAGCGAGCCCAGCAGCATCGAAATGTCGGTGCTGGTCGAGCCCGGGTAGCGCGAGTGCAGCACCTCGGCCAGCGCCTGCCCGAACTCGCGGGCCGACTGGTAGCGCTCGTCGCGCTTCGTCGCCAGCGCCTTCAACATCGCCATCTCGAGCGCAGGCGGAATCTCGGGGTTGAAAGACCGCGGCTTGGGAATGTTGCCTTCGGCCAGCTGCGTCAGCACGGCGACGAACTCGCCTTCGAAAGGGCGGCGGCCGCACAGCATCTCGAAGAGCACCACGCCGACCGCGTAGACGTCGCTGCGGGCGTCGAGGTCGCGCACGGCCTGCGCCTGCTCGGGCGAGAAGTACGGGTACTTGCCCTTCACCATGCCCGTCTCGGTCTGCTTGCCGCCCGTGTTCGACTTGGCGATGCCGAAGTCGACCACCTTCACTTCGCCTTCGTACGAGAGCAGCAGGTTTTCCGGCGAGACGTCGCGGTGCACCAGGTTCAACAGCTGCCCGTTCTCGTCCTTGCGGGTGTGCGCGTAGTTGAGGCCGTCGCACATGCGGCAGGTGATCTGCAGCGCGATCGGAATCGGCAGAAACGGAATGTCGTGGTCGGCGGCGCGGCGGATGACGCGGGAAAGCGCCTGGCCGTGCACGAGCTCCATCGCGAGGAAGTAGTCGCCTTCGGTTTTTCCGAAGTCGAAGACCTGGGCGATGTTGCCGTGGGTGAGCGAGGCGGCCAGCTTGGCCTCGCGCACGAACATCTCGATGAAGTCTTCCTCTTCCGCGAGGTGCGGGTGAATCTTCTTGATGACGACGTCTTTGGTCAGGCCTGCGGCCGCCGTCATCTTCGCACGGTAGGTGACCG
Organism: Myxococcales bacterium; assembly: GCA_038206395.1. Taxonomy (GTDB): domain Bacteria; phylum Myxococcota; class Myxococcia; order Myxococcales; family Myxococcaceae; genus JAGSPQ01. Next base: position 218,524 of record JBBRAX010000005.1, on the reverse strand, counting down.
CCATCCCGCCAGCGGCGAGCTTGGAGATCAGGACGTATTTTCCAAACCGCTGTTGATCGTCAGCCACGGGCGTGGCGCCCCCGAAGGCGCGCCGCGACTCTAGTTCAGTTTCGCCGGGGGAAAGCAGCCGATTCCACGCGAGGCGCCTTCGGTGCCCCTGACAACAAAGTGCCGCCACCCCGCGACCGTCAGCAGAAAGTCGAGGTGGGCGACCTGCGGACGTGTCGGCTAACACGCTGCGGCTGCTGGAAAATCTTCGAGGGCATGTAGCTTGCGAAGCGGCCGCGCATGAACACGCGCAACACCGTTTGGATTGCAATGGTCTCCGTCTGTCTGGCCACGACGGGCTGCTTCAAGCCGTCGGGAGAAGGCGTGGGTGGTGGCGCTGGCACGGGCGGAGGTGCGGGCGTCGGCGGCGGGGTTGGAACCGGAGGAGGCGCGGCAACCGGCGGTGGCGTGCAGGCCGGCGGTGGAGCCGGTGGCGGGGCAGTTCAGCAGAAGACGCTGAGCATCAGCCCGGCGGCGGCGACCTTGCCGATCGGCAGCAGCCTTCCTTTCGTGGCGACGCAGATTCTCGACAACGGCAACGTGATCGACGTGACCGCGCAGGTGGGGTGGTCGGCCGAGCCGGCCGACGTGGTGGGCGTCACCGTCGCCTCGGGCAAGGCCGTGGTGAAGGCGTCGAAGGCGGGCGTCGGCAAGGTGGTGGCGGTATTCGGCGGGCAGACGGCGACGGCGAAGGTGACGGTGCCGGCCGCGACGCTGACGAAGATCGACGTCGCTCCGGCAGTGCTTGCGCTGAGCGCGGGCGCCTCGGCCACCCTGTCTGTGCTCGGAACGTTGAGCGACGGCTCGCCAATCGACGTGACCGCGCTGGCCACGTTGACGTCGTCTGCGCCCGCCGTCGTCAGCCCGGGCTCGAACGGGCAGCTTCGCGCGCTGGCTCCGGGAGTCGCCGCCATCACCGCGACCGTCGCCGGCCTCACCTCAACCGCGCAGGTCACCGTCAGCGCGGCGAAGCTCGTCTCGATCACCGTCATTCCTTCGATGGCGTCGCTGCCCATCGGCAGCCAGCTGCAGTTCAAGGCGCGGGGCGGCTTCGACGACATGAGCGAGGCCGACATCACTGCGTCGGTGACCTGGAGCACCGCCTCGCCAGTCATTCAGGTTGCGGGCGACGGTCTGGCCACTGGCATCTCGGCCGGCACGGCGACGCTCACCGCTTCGCTGGCGGGAAAGTCGGGAACCGCGACGGTGACGGTGCTGGCGGCGACGATGACGCGCATCGACCTCGCGCCGGCCGCTGCCGCGCTGGCAATGACGGTAGGCCAGACGCACGCGCTGGTGGCGACGGCGACGTTCTCGGACAACAGCACGCTCGACGTGACGCAGTCGGCAGGGTTCCTCTCGGCCGATTCGTCGATCGCGGCGGTCTCGAACGCAGCGGGCGCCCGGGGCCTCGTCAGCGCGCTTGGCCCGGGCACCACCGAAATTTCGGCAAAGGTCGGCAGCATCGTCGGCAAGGTGACGGTGATCGTCTCGCCGTCGCCGCTGGTGTCGCTGACCCTGAACCCTGCGACGGCGGCGCTCGGGCCTGGTGCGAAGGCGAGCTTCAGCGCGACCGGAAAGTTTGCCGACAGCTCGTCGCTCGATCTGACCCAGAGCGTGGTCTGGAGCTCGTCGGATGCGCTGACTGTCTCGGTGAGCAATGCCGCGGGAATACGCGGTGAGGCGACCGCGCTGAAGGCTGGAGCTGCGCAGGTGCGGGCCACCTTCCAGGGCATCACTGGCACCGCGGAAGTGACGGTAAAGGCGCTGATCGAGATCGACGGGCTGGTGGTCGCTCCCGCGATGATCACGATCGAAGCAGGGCGCACCGTCGGGCTGAAGGCGATGGCGCACTACACCGACGGCACGCTGAAGGACGTGAGCGAGCTCTCGACGTGGACCAGCAGCGCTCCGGCGACCTCGTCGGTGTCGAACAGCCTCGGCATCAAGGGCCAGGTGAAAGGGCTCGTCGATGGCATCGCCACCATCAAGGCGACCTTTGGCACGCTGACGGCGACGGGGCAGGTGACGGTGAGCCCCCCGGTGGTGGTGGCGGTGAACGTCGACCCCGCGATTCTGCGTCTGCCGATCGGGCTCTACGAGTACGTCAACGCGACCATCGCGCTCAGTGACGGCTCTTCGGAAAGCGTCAGCGGCTCGGTGACGTGGACCTCGACCAACCCCGCCGTCGCCGACGTGCAGGTCTACCAGGGCTTGTACGCGTACGTGGTTGCGTACGGCGCGGGCACGGCGACCATCAAGGCGACGCACGCGAACGGCATGTCGGCGACCATCGCGGTCACCGTCACGAACGCGAGCATCAACACGGTCCAGATCGGCCCGGCGCAGCCGACGCTGCCAGTGAACAGCAAGCTCGACATGTCTGCGATTGGCGTCTTCAGCGACTTCTCGACGTCGAACTTGAAGTACAGCGCGGCGTGGACGTCGTCGAACCCGGCCGTCGCTTCAGTGGGCAACAGCGACTACTCGAAGGGCTACCTCACCGCGCTCTCGCCGGGCACGACCACCATCACCGCGAACTACGACGGGCACCTCGGCACAACGGTGGTGACGGTGACGTCGGCGACGCTGCAGACGATTCAGGTCACCCCCTTCAGCCCGAAGCTGCCGGTCGGCTTCGACACGTACCTGCAGGCGACGGGCATCTACAGCGACAACACGACCGAAGATCTCACCAACCTCGTCTCGTGGAGCTCGGGCGCCAACAACATCGGCTCAGTCTCTTCCTACGGCCTCTTCCGGCCGATTGCCCCGGGGCAGGTGACGATCACCGCGCACCTGAACGGCGTGTCGGGCACGAACCTCATCACCGTGAGTGCTGCGACGCTGACGTCAATCACCCTGACGCCGATGTCGGCGACGGTGCCAGTGCAGAGCCTCAAGCAGTTCGCGGCCAGCGGCACCTTCTCGGATGCCTCGGTGCTGGACCTGACGCCGTATGTGACCTGGTTCTCGGGAAACACGACCACGGCGAACGTGAGCAACGCTTGGCCGAAGCAGGGTGAGGCGAAGGGCCTGGCGCCGGGGATGACCACCCTCACTGCGGTGCGTGGCACCGTGAGCGCGACTGCCCAGCTGCAGGTGCAGTGACGAAAAGCTTTCTCGAAGGGGACGCAGACGCGACGGAGGTGAAACGAACCGGAAACGGACGCAGTACGGGGAAGTACGTTCAGAAGACGGCGCATGGGCCGGTGCGCCTGCCTGAGCTCTTCCTCCGGTCGCCTTTTCTGTTGAGACTTCGGCTGGCGAAAGGCGTTCGAGGCTGAACAGTGATATTTCCTGCCCAGTGGCTCTGCGGGTGGGGACGAGCACGAACTCCGACGCGTCCAGTGCGGCGCGCGAAGCGGTCGTGGCCGCGCGGTCGGGCTGCGAGTCGCCTGTCTTCGCGCTCGTGTTCGCAACGCTCGATCACCGGTGCGAAGACATCGCGGCGGCCGTCAGCGCTTCGCTGGGATCCATTCCGTGGGCGGGCTGTTCGACGCCGGGGCTGCTGACGCAGGTGGGCTTTCTTCGCAGCGGCGTCGCGGTCGGGATCATCGATGCGAAGGCCGTGAAGGTTGGAATCGGGCTCTCACCGCTGGACGCTTTCTCGGGGCGGGAAGCAGGGCGCGTGGCGGCGACGGCGGCGCTCGCGTCGCTGCCCGCACCGCCGACGCACCGGGGTCGGGCAATGGTCTTGCTCTGCGACTCGCGCGACGCGGCATCGACCGACGTGGTGCGCGGCGCTTCGGCGGTCGCTGGCGCGGGCGTCGCGTGGGCAGGCGGTGGCACCGGCGCCACCGGCGTGCAGTTCTTCAACGGCAAGTGCCACGTGCACACTGCGCTGGCGATCGCCTTCGATTTTCCCAGCCGCGCCGGCACGGGCATTCACCACGGCTGGGTGCCCTTCGGCCCTCCCGCGATGATCACCGCCGCGTCAGGCACCGTCGTGCGGCAGCTGGAGTACCAGAACGCCTTCGACACCTACCGCACCATCGTCGAAGGAAGCGGCGAGTCGGTGACGCGCGAGACGTTCGCCGCCTTTTCGATGGCCCACCCGCTGGGAATCCCTCAGGCGACGGGCGAGCACCTGATTCGCGACCCGATGCTGGTTGAGCCCGACGGCTCAATTCGCTGCGCTGCCGAAGTTCCCGACGGTGCGCTGGTGCGCGTGATGCGGGGAACTCCGGATGCGTTGATCGCGGCCGCAGGGAAGGCCGCCGAGCTCGCGCGGGACGACACCGCCGGCCCCCTGGGCGGTGCTTTCATCTTCGACTGCGTGTCCCGCTTTGGCGTGTTGGGCGACGCCATCGATCTCGAGCTCGCTGCTTTCAAGGGCGCGTTTGGTGAGGGCGTGCCGTTTCTAGGCTGCCTTTCGTACGGCGAAGTGGGAGCTTTCGGCAGTTGCGTGCCCCAGTTCCACAACAAGACAGCGATCGTCCTGGGCTTCCCCCGGTGAGCTCACCCGCGGCTGTCGAGTCCGAAAGGCTCGAGAGGCTCAGCGTGTTGCAGGAGCTCACCCTGGCCGCGCTCGAACTCTTCGACCCGATGTACCCCGTCGAGCTGTTCCTCGAACGCCTGGCAGAACGCCTGGGCTGCAGCGCGGCGATGTGGCTCGTCACCGCCCACGCGAAGGTGTCGCTGCTGGGCGCGGCCGGGCTGTCGGCGGTGTCGTCGGCGGCGGCCATCGACGGGCCAGTGGGCGAATGGGCCGAGCTGGCATTGCCTTATTCCGAGATTACGCGACCTGCGATCTACCGGTGGGGCTTCGAGCTCGGGTCGAAGCCGGGCACCGATCGCCGCCATGGGCTGGTGCTCTGCTTCGACGGCGACGCGCAGCTGCCCGGGTTGTTCCGCGCGATGGTGGAAAGACTGACCTACGTGGTGCGAGCGGCACTGTCGCACCGGCACCTGCTCGAGTCGTTGAAGGAAGCGCAGGACGCGTTGCTGCAGCGCGAGAGGTTGGCGGCGCTGGGCGAGCTTGCGGCGGTCGTCGCCCACGAGGTGCGGAACCCGCTGGGCGCGATCTTCAACTGCATCCGTTCGCTCGAGAAGGTGCACGATCCGGTCGAGACGAAGCCGATCTTGCGAATCGTGAAGGAAGAAGCCGAGCAGATCGATCGCATCGTGCGCGACCTGCTGGACTTCGCGAAGCCGCGCGGCCTGGCGCTGGCCACCGAGTCGCTCGAGCTGATCATCGCCAGTGGCATCGAGGCTGCGCAGCGGGCGCAACAGTGGCCCTTCGCGGTCGAGGTGGTGCTGGTGGCGCAGCCCGATGTCGCGGCGGCGCGCGTCGATGCGGACCTGATGCGGCAGGCGGTGATCAACCTGGTCACCAACGCGCTGCAGGCAGTGACGAAGGGCGGGCGGGTGACGGTGAAGCTCGGGCAGGAAATGGCCTTCGGGCGATCGCTGATCCGCGTCGACGTGGCGGACGACGGGCCCGGTATTCCGGCCGAGATGGTCGAACGCATCTTCGAGCCCTTCTTCAGCACCAAGGCCTCGGGCAGCGGGCTCGGCCTGTCGATCGTTCGCCGCATCGTCGAAGCGCACCAGGGCGAGCTGACGGTGAGATCCGAATCGAAGAAGGGCTCGACGTTCACGATGCGATTTCCGCTGGAACCGTTGAACGGCTAGGCCAGATCGGCGACGGCACGGTCGACCAGCGGCTGGTTCCGACGCCGGTGATGACGACGCAGACCGTGACCCAGGTGGCGGCCGGCGCCGACCAGACGCTGGCGATCACCAGCACCAACGGGCTCATCTGCTGGGGCCGAAACGGCCGCGGCGCGTGCGGCGACAGCACCACCTTCCCGACGGTCACGCCGACGTACCTGACGCCCATCGCGAGCACGCTCGCCGGCGCGACGATGCTGTCGAACGGCACCCCCCAAGCGTGCGCCTATGTCTCTGGCACGATGCTCACCTGGTGCTGGGGCGCCAATGACTTCGGAGCGCTGGGCCACGGCACGCCGGGAACTCCTTCGCGAGTCTCGGTGCCCAACTTCGTCCGCTGGTAGGAGCGCACATCGCAAGGCGCCGCTTCAGCCACGGTTGCGCGGTCAGCTTTTGAATCAGCCCGCTTCTTTGGTCGGCCGTGACGTCGCCACGGGCCCGGGCTCATCGAAGAGCGCTTGTTCGTCCACGCTCAGGGTTTGTCGCGAAATGGTGGAAGCTCGCCGCCATGGCGGACTGGAAGCCGAAGCTCGCACCCACCACCAATCTTCTGGCGCTGACCCTGACCAACGTCGAGGGCTTCACCGTCTCGCGCATCGACGGCAGCACCACCATCGCCGAGCTCGCCCTGCTGACCCAGCAGACGCCCGAACAGGTATCCGCCCTGCTCGAGAGGCTGGTGGCCGAAGGCGCGATTCTTCCGCCACCCGGGGCGACCGCGCCTGTCGAAGCGGAAGCGCCCGCGTCGACACCGGAAGAGAATGCGAGTCACCTGAAGCTCTACCGCGATCAGCTGCACGGGTTGCCGCCCGACGAAAGGGCGCACCTGGCGGCCACCGCCAGCGGCCAGCTGCTGTCGGCGTTCTGCTTCGACCCGCTGCCCTCGGTGATTCAGCAGATCCTCAAGAACCCGCTGACGTCCGTCGAGCAGGCGCGCCTGATCGCCGCGCACCACCAAAACGCGGCGGGCCTCGAGCTGTTGGTGGCGCGGGCCGACTTCCTTCGCGATCTGCAGGTGCAGCGGTTGCTGCTGCGGAACCCACAGCTCAACGAGGGCCAGCTGCGGCGGATGACGACGACCAGGCGGCTGCTCGAGCTGTGGAAGCTGACCGTGAGCCGCGAGTCGACGACGCAGACGCGGCAGGGGTTGGTGCGCATTCTTCGATCGAAGTTCCCGACGGCGAGCGCGGAAGAAAGGGTCGAGCTGATCTTCACCAGCGAAGGGCGCGTGCTGACGAACCTCGCGGGCGTCCCGCTGGATGGCCACACGACAGCGCTGCTGTGCGCGCGAAACTATTCGTCGATCATGTTGATTCAGAACCTCGCGCACTGGGCCGCGTCGCCGCCGTCGTTGATCGCCCATCTGCTGAGGCAGCCGCTGGCGATGCGCCAGCCGCGCCTGAAGACGATGCTGAACCAGCACCCCAATGCGCCGCCCCCGTCACGAAATTGACGCGCATTCTTGCCTGAGTGGATTGCGGGCAGAACGCGATAAGTGGGTTCGATGAAGTAGACTTCGCGGACTTTGGACCTGCCCACGTACGTCGCCGCCGGAGTGGGTCCATTCGTCTGCGCACCTCCAGGTCATCGCGGCACATTCTGTTGGACGCTGCCGCAGGCAGCCCCGAGGTCGCTTTGAAGAAGCTGCTTCGGGTGTTGATGGTCGAGGACGACGAGAACGACTGTCAGCTGCTGCTGCACCAGCTTTCGAACGGTGGCTACGAGGTGAAGTACGAGCGGGTGATGACCGCCGCCGCGATGTCGCCGCTGCTGGTCGAGGGCCGGTGGGACGTGGTCGTCAGCGACTGGGCGATGCCGGGCTTCGGCGCGGTGCCGGCGCTCGAGCTGCTGCAGAAGTCAGGGCTCGATCTTCCGTTGATCATCGTCTCGGGAACCGTCGATGAAGAGACGGCCGTCGGCGCGCTGAAGGCGGGGGCGCACGGCTTTATGTTGAAGAGCCAAGTCGCGCGCCTGGTGCCGGCGATCGACCGCGAAGTGCGCGCGTCCGGCCTTCGCCACGACAAGCACCACAGCGAGAAGCTGCTGCGGGAAAGCGAGCTCGACAAGGTCTCGGGGGGCCGCGTCCTGTGGCCGCTCGAAGCGGTGGCGCTGGCGGCGGTTCCGGAGCCGGTGGCTTCTTTACGACGGGCGACGCTGCTGGTCGTCGACGACGAGCCGATGTTGCTGAACGTGCTGCGCAAAGCCTTGAGCCGGGAGTACGAGGTGTCGATCACCGAGAGCCCGCAGGCCGCGCTCGACCAGGTGAAGGCGGGGGCCCGGTACGATCTCATCCTCTGCGACCTGATGATGCCCGCGATGACAGGCATGGAGCTCCACGCGCGCATCCTCGAGCTCTTGCCACGGCAGGCCGAGCGGATGGTGTTCCTCACCGGTGGCGCCTTCACCCCCGACGCCAACGCGTTCCTCGACCGCGTCTCGAACCTTCGGATCTCGAAGCCCTTCAACCTGGTGGGGCTCAAAGGCCTCATCGCCAAGCGCCTCGCCGAGCTGCCGGCCTTCTGAGTTGTTGGCCCTGAGTTGTTGGGCTCGCGCGTTCGCCCGCTGGCCTGATGCGGGGCCAGCAACAGCGGCGCTCTTTGCTCGGCGGCCCGATGCGGGGCCCGGGGACCTTACAGCCTGGCGGTAGCGGCCAGGCGTGTCATGCAGTTTGCACATCGGTTCGGGCAGCGGGGTTCAAGGCCGACACCGGAGCGCATGTGAAGACCACCACTTTCACCATCGAATCGCAGGGTTACAACCAGTACCTCTTTCGCCGGGCCATTTTGCCCAGGCTTGGCTGGGCGGCAGGCGCGGTTGGGGCGTACTTCGCGCTGATGGCGTTCTTCGGTTAGGCCCCAGATGTCGTGAACCGCCGGGCCACAACGTGACCTGTGCGTTGACGAAACTTCCAGATTGCGAAACACCGTTGCCTCTTGATGAAGGCGATCGCCGATCTCGCGGCCCAGCAGTACGGAGCCCTCAGCCGGACCCAGGCCCTGGCTGCGGGTTTGAGCAGCAGCGGGATTGCGCGAAGGCTGCAGGCCCGTGAGTGGCGCCCCGTGGATGACGGCGTCTACGTGGTCGAAGGGGCGCGCGCGTCGTGGCAACAGCAGGTCATGGTCGCCACCCTCGCCACCCGCGGCCTCGCTTCGCACCTCACCGCCGGCCGCCTCTGGAACCTGGCGTTGCCGCGGGTGCCGTCGACGCCGATTGACATCATCGTTGCCGCCGAACGTCGCCCGCGATCCACGAAGGTAATTCACGTTCACCGCGCGCGCGCCGATGTCGACGCGTGGCGGGTGGAGATCGACGGCATTCCCACCGCGGATCTCGGCCACACGCTGCTGCAGCTGGGCGAGGTTCTTCCTGCGCGCGAGCTCGAACGCGCCGTCGACTCGGCCAGCGCGATTCACCCGTCGATCCTCTTCTGGCTCGCCGACACCCTCGTCGCCTCGCGCCGCGGCCACACCTCGTCGATCGTCTTCCGCGAGCTGCTCAGCGAGCTGCTTTCCGACGGCACGCTGGATGAAGACGTCGCCGCGCTGCTGAAGGCGAACCGCCTCGTCCCGACCTTTCGCAACCACCTCGGCGTCGACTTCGTGTGGATGCCCCAACGCGTGGTGCTGCAGACCTTTCACCACGTCGATCACGGCCGCGGCGCCGCGCTCGATGCGCTGATTCAGCAGGGCTACGAGGTGCTGATTACCCACGACCGCGAAGTGAAGACCCGGCCCAGGTCCTTGATCGAACGGCTGAAAGCCCTGCTCTGAGATTGGGTGGACAACGCGGGTCGAACGGAGAATATTTCTCCACGGTGCGACGGACCCCCAAAGAGCTGGATGCGAGCGTCGACGGCCTGGTGGCCCGGTGCAAGGCAGCCGGCATGAACATGACGCCGCAGCGGGTCGGCATCTATCGCGCGCTGCTCGAGTCGTATGATCACCCGAGCCCCGAGGCGCTGTTCGAGCGGGTTCGCCCGGGCATGCCGAACATCTCGTTGGCGACCATCTACAAGACGCTGGACACGCTGGTCGCGCTTGGCTGCGCCTCCGAGCTGCCGTCGACGGGTGACACCAAGCGCTACGACGCGAACATGGAACACCACCACCACCTCGTCTGCCGCGCATGCGACGCGGTGGAAGACTTCGATGACGAGCAGCTGTCGCAGGTGAAGCCGCCCCGCCGCCTCAACGGGTTTCAGCCCGAGTTCGTCAGCATCCACGTCCACGGCCTGTGCCGACGGTGCAGCCAGGTCCGCGCCTAAGAAAATCCCGAAGTACCGCAGTTCAACCCGTAGCCGATTGGAGAGAGACCATGGCCAACCTCAAGGGCAGCAAGACGCACGACAACCTGAAGGCCGCATTCGCGGGCGAGTCGCAGGCAAACCGCCGGTACCTGTACTTCGCGAAGGTCGCCGATGTTGAGGGCTACCCGGAAGTGGCCGCCAACTTCCGCGAGACGGCCGAAGGCGAGACGGGCCACGCGCACGGCCACCTCGACTACATCAAGAAGGTTGGCGACCCGGCGACGGGGCTGCCGATTGGCGACTCGAAGCTGAACCTGGTCGCGGCCATCGCGGGCGAGACCCACGAGTACACGGACATGTATCCGGGGATGACGAAGACGGCGCGCGACGAAGGCTTCCCCGAAGTCGCCGACTGGTTCGAGACGCTTGCGAAGGCTGAGAAGAGCCACGCCGGCCGCTTCCAGAAGATGCTCGACACCCTCAGCTGATCAGCAGTCTTCTTCGTTTTGCTTCTGGGCGGTCTGCACTTTCAAAGGCAGGCCGCCTTTCGTTCTTCTTCATTCGAGGTGACAAGTGGCCGACCCGAAGAAGCCCCTGTCGTACGCGCCGTCGGTGGGCCTGACCTACGACCCGGAAGATCCGAAGTACTTCGACGGCGCGATGCTGCAGAAGGAGCTCGATCGGGTTTTCGAGGTCTGTAACGGCTGCCGCATGTGCTTCAAGTTCTGTGACGTCTTCCCCGACCTCTTCAAGCTGCTCGACGACGACGTGCACGAGGGCGACGTTCACAAGCTGAAGGCGCAGGAAACCGACGACCTGATGTCGCAGTGCTTCCAGTGCAAGCTGTGCGAGGTGCAGTGCCCGTACACGCCGCGCGACAAACACGAGTACCAGCTCGACTTCCCCAGGCTGGTGCATCGCTGGGCCGCGCAGGAGTTCCGCAACGAAGGCGGCGATCTTCGCGACGCTGTGCTCGGCAACCCTGACCTCGCCGGCGGCATGGCGCGGCTTTCGATGGGCACGGTGAACACCGCGAACAAGATTCCGGCCCACCGGTGGATGATGGAAAAGGTGCTGGGCGTGCACCGGGACAAGCTGCTGCCTGAGTTCGCAGCCACCACCTTCGAGAAGTGGGCGAAGCAGCAGGGCAAGGTGACGGGCGTGGGCGCCGAGGTCGTGCTCTTTCAGACCTGCTACGTGCAGCACAACGAGCCGCAGATTGGCCGCGACGCCGTCGAGGTGCTCGAGCACCAGGGCGTGAAGACCACCTGCGCCGAAGGCCTCAAGTGCTGCGGCATGCCGGCGTGGGAGCACGGCGATCTCGAGACCCTCCGCGCCAACGCGAAGCACAACCTCGACATCCTGATGCCGCACGTCGAAGCGGGGGCGAAGGTGCTCGCGGTGAACCCGACCTGCGCGATGGTGATGCGCCGTGAGTACCCTGAGCTGCTGGCGAAGGAAGATCGCCCGCGCGCCGAGAAGCTGGCAAAGGCCGTGATGGATCCGGGCGAGTACCTGTGGGGCATTCGCAAAGAGCCGCGCTTCAAGAAGGACTTCCAGAGCTCGCCCGGGGAAGAGGTCAGCTACCACGCCCCCTGCCACCTTCGCGCGCAGGCGGTCGGCTTCAAGGGCCGCGATCTCATCGGCCAGATTCCCGGCGTTCGCGCGAAGTCGGTGCTCGAGTGCTGCGGCCACGACGGCACGTACGCGATGAAGGTCGAGAGCTTCGAAGACAGCGCGCGCATCGGGAAGAAGGCCTTCGAAGAGATGAAGGACTCGACGGCGCAGGTCTGGGTCACCGAGTGCCCGCTGGCCGCGACGCAGTTCCAGCAGCACGCCGGCGTGAAGCCGATGCACCCGCTGAGCGTGCTCGCGAAGTCCTACCGGCCCCCCGACCAGGGCGGCTTTCCGACCCCCATCGTGCCGCCGAAGAAGGAAGAGCCATGACGAAGCCTGTGACCCGCGCCGAGCTTGTCGACTTCGAGACCTACCGCGACGAGCGCGAGACCTACCGACCGAAGGTGATGGCGCTCAAAGGCCCGCGCCGCATTCACCTGGGCAAGAACCTCACTTTCCTCTTCGAGAACCACGAGACGGTTCGCTACCAGGTGCAGGAAATGATGCTGGCCGAGCGCATCGTGAAAGAGGCAGAAATTCTTCACGAGCTTCAGACCTACAACGAGCTGCTGGGCGGGCCCGGTGGCCTGGGCGCCAGCCTGCTGATCGAGATCGAAGACGAGGCCGAGCGAAACGAGAAGCTGAAGGCCTGGCTGAAGCTGCCGCAGCACCTCTACGTGAAGCTCGAAGACGGCACGAAGGTTCGCGCCACGTACGACGCGCGGCAGGTGGGCGACACCCGCTTGAGCTCGGTGCACTACCTGCGCTTCCCCGTTGAAGGAAAGGTGCCGGTGGCCGTCGGGGCCGACCTGCCCGAGCTGACGCTGGAGGCGCCGCTGACGCCAGAACAGCGGGCGGCGCTCCAGTCAGACCTGTGAAGCGTCAGCCGTTCACTTTGACCTGAACGGTCTTCGGCTTCTTCTCTTCGCGCTTCGGCAGCCGCACCGTCAGCACGCCGTGCTCATACTTCGCTTCGGGCCTGCTGCCGTCCACCTCGTCACCGAGCACGAAGACGCGCTGGAACTTGCCCCAGTCGCGCTCGCCGCGAACGAAGGCGGTCTTGTCGGTGGTCTTCGGCCGCGTGCGCTCGGCGGTGATGGTGAGGGTGTCGTTCTCGAGCTTCACGTCGATTGCCTCGGGCGTCATGCCCGGCAAATCGAGCAGCACCTCGTAGGCGTCTTGCGTCTCGACGACGTCAGCGGGGGGCGCGAGAGCGCGAGGCACGGGGCGACCTTCGAACAGCTCAGCGAAGAACTGCGGGTTCCAACGAGCGATGGTTTGCATGTGTGTGATGCCTGCTGTTTGGCAGGAGCAAGCTGTGTCGCGATCGCGTGCTGTCAAGCGCCGGCCAGTGGCTTGCGCCAGGGGAAGAGGTGGTTACTCGGCGTCGACAATCGAGGCGCCACCCGAGGCCTCGACGCTGCGCTGGCCGGGCTTGCCCGAGACGTAGAGCGAGGTGCCGCCCGAGAGCTCGGCGTTCAGCGTCGTCGACGCAAAGGCACGAACCTCAGCGCCGCCCGAGCCTTCGACGCTCACGGTGGTCGCCGTCACCTGGCGCACGCCGACGGTCGAAGCGCCCGACGCCGTGATCTCGATCTTCTCAGCGGTGCCGACGGCGTTGATGTGGCTGGCTCCGGATGACTCGACTGCCAGCGCTTCGCAAGCGAGGCCCGTGACCTTCACCTTGCTGGCACCTGAGGTTTCCAGCGCGCATGACTTCGACGGCGTCATCGCCGCGGTGACTTCCGACGCGCCAGACGCTTCGATGCCGTCGAGCTGCGGGGTGACGAGGGTGGCGACGATGGGGCCCATCGACCGGAAGTGAACGCCGCTGCGCTCGACCCACACCTTCAGCTCGCCGTTGACCACGCGGGTGTGGACGTACGGCAGCACGGCTTCATCGGCTTCGATGCGAACCGCGGTCGGGCCGATCGCGACGGTGGCCACGATGCCCGACGAAACGTCGACGGCATGGAAGTCGGCGACGGCTGGGGTCGTGGAGCCGATTCTTCCAGAGGGGGAAACGGTGACGCAGGCGGCGAGGGCCAGCGGAAGGAGCTTGAGCATGCGCTCTCTACGCAGACCGCTGTCGGTGATTGCGGACGATGTGCGCCTGTACACCCGGGTGTGCGAGGCGCCAGCGTGACACGCGTCCGAAGCTCGCATTGCACCCTCGCACTTCCGCCTCGATTATTCGGGCCATGCTCCGCAACCGATGCGCACAGGTGCGTGGTCAGGCCCTCGTGATGTTTTCGATGTTCCTGCTCGTTCTGGTGCTGCTGGTGATGGCCACCTTGAGTCTGAGCCACCTCACCCACCAGAAGATGGAGATGCAGGTCGCCAGCGACGCAGGCGCCTACAGCCAGGCAGTTGCGACGGCGCGCGCCTACAACTCGGTGGCGCTGCTCAACCGTGCGCAGGTCGCGACGATGGTCGCGCTCACCGGCGTCGACAGCGCGGTCAGCTTCGCGGGCAGCTACCGCGCGGCGCTGAACGCCACCTGGTACAGCTATTGGGACGAGTTCGACGCCGAGTATTGCGGCGGCGCGATGACGGACAACAACGTCTCGTTTCCCATCAAGTACTGCGAGGGCACCCGGTCGCGGGTGATGTCTCCCGACTGCCCGCGCGCCGCGCACGGCATGGACGCGATCGATCGCAACTTCTGCTACGGCGAGTCGTGCCGGGTGAAGCTCGAGATCACGGGCTACGGCGCCTACAGCAACGCTGGCCAGGACACCCTCGACACCGCGCGGCTGCCGCTGATCTACAAAGAGTTTCAGCGGGTGAAGGGAATCTGGCAGGGGCTGGATGACGCGGCCGGCATGCAGGCGCGCAGCGTTCAGTCGGAAGCGTCGGCGTACCATGGGCTGCAGGCGGCGGCGCTGGGGGCGGCGCAGGCGAAGCTCGCTCCCTTCACCACCGCAAGCCTCGCCTCCACCGGCGCGACCTCGAACGGTGGCGCCCTGGGCGTCGCCAACCGCGAGTTTTCGACTGGCTACGGCTCGGGCATCACCGACAACAGCATCGACGCTGCAATGGGCAGCCGTGCCCACACCTTCATCACCCGTCGGGCCGACGGAGCGCGCGCCATTCAGGCGGCCATCCGCACGCTGCTGATCCCCTCGGGGGGGCAGAACGAGGTCACCGTCAACGCGATGAAGGGCAACGGCTACTTCGCAACGACGCAGACGCACGGCGCGCGACCGGCCACCGGCTACGCGGCGTGGGGCGACGAAGAGAGCTCGGTGACGGTGAACTACGCAGGGCCGCGCGCGGTGCTCGGCAACCCGGGTGTGGCCAGCGGCAACCTCAGGTTCGAAGGTTGGGTCGGCTCGACGGACAAGCAGAACACCACCGACTCGCACAACTGGTGCCCGGAAGACTTCAAGCCGGACGATGATCCGCCTGACGAGCGCCACACGATGCTTCCCCACAGCGTGCCGGCCGGCGGCCTCTTCGACCCGTGCGCGGCTTCGTCGTGCATCTGGCCCAACTTCATCGACACCAACGCAGGCCCCCTGGCCGACCCGGGCGATGTCTTCGGGCAGCCGAAGCTGTTCGCTGCCGCGTCGAAAGATCTGTCGACCCAGTCGGACCCGTGGAACCTGTTCTTCAACTTCAAGTTTCGCCAGTCGGGCGCGGGCGAGACGACGAACTTCAAGGCGGAGCACGCGGTCTCGGGCGTGCAGCCCCAGATGCAGAGCCTGGCCGCCGCGATGGCCTACTACCACCGGCCCGGCCACTGGAAAGAGCCGCCCAACCTCTTCAACCCCTATTGGCGTGCGACTTTGGTGCGGGCGAACGTCGATTCAACGTGGCGCGGCGACATCGGCGCCTCGGTGTCGGCGGGCAACAACGCCGTCTTGAGTGACCTGCTGGCCGTTGGCTACGCAGGGATTCCGTAAGTCCCAAGGGGCTGATGAAGCGACGCGATTCCCAGAGCGGTCAGGCGATGGTCGAGAGCGCGCTCACGCTGCCGCTGACGATCTTCCTCCTGTTGGGGACGCTGCAACTGTTCCTGCTGCTGCAGGCCCGGGTGCTGGCCGAGTACGCGTTGTTCCGCGCGGTGCGGGTGGGCAGCACGAACCACGCCCGCTGCAAGCCGATGATGGACGCGGCGGTGGTGGTGTTGCTGCCTTCCTTCCGCACCTACCTCAAGGGCGGGGCGCCGGGCGCCGAGCTCGCCCAGGAGTTCCGGCGGCACAGCATCATCAACGGCTACCGCTACGACGACGACTACATGGCGGGCGCGCGGGTGCGGCGGTCGCTGTCGCGCAGCATCCTGCTGATGCAGCGCAGCTTCTCGAAGGCGGTGGGACCCGGTGAGCAGGAGTTCGATCAGCCAGGGCCTCCGCAGCGGCTCTCGGTGCGAATGGTCTTCTGGTACCCGATGCGGATCCCGTTCGCGAACTGGGTCTTCTCGAAGATGGTGCTCGGCTACTCGGCGATCAACCCGCTGATGACGACGAAGAAGGGCAACTGGACGCCCTCGAACCTCAACGGCTACGCGGCGGTCGCCGTCGATCGCGCTGCCAGCGGCGAGTACGTGCTGCCCGTCGTCGCCGACTACTCGATGCGAATGATGTCACCAGTGGAAGACGCTTCGTCCACTTGCGGAGGAACCTGAGCATGCGCACGACAAGACAGCTACGTGGTCAGGCAGCGACTGAATTGGCCCTGGGCATTCTGGTGATGATTCCGATCATCACCGGCGGCCTCTTTCTTTCCGAGGCGGCGATGTTCCGGCTGAAGGCGACCGAGGCTGCCACCGAGCCGCTGTGGGACGCGACGGCCTACCAGCAGAACTCGTACACCGGGAGCTTCAACCGCACCCCCGGCGCGGCGGCCCAGGCGACGGCGAAGGCGAATGCGCGCAGCAAGCCTCGCACGCTGGTGTTCAGCCAGGGCAGCGCGGCGCAGGTGCAGTGCACGGCAGGTTCAGGCCTGGGCTTGAGCATCGGCCCGACCTCGGGCGTCTACACCGACAACGGCGGCATCTCGTGCACGTCGCGGCTGACCGTCGACCCGCAGGGCATCACCCGCTTCTTCGTCGATACGGGCGGCGGCGCGATGTTCAAAGAGCCGATGGACAACATGCTCAAGCACTTCAGCTTCTGCCAGAACGAGAAGTGTCAGCCCTTCGTGATGGCCATCGGCGACTGGGGCCTGACGAACGTGGGGGGAGAAGAGAACGAGTGCAACCTGACGATGGCTGGCTGCGCGAACGGAGGCTTCTTCCAGGCGGCGCGCACCGTCTACGAGGCGAACCGCACGGGCGATGGCACGCGGAGCACTGCGTTCGTTGACTTCGTCGACGAGGTGGTTTTGCAGCACCCGGCCCAGATCGAACGGATGACGCACTTCCAGATGAGCTTCAAAGGGGAAGAGAGCAGCTTCATTCAGAGCGTGCCGGTGTCCGAAGGCGAACCCGAGTGGCACACAACGCCGTCGTTTGGCGCGTGGGAAGCGTCGTACGGCGCGCGCTCGAGCAAGTTCCTCGGCCTGTGACTTCCTGCTGGGCGCTGGCGGCGCTGCTGTTGGCCGCCGACCCCGACTTCAGCCGCGTCAGGATTCCCGATGCGGGCAAGCCGCTGGTGCTCGCGCTGCCGGCGCTTCCGTTTGTGTGGGAGCTGCCGCCGAAGACCGTTCATGAAATTCCGATCGACGGCGTGACCTGGGTCAACGGCATTCCGGTGCGGCTGCGGCAGCTGCTCGTGCAGGGAAACGCCGAAGACATCGGCAAGCACTTCCTGGCGAGCTTCCTGAAGCAGGACCTCTACATTGCGCCGCGGCAGGCGATCGATCGCATCCTCACCGGAGTCGACCCGCAGGCGATCATCACCTACTCGGTGGTGCTGCAGCCGAACGCGAAGGGCTTCACCACGGTCATCCTGGGCGAGACGCGGCCACTGGAAAGGAAGACCTCGGGCGGCGAGGCGCTGCCGGTGCTGCCGCAGGCGAAGGGCGCGATTCCGGTGCAGTTCGAGGGCTACCTGATGCTGTCGTACCTGGTGACGGGGGTGCCGCTGGCCGAGGCGCAGGCTTTTTATGACAAGGCGTTTTCGGGCCGCGGGTACCAGCAACAGGAAGGCGCGTGGGTGAAGGCGAACGAGCGCATCGAGGTCACGCTGTCGGAGCAGTCGGGGCAGGTGAAGGTGGTGGTGAAGCAGCAGCGCGCCGCGCCGTGAGCCTGGCTTTCAGGCGGTCGGCCAGCAAGTAGAAGGCGGTCACCACCAGCAGGCTGAGCGCGGTGGAGATGACGAGGCCGCCGGAGTCCCGGGGTGGGGAAGAGGCGGGTGTTGGGTTCTTGCAAGCGCAGGTCGGCCTGGGCGGCGCGGGCCTGGGCGGCGGCGACGTCGAGGCGGGTGTAGTTGCCGCCAACGGTGACGACCTGGTGCGAAATCATCGCCCGTTCGTTGCGCTCGAGGGTGCGGTCGACGGCCTGCTCGAAAGTCAGCGACCCGGCAAAGGCCGGCAGGCAGCCCACCCAGAGGACAGAGGCAAGAACGCGCATACAGGGGCCGCTTTCACCACTGAACCCCGGGGGCGGACAACGGTTAAGCCGGACGGCGTCACACCTTGATCGCAGGGGGAATCGGGTACACCTGCTCGAGGTCGGTGTGCGAGCGGAGGCCCAGCGCCTCGCGCTGAACGACGAGGTACCAGAGGAACTGTTCGGCCTGCTTGCGGGCCTCGGCGTGGGCGGAGATCAGCGGGGTGCGCTGCTCGCCCCGGGTGCCGACGAGCGCGAGCTCGAGCAGCTGGAGCTCGTCGAGGAACTTTTCGAGCCTTTCGCCCACGCGGCCCATCGCGCTCGCCTTCTCGGCGAGGACTTCCTTCTGCACTGCGCCCAGGGCCTGCTCTCGGGTTCTCGGAACCAACATGGGGCCTCCTCTTTTTCCGCGGGTGAGCTGCGAGAGGAAGATAACCGCAGGCCTTCGTGCGGTCGTTCGGCAGCAAGTAGCGGTGCGACTGACCGTTATCAGTGCGTGCGCGGAGCGACGCCGAGCTTTTCCATCGCCTGCTTGAACACGCCGTACTCCTGCGCACCCTGCACGGCGTACTTGTCGCCGATGATGAACGTGGGCACTGCGTGAATGCCCTGCTCGTGCGCGGCCTCGACGCGGGAGTCAACCTCGCGCTTGAAGTCGCCGGCCTCGACGGACGCTTTCATGGCGGCTGGATCAAGGCTCGCCTGCTTCGCGCAGTCTTCGAGCACGGCCCAGTCGTGGATGTCTTTGGCGTCGATCCAGTAGGACGTGAGGACGCGCTCGTGAAAGGCCTCGAGCTGGCCGTGCTTGCGGGCGAACTCGGTGCACTCGTGGGCGCGGCGCGACGACGGAATCCACTCGCGCTCGTGAAGGGTGATGCCGAGCTTTTTGGCGCGGAGCTTCAGCGGGTTGTTGGGGTCCGACATCTTGGCGCGGATGTCCTCGGGAATCGCCCAGCCGGCTTCGGGCGCTCCGGGGCGAAGCTCGAAAGGCTGCCAATCGAGCTCGACCTCGAACTGATCGTGCAGCTTCTCGGCTTCCTTCAAACCGACGTAGCACCAGGGGCAGACGTAGTCAGAGAAGACGCGAATGTTGGTCGTCATGGGCAGCGGCAGCTGTAACGCACGGGAGGTTTGATCGCAGACAAGCAAGCCTAAAAATCGCCAATCGACCGTTCAACGCTGCGAAAACGCTGGCCCAATCGAGGGTTTTTCGTTGCCCCGACCCACCCGGTTGCGTAAACGATCGGGTGTCTAAGTCACTCACGCGGAAGGATCGCCCATGCGGCTGTACCCCAAAGTGATTCCCATCATCGCCCGCGAGGTCGTGCAGCGCCTCATGCAGGACGGTGACGTGGAAGTCGAGACGATGCGGATCGCCGACGCGGAAATGGATCTCTCGGCGATCATGCGCGAGTACCTGGCCGCCGAAGAACGGGTGAACCAGGCGACGCGCGAAGCCCTCGAACGCCGCGGCTACGACGCCTCGAAGTTCAACCAGGTGAAGCGCGAGATGGCCGATGTGCGCGGCTTCAAGATGGGCGACGAAGGCATCGAGTACTGCATCAACCAGATGCTCGAGTTCCTGCTCATTTCGCGGAACGTGGAAGAGGTCTTCTCGGCCGACACGGTGATGCGCACCAAGATTTTCCAGGCGATGAAGAAGCACCTCGACGTGGACGACGAGATCGATCGCGAAGCGCGCGGCCGGCTGAAGCACTTGCAGGAAGGGACGTCGGCGTTCGAGGTCGAATACAACAAGACCATCGAGCAGATCCGCCGCGCCCGCGGCCTGATCTAAGCCGCCGTTCTTCCGCAAATTCTGATCCGTTCAGGTCTCGAAATTTGACCGAACGGATCACGCCTGTAGCGTCTGCTGCATGGCAACCGCTCAAGCACTGGCTGAACTTCCACCGCTGTCGCGCTCGGTGGATGCGATCAAAGAATCGGTCGACCGGCTCGAGCGGTTCCTTCCCCGCCGCGAAGACAGCGAAGTGTTGCTCGACTTCCTCGAGGACGATTTGCGTGAGGGCCTCGACGCGATTGGCGAGGTCGAGGCGCACTTCACCGACATTCTCGACACGCTGCGCAGCGAACGGCCGACGCCGATTCGGTTGATCGAGCTCGCCGAAGACTTCCGCGTGCTGAACCGGCTCGAGTACCTGATGGTCGTCGTCGCCCAGCTTCGCAAGCGGCTCTCGCAGGCCGCTGGCAAGATCAAGAACGGCAACGGCTGAACGAAGCGCTGCAGGTGCGGGTCACCACTTCAGGTTGCCCTTCGGCTCGGCGCGGGTGCCTTTGTCGCCGGGGCGGCTGAAGCCGGTCAGGGTGGCGCGAACGGTGCCGAGGTCGATCGCGCCCAGGGCGGCCAACGGCAGGCGGCGCGGGTCGTCGGTGATCCAGACGTGGATCTCGCGGCGGGCGTCGGGCAGGTCGAAGCGCGCGGCGACGCCTTCGATGTGCCAGGCCTCGAACTCACCCACGGGCATCGAGACGTGTTCCTTGCCGACGACGCGGCCCCATGTGCGCCACATGCGCCGAATGCCGTAGGCGTCGAAGCAGACCTTCATTCCGTCTTTCAGCGGCAGCTGTCGCAGCGCGTAGATGGTGCCCGCCACGTCCATGCCTTCGTTGGCCCACGACATGTCCCACTGGTTCACCGCGCCGTCGATGGTGCTGGTGAGGCGCACGCGCTTGTCGCGCGGGTGAAACGCAACGTCGGCGACCCGGTGCACGTTGTCCTCAGTGGCGTCTTCCAGGTATCGGTTCGGGCGCAGCGTGCGCGGGTTCAAGAAGCTGGTGCCCGAGCCCTTCACCTTGCGGACCTTCGAGAAGAAGGTGTTGGTCTCGGCCGCGACCTCGACGGGCAACAGGCCGTCTTTCATCGGCAGCACCTTCATCGTCATCTTTCCGGCCTTCGCGCCGAGCGCGTCGAGGTCGTAGTCCAACGTCTCGCCCGGCTGGAAAGACAGAGGCAGGCGCGCGGCAGGCAGGGGAATGCACTCGGCGTCGGTGGGAAAGGGTGGCAGCGGCGCCTTCTCGGCCGCGGCGACGGGTGCGGGCATCGAAGCGACGGTGACGAACGACTGCAATACGACCACGGCGATCAGCAAGCGGGTCATCGGGAGTAGTCCTTTCCTGGGTAGAACGTCTTCAGCTCTGCCACCACCGAGCCCAGCACCAGCTCGGCTTCGAAGCGCACCGGCACGTGAAAGGCGTCGTCGGTGAAGTACATCGTCAGGGGTTTGCGCGGGGCGAGCATTCCCGACCAGGCGGCGGTGAAGCTGACGCGCAGGCAGTCTTTCTCGCCCATCACCGTCTTCAGCTTCTCGCGGCCTTCGACCTTCGCCGTCATTTGGTACGAGATCATCCCGGTGAAAATCGAGACGATGACCACGTCGTCGATGTTCAGGCGCTTGTTGCGCACCTGGAAAGCGGCGGCGGCGAGATCCACCACGCCCTCAGGCAGTGGGTACTCCAGCTCTCTTTCTTCTTTTCCGCCTGCCTGCTTGGTCGCGAAGATTCTCCCAGCGACCCGGTCGTAGCGAAACTTCTCGCGGCGGCGCTTCTTGTTCTCGTCGGCGACGAAGTCGGAACCGACGTTCTGCTGGGTCGTGTAGTCCCAGTACGAAACGAAGCGATCGCGCACCGGGTAGATGTCGAGGTCCGTCTGCGCGGTGCAGACCAGCGGCCAGACGTCGCGCCCGTACTGTTGCATCTTCAGGCCGACGGTGATGGTCGCGATGCCGGTGGGCACGCCGAGGTAGCTGACCTCGAAGGTGCTCTGCTCGCCGGGCCCGAAGGCCGACCGAATGGGGGCGGGCTCAGCAGCAGACGCGAGGCCCGCCAGCAGGGTGACGGTGCAGACGGCGGCGTGACTGAACTGTCGCATGGCTTGTGACATGAACGTCCTGGGCAAGGGCTGCATTCAAACCCACTTTTCCTCTATATGTGCCGCGTGAAGGTCCTCCGCGCGCCCATTCTTCTCGTTGGTTGGCTCCTGCTCGGTTGTGGGAAACCGGCCGAGGTGAAGCCAACGGAACCGAAGGTGGTCGAGAGGGTGTCGACGACGTATCGGATTGTGGCGGGCGTCTCGATGGGCGGCATCGGCACGTCGGCGTTGGGGTTCTCGCGGCCAGAGAAGTTCGACGGGGTGGCCCCGCAGGGCGGGCCGCTGGACGCGGCGTTCTTCTTCCGGATGCTCGACAAGTTCACGCTGGGCGGCTTCTGCTCGCGCGCGGAGCTCGAGAAGATTCTGGCGATGGATCCGACGAAGCTCAATGACCCGGCGACGATCGAAGCGTGCCGCGTGCCGACGCCGACCCTGAAGTGGGAACACCAGCAGGACTTCAACCACTGGCACTACACGACGAACGGCTCGAACTTCAGCCGCGACAATTACGGCGAGATGGTTTCGGATCTCACGCTCGCGTTCGGAAACTTTTTCACCGAGAACCCGCTGTCGCCGTATTCGCCGCCGGGCGTCGAGCCTTCCCGCATGCGCCACCCGCCGGCGGACTTCTGCACCAACCCGGTGAAGGTGAAGAACCTCAGGAACCTCGAATACAACCCAGACGGGAAGTACGACGCGATCACGTTCTGCGATGGGCAGCCGCGCCTCTTCTTCTGCCGCGACACGCAGGCGCCGGTCGACTTCTGCGGCGACCCGGGCAACCGCATTCACCCGCTGCCCCTGTCGCAAGAGCGCAGCTACGCGGACGCTTTCTGCGCGAACCAGGGCGGCGCTGCCGAGGCCAACAAGGGCGACACCCCGCTGTACATGCTGAACCACGCGGGGGCGGTGGACCCTTGCAGGGAGGCCGCGCGCGCGATGCCGGTGGGGCTCGCGTACGACTACAACAACAACGGCCGTCGCGATTTCGGTGAGCCCATCGTCAACAACCCGTGGGAACGCTTCGACGACGTCGGCACCGACGGCTGCCCCGATGCGAAGGAAGACGGCAAGGGTGGCTGCGCGACGACGGCGAATCCCGCGGCAGTGGATCCGAACCACGACAACTACGACGTCGACACGAACGCGGTGGGCACGGAGGACGACTGGCTCTGGCAGCAAGGCGAGCCGTACCGCGACGACGGCATGGACGGCGTGCCGAACACGGGCGACCTCGGAGAAGGCAACGGCAAGTACGACCTGATCTCCGGCCGGAAGACGCTGCTCAAGTACGACGGCCGCACGAACTTCCGCGCGCTCGACGCGAAGCAGCGCAAGCGGATCAACGTGCTCGCCGACGGAGGCATTCGCGACGTCTTCAACCTGGGCGTGATGGCGAAGCAGCTCTTCGGCTTGGTGAAGGCGCTGCGTTCGACGCCGACGGGCGAATACCGGACCTTCGAGTCGATTCCGGGAATGGTCGACCCGCGCACGGGGCAGTTCACGCCGTGGAACAACCGGTGGAAGTCGGTGCCGCGCGACCTGGTGATGCTCTACGGCAAGGAACAGCCGACGGACGCCGATCGTCTCGCGGGTGAAGGCGACCACGTAGGCACGAACCAGCAAGCGCTGAACCGTTTTTCCGTCATGTACAACTGGGCCGCGGCGACGTGGCCGTCGCTGGATCGGCCGATCACCCCCTTCACGGGGGCGAGCCTCGATGACCGCCAGAAGCTCGAGTTCTTCGAGTCGAAGGCGCTAAAGGCGAAGCGCGGGTACGCGATTGCGCTGCCGCCCGGCTACGAGCACCCCGACAACAAAGACAAGCGGTACCCGGTGCTCTTCATGC
Organism: Myxococcales bacterium; assembly: GCA_038206395.1. Taxonomy (GTDB): domain Bacteria; phylum Myxococcota; class Myxococcia; order Myxococcales; family Myxococcaceae; genus JAGSPQ01. Next base: position 194,703 of record JBBRAX010000005.1, on the reverse strand, counting down.
TCCACGGCTACGGCATGGATCCAAAGAACTTCCTCGGCACGTCGGTGGTGACGGACAGCTACGCGAAGGACAAAGACGTGAACTTCCGCCCGATGATCCAGGTGTTCCCGTCGGGGCGTTGTTGCTTTGTGAACAAGACGACAAAACAGAAGGACTGCCGCGAGACGGACGACACGGGCGAAGAGATCGAACGGCTTGCGGGTTGGGAACGCGAGTGCAACTCGGGCTCGTTCTACGTGAACCGCCGCGGGTATTCGGTGGACGACGAGACGTTGTACGGCGACTCCTTCTTCGAGCTGATGGAGCACATCGACCAGAACTACCGCACGCTGCCGACCGCCGACGTCGAGGCCCGATGAGCGCGGCTCCTCCTGAAGACAACGTGGTGCGCGTGGCGCTGAAGCGCGCCAACCTGTGGGAGCTCGTGCAGGGTGACCCGCTGTTGGCCGAGAATCCCTTCCTGCGCGCGCTCGGCCCAGTGGCCGAGAAGGTGATGCGGAAAGGGGTGGCGCTTCGCTACCCGCCGCAGTCGGTGCTGTTCCAGCAGGGCGACGCCAGCACGTCGCTGTACTTCGTCATTCACGGCGAGGTGCGGCTGTCGGCGCGCCCGGGCAAAGACGTCGTCGAGCTGGGCAACGTGACGCGGGGCGAGGTGTGCGGCGAGGCCGAGATCTTGAGCGGTGCTCCGCTGCGGGCGAGCTCGGCGATTGCGCACAGTGACGCCGCGGTGGGCGAGCTGCCGCGCGAGACGCTGATGCAAGACGGCAAGCTGCTGAAGTGCGTCGCCGATTTTCTCGCCCCGATTCAGACTGCGCGCTCGGTCGCGCTCAGCGAGATGACGAACTTCCTGAACCGCTGGTAGGAGCCTGACCATGGTCAAGCCGCACTACGACGACGACGACGACGACAAGCAGCTGCTGCCCGGGCAGATGAAGTTCAAAGAGTTCGAGTGCCCCGGCTGCGACGCGAACAACCCGTGCGACCCGCCCGTTGGTACGGGCGACGAAGTGCTCTGCAACTACTGCGGCTGCGACTTCAAGGTGTTGGTCACCGATGAGCTGAAGCTGAAGCTCAAGGCGCTCTAGCTCCGAAGAGCGCGGTACCGACGCGGACGAGCGTGGCGCCTTCTTCGATCGCCACCTCGAAGTCCTGGGTGGTGCCCATCGACAGCGCCTCGAGTCTCAGGCCCTGCGCCAGCGCCCGCAGTGCGGCGAAATGCGGGCGAGAGGCCTGCGGATCTTCGCTGAACGGCGGCAGGCAGGTGAGGCCGACGACGGTGAGGTTGGGCAGGGCGGCGAGGCCTGTCGCGAACTGACCTGCGGCTTTCGGGGTGAGGCCGGCCTTGGTTGCTTCGGTGCCGACGTTGACCTCGAGCAGGCAGCGCAGCGGCTCGCCAGTGCGGCGCTTCGAGAGCTCTTGCGCGGTGTCGAGCCGTTCGAGCGCGTGGAAGGTGTGGGCGGCCCTGGCGACGTACTTCGCGTTCTTTGGCTGCAGTGGGCCGATCGCGTGCCAGCGAAGGCCGTCGAGGTCGGCGAGGGCGGCGTGCTTGTCGCGCAGCTCCTGCGCGTAGTTCTCGCCGAAGTCGCGCTGGCCCAGGGCGTAGGCTGCGCGAATGGCTTCGGGCGGGTGGAGCTTCGAGACGGCGACGAGGACGACGTCGGTGCGGGGGCGGCCGGCGCGGGAACAGGCGGCGACGATGCGCGCCTCGATGGCCGCGAAGTTTTCGGCGAGGTCCGTCACTCCATCGCCCAGGGCAGCTCGACGCCGGCCTTCTCGAGCAGGGCCAGGGACTCGGCGAGGGGCAGGCCGATGACGCTGCTGACGCTGCCTTCGATTGCTTCGATGAAAGCGCCCGCGCGGGCCTGAGACGCGTAGCCGCCGGCCTTGTCGCGGCCTTCGCCGGTGGCGACGTACCAGACGACCTCGGCGAGGCTCAAGACGCGGAAGCGGACCTTGGTCTCGACGACGAGGGACTCGACGATCGGGCCGGCAACGGCGACGCCCGTCATCACGACGTGGCTGCGGCCCGAGAGGCGCTTCAGCATCGCGCGGCCTTCGGTGTCGTCTTGGGGTTTACCGAGAATTTCCCCGTCGACGACGACCGAAGTGTCGGCAGCGAGGCAGACGGCGCCGGGGTGCGCGCGGGCGGTGACGGCGGCCTTCGCACGGGCGAGGCGCTCGACGTAGGTGTGGGCGGCTTCGCCCTGATGGACGCTCTCGTCGAGGTCCGCGGGTGACACTTCGAACTTCAGCCCGAGCTGGGCCAGCAGCTGCTGGCGGCGGGGAGAAGCGGACGCGAGGACGAGGAGCGGTGCGGGCATGGTGTAAGAAAGGGCACGCCTCTTAACCACGGGTACGCCGCCAATTGAATCCCGCCGATCTGCTGGGCGCGATGAAGCGAACGGTCGAGCAGCTGGCGGCCTTCAACGACATCGCCAAGGCGCTGACGTCGACGCTCGAGGTCGACCAGGTGCTGACGCTGATTGGCCAGAAGGTCTCGGGGCTGCTGGGCGCCGAGCGTTGGTCGCTGCTGCTCGAGGGCGACGACGGCATGCTGCACTTCGAGATCTGTGTCGGGCCCGGGGCTGAACGGCTGAAGCTGCTGACGGTGCTGGCGGGCGAAGGCATCGCGGGTACGGTGTTCACCTCGGGGCGGCCGAGGTTGGTGGCGAACGTGCGGGCGGATCCAGACTTCGCGCCGCGGTTCGATGAAGAGACGCAAGCCCACACGCGGTCAGCGCTGGCGGTGCCGCTGATCGTGCGCGAGCGGGTGCTGGGGGTGCTCGAGCTGGTCAACGGCGAGGATGCGGTGCCGTTTACCGAGGATGACCTTCGAGCGGCGGCGGCGATCGCGGACTTCGCAGCGATCGCGATCGACAACGCGCGGAACTTCAAGCGCGTGCAGGAGCTCACGCAGGTCGACGAGCACACCGGGCTCTTCAACGCGCGGCGGCTGCATCAGTCGCTCGAGGCCGAGATGAAGCGGTGTCAGCGGTTCGGCCGGCCGATGTCCGTGCTGTTCCTCGACGTCGACAAGTTCAAGGCGGTCAACGACTCGCGCGGGCACCTCGCGGGCAGCAGGGCGCTGAAGTTGGTCGGCGAGGTGCTGGCGGAAGCGACGCGGGGGGTCGACTCGGCGTTTCGGTACGGCGGTGATGAGTTTGCGTTGCTGCTGCTCGAGACGGGGCCCGCTGGGGCGCTGATCGCGGCGCAGCGGATTCTCGAGGCGTTCCGCGGGCGGACCTTCGATGTCGGGGGCGGGGCGCCGGTTTCGCTCACCGTTTCGATCGGCACGGCGAGCTTTCCGGATCACGCGCTGTCCGCGCTCGGGCTGCTCGAGGCGGCGGATCGCGCGATGTACAGGGCGAAGGCAGCGGGGCGCGATTCCGTGGTGGCTGGGTAGCGACACTTCCGTTCATCCCTCGATTGCTGTCGGGATAAGCGGACTACGGCAGCTTCGCGAAGAAGTCGTCGATGCGGCGGGGCAGGCCTTCCGAGCGGGGAATCGCGTGGCCTACCCCGTGAAACGTCCACAGCTGCACGTCACCGGGCCACTTCAAGGTCGTGGTGCTCGTGTCGCTCGACACGACGGGCGCCGCCGCGCCGGCCCAGAACTGGGCGGCGGTCTGCGCCGATGGATACCGCGCCGACGAGCCGGTGATCAGACTCACGCCTCCGTCGATCCGCACCACCGGATCGGCATCGCCATGCACCAGCAGCGCGGCGACAGGCTTCGCCGGAACGCAGCGGGTGAGGTCTTCCCACAGCGCGCCGGAGACACTCGCAAAGCCGCGGACACGCTGGGCCCGATCGCATGCGTACCGCTGAGCCATGAAGCCGCCGTTCGAGACGCCGGCGAGAAACACGCGCTTCGGGTCGACGGGGTACCGCGCGGCGACGTCGTCGAGCACTGCATCGAGGTAGGCGACATCGTCCGGCTTCGTGCCGTGCTGATCGCAGCACCCGTCGGTCGCATTCCAGAACGTGTTGCCGTCGGCGTCAGTCGTCCCCGTCGGCAGCACCACCACGTAGCCCTGCTTCAGGAACACGCGATCGGCGTCGAAGTACCCGCGCTGCGTCTGCGCCGAGGTCGAGAACGCGTGAAGCACCACCAGCACGGGCGCGGACTCAACCTGCTCAGGCAAGAGCACCTGGTAGCTGCGGCCTGCGACGGCAGTGGGGTGCTCGATCGCCTTTTGCTTGCACGACGACAACAACAGCAAAACGAAGGCGGTGAGGCGCTTCATTCTTTTGGGGGCAGGGGAAAGAACGCCGAGGTGCGCCGCGCGTACTCGACCCAGCCGGGCTTGTTCTTCATCGTCTGCTCGAGCATCGGCACGCCGGACACGCGGGTGAGCAACACCGCCATCACGATTGGCCCGACGCCCGCCCACCAGGCACCGAAGCCGAACAGGCCCCACCAGACGACGAAGTCGCCGAAGTAGTTCGGGTGCCGCGACCACGACCACAGCCCCGTCGTCATCAGCTGCCCGGGATGATCGCGCTTGAACGCCTTCAGCTGCGCGTCACCGAGCGCCTCGAAGGCGACCCCGCCCAGGACGACCAGGGCCGCGACCCCATCGAGCACCCCCAGGGGCCCCGGGCGAATCGTCTGCAGCGGCAGCGACACGACCCACATCAGCGCGCCCTGCAGGCCGAAGACGATGACCAGGCTCCAGATCCACCACGACGCCCCGCGCTTCGCGCGCATCGCCTGGTACCGCTGGTCTTCGGGCTTGCCATGGTTCCGCACAAAGAGATGAAACGACAGCCGCCCCCCCCACAGGGTCGTCAGTGCCGCGGCGAGCAGCGCACGGTCAGACGGCTGCCAGAAGTAGCCGAGCCAACCGACGCCGACGAAGCCGCAGCCCCAGAAGATGTCGACGATGCTGCTGTCTTTGAGCTTCAGGCTCAGCAACCACAGCACGAACATCGCGCCGAAGATTCCCGCAGCGGCGACGGCCATCATGCCGCCACCCCGGCCAGCCAGCCGTCGATCTGTTCCCACGCGCCGTAGAGAAACGAGATCCGTTCATCGCGGCTTGCTGGAATCTGCGCGGCCGGAATCCGGAAGTACTTCAGCCGCACCGTGGTGCCGGTGAGCTTCCCCATCCAGATGTCGCGAATCGACGAGAAGCCCGCGAGCCCATGGTGCGCCATCACCAGGACGTCGCACGCCGGCGCAGCGTCGAGAAGGGCGAGGGTGCCTCCCAGCCGCGGCGGCATCAAGTGGGTGAGCTTCGAGGCCCGCTCGCGCAGGGCCGGGTCGACCTTCTCGAGCGCGCGCAGACGCTTCGACGCAGAGAAGCGCGTGCCTTCTGGATAGAGAATGACGCCCTCGTTCGGCTGCAGCCCCGTCTTCAGCGCGGCGACCTTTCGAATTTCACTTTCGGAGTTGCTGCTGTCGCGCGACGCGAAGTGGTTCGGCAACCAGTGGCCAGCGATGTCGAGACACGGCCCCCACTGCAGCTCGCGCTTGAGCACGTAGCGAAGCTTCAGCCCATGACGCCCTGCGAGAAAGACGCCCGGCAGCAGCGTGTCGACGATGCTCGAGTGGCGCACCAGCACCAGCAGTGGCCCGGCATCGACGAGCTCGTCGCCTTCGACCTCGAACCGCAGCGACAGGAGGATGCGCGCCGAATGGAAGAGCGCCGCCGTGTACAGGCGCTGCACCGCGAAGGTGTAGCCGAGGCGAGCGGCGGGCCGGCCGATGGACCAGACGCCGATGGCGCTGAGGAAGAGGGTGCCGAGGCACTCCGTCCACCCGAAGAAGAGGCCGAAGACCAGCACCCGCACCGACGCAAAGGTGGAACTCCTGCGCGCGAGATCGCCGACGGCGGCGAGGATGAGAAGAAAAGGGGCAGAGGCGGTGAGCGCCGTCGTCCCCAGCCACACGGCTGGAATCGTCACCAGCCGTCGTCTCAGCAAACGGGCGGCTACCCCTGTGACAGCTGATCGATCACGTGGTCATTCACAGTGACCTGGCCGCGCTGTTTCAGCGACTTCATGAAGGCTTCGCGGAGCTCGAACTGCTTGCCCTTGATCGCCTCGACCTTCATCTGCTGCTTCTGGGTCTCGAAGTCCGAATCCGTTGGGCGGACGCGGGTGTCGACCGAGATGACCGCATAGCCCTCACCGACGTCGAACACCTGGTTCAGCGGGCCGGGCGCCGACAGGTCGGAGATCGCCTTGATCGCTTCGGGCGCGGTGCCGAGCTGGGGAATCGAGAGGGTGGTGGTGTTGAAGTCGCCGGTGTCGATCGCCTCGGGCTTGGTCTCGGCCGCGAACTGAAAGGAGTTCTTCGCCGGCGCATCGAGGCTGATCGGGTAGAGCTCGGCCAGCGCCTTGCCGCCCTTCATCCCGGCCAGCGCTTTGTCGGCCTCGGCCTTCGCGAGCGTGCGCGCCTTCTCGCGGGTCAGCAGCACAGAGGCGATCTCGGTGCGAACCGTGTCGAGGGTGCGGGTCTCGGGGGCCTTCTTCTCTTCGACCTTCGCGAGGTGCCAGCCAAGGGGCGTCTCGATCGGCGCGGTGACCTCGCCGACCTTGAGGCCAAACACGGCCGAAGCGAGCTGCGGAGGAAGCGAGATGCGCTCGACCAGCCCGAGGTCTCCACCTTTTTCCTTCGTCTCGACGTCTTCCGAGAACTGCTTCGCCATCTCGGCGAAGTCCTTGCCGCCGGCAATTTCTTTCTTCAGGCCTTCAATCTTCGCCTGCGCTTCCTTGCGCTTCTCTTCGCTGTCTTCCCGGTTGGCGCGAATCAGGATCTGGCGAACGCGCACGCGCTCGGGCTGCGAGTAGCTGAGCGCGTTGGCGGTGTAGTACTCGCCGATTTCCTTCTCGTGGTCCTTCGCCCAGGCGGCGATGTCGCTGTCCTTCGACGGCAGCACCTTGCCTGCGAACATCTGGGGGGTGAAGCGCACGAAGGTCGCCTTCGCCTTGTTGCCGTCCTTCAGGTAGCGCGCCTTCACTTCGTCCTCACTCACGACCGCGCCCGACTCGACCAGGTCGAGCATCTTGGCGGCGGCCATGCGGCGGCGCAGATCGGCCTCGAAGATGACCGGGGTCTGGCGGAAGTAGTCGTGAAGCACCTGCTTGTAGACCTCGTGGTCGAACGCGCCTTCCTTCTGGAAGTTCGGGTTCTTCTTCAGCTGGTCGAGGACCTCGTTGTCCGACGCCGAGATGCCGCGGGCTTCGGCAGCCTGGGCGAGCAGCTCGAAGTTGACGAGGCGGTCGATGACCTGGCGGGGCAGGCCGAACTGGCGGGCAAGCTCGGCGGTCATGCCCTGCGAACGGAAGTTGTTGAGCTCGTTCGAGTACGCCTGGCTGAACTCTTTGGTCGGAATCTCTTTGCCGTTCACGGTCGCGGCGATGTCTGACTTGGTCTCGGGGGTGCCGGCCGTGCAGCCCTTGGAGCCGGGGCCCCACTGCACCGCGAACAGCAGCGCGAGGACAAAGATGAAGACGTAAGAGAACAGCCGCTTGGAATCGACGGGATTTGCCATGGGTTGTGGACTTGACCTGTAGGATCTGCCCACTGAACATGCAAGGGATCTGATGTTCTCCCTGCTCAAGCGCTACCGCGACGTGCTGATTGTCGCCGCGCTGCTGCTCTACCCCATGGTGACGTACCTTTCATCCGGACACCGGGGCCGCGATCCGAACTTCGTCGACAGGGCGGTGTTGTGGGTCGCCGCTCCGATTCAAGACGCGCTGACCTCGATCACGAACGGGGTGGGGGGCGGTGTGTCGGGTTACCTCGCCCTGCGCGGCTCGCACGAAGAAGCACTGTCGTGCCGCACCGAGCTTTCCGAGACGCGCGCCGAGCTTCACGCTTTGAAGGAAGCAGAAGGCACGAACGCGCGCTTGAAGGCGATGCTCGGCTACGTCGACACGACGCCTGAGCTCGAGGTGGCGGCGCGCGTCATTGGCATCAACCTGTCACCTCACTTCCTCTCGATGCGCATCAACCGCGGTGAAGACGACGCGGTGCGTAAAGGCATGCCGGTGGTCACGCCCGAGGGCGTGGTCGGCCAGGTCGTGTCGTCGGTGGGAGGCAGCGCGGAAGTGATGCTGGTATCGGACCCGCAGAGCAAGATTGGCGTGACGCTGCAGCGGTCGCGCGTGCGTGCGACGGCGGTGGGCGTGGGTGACGGCAAGTCGCTGGCGCTCGAGAACGCGGGTCGCGGCGATGACGTGCTCGAAGGCGACCTGGTGATCACCTCGGGCACCGACGGCGTGTTTCCTCAAGGGCTGGTGATTGGAAAGATCGACGACGTGAAGCGCGTGTCGGGCGGCATGTTCCTCTCGGCCAGCGTGGTGCCTTCGGTCAACTTGCGCCGGGTCGAAGAAGTGCTCGTCGTGCCGCAACCCGTGCAGGCGTTGCTGCCCGCGACGAAGGGGCGGCCATGAGAATGGTGGTGATGCTGGTGCTGTCGCTGGCGATGCTGTGCCTCGAGTCGGTGGCGGTGAAGGTGTTCGGCTTCTCGGTGATTCGCATCGACGTGACGTTGGCGCTGGTCGTCTTTCTCGGGCTGCGCGCCAACACGCTCGAGGGGGCCGTCACTTCGTTTGGCATCGGCTACCTGCTCGACGTCTTCACCGGCCGGCCGACGGGCCTGTATCCCTTCCTCGCCGTGCTCGTGTTCCTGCTCGTGCGGCTGCTCGCGTCCTTCGTCGATGCGCGGGCGCGGGTCGTCTACGCGGCGCTCACCGGAGCCGCCACCTTCGGCCACGCCCTGCTCGCCGTCTTCTTTTCGTGGCTCACCTCGCTGAACGGCGGCGGAGCGGTGGCCACCTTGTCGGGCGTGCCGCTGCAGATCGCGCTCTCGACGTTGACCGGGCTGCTCTTGTGGCCACTGCTGATGAAGCTCGACCCAGGGCATGACCGGCCTGCGACGGGAGTGCTGCTGTAGTGGAGCTGGGAAGAAACACCGAAGGCCGCGAGCTGCGCACGCGCTTCCTCTGGCTGGGTGCCTTCTTCCTGCTGGGCTTGTTCATTCTCGCGCTCAACCTCTACCGCCTCATGGTGGTGCGGTACGACGAGTTCCTGGCGCTCTCGACGGACAACCAGTTCAAAGACGTTCGCGTTCGAGCGCCGCGCGGGTTGATCAAAGACCGCCGCGGGGAAGTGCTGGTCGACAGCCGGCCGTCTTTCGACGTCTCGATCACCCCGGCATTTTGCCTCAAGTGCGTCGCCGAGGTCCTGCCCCAGCTGGCCGACATCTTGAGCTGGGACGAGCTGGCCCTGACCACCATCGAAAGCCGACTCAAGGCGGCGCACGGGCCGCAGCGCTACCAGCCGATGGTGGTGCAGGTGGACCTCGACCGAAACGAGGTCGATCGCATCAACGCGCGGCTGCATCTGCTGCCCGGGGTGGACCTCGAGCCGGTGCCGCACCGCAACTACCCGATTCACGACGCGCTCGCCCACGCGCTCGGCTACATGAACGAGGTCACGCAGGAAGAGCTGACGAGCCTCAACGCCAAAAAGGCCGAGCGCACGCCGTACGCCCTGGGCGACTACATCGGCCGGCGCGGCGTCGAACGAAGCTTCGAGAACACGCTGCGCGGGCAAGACGGGCTGCGGAAGGAAGTCGTGAACGCGCGCGGTGAGGTGATGCGCGAGAACGGCAACATCATCGTCGACAAGGGGGCTGAGGTGATTCCGCGCCCCGGCAACAACGTGGTGCTCAGCATCGACGGCCGGCTGCAGGCCGAGGCCGAGCGCGTGTTCCCTGGAGTGGCCGGCAGCATCGTGGTGCTCGACCCGAGAACGGGCTTCATCCTCGCGATGGTGTCGCGGCCATCGTTCGACCCGAACATGCTGACGGGCCGCGTCTCGGCGCAGCAGCTGGCGAAGCTTCAGAAGGATCCACTTCAGCCGATGGTGTTCCGCGCGGTGGCCGAGCACTACCACCCTGGCTCGACGTTCAAGCCGATTACCCTGCTGGCGGGGCTTCACTCGGGCGCCTTCACGCCGCACACCAGCGTCAACTGCCCCGGTGGCTACCGGCTGGGCAACCGCACCTGGCGCTGCGACCTCGACCGTGGCCACGGGCCGGTGGACGCACGCAAGGCGCTGCACATGAGCTGCGACGTCTACTTCTACCGCATGGGCGATGTGATCGGCATCGAGCCGATCGCGAAGGAAGCCCGCGAGCTCGGCCTCGGCGCGGTGACCGGTCTCAACATCGCCGCCGAAGTGGCCGGCATCATCCCCGACACGGCGTATCACAACCGGGTCACGCCCGGCGGCTACACCAAGGGCATGGTGCTCAACACGTCAATCGGCCAGGGCGACGTCAACGTCACACCGCTGCAGCTGGCGGTGATGTATTCGGCGCTCGGCAACGGCGGCAAGGTGTTCACCCCGCAGGTGGTGCGGCGGGTGGAATCGGCGTCGGGTGAGACGCTCGAAGAGTTCACTCCGAAGCTCGTGCGGCAGATCGAGATGAGCGTCGAAGAGCACCAGCTGATCGTCGACGCGTTTACCGCCGTGGTCAACGAGCCGGGAGGGACGGCGAGCCGCGCGCGCCTGAAGGACGTGGTGGTCGCCGGCAAGACGGGCACGGCGCAGGTGGTGCGGCTGGGCGCCGTGCGCTTGAAGAAGGAACAGCTGCCGTACCTCGAGCGCGACCACGCGTGGTTCGCGGCTTTCGCTCCCGCGTCGGATCCCGAGGTGGCGGTGGTGGTGCTCAACGAGCACAGCGGCTTCGGCGGTCGCGAGGCAGCGCCGGCAGCGGCGGCGGTGATTCAGAAGTACTTCGATCTCAAGAAGTCAGACGGCAACGCCTTCGGCCCCGGTTGGCAGGGGCCCGCGCCGGTGGTGAAGCCGTCGCCGATCGTGCCGGTCGCTCCGCCAACAGAGCTGCCGCCGCCCGAGCTGCCGCAGCTGGCGGCTCCGACCGTCGTCGATGCGGGGCCGTCGCAGCTGGCCGACATTCCCCTGCCGCCGCCTCCGCCCGAGAAGGTCGACTGATGGCGTTGCGCGTCGAACGGCGGATGTTGCTCAACGTGCCCTGGGTGCTGGTCGGCGCGACGGTGCTGACGGCGCTCGTCGGCATCTACAACCTGGTCAGCGCGTCGCGGCCGCCAAACAACCCGCTGTGGGGCGCGCAGTCGCTGTACCTGGCGGTGGGCTTAATCGCGGTGCTGGGCGTGGCGGCCTTCGACTACCGCTTCATTCACCGCATGGCGCTGCCCATCTACCTGGTGAACATCGCGGCGCTCGTCTCTTTGAAGTTCTTCGGCCACACCGCGAAGGGCGCCGAGAGCTGGATCGTGCTCGGCCCGCTGCGGGTGCAGCCCGCCGAGTTCATGAAGATCGGCATGGTGCTGATGTACGCGCGCTATTTCCACGACGACTTCCGGCCGGGAAAAGAAGGGCACTACGGCTTTCTTCGGCTGGCGGTGCCGATGGCGATCGGCGTGGTTCCGATTCTGCTGGTGCTGGTGCAGCCTGACCTCGGCACCGCGCTGATGATGGTGTTCACCGCGGCGACGATGATTCTCTTTGCGCGCGTGCGATGGACGGTGCTGCTCGCGATCGGCATCTGCGCCGTCGCGGGCTTCGGCGTGATGTGGAACGACTACGTCCGCCCGCAAACCGAGCCGAAGTTCACCATCGTTCGGCACTACCTGAAGAAGCACCAGGACGGCCGCATCGCCGGGTGGCTCGACCCGCAGGCCGACCTGAAGGGCACGAACTACCACGCGATGCAGTCGAAGATTGCGGTGGGCTCGGGCGGAATGACGGGCAAGGGCTGGAAAGACGGAACGCAGACGGGCCTTCGCTACCTGCCCGAGCAGCACACCGACTTCATCTTCTCGGTCTGGGCGGAAGAGCAGGGCTTCCTTCGTTGCATGCTGCTGCTGCTGCTGTACGGCGTGATTCTCGTCGGCTCGCTGGGCGTGGCGTACAGCGCGAGAGACAGGTTCGGCGCGTTCGTCGCGGTGGGCGTGGCGGCGATGATCTTCTGGCAGGTGTTCGAGAACATCGGAATGGTGACGGGGCTGCTTCCCATCACCGGCATCACCTTGCCCCTGATGAGCTACGGCGGCAGCTCGATGGTGTCGGTGATGATCGGCATCGGGCTGTTGGTGAACATCGGCATGCGCAGGTACATCTTTTGAAGCTGCCGTTTCGTGCCGCGATCTTCGACCTCGACGGCACGCTGGCCGACTCGCTGGGCGACATCGCCGGCGCGATGAACGAGGCGCTGGCCGCACGCGGCTGGAAGCAGCACCCGCTGCCCGACTACCAAAACTTCATCGGCGAAGGCGTCGAGCACCTGGCGCGGCTGGCAGCTCCTTCGCTGGAAGACGCGCAGGTGCAGGCGTTCGTCGACGACTACCGTGCGCGGTATGCGGCCCGCATCGATCAGGACACGCGGCCGTACGAGGGCATCGCCGAGCTGCTGGATGCGCTGGTCGCGGCGAAGGTGCCGCTGGCGGTGCTGTCGAACAAGCGCGACGACTTCACTGTCGAGCTCGTGAAGCGCCGGTTCGGGAAGTGGCCGTTTCACGCGGTGCGCGGTGAACGGGTGAACGTGAAGCGGAAGCCCGACCCGGCAGCGGCGCTCGAGATCGCGGCGGCGCTGGGGGTGGACCCGGCCGACTGCGTCTTCGTCGGCGACACGGCGATCGACATCAAGACCGCAGTCGCGGCGAAGATGCTGCCCGTCGGCGTGCTGTGGGGCTTTCGCGGGCGGGCAGAGCTGCTGAACGCAGGGGCGAAGCGGCTGATTGCCCACCCCCGCGAGCTGCTCGACTGGCCTTAGAGAAAGCCGAACCTCGCATTCGATAACTTTGAGTGCACCGAAGGCTTGATCCCAACCCTCCCGGCGAGGGAAACCTCAGGCTTTCCCCCGAGGGCACACCTGATGAAGACCCAATTGGAGTCGATTTACGCGTTCGAAGAAGGCCGCAGGGACGATCGCTGGTTGGTGCAGCCGATGGGCGGCGGCGTCGTCAAGGAGCTCACCTTCGGCCAGGGCATGGACGAGGCGCGGCGCATGGCGTCGTACCTCCAGTCCTTGAACCTGCCCTTGAAGAGCAACATCGCGATCTTCTCGAAGAACACCGCGTGGTGGCTGCTCGCCGACCTCGCGATCTGGATGTCGGGCCACGTGTCGGTGCCGCTGTACCCGACGCTGACGGCCGAGACGATTGGCCAGATCATCGAGCACAGCGGCGCGCGCCTGATCTTCATCGGCAAGCTCGACGGCTTCGCGGCGATGCAGCCCGGCATCCCGAAGGACCTGCCGCAGATCACGCTGCCGCTCGCGCCGCCTGTGGAAGGCGCGCTGAAGTGGGAATCGCTGATCGCCGTCGAGAAACCGATGGAGGGCAAGCCGGTTCGCCCAGCCACGGACCTCGCCACCATCGTCTACACGTCGGGCAGCACCGGCGTGCCGAAGGGCGTGATGCACAGCTTTGAGACGATGTGCGCGTCTGACGGGCTCGCGGCGCGGCTGGGCGTCACGAAGGACGACCGCATGCTCTCGTACCTGCCGCTGGCGCACGTGTTCGAGCGCACCATCGTCGAGACGGGCACCTTCTGCCGCGGCTTCACCGTCTTCTTCGCGCAGAGCCTCGAGACCTTCGTCGAAGACCTGAAGCGCGCGCGTCCGACGCTCTTCGTTTCTGTGCCGCGCCTGTGGCTGAAGTTCCAGCAGGGCGTGTTCGACAAGATGCCGCCGAAGAAGCTCGACCGGATGCTGTCGATTCCGATTCTGGGCGGCATCGTGCGGAAGAAGATTCTCAAAGGCCTGGGGCTCGACGCGGCGCGGTTCGCGGGCAGCGGCTCGGCTCCGATTCCGGCGAGCGTGATGGCCTGGTACCGCAAGCTGGGCCTCGAGCTGCTCGAGGGTTACGGCATGAGCGAGAACTTCTCGTACTCGCACATGACCAGGCCCGGTGAAGTGAAGGTCGGCTGCGTCGGCCGGGTGCAGGACAACGTCACCGCGCGCATCGGTGAGGGCGGCGAGATCCAGGTGAAGAGCCCGACCACGATGCTCGGCTACTACAAAGAGCCGCAGCTGACCGCCGAGGCGATGACCGACGACGGCTTCTTGAAGACGGGTGACCAGGGCGAAATCGACGCGTCTGGCAACCTGAAGATCACGGGCCGGGTGAAGGAGCTCTTCAAGACCAGCAAGGGCAAGTACGTCGCTCCGGCGCCGATCGAGAACCGCTTGCTGGCGCACCCCGACGTCGAACAAGCGTGCGTCTCGGGCGCGGGCATGGGTCAGCCGTTCGGCCTGCTCGTGTTGTCGATGAAGGCGCGCAACCAGCTCGAGAGCGCCGGAGCGAAGGCCCGCCTCGAGGCCGAGCTCAAGCAGCACCTCGCGGCGATCAACCAGGGCCTCGACCCGCATGAGCAGCTCGAGACGGTGGTGCTGCTCGCGGAAGAGTGGACCACCGAGAACGGGATGCTCACCCCGACGCTGAAGATGCGCCGCGCAGCGATCGAGAAGCGCTACAACGACCGCGTGAACGGCTGGTACAGCGAGAAGAAAGAAGTCCTCTGGGGCTAGGCAATCGCCGATCGCCTCCAGACCCTCGAACGGCTGAAGCTGCTGCGAAAGCCGTCGCCGCCCGACGAGCCGCTGCGTTGCCTGTGCGACCACGGCTTCCTGTCGGGCGGCCTGTCTCTTTCTCTCGATCTCAAAATCGACCAGGCCCTGGGCCCGATGCTCGAGCTCACGGGGGAAGCGGGCCTGCGCGTGCTCGACATCCGCGGCCACGTCTTCAGCGTGCGGCTCGACGGCAAAGAGCACGAATGGGAAATCGACGGGCTCGAGGCGTTGATCGACACGCTGAACCGCCGCCTCGCGGGCCGGAAGGACGTGAAGGCGCTGGTCAACCTCGGCGAGTGGGAAGACATGCTGCAGGTCTGGGCGCTGCCGCGCGACGTGGTGGCAGAGCTTCAGAAGAGCGACTGGTTCAAGCCGGCGAACCCCGCGGGGCTCAAGGCCTCGCTGGCGGGTCGCGTTGACGGCGTCCTGCGCGCCCGTTAGCTCCGCTTGACGCTGCGGTGATTTCAGTTCATCGCCGTGCCGGGCACCAGCAGCACCACCGACTGCGCGTCGCGGTAGACGAGCGGCTTGTGCATGTCGGCGTAGTTGAACGTCTGCCGGCCGCCGTTGCGTGCGATGCCCATGTCGAAGCCGTGCGAGCCGGGCGAGGTCGTGTTCCACGAGTCGTGGCGGGTCTGGAACACCACCGCTCCGCTGGGGATCTGGCCCGCGCGCGCCAGGCGGTCGTACTCGGCGGCCGGGATGACGCTGGCCTGCACCGTGCCGTAGGGGCTGCGAATCGTCTCGATGTGTGAGCCTGGGGTGCTGACCGATCGCCAGCCGTTGGTGTTCATCATCTGCACCATCGCCCCGCGCGGGTTGTTTCCGTCGTCTTCGCCGGTGGCGGCGGGTTGGGCCACGCCCAGCCGCTGCATGTTGTCGAGCGTGGTGCGCACGCAGTACCCGGTCTGCCCTGGGCGCAGCGCGCCATTTGCCAGCCGGCTCAGGGTGGGGTCGTTGGGGTTGACGTTGGCCAGCGAGCCGGGCTGCGTCGGGCTGTTGGTCACGGTGGTGCTGGCGAGCGTGCCGGGCCGCAGGGCGGGCAGGGTGGCCGAGTTGCGATTGGGGCTGGCGGCCTGTGCGCTGGCGGCATCGAACGCGCCGCGCACCTCGGGGCCGACGATGCCGTCGACGGTCAAGCCGCGGCGCTGCTGGAACTCGCGCACTGCTGCCTGGGTGAGCGGCCCGAACTTGCCATCGACCGCCAGGGGCGGCTGGGTGCCGAGCTCATTGAGGCGCTGCTGCAACGACGAGACGCTGGCCCCACGCGCGCCGAAAGCGACGAGGGCTCCGGTGTCGTTGCCGGTCGCGAGGTCCACCGGAGCGGCAGTCGTCTGCTGGTATTCACTGGGCGGCAGCGCACGAGCGCCGGCCGTGCCGCCCGGAAAGCTCGGGGCCAGGGCCTGGGCGCGGGCCCAGACGTCGCTGGAGTAGTCGTTGCCAGTGGTGCCGCGATCCATGCCGTCGAGGCTGCGCACGTTGCCGCTGCCGAAGTTGTAGGCGGCGACGGCGCCCCGCAGCTGCTGCTCAGGCGACCAGCTGGGGTGAGCCCTTCGAACGTCGTCGAGGCTGCCGCGCAGAATCTCGGCGGCCTGCTCGATGTGCTCGGGGCTGAACGGCCCTCCGCGCGGGGTGTGCGAGTTGATGTCGACCTGCATCAGGCCAAAGCCGTTGCCACCATCGCCGTGCCCGGTGCTGTCGAGCGCGCTGCCGCCGCGGGACTCGCGGCTGGCGATCGCTGCGAGCAGCGCTGGAGGCACGCCGTTGCGCGCGCCCGCCGCCTCGAACGCGTCACGGTATTGCTCGAGGCGGGGAAGATCTTCCTGCGCGGCCTGGGTCGAGGCGCGGACGCCGCCAGTCGAGGCTCCTGTCGTCTGGAGTCGGCCGAGGATGTCGTTGCTTCCTCCTCCTCCGCTGGTAGTGGTTGGAGGAGCGGAGGGGCGAAAAGCGGGTTGGGTTCCGGTGCGCGCGACGGTCATGCTGGGTTGTCGCGCCGCGCGCTTTTTATGTTTCCGAAATCCTGAGCGGTTGCCTCTGGTTGCGCTCGAAGCGCACCTTCATGTCGGGAACGCTCACCTACTTTGCCGGGGCATAGGCCCGGGCGCGCTGCACGCCATAGGGCTCGGCCTTCTTCTCGGCAGGGAAGGGAAGGTGCTCGAGGTCCAGGCCCATTCGCGGCGCGAAGTTCTTGATCGCGACCGTGCCACCCTCTTTGTTGATGCCGAACAAGCCGCGGATGTCATTCATCACCGTCTTCTTGGCAGTGACGGACGAAGAGTCGGCCGCGAGGAGGTCGACCAGCGCCACCGGGACCTTCGGGTCGAAGGAGACGTTGCCTTCGAACTTGTACGGGTAGTCGTCTTCCATGTGCGCGGCGAGGGCGATCACCTGGTGCTTGGGGCTGGGCCCGAACTTGCCGACGAAGACTCCCGCCTCTGGGCGGCCGTCTCCAAACAGGCTCGCATTCATGAAGAACAGGTTGTTGCGAATCGCGAGCGGGCCCATGCGGTTCACCGGCCAGTCGTGCTGCATCGCGCCACCCGGGTTGAAGGCGAAGAGGTTGTCTTCGATCACCAGCTCGGTGCAGCAGTCGCGGTGGTACAGCTCGAGCGCGCCCACGTTCGAAGACGTGGTGTCAGGGTTGAAAGGCCAGTTGAGGATGACGGAGTTGTGGGTGAAACGCACCGCCTTGGTCTTGAAGCCCTTGTAGAGCGCGGGAGCGAACTTCAGCGGGATGAGGTTGTTGAGGAAGAAGTTGTTGTCGATCTCGACGGTGGCCTCGTTCGAGGCGGGCGAGTGGTACAGCTCGAACGCGCGGTGGGCGCTGTTGAGAAAGATGTTGTCGGCGATCACCAGATGTCCGACCACGACCTGGCTCAGCGCGAGCAAAGGGATGGTGCGCGAGCTGCCTTTGAGCAGGCTGTTGGTGCGGGCGTCGTACTTATTGGACGGCGCGCTGTCGAAGAGGAACCCGCTGATGACCAGCTCGGCCAGCAGCGTCTTGTTGCCACCGAACCCGAGCATCGCCTGTGGGCGCGAGTCGCCGCCCAGCAGCTCAGACGGGCACCCGAAAGGATCGCGCTTCTTCCAGTCAGGGCAGTGACCACCGAGCAGCAACAGCTTTGCCTTCGCGCCAGGCAGCCCGTTGGGCAGCGCGAACAGGCCCGGGTACTGGCCCTGCGCGACCAACACCTGCACCTCGTTCTCGGTGTTGCTGAGCAGCTCGACGGCCTTCTCGAGGCCGCGCCCGAGCTTCGGAAACCAGAACGAGGTCTTCCCATCGGCCAGCGGCTCGGCCGCCTTGTGCGCGGCGCTGTCTCGCTCGGCCACGTAGATCTTGAACATCTCGGCCTGCGCCAGCAGAGGCGCCGTCACCAGCCACACCGCGATCGTGAATTTCATGTCTTCAGAGCCTACTGGTGTTCCTCGCGCTCAAGGCATCTTTGGCAGCTGGTCGAAGTCCATCGCGCTGACGGGGCTCTGCGCGGCGAAGCGATCGACGCGGCGGTCGAGGCGGCGCGCGGTGGCGAGAAGCTTCGCGAGCTCGATGACGCGGGGCTGGTTGCGAACCGGCGGAGGCAGCTGTTCCATCATCGACTGCAGGTCCTCCCACTTCAGGTTCCTCGCCCAGTAGCTGCCGCGAAGCTTCTCGGCGAAGCCGGCGACGACGACGCCCAGGCGGGCAGGGCCGCTCGCCGTCCGCAGGTCGTTGGTCACTACCGACATCGGCAGGGCCTTCTCGACGAGGCCCGAGGTGCCACCCTTCGGCTGCTTGAAGCGCGCGCGGAAGGTGGCGAGCGTGGGCTCGCTTCGGTCTTTCAGCTTCACCTCGTAGATGGCCGTCACTGCGTGGCCAGCGCCGATGTCGCCCGCGTCGACGGCGTCGTTGGCGAAGTCCTTCTTCGCGAGCAGGCGGTTCTCGAAGCCGATCAGCCGGTAGCGCTCGACGGCGGCAGGGTTGAACTCGAGCTGCAGCTTCACGTCTTTGGCGATCACCTGCAGGGTGCCGGTGAGGTTCTCGACGAAGATGCGCTTCGCCTCCTCGAGGCGGTCGACGTAGGCGTAGTTGCCGTCGCCCTGGTCGGCGAGCTTTTCCATCAGCACGTCGTTGTAGTTGCCCATGCCAAAGCCGACCGCGGACAGCGTGATGCCCAGGCCCGCCTTCTTTTTCACGCGCGCGAACATCGCGTCGGCGGTGGTGATGCCGTTGTTCGCGACGCCGTCGCTGCAGAGGATGACGCGGTTGATGCCGTCAGGCCGGAAGGCTTTGGCGGCGACGTCGTAGGCGAGCTCGAGGCCGGCCTGGACGTTGGTGCTGCCTTCGGTTTGCAGCCCAGAGATGGCTCCGAGGATCAGATCGCGATCCGTCGCCGCCGTTGGCGCGAGCACGAGCCGCGCGGCGCTGCCGTAGACGACGATCGCGACGGTGTCGTCGGGCTTGAGCTGGCCGACCAGCAGGTTCAGCGCCTGCTTCACCAGGCCGAGGCGCGCGTCGCCGGCCATGCTGCCCGAGACGTCGAGGGTGAAGACGAGGTTCGCCGGCTTGCGCTCGGCCGCGGTGACCTGCTTGCCCTGCACGCCGATGTGAAGCAGGTGGTAGCCGGGTCGGCTGGGCGAGGGAAAGGCTTCGACCTGCACGGCGAACGCTTCGGTCTGCGGCGGGCGGTAGGCGTAGTCGAAGGCGTTGACGAACTCCTCGACGCGCACTGCCGATTCGTCGGGCAATTCGCCGCGGCCGAGCCAGGCCCGGGTGAGGGAGTAGCTGGCGGTGTCGACGTCGGCGGCGAAGGTGCTGAAGCGCTCGTGCTTTGTCTCGAGGGTCGGGTTGACGCCGTAGTGCTTCAGGAACATGTCGGGCACGGCCTGCGTGCTGCTGCCCTGGGCGGGAGGCGCATCGGTCGTGGCGGGGCCGCCCGTGCCGCTTCCGCGGATGACCTGGATGGTCGAGAAGCGCTTTTGGTGGAGCACGCGCGTGCGCTCGCCGGAGAGCAGCGTGTTGACGGTCGCCCGGCCCCGTTCCTCGAGGACGTCGACGTCTTCAGGGTGGCGAAGGGTGAGGGTGATGGTGCCGAGGTTCTGCGCGACGGCGAGGATCTCGGCCTCTTCGGGGATCACCAGCAGCGAGACGCGGGTGGAGTCGAGCGGCTCGACGGCTCCGACGAGGACGTTCTGAAGCATGGTCACTGCGACCGGCTCTTTCGTCTGAGGGTCGAGCAGGGTGCTCAGCGCGTCGACGTGATCGCCCGCGCGCAGCCAGCTGCCGGTGATCGCGGTGACGGGCATCAGCCGGACGCGCTTCACCACCAGCGGCGCGGGCGCGGGAAGCGCTTCGACCGCAGGCGCTGCAGGTGGAAGCTCGGTGCGGCAGGACATCAACGCGAGGGCCAGGGCGAGGGTCTTTTTCATGGGCTCGCAGACTCAGAGCCTCGCGCGGGAAAAGCGTTAACCGCGCGTCATGCGAGCAGCGCCTTTTCGTGCCGCAGCAGCCACTGCTTGCGCCAGAGCCCACTGGCGTACCCGGTGAGAGAGCCGTCGGCGCCGATGACGCGGTGACACGGCACGACGAGGGCGACCGGGTTGCGGCCGTTCGCGGCGCCGACCGCTCGGACTGCGGCGGGGTTGCCGATGGCGCGGGCGATCTGCGCGTACGAGGCGGTGGCCCCCATCGGGATCTTTCGCAGTGCCGCCCAGACCTTCTTCTGGAAGGCGGTGCCGACGGCGGCAGTGTCGAGCGCGTCGAGCGCCTTCAAGTCTCCGTCGAAGTAGGCCGCCACGCGCTTCGCGGCTGCCTTGGCGAAGGGGCCGGACGAGAAGGTGGCTCCAGGAAACGTCTTCTCGAGCCGAGCGCGCACGTGCTCGTCGGACTCGGCGAAATCGAGCCCGTTAAGACCGTTGGCGGTGGCGGAGATCAGGATCCGGCCGACGGGGGTATCAAGATGCGAGAGCTGAATGACCATCTGCTTTCTCCTCTGAGTACATCGTCCACAAACCGATGGCTGCGTAGGCCCGCCATGGGCGCCAGGCCTCGGACTTCTGTTCGAGCGCCGCCTCGGTGAGCTTCCCCGCCGCGCGGCGAAGAATCAGATCGCCGGCCGGAAACGCATCGGGCTCGCCGAAGGCGCGCATCGCCACGTACTGCGGCGAAGTGCCGAGGTGTTTGTCGAAGAGGCGGCGCAGGTAGCGGTCGCCGATGCCGAGCTGGCCAGCCAGGGTCTCGACGCTGTGCTCGTCGAGGACGCCGCGCTCGATGAGGCGAAGCGCGCGAAAGACGGTCGCCGAAGGCCCGAGCCACGCCGGGGTGCCCGGCGCTGACTCGGGGCGGCAGCGGCGCAGGAGAAGAAGCCGACGTTCTTGCGCAGCGGGGGGCGGGCGGGGCAAATGGGCCGGCAGTAGATGCCCGTCGTCTTCACGGCCGTGAAGAAGCGCCCGTCGAAGCGGGCGTCGCGGCTCTTCACCGCGGCGTAGAAGCGATCGTGCTCGGTTGGGTTCACGCCACGCAACATACGGACGTGGGGTGAGACGCGCTGGCGGTTTTCGGGCCTGACCGTCAGAAGAGAACTGAGAGGCTCAGCGCGGCGCCGAGGTTGTGGCGGGGCACCTTGTTGATCATCGCGAAGAAGTCGTACGAGGCGCGCACTCCGGCGGCCACGGAGTCGGTGAAGAAGTAGTCGACGCCGGCGCTCACTCCGGGGCCGACGAACCAGGTGACTTCAGGCTTGGTGACGAGCACCAGCCCGGACAGCTGGATTCCGGCCCATGGTCGAAGGGTCGCTTCGAGAAAGAAATAGCGGACGCCGAGGCTGCCGCCGGTCGCAAAGATGTCGCCGGCGCCGGTGGGCGTGTCGGCTCCGACGAGGACGTGGGTCATCGAGAACGGAATCCGGATGAAGGTGTCGAAGCCGTTCTCGATGTACAGCGAGCCTTCGAGAGTGATCGCCCAGAGGGCCGCGTTGCTGATCGAAGTGGACGCCTGCGCGCCGATGCCGAGCGAGCGGTTGGCGTACTGCGCGTGCGGAAGTTGCGCACGGCGTCAGAGGCGGCGGCGGCGCGCGGCGGCCAGCAGGACCAACGCGGAGCCGAGCAGCTCGAAGCCCCCCACGTTGCAGCCGCAGCCCGCCATACGCACGCGGGTTCCTTCGTTCACCGTGAACGCCTTCGAAAGGACCAGGCTCTGGCCGCGCTTGTTGAAGACCTTCACGTCGTAGACGCCCGCGCTCATTCCTTTCGGCACCGTCGCGTTCAACACGTTTGGGGATTTTGCTTTCACGTCCGCCAGCACCTTCGGGCCGACGAAGACCTCGGCGATCTCGTCGAAGCCGTCGCCCACGATCACCACCGGCGTTTCTTCCGCGTTGAAGCTGTCCGCTGGGTCGATCGACGTGATCGCGAACATCCGGATGAAGCCTCCGCCTCCGCCGGTTCCGCCGCCTGTTCCGGATCCGCCGGTGCCCATGCCCCCGCCTGCGCCGACTCCCCCGCCTGCGCCGACTCCTCCGCCTGCGCCGACTCCTCCGCCGGTGCCCATGCCCCCGCCTGCGCCGACTCCCCCGCCTGCGCCGACTCCCCCGCCTGCGCCGACTCCTCCGCCTGCGCCGGAGCCACCTCCCGTTCCTCCCATGAATCCACATCCGATGATTGGGCCGCCTCCACCGTCGGTCGCGACACACGCCCGGATGATCCAGTTGCCCGTGACACCCTTCTGGAATCCGCCGTCAGGCAAGTTGATCGGCGTGAACTCGTTGTTCGGATCGAAGTACCAGTTCGCGCCAGGAACCTGCGGGCCCAGGTCGAACGCGAGCGCAGTGCCGTCATCCGACGTCGATGTCTGCTCCCTGATGGCGACGAACATCTTCCCCGAGGTGACCACCAGCGGCGGCGTGATCGTGTAGCGGTTGAACAACGTGAGCGACGCCGTGAGCTGAACGCCCGAGGTGAGCGCAGGCGGGTACACGCCGCCATCTTCGCGCTTGTTTCCGACCAGCCGGCCCTGGGATTCCGTCCACACGTCGAGCAGGTACGCGCCGGTGGCTCCGCCGGTGTTTCCCGTTTCCGGCACGGACAGCACTTCAACGGCAGTGACGGTCGCGGGGTAGCTCGTCGGAGTGATGAAGACGCCGCCGCCTTCGTACTCGAGCAGGCTCTGGCGGTTGATACCGCCAGTTCCCGTGAACGTGTCGTTGGTGAGGATCTTTTCCGCCGCCACCGCTGAACCGGCGACGAGCAACACGACCAGGGCTGTCCGCATCTCTTGGAGTGTACCCAACCTCTGGCATGCTGCCGCGCCGTGCTCCTCATCGCCGCTGCCGTACTTGCGCTCACATCGGCTCCATCGCAGCCGACGCCCGTCAAAGTCGGCACCCATGTGGTCGCGATGCGCGACATCGACCCCCGCGCCCAGAGCTTCTACGCCGACTTCTACCTGTGGCTGCGCTTCCCCTCGACCACCGAGGAACGCGACAAGCTGATCGTCGACAACCTCGAGTCCGTGAACGGCAAGTTCGAGTCGAAGGACGAGGTCGACCGCAAGCTCGTCGACGGCGAGTGGTACGTCTGCTTCCGCGTCACCGGCACCTTCTTCTTCGATCAGGACCTGCGCCTCTACCCGTTCGATCGCCAGACGCTGGGCCTCGCCTTCGAGAACTCGCGCATGGAGGTCACCGAGATGACAGCCACGTCACGCGCACGATGGAGCTGAAGAACTACCCCACCAACTTCGGCGACCCCGAGCGCACCAAGACCGGCAGCCGCTACTCGCGCTACGTGCTCCGTGCCGCTTTCGACCGCGAGTACCTGTCGTATGCGTTCAAGATCCTCATCCCCCTGCTGATCATCCTCGCGATGGCGTACCTGGTCTTCTTCCTGCCACCCGACCAGCTCGACACGAAGGCCGCCGTCGCTGTCACCGCGCTGCTGTCGTGCATGGCGTACAACGTGGCCGTCTCTCAGAACATGCCGGACATCGGGTACCTCGTGCTTTCCGACAAGTTCTTCATCGCCACGTACGGGCTGCTGTTCCTGACGCTGGCGGAAACCTTCGCCGGGTTCGTGTTGACCGAGCGCGATCAGCTCGCGGCCGCGATGGTGCTCGAGCAGCGGTCGCGATGGGTGTTCCCCCTGCTGATCGCGCTGATCTTCGTCTGGCTTGGCGCGAGTGCTGCGTTCGTCTAGGAATCGGGCATGACCGACGCCGCCGCGAGCTGGGGAAAGTGCAACATCTGCAAGAAGCCGATCGCGTTTGGTGGGCCGTACCTGCGGTGCACGGTCTCGACGTGCAATCGCAAGCGCACGCAGCTGACGTTCTGCTCGCACGACTGCTGGGACGCGCACAACCCGGACTTCAACCACCGCGACCCGGGTTACACCGAGCACGTCGCTCCGGCGAAGGCGTAGAGTCTCGCGCGATGTCTTCCCGACGCAGCGGCCGCACGGATCCTCTCGCTGATGCGATGGCGGTGATCGCGTCCGAGTCGGGCACGGCGCCGCTGCCCAGCGCTGCGAAGACGCCCCAGGTCTTCGCCCGCCCCGAACCCCAGGTGCCGTGGCAGCCGCCTTCGATGCCCGAGACGCCCCGCACCGCCTACCCGCGTTGGCTGATTCCCGCGGGCATCTTGCTCGTGCTGTTCGGCGTCGCGCTCGGCCGCCTGCTGTAGCCCGCGGCTCCTGCGCCGCCGGAGGCCATCGTCACCAGTGGAGGCCACCGTCACCGCCTGGGGGCGTCGGCCCTTCAGAGGTGATCGCAGCACCACCACCACCAGAAGAGCTCTCATGCGGGCCGATTAGGCCCTGCCTGAACCCCAGGGCACCCGAACCATCCCCAACCTGATGTTTGTAAAGCCCATGACAACTAAAATCAAGTCATTGAAATCACTAATCAA
Organism: Myxococcales bacterium; assembly: GCA_038206395.1. Taxonomy (GTDB): domain Bacteria; phylum Myxococcota; class Myxococcia; order Myxococcales; family Myxococcaceae; genus JAGSPQ01. The sequence continues at coordinate 170,249 of JBBRAX010000005.1, read as the reverse complement.
TAAATATGAACTTGACATCATGTTCATGTTTTTGAGACAGAGCTGAGACATGAATCAGGTTTCACCTTCAGCCCCGGCGAAGAAGCTGACCCAGCGTGGAGCGAAGACGCGCGCCCAGTTGCTCGAGGCGGCCGAGCTGGTGTTCGGAGAGGTCGGCTACGAGCACGCGTCGATCTCGGAAATCACCAAGCGGGCGGGCGTCGCGCTGGGCACCTTCTACATCTACTTCCCGCACAAGCTGGCGGTGTTCACCCAGCTGGTCGACGAGCTCGGGTCGCGGCTGCGGGCGGCGCTGGCGGCAAAGGTGAAGTCGGCGACGAACCGCCTCGAGATGGAACGTGCGGGCTTCAAGGCGTTCTTCGAGTTCGCGAGCAAGCACCACAACCTCTACCGCATCGTTCGCCAGGCCGAGTTCGTCGACGTCGAGGTCTACCACCGCTACTACAAGAGCCTCGCCGCCGCGTACACGAAGGGCCTGAGCCGCGCGATGGAGCGCAGCGAGATCGGCGACTTCGACCCCGAGGTGATGGCGTACGCGCTGATGGGCATCGCCGACATGCTCGGCATGCGCTTCGTCATCTGGGAAAGCCCGGAGCACCTCGATCGCGTCGTCGACGAAGTGATGGAGTTCGTCGAGAACGGCCTGCTCTCCTCGCGCCGCCTCAAGAAAGCCGGGGCGAAGAAGTGAGGCACGCGGTGATCGCCAGCACCGGCCGCGCCTGCACGCTGTTCGCCGACGGCGCAGGGGCAGTGGTCCTGTCTGCGTTGAGGTCGCCGGCCGCCTCAATCTTCAAGTGGAGCCCGGGGAACGCATGACGACTGCAGCGATCGCGCCGAAGTTGGGGCCGTGGTGGAAAGAACCGACGAAGGGGCAGTGGGCCTCGTTCTCAGCCGCGTGGATCGGCTGGGTGATGGATGCCTTCGACTTCACCGTCTTCCTGCTGGTGATGAAGCAGATCACCGAGGAGTTCGGGGTCAGCTACACGTCGACCGCAGGAACCATCGCGCTCACTCTGATGATGCGTCTGTTGGGCGCGCTCGTCGCCGGCTGGGCCGCAGACAAGTGGGGCCGGAAGTTGCCCCTGATGCTGTCGGTGATCTGGTTCGCGGTGTGCGACGGGTTGATCGCCTTCGCTCCGTCTTTCATGTGGGTCATCGTCCTTCGCACCTTGTTCGGCTTCGGCATGGGCGCCGAGTGGACGTCGGGCGCGACGCTGGCGATGGAGAACTGGCCGGCCCGCAGCCGCGGCATCGCGTCGGGAATTCTGCAGGGCAGCTGGGCGGTCGGCTACCTGCTCGCCGCCGTCGCTGCCGCCTTCATCGTGCCCGTCTGGGGCTGGCGCGCGCTGTTCATCGTCGCCGCGATTCCGGCCCTGCTCGCGCTGCCGATTCGCTACTTCGTCCCTGAGAGCCCCGAATGGAAGGCGGGCAAGGCAGCAAAGGTCGCCGAGGTGTCATGGGCTGAAGTGTTCCGCACGCCCGGCGTGGTGAAGCGCCTCGCGTGGGGCTCGCTGGCGATGTCGGCTGGCTTCGGCGGCTACTACGCGCTCACCGGCAACTACGCCGTGCTGCTGATGAAGGGCTTCAACTTCTCGATGCAGACGGTGGCGCTGCACGTCGCGCTCTTCAACATCGGGATGCTCATCGGCGCTGTCGTCTGCGGCTGGCTGGCGATGAAGAAGGGCGTCGTCTGGGCAGTCTCGGTGCCGGCGCTGCTGATGGCGGTGCTCACCCCGCTGTACGTCGGCTGGGCGCCCAACTTCCTGCTGGTCGGCGCTTTTCTCGGTGGCGTGTGCGGCGCCGGCTACTCGGGCGTCTCGCCGCTGCTGCTGACGTCACTGTTCCCGGCCCGGCTTCGCGCCCGTGCGGTCGGCATCGTCTACCACGTGGGCGCGCTGCCGGCCGCGTTCGTGCCGATGGGCATCGCCGCGATGTCCGAGCACGGCGGTGTGCCGCTGGGTTGGTCGATCGGCATCGTCGTCGCCGTCTGCCAGGTCGCGATGGCGGTGCTGATCCTCGGCGCACCGAAGGACGTCGCCGCGACCACCGATTCCGAAGTGTCTGCGCCGCAGGGCGCGCTCGTTCACTGACTTCAACGTGGGTCGATCAACGCCAACGGATCGCTGCTGACGCTCGCGCTCTTCTTCACCGGTACGGCGGCCGTCGGCGGAATTCTGGGAAGTCAGCCCTCAGTAACGAGGCGCAACCGGGCGGGTCGGAGCACCTTCAGCGCCTCGACCAGCGCGTCGATGTCTTCGCGCGAGTTGTAGACGGCGGCCGCGACGCGCAGGCAGCCCGCGGAGGTGCTGGTAAAGATTCCGTCGCGCGCCAGCGACGCGGCCACTTCTTCGGCGGGGATGGCGGCGAACGAGACGGGAAGAACGCCGATCTTCCCGGCGGCGCCGTTGGGCACGGTCGCTCCCGGTACTTCGGCGAGGCGACTGGCGGTGTGCTCGAGCAGCTGCTCTTCGAAGGCGGCGACGTTCTTCATCCCCACCGAAAGCAGCCAGGCGGCGGCAGCGCCCAGCGACACGGCGTCGGCGACGAGGCCCGCATCGTCCGCCGCGTCATCGGGGCAGAACACAGCGCCGCTGCCGGTCGGCCCGAACGCATGCTGGCCAGAGATGACGTACGCGTCGCAGCCGATCGCCTGGACGTCGACGGGGACGTGGGCGATGGCCTGCGTGCCGTCGACGAGGACGCGGGCTCTCGCGCGCCGGGCGATCGACGTGAGCAGCTCGACGGGCGCGAGGGTGCCAGCCGCGGACGCGACGTGCGTCAAGGCGACGATGCGCGTGCGCGAGGTGACGAGAGGGCGGAACAGGTCGATGTGCACGACGCCGGCGTCGTCGCAGGGCACGAGTTTCACCTTTGCTCCGCGGGAGGCGGCGACGGCCTGCCAGCAACCGAGGTGAGCTCCACCGGCCGCCAGCACCTCGTCGCCAGGAGAAAGCGTCACCGCCCACCGCTGCGCGACTGCCCGGACGCCTTCCGCGGCGCCGTTGACGAACCGAACGTCGCGGGCCATTTCCGCATTGATCAGGTGCCGCATCGCCTCGCGCGCGGCTTCCAGCGCGACGGCTGCGCGTGCCGGCAGCCCGTGCTCGTGCTCATAGAAACGCGTCAGGCGGTCGATGACTCGGCGCGGCTTCTGGGTAGTGGTCGCGTTGTCGAGCCAGACGACGCGCTTCCCGTCGACCCTTTCTTCGAGCAATGGAAACTGGCAGCGAACGAACCATGCGTCAAAGCCGGGCGAGGTAGGCGCGACCAGGCACGGCTTTTCCGTCACCATCCTTCCGACAGAATCGCCTTCGGGGCCCCAACCGGCGCTCGAAAAGCCAGGCAGCCCGCCCCAGGGAAGCGAGGCGCACGGCGTCGGCACTTCCCCAGAGGAAGACCTCGCGTTCATCGTGTCGCGTGAATTCGAGTCGGACATCGCGGCCCCCCGGCCAGCATAAAAAGCTCACAAATCGAACGCGCCTTTCTACCTCGACGCCGGGTCTCGCGCCCGCATCATTCTCGTCGTACAGCTGGGTGAGTGCCGACTCACCACGCGTCGATAAACCGGCGCCGGGGCTCTCGCGGCGGCACGGAGTTCAGCCCACGTAGAATCCAGGTGCGTGTCTCGGCGGGGTCGATGACGGCGTCGATTTCCAGAAGTGAGGCGAGGTTCACCGCTTTCCCACGCGCGTACGCCTCGGCGACCATCGCGGTGAGCATCGACTCGCGGTCGGTGGGATCTTCGATGGCTTCGAGCTGCTTCTTCATCCCCAACCGCACCGCGCCTTCGAGGTTCATCCCGCCGAACTCACCAGTGGGCCACGAGAGGGTGAAAAAGGGCGCGTGGAAGTGACCGCCGCTCATCGCCTGAGCGCCCAGGCCGTAGCCGCGGCGCAACACGACGGTGAAGTACGGCACGGTGAGGCTGCCGGCGTTGATGAACATGCGCGACGCGTGGCGCACCAGGGCCGTGGCCTCCGCGGGCGGGCCGACCATGAAGCCGGGCGTGTCGCAGAGCGAGACGATGGGCAGGCCGAACGCGTCGCACAGCTGGAAGAAGCGAGAGGCTTTGTCGGCGGCGTCGGCGTCGATCGCTCCACCGAGGTGAAAGGTGTCGTTGGCGAGGAGGCCGAAGGGCTGGCCTTCGAGGCGCACCAGCGCAGTGACAATGCTGCGGCCGAACAGAGGGCGAAGCTCGAGCACGCTGGTGGTGTCGGCGAGCGCGTCGATCAGCGGGCGGATCTTGTACGCGCGGCGGCGGTTCTCGGGCAGCGCGGTGCGCAGGGCTTCTTGCGCTGCGCACGACCACTGGGCCGAGGCGCCCTGAAAGTACGACAGGTACTTCTTCGCCGCTTCGACCGCCGCCGCTTCGTCGGGCACGAGCACATCGATGACGCCGTTCTTCGTCTGCACGGAGGTCGGGCCGATCTCTTCGGGGGTGAACTTGCCGAGGCCTCCACCTTCGATCATCGCCGGGCCGCCCATGCCGACGTTGCTGCCCTCGGTGGCGATGATGACGTCGCAGCAGCCGAGCAGCGCGGCGTTGCCGGCAAAGCAGCGCCCCGAGACGATGCCGATGCGGGGCACGAGGCCGGACAGCGAAGCGAAGGAAAGGAAGCTGGGCGTGTCGAGGCCGGCGACGGTGAGCACGTCGGTGTCGTTGGGGCGGCCACCGCCACCTTCTGCGAAGAGAACGATGGGCACCTTCCACTGGTGCGCGAGCGCGAGCATGCGGTCGAGCTTGCGGTGGCTGGTGAGACCCTGGGTGCCGGCGAAGACGGTGTAGTCGTAGGCGAGCACCATGGTGCGGTGGCCGTTGACGGTGCCGAGACCGCAGACGATGCCGTCGGCGGGGCTTGCTTTGACGAGCTCCTCGACGGACTTCGCGTGGCGCTGCGAGGCGAGCGCGAGGCCGCCGTACTCGGCGAAGCTGCCGGCATCGAGCAGGTGCTCGAGGTTCTCGCGGGTGGTGCGCTGCCCCGTCTTCCGCCGCTTCGCCACTGCGTCCGGCCGGCCTTCGTCGGTGAGGGCGTGGAGGCGCGCTTGAAGCTCGGCCAGCGGGTCGGAGGGGGCGCTCATGGGCGCTTTCTTTCACAGTAAGAAGCTGGATGAGGAGACGACGATGAAAATGTCAGGGCAGTTGAAGGTTACGACCCCGAAGGAATACATCGCGGCGTTGAAGGAACCCCGGCGCAGCGAAGTGGTGGCGCTGGAGACGCTGGTGCGAAAGGCCGCTCCGAAGCTCGAGCCCTTCATCTACTCGGGGATGCTCGGGTTCGGACCCTTTCACTACAAGTACGCGTCAGGCCGCGAAGGCGACGCAGCGAAAATCGCGATCGCGAGCAACGCCAACTACATCTCGCTGTACCTCCTGGCGATCGACGAGAAGGGCTACGTCGCCGAACGGTACGCAGACCAGCTGCCGAAGGCGAAGGTCGGCAAGACGTGCGTGCGTTTCAAGAAGCTGCAGGACCTCGATGTGAAGGTGCTGACGGCGTTGATCAAGCAAACCGCCAAAAGCGGCTTCGCAGGGTGATCGCTTCGGCGCGGGCGGCCCTGCCGAGGAATTGCGAGAGCAGCACCGGATGTGACGCCGACAACGGCGGCCAGCCGCGCTTCGTCGCGCGCGACTTCCAGCGCTACCTGGAGTGCGGCGTCCTCGCCCATGGCTTTTCTCGGCTCGCCTGCGCTGAGTGCAACGAGGAAGAGCTGGTCCCCTACTCGTGCAAGGGCCGGAGTGCCCACGACACCGCGATTCACGTTGCCGACCGAGTCCTGCCCGACACGGCATACAGGCAGTGGACCCTCTCGTTTCCGCCGCCGGTGCCGCCGCAACGCCCGCCGACTCCGACGATGACGCCTTCGCCGCTGCCCCGCGACGAGCAGCCCTCCGTGCGGCCGCCCTCGAGAATTCCGTGGGCCGACCTGCTGAAGAGAATCTGGTCGGTCGACTTGCTCACCTGCCCCAGGTGCGGAGGGAAGCGACGCGTGGTGGCGTGCGTCTTCTCGTCGATGGTGACCGCCTTTGATTCTCACGCACCTGGGGCTCCCCGCCCACCCGCTCGCGCTCGCCCCGGCGCGACACCCGCCCCAGCGCGAGCTGGACTGCTGAACCCTCACCCACCCACCAGCACGATCACGAGCAACACCCGACCGAGCCGGGCCAGCTTCTTCTCGAGAGGTGTGTCGTTGCTCGTGGCTTCGTCGATGAGGACGCCGATCTTTCCCATCTCGGTCGCGACGCCGGTGCCCGTCACCAGAAGCTGGCCGCGACCGTTCATGATCGTCGTGCCCATGAACGCCATGGGCGCTTCGATAACGTTTAACCACCCAGGCATGTGGCGCGTTCGGCACACTGAGGCAAATAGGAGCAGCCGGGTCGGCCTCTGGGGTTAGCCAACGGCAGCGAGCCGCGACCAGGTCCTCCCTCGAACCACCATGGCCTCGAGAGGTTGGTCACCGGATGGCTCTGTCGGTCAGCGCGCTCCTTGCACTGGGGCTCGCGGCCGGCGCTCATCTGGTCTTGCGGCGGCAACGCAGTGTCGCAGAGGAAAATCATCCACAGTGCCAACTGCCCCGTGCTGGTGGTTCGGCTCACCCCGCAGTCTTCAGGAGCGAACATGGCAACCCGAGCCCAGCAGTTCAAGAATCAGCAAGAGCGGAGCGGTCCGAAGAAGGCGCCCCGGCCGAAGCCCGCGAGGCGCGATTCACCCGTCGACACCTCGAAGAAAGGCGTGAGCGCCTCCGACCGAAAGGCAGGCGGGGCATCCACCAGCGAGCGCAACCGCTACGCCCCTCACCTGAAGAGGGCGAGCCGGGTGCTGGAGGATTCGAAGTCCGGCAAGCCGTCACGCAAGTCGACCCGAAAGAGTCTCGACGGCGCGAAGGGCGCGACCAGCCTGACCCGCCAGCAGCTGAGCCGCCTGGCGACCCCGAAATCACGGGCAGGTCGGCGGTGAGCCAGACGCCGCCGAGTTGGCTCTCGACTTGAGGTTCACGTGAATGACGATCGATTCGCGGGCGACACTCTGCCGCCGAACAGCGAGCCCATCGAAGTCCGCGTCAACGAGCTCCGGCGGATCTTCAACGCGATGGACGGGTCACCGTTTCGAGAGCGCGACCTCGACCCCGACGCCGAGGCCTTCATCGTCGGCTGGGCGCGGGAGGCGCCCCGTGGCTCGCGGTTGGCGCTTCTCGTGAAGCTCAACCGGGCACCTGGCCCAGCTGACGAGGCTGCTGCGCTTCGCGACGCCATTCACGACTTCTTTTCGCATCGCGCACGGGCTTCGCGCGCCCGCCTGCGCCAGCTCCTGCGAATCGGAGAGATCAGCCTCCTCGTTGGCGTGGCCTTTCTCGCCATGGCCCTCGGCATCGGAGATCTGATCGCGCGCGCGATGAAGGGACAGCGCCTGGGCGAGCTGCTCCGGGAGGGCGTAGTGATCATTGGCTGGGTCGCAATGTGGCGGCCGGTGGAAATCTTTCTTTACGGATGGTGGCCCATTCGCGCTGAGGCCCGCCTCTACGTCAGGTTGAGCCAGATGCCGGTGCGAATCGCCTACAAAGAGGACGCGGCGCCTGAAGGCTGGCGCGGCGATTGGCCCACGGTCTCGTCCTCGCAGACGGTTCAGCAGCTCGGGCCACCACTGCACGAGCCGGGGCTGACTGGCGCGGCGCTCGAGCGGGGCCCAGTCGCCGCAGCGGCCCTCGACGAAAACCGGGACAGCGGCCCTCCCAAGGGCTGAACTCTGCCTTCGTGCTGCAGGGGATCTCGAGGAAGTTCACGCTCTGTGACGAGCCATCCTTTTCTGCCGCGGCGCGGATCGCCTCTGCGCGTTCGCCCGCGAGCAGGCTCTTGCGACCCGGCCACCGTCGCGAGGACCACCACGTCGCTCTTCGCGACCGCGTCCTTCACGGTTGACGCGTGGGCACGCGCCCCCAATCCTGACACAGGGGGATCCTCCGACGATGGCGATGTTCATCGGATGCAGTATCGCTTGCCGCAGATGGCGGTGCGCTCTGCGGGGTACGAGCCTGCGTCAGAGCAGGGGTCACCGACTTGAATGCACTCGGTCACCGTTCGACCGGAGTCAGCGCAGCGAACGGCGGTCTTCTTCGACACGCCCGCGGTGGCAATCGAGGTCAGGCAATACTCGCCGTTCTGCGCGCAGGTCGGCTCGGCGTCGACGTATGCAGAACAGTGCTGCGACGGGGATTTCGAGCAACCGTACGTGCGCAGGCAGGCTTCCGGCGTGTCGCACCCGGCGTCTGGAGCTTCGGCGCAGCCCTCGTCGCACTCGCCGCTCGGGCAGCTGCCGTGACAGGAGACGACGACCGGGAACAGTGACTCGACCGGCTGAAAGCAGCCGGTGTTGAGCAGGGCGAGTGCGATGAATCCGATGCGCACGACGACCCGTGTATCCAAGTGCCAGGTGGGTCGCCCGGTTCAAAAAGCTCGAGGCATCACGCGCGTGACGGTCGCGCCTCGTGCTCACCGCGTTGTTCGACTCAGTAGTCGACAAGCTGAATCGGCCGGCCCTTCCGCGTCCGGTAGATCGTGAAGTCACTGTCGAAGGTAAACACCGATGCGTCCGGCATCAGCTCGACCAGTCGGCCGACGCAAGCGTCGGCCAGAGACATCGGCACGCTGGAGAACCGCGTCATCAGCGCCTCCAGGTCTACTGTCGGGTCCGATTCTGTTGTGCCTCGTGGTGGTTGCACGCGCGCCGTTTCGTCATCCGGCCGGCGGACACGCGCATGTCGTGTTGGTACAGGAAGCGCTGCTGGCGGCGGGAGCAACGGTGCTCGTCGCGTTGGCCGCGTGGGCGCGCGTGCCGCTGCGTCGCGACCGCATGCTCGCCGTGTTTGGTGGATTGGCGGTGCTCGAGCTCGTCTCTTGCGCGCAGTCTGCGAATGGTTGGCTCGCGTTTCGTTCGGCGACGCTGTTTCTCGCGGGAGCAGCGGTGTTTCTCGTCGCGCGGTCGGGCGATGGCGCGGGCGTTGTCGTGGCGCTCGGAGTCGTCGCTGGCTCTGCGTTGCTCGAGGCGCTCGGGCCGCTAACGGGGCTGTCGCAGCCGGGTCATGTGCTGGGTGAACGGAGCCTGGCCGCGGAAGTTCTGCTCATCGGGGCTCCGTTGCTCGCGACGCTCGCAGTTCGAGATCGACGTGCGGGCGCGTGGGTCGTGGGTTGTGTGGCCGCGGCGGTGTGCGTGCTGACGCGGACGCGCGGCGTCTGGCTCACGGCGATTCCCCTCGTGGCGTTTGGGCTCGTGCTCGCGGGGCGGACTCCGGAGCTTCGCAAGCGGGCGGGGGTGTTTGCTCTCGCGGTTGCGGTTTCTGTGGCCGTGGCTCCATGGCTGTCGCGATCGCTGGCGTGGTCCAGCGTTCATCCGTACCGCGACACGCTCGTGCAACTCGTCGATGCGGACTCGGCGAGTGGAGCGGGAAGGTTGGTGCAGTACGACACCACCGCGCGGATGTGGCTCGCTCATCCGATGTTCGGCGTCGGCCCGGGGAACTGGGCGGGTCAGTGCCTTTCGTTTGCGCGCGCTGGAGATCCGACCGTCAACACCGGCTACTGGCCGACGAACCGCGTGCCGAATTCGGACTTGCTCGGGACGCTCGCCGAACGCGGCGCCTTGTCGTTTCTCGTGCTCGCCGCATTGGCGGTGATGGTGTGGCGCACGCGCGGCGAGAACGTGTGGCTGCGCAGAGGCACGATGATGGTGCTCTGCGCGCTCGGAGCGCTCGATGCGGTGATGCAGCTTCCGGCGCCGATGTTGTTGGGCGCGTGGGTCTTGGGGAGCACGACGCGATCCGACGCGGGCCCGATGCTTCGAAGGTCCGCGTGGGTCTGCGACGCAACATCGGGCCGCATCGATGTCAGACCCTGCTGATAGGGTCCGCGGCCAATGGCGCGTCTCAAATGGATCCTGCCCGAGGGCGACATCGACGCGGCGGCCGCCGTGCTGGTGAGCGAGCTGAAGGTGCACCCGCTGGCCGCTCGCGTCCTGGTGCAGCGTGGCTACGGCACGCCAGAGAAAGCGAAGGGGTTCCTCTCGGATGCGCTGGCCGATCTGCCGGATCCGCTGCTGATGAAGGGGATGCCCGAGGCGGTGAACCGGCTCGCGCGGGCAGTGCTGAAGAAAGAGAAGACGACGCTGTACGGCGACTACGACGTCGACGGCGTCAGCTCGACCTCGCTGTTGTCGATCTTCCTGCGCCAGTGCGGCCACCCGGTCGAGACGTACATTCCGCACCGGCTGGGCGAGGGCTACGGGCTCAACTCGGCGGCGATCGAGAAGATCGCGGCCGACGGCACGAAGCTGCTCATCACCCTCGACTGCGGCATCACCTCGCACGCCGAGGTCAGCCTCTCGATGCAGCGCGGCGTCGATGTCGTCGTCGTCGATCACCACGCCGTGCCCGAGACGATGCCTCCCGCAGTCGCGGTGCTGAACCCGCTGCAGCCGGGCTGTGGCTACCCGACGAAGTTCCTCTGCGCGGCAGGCGTCACCTTCAACCTCTGCATCGGCCTTCGCAAACACCTGCGGGCCCTGGGCTTCTTCGAAGGGCGCGCCGAGCCGAACCTGAAGTCGCTGATGGATCTCGTCGCCCTCGCCACCGTCGCCGACGTGGTGCCGCTGGTCGGCGTCAACCGGCTGCTGGTGCGCCATGGCCTTCGCGAGCTGACCGCTGGCCACCGCCCGGGCGTGCGCGCATTGAAAGACGTCGCCGACCTGGGCGACCAGACGATTACCTCAGGTCACGTCGGCTTCCGGCTCGGGCCGCGCATCAACGCCGCCGGCCGGCTCGACGACGCGTCCATCGGGCTGCGGTTGTTGTGCGCCGCCACGTACGAAGAGGCGCTGCCCCTGGCCCGCCAGCTCGACGCGGCGAACGCCGAACGGCAGCAGATCGAAAAATCGATGGTGCAAGGAGCGATCGCGCGCGCCGAAGAAGCTGTCGGCCGCGGCGCGCGGGGGCTCGTCCTCTACTCCGACGACTGGCACCCTGGCGTGGTCGGCATCGTCGCCTCGCGCATGGTCGAGAGGTTTCATCGGCCCGCGGTGTTGATCGGCATTCGTGACGGGGTGGGGCGCGGGTCGGCCCGCAGCATCGAGGGCTTCCACCTCTACGACGCGCTCAAAGAATGCAGCACCCACCTGAGCCGCTTCGGCGGGCACAAGCACGCGGCGGGCTTGTCGATCGCGCCCGAGCACCTGCCCGTGTTCGTCGCCGCTTTCGAGGCGCTCGCGAACGCGCGGCTCACCGATGAAGACCTGGTGGGCCGGTGCAAGATCGACGCCTTCGTTCGGGTCGGCGAGGTCGACGAGGCGGCGGTGGAGGCGCTGGCGACGCTCGCTCCGTTCGGCATGGGAAACCCCGAGCCGGTGCTGGCGTCGAGATCTCTGGTCGCGTCTCCGCGGCTGCTCGCCTCGAAGCAGCCGGGTGAGCCGGGCCACCTCAAGCTCTCGTTGGAAGCAGCGCCGCAGCTCGATGTGATTGGCTTCCGGCTGGCCGACAAGGTCTCGCTGACAGAAGGCCCAGTGGATTTGGCCTACCAGATAAGCGTCGACGAGTTCCGCGGCATCAGCCGGGTGCAGCTGAAGCTGAAGGACCTTCGGGCCTCCAGCTAATTGGGCGTGAAGCGGAACGCCGACTGCGGCACCACCAGCGGCTTGTTCACGCTCTGCACCAGCGCCGTGTTGCCGGCCACGTTCTCGAGCCACACCGTCGCGTTGTTGCCGTTGGCGTAGCTGTTGGTCGTGCCGCTGACCATCGCCGCGTAGTGGTACTCGATGACGCCCGTATCGAAGAACTTGATCTGGAAGTTCAGGTCGTCGCCGGTGGGGGAAGGGAAGCCGTAGCGCTCGTAGTGGCTCCACTGGAAGATCCAATGTGCCCCCGGGTTCGCCGGGTCAGCGCCCGCTGCAATGCGCTTCACGTAGACGTTGCTGTCTGCCGCTCCGGTGGAGTCTAGGTCGTCCCAGAAGATCGCCAACGTCGAGCCACCCGACGCGGCCGTGCTCGGCAGAACGCGGTTGGTGGTGCCTGAGTCTGTCGAGGGCTTGAAGCGCAGGAAGCCGTTCGTGCTGACCGCCACCGACGTCTGCGCAGCGCCGAAGAAGGTCAGCGGCGCGGCCGAGATGTCGAGTGCCAGCACCACCGAGTCGCCCGTGGTGTGAAGCGTTCCGGTGGTGGTGATGTCGGAGTAGCTCACCGGAATCGACTGCACCACGTAGCCGAAGCAGCTGCCGGCCGTGCCCGGCGTGCCGAGTTGCTGTGGCGTCTGGGTGCCGAAGCTTGCGCCGCTGCTGCAGCGAATCGGGTGGGGGACGGTGGTGGTGGTGTCGGTCGAGAGAATGAAGTCGCCGTTCTGCACTCCGACGCTGACGCCCACGCCGCCGTTGTTCGCCGTCGCCGAGTTCCACGTCGACGTCGTGGCGTACGTGCCGAACTTCAAGGTGAGGCTGCCCGCCGGCTGCGGCATCGAGAAGGTGGTGCCGTATTGGTACGTCGTGGCGACGCCGTCGTTCAGCGCGCCGCTGGGCGACTGCCCAAGCACCACCGCCGCACCCGGCGCGACCACCACGGACGACGAAATCGTGTGCGACGAGCCCGCGGCGAAGTCGATCACCCAGCCGTTCAGGTCAATCGGCCCCGTCGCGCGGTTCGTCACTTCGAACCACTCTCCAGTCGTGTCGATCGCCGCGTTCGGCTGGTACAGCACCTCGGAAATCTGTACGTCGCCTGCGTTCACGAAGGTCGGCGGCACGTACAGCGCCTTCAGGTAGCCGCTGCCGAGCTTCAAGAAGCCGCCCAGCTGGCCCGCCGTCGTCGCCGTCACCGAGACGGGCGAAGGCACGGGTCCGAACAAGGTGAGGCCGACCGCCGACGCTGCACCGGTGGCGGCGAGGCCAGAGACCGCGCCCTGCACGCCGATGACGGGGGTCGACGCCGCGGTGGTGGTGAGCGTCTTGTATTCAAACGAGACCACGCCCGTCTGGTGCACGCGGCCCTGGAAGGTGAGCACGCTGAAGGCGTCGCCCTTGATTCGCACCTGGTCGAACTGCACCACGAGCACGCGCTCGGGCGCGTCACCTTCGATCTTCCAGAACACCTTGCCCGACGGGCCCAGCTCGAGGTTCGTCCAGAACGGGGCGATGAAGTTCCGTTCGATGGTCGCGTTCGGAATCGCCACCGTCGCCGACCGCGTCGCCGCCGTCGAGGCGAAGACGAAGAAGCCGTTGGTCGAGACCGTCACCGGGCCAGAGACGCGGTTGCCGTAGAGGAAGCTCTCGAAGTCCAGCGGGGTAAAGGTGAGCACCGCGTCGTCCGCTCCCGCTGCGAATGGCAGGCGCGCGCCGGTGGTCGCGATGTCGATGAAGCCCGACGAGGCCGCCTGGGTCGCAATCGCGGTGTGCGCCGCGCCGTAGACGAGCGCGCTGGTGCCAACCGTCCAAACAAGGTTCACCGGGTTGCCCGCGAACACTGGCGCCACGGCTGCCGGCCCGAAGACTGCTGGCACGGTGACCGTCACCGCTTGCGTCGCCGTGACGGGCGCATCGATCGTGTTGTCGGCTTCGAGCGTGTAGGTGACCGCGCCGTTCGGGTACGCGTCGACGCTGCCTGCCTCGGCCGCCGGGCCGTACACCGTCTTCACCGTGTGGCCGGTGCTGCCGGTGATTTTGACGCGGCGGGCGCTGGGGGCGTTCCACGCGAGCGTCGTCGCCGTGCCGCCCGCTGCCACCGTCGATGGCGTCGCCGTGAACGTCGCGATGCTGGCGATGCCGACCACGCTGGTGGACTTCAGCTGCTCGGCCACCGCGCCGCGCACGTTGCTCGCCCGCAGTCGCACTGTCACCGTGCCACTCGCGCTCGCCTGCACCGGAACGCTGCCCGCTGCCACCGACGCCGCGTCGGGCGCGAGGTACGTCGACACGTCGTTCACGAAGAGCTCGAGGCGATCGGCGCCCGTCACGTTCCAGTTCACCGTGAAGGTCGACGTCGCCTTCGCATACGCCGGCAGGTTGAAGGCGTTGATGGTGACGCTGCCGCCGATGCGTACGGTGAGCTTCTGGGTCGTCTTCACTGCGCCTGTCTGGAGCTCGAGCGTGTAGTGAAGAAGGCCGTCGACCGGAGCCGACGCCGGCACCGTGTCGGTGACCGTGCCCGAGAGAATCTTGATCGCGTCAGTCTCGGTGAGCAGCGGGGCGGTGACGCCTTCGCGGGTGATGGTCAGCTTCGAGCCGCCGCTGGTTTCCCACGCGAGGGTCAGCATTCCGCCCGGATCCGGCGCCGTACCCGAGAGCTCAAAGCTGAAGATCGCGCTTGCCACTTCGACCGTCACTGGCAGTGCCTTGCCGTCGACGGTCAGCTCGTAGGTGGTCGACTTCAGCGGGCCCACGCGCACCGAGCCCGAGGTCAGCTGCCCCATCAGGTCGAGCCCCGAGCCGCCGACCTCCTTCAAGGTGACGGCCGTCGCCCCAGGAGCGCTCCAGACGAGCGTCGTGAAGCCGCCCGCAGGAACCGCGCGCGGCACTGCGTCGAACACCACGCCCGTCGCGCCGCCCTTGACTTCGACGCTGGTCGTCCGTGAGTCCGTGCCGCCTTCACCGCGCGCCGTCAGCACGAAGAGCGCGTCTTTGGTCAGCGTCACTTCCACCGAGCTCGACGCCGCTTTGCCGTCGATCGCCACCGGCCCGACGCCGACCTGCTCGAGCGTGATTACCGTCGCGTCTTTCGTCGTCCAGCTCAGCGTGGCTTTGGCGCCCGCATTCGCCAGCACCTTCGGCGTCGCGGTGAACGACACCACGGTGCCGGCGGCAGGAATCGGCTGTTCCTTCACGGTGGTCGTGCAGCCCGCCACCAGCAGAAACGCAATCGAACGGATGAAGGTCTTTTTCATGGGGGCGTTCATCAGTTCGGGGTGAAACGGATGGCCGAGAAGGGCGCCACGACGGGCTGGTTGACGCCGAACACCATCGCCGTGTTGCTCAGGTAGTTCTCGAGCCAGACGGTGGCGCTGTTGCCGTTGCCGTAGTTGAGCGTCGAGCCGCTGACCATCGAGCCGTAGTGGTACTCGATGGCCCCGTCGTCGAAGAGCATGATCTCGAAGTTGAGGTCGTCGGCGACGAGCCAATGTCTGTAGTGCGACCACTGGATGAGCCAGTGCGCGGCAGGCGTATTCGGGTCTTCGTTGGCAGCGATGCGCTTCGCGTAGACGTTGCTGTTGGGGGTCGCGGCGTTGGAGTCGAGATCGTCCCAGAAGATTGCCAGCGTGCCCGAGATGCTGCTGGTCATGTTGGGCAAGGTGCGGTTTCCGGTGCCCGAATCGGTGGTCGGCTTGAAGACGACGAAGCCGTTCGAGCTCACCACCATCGAGGTGCGCGGCCCGCCGAAGTAGGGGAAAGGGGCGGACGAGAGGTCGACGGTGGCGACGTTGCTGTCGCCAGTGACGGTCACCGTCGCCGTGGCCGCGATGTCGTGGAAGCGAACCGGAATCGACTGCGCCGCGTAACCGAAGCAGTTGCCCGACGTGCCCGGAGTGCCTTTCTGCTGCGGCGTCTGCGTGCCGAAGCTGACGGTGCTGCTGCAGCTCAAGCCGTGCGGCGGCGTGGTCGAGAGGTCCGTGCTCTTCAGGTACAGCCCCGTGTCGACGCCGACGCTGACGCCTTCACCGCCGTTGTCCGCCGTGGCCGAGTTCCACGACGAGATCGCCGAGAAAGAGCCAGTGCTCAACTTCACGCTGCCCGACGGTTCGGCCATCGAGAAGGTGGTGCCGTACTGGTACTGGGTGGCCACGTTGTCGTTCAGCGGGCCGGCCGCCGACTGGCCGAGCACGATGGAGCCGTTCGCAGGCACGCTGACGGCGGTCGTGAGGGTGTGCATCGGGCCGCCGCCGAAGTCGATCGTCCAACCGTTCAAATCCAGCGGGAGGCTGGTGCTGTTCTTCACTTCGAACCACTCACCCGTCGTCGCGATGGCCGCGCTCGGCTGGTACAGCACCTCGGTGATGCTCACCGAGCCCTGGCCGATGAACTGCGGCGGCGCGTACTCGGCCTTCAGGTAGCCGTTGACCAGCTTGATGAAGCCACCGACCGGAGCGGCAGTGAGGAAGGTCGCGGAAAGCGGCGCCACCTTCGGGCCGTAGAGCGTCAGCGAGCTGGTGTTGGCGAGGCCCGCGACCGCGAGGCCGCCGCTGATGCCCTGCACGCCCTGAACGACGGTGGGCAGCGTCATCGCGGTGATCTGCTTGTATTCGAAGGTGACAACGCCAGTCTGGTGCACCTTCGCCTGGAAGGTGAGCTCGCTGGTCGCTTCCGACACCAGCTGCACCCTGTCGAACTGCACCACCAGGGTGCGTTCGGGTGCCTCGTTGAGCACCTGCCAGAAAACCTGCCCGTTCGGGCCCAGCGCCAGGTCAGCCCACAGCGGCGCGACGAAGTTGCGTTCGATCGTGGTGTTGGGAAGCGCGAGCGTCGTCGCCCGCGACGCGGCCGAAGCGGCGAACACGAAGAACCCGTTGGTCGACACAGTCACCGGACCCGTCACGCGTGCGCCATAGAGAAAGGACTCGAAGTCAGGCGGGGTGAAGGTGAGCGTCGCGTCATTGGCAGCCGCGGCGAACGTAAGCTTCTTGCCCGTGGCCGAGATGTCGGTGAACCCCGTCGAGGCGGTGTTCGCGACGAAGTCCGCGTGCGGGTAGCCGACCAGCTGCGCCGAGCCGCCGCCCACCGTCCAGTCGATCGACACCGGGTTGCCCGCGAACACCGGGGCGTTCGTCGCCGGGCCGAACTGCGTCGGCGCCGTCACCGTCACGGCCTGCGTCGCCGTCACCGGAGCGTCGAGCGTGTTGTCGGCGTCGAGGGTGTAGGTG
Organism: Myxococcales bacterium; assembly: GCA_038206395.1. Classification (GTDB taxonomy): domain Bacteria; phylum Myxococcota; class Myxococcia; order Myxococcales; family Myxococcaceae; genus JAGSPQ01. The sequence continues at coordinate 153,370 of JBBRAX010000005.1, read as the reverse complement.
ATTGCCTTGTTCGGGAAAGCCATCGCGGTGCCAGTCTCGGCCGTGGGGCCGGTGGCGGTGGCGACGGTGTGGCCGTCACTGCCGGTGATTCGCACCCGGCGCGCGCTGGGCACGTTCCACGTGAGGGTGACCGCGCTGCCCCCGGCCGGGACGACGGCGGGAGTGGCCGTAAAGGTGGTGATCGACACCACGCCCACCGGGTTGATCGACACCGTCTTCGTCACCTCCCCGACTCCCAGCGCGCTCTTCGCCGTCAGGGTGTAGGTGGTCGCCGCGGTGGGAGCCTCGAGCAGCAGGCTGCCCGACGTCGCCTGGCCCGGAAGGGTCGACGACCAGAAGACGACGCCGCCCGTCGAGAGCTCGACGAGGTCGGCGTTCTCTGTCGTCCACGCCAGCGAGAACTTCGAGCCCACGCGCGCGTACTCGGGCGCAGTGAAGGTCTTGATGAGCGGGTTCTTCGAGAGCGTGACGCCGACGACCACCTTCTGCACCGTGCCGGCCCCTTCGACTTCGAGGGTGAACGGCACCACGGAGCCCAGCGGCAGGTTCGGCAGCACAGCCATCACCGAGCCGTCGGCCGTCTTTGTCGGATCCGTCTGCGTCGCAAGCGCCGGCTTGCCCGGGGTGGTGACGGTGATCTTCGAAGCGCCCGAGGTCTTCCAGGTCAGCGTGATTGTGTCGCCCGGCAGCGCCAGCGTCTTGCTGGCGGTGAAGCTGGCGATCGCCTGGGTGACGGCGACGGTGACCGTCTTGGTCGTGCCGTCGGCGTTCAGCGTGTAGACGGTGGTCGCGGCCGGCTTCACTTCGACCGAGCCGAGGTCACCCTGCATCTTCAGGTCGAGCGCAGTGCCGCCGGCGGGGGTGATGGTGATGGTCTTCGCTGCGGGGGCATTCCACACGAGGGTGGCTGCTCCGCCAGCGGGAATCGTCGAAGGCAGGGCGAAGAATGACGCCTGCGCGCTGCCGCCTTCGACGCCCACCGTGACCAGCGCCGTCGCTTTGGCGCCGCGCGAGTTGATGGCCGAGAGCACGAAGAGCGAGTCGCCTTTGATGGTGGCCTCGACCGAGCCCGTGCCCTTGTTGTCGACGCCGGCCAACGCGCCGGTGCCGACCTGGTGGATCTCGACAGTCACCGCGTCGGCGGTGGCCCACTCGAGCATCACCTTGCCGCCCTTCGGAGCGACGGTCATCGACGCCTTGAAGGCCGAGATGGTGGGTGCGCGCGGAAGCGGCTCGAGCTTCGTTTCGTTGTTGCACCCGGTGAGTACGGCGACGGCGACGAGGCTGAAGGTCTTGAAGTTCATGGTCGTCGTCCTCACTTACGGCCTGGGGGTGAAGCGGTAGGCGGTGTTCGAGCTGATGCCGGGCTTGTCGATGCTGATCGGCAACGCGGCTGCGCCGGTGAGCATCTCGATCCACACGGTGGCGCCAGTGCCGCTGCCGTAGTCACAGGGAACCCCCGTGCACAGCACCGTCGGGCTACTGAACATCGTGCCGTAGTGGAACTCGATGGTGCCGGCATCGAAGAGCTTCACCTGGAAGTTGAAGTCGTCTTCGATCGTCGGAATCGGGAAGCCGTAGTGCGTGTAGTGCGACCACTGGATGATCCAGTGCGGGGCCGGGTTGGCCGGGTCGGCGCCCTGCGCCATCCGCTTCGAATAGACGTTGCTGTTCTGCTGGGTGTCACTGGAATCCAGGTCGTCCCAGAGAATCGCAAGCGATCCCTTTGCCGAGGTGGTGGTGGTGCTGGGCGCGATGCGGTTGCTGTCGGCCGCGCTCGTGTTGGTGGTGCCAAAGGTGATGAAGCCGTTCGTCGAGGCTTTGAGCGTGGTGAAGGGCGTCTTGAAGTACGTGAAGGGCGCCGCGGTGATGTCGAGCGTGCCCAGCGTGGCGTCGCCGGTGACGAGCACCGACGCAGAAGTCGAGATGTCCGTGAAGCTCACTGGAATCGGGTCGACCGTGTAGTCGAAGCAGCTCTCGTTGACCTTGCCAGGCGTGCCCAGCTGCATCACCGTCGTCCCGTACTTCATGGTGCGGGTGCAGGTGACAGTGCCCAGCACGACCTCTGACTGCACCGATTCACCGGGAACCGTCGTCGCCCACGACAGCTTCGAGATCTCGAAGGGCGTGGCGCCGGGGATGACGAGCCTCACCGCATCGGTCGCCGGCGTCAGCACGACGTCTGAGCCGTAGGCGAGGGTGACCAGCGCGTCGCCGTTCTGCGCGGCGTCTACCGACTGCCCCACCACGAGGAAGCCCTTGGCCGGAATCAGCGTCCCTGCGGGCAACACGTAGCCGGGCACCGGAGTGACGTTCGCGAGCAGCTGCAGCCCCGAGACGTCGAGCGCTTCGGTCGACGGGTTGTACAGCTCGACGTACTGGCCCATCGCCGTGCCCGGGTCGGCCACGGGCATCGCCTCGTTCACCTTCACGCTGTTTGGGCCGAACACGCGAACCGGAATGCTGACGTAGACGTAGCCGCCGCCCGCCGTCTTGTAGAAGAAGCCGGGGCTCAAGTTGGTGTTGCCGACCTTGATCGTCGAGGTGCCCGTGGCGAGGCCCTGGGTGAACCAGGTGAGCTCCTGTCCCGGCGCGAGGGTGGCGGCGTTGAAGCTGTGCTGGCCGGCGAAGAGGCCGACGCCCGCGAAGATGCCGACGGTCGCGCTCTGGCCCTGGGCGAACTGGCTCGCCGCGTCCTGCAGCGTCTTGTAGATGAAGCGCACCTCACCCGTTTCGAACAGCTGCACCTGGAAGGTGAGGTCGCTGCTGGTGTCGCTGCCCGCGTTGACTTTGTTCCACTGCACGATCAGCCGGCGCGGAAACGCGGTGCCCTCGAGGCTCCAGAACACGTCACCGGCCGAGCCGAGATCGAGGTTGTCCCAGAAGGGAGCGATCAGCGGCACGTTCGGCAGCCCCGTCGCCGCCTTGAAGTCGACGTTGTTGATCAGCGTGCTGCCCGTGGTCGGCGCCAGCGCGAGGAAGCCGTTCACGCCCACGGTGAACTTGCCGACGCTGTTGGTGATGAAGGGGAAGCGGTAGCCATTGGGCACGGTGAACGTCGCCACGCCATCGGCGCGATTGGCGAAGTACACCTTGTTCGCCAGCGGCAGCAGCTCGAGGTCGACGAAGGCCGGCGAGTTCGCGGTCACGTTGACCAGCTCCGAAGGGATGCCGATGACTTCAGTCGGGTTCAGCCCCGACACGTCCCACGACAGCAGCACGGGCGTGTTCGGAGCGGTGGGGTTCGGCGTCGCGCTGGTCGTCGCCGGCGTCTGCACGGTCACCGTCTTCTCGAGCGCGTCCACGTCGCCCGCGGCGTTGTACGCCTCGAGCACGTAGGTGGTGGTGTCGGCCGGGTTCACCGTCGCGGTGCCCGCGTTCACCTGCACGGCAGTCTGGGTCGTGAACACCGCGGGTCCGTTCTTGATGCGCAGCACCAGCAGCGTCGCGTTCATCGTCGTCCACGCCGCGCTGGCCGAGCTGCCGGCCGTGGTGATGGTCATCGGCAGCGTAAAGGTCGAGACCTTCGGCGGCTTCACCACCGTCACCACCTTTGACGACGTCGCCTTGAGGCCCAGGTAGTCGTAGGCGACCAGGGTGATTTCGGTCTGGGCGCCCAGGCCGGGCAGCGTCAGCGAGCCGCTGGCGATTGCAGGGGGCACGCTGTTGAACACCGGCACGCCATCGAGCAGCACCTGCACCCGGTAGGCGCTCACGTCCCAGACGAGCGTCAGCGGCTTGTTCTCGGAAACGGCGGAAGGCACGTCGAAGCTGTTGATGATCGGGCCATCGCGAACGACGGAATCGAGCGCGGCGCTGACGACCTGAACCGGCGAGTTCGACGTCGCGGTGAGGGTGAAGTGCAGCGGGTAGTTGTCGGGCGTGGGGCGCGAGACGAAGACTCCGCCGTCGGGCAGGGTGCCTCCATCGGGCGACTGCCCGAGCTCGGTCGGCACGGTGAACTCGTACGAGCCCATCGCCACGTCGGTGGTGGTGCGCACCAGCTCACCGAAGGTGTTTTCCTTCACGACCACCCCGTCGGCGCCGGCGGTGCGCCACGCGAGCTTGATCTTCTGGCCCTGGCGCGCGGCGGCAGGCGACGCGCTGAATTCTTTGATGGTGGGCCGCACCGTGACGCGCGCAGTGGCCGTCAGCATCCCCGTTGGGCCGTCGGCGCGCAGCGTGTACGTCGACGTCTTCTCGGGCTGCACCGTCTGCGTCCCCGACTCGGTGCTCGCGAGCGTCATGCCCGCGCTGTCTTTGACGGTGACGTTGGTGCCGCCGAGCGCGCTCCACACCAGCTCGACGGGCTCACCCGACGAGACCTCGGTGGGCACTGCAATCAAGAACACCTGCTTCAAGCCCTCGTTCACCGCCACCTGCACGAAGGCGCTGTCTTTGCCGCCTTCCCCCGTCACGCGCAGCACGTAGAACGACGTCTTCGTCGGCGTCACCATCGCCGCCCCGTCGGCCACCGTGCCGCTGACGGGAATCTCGAGCCCCGACTGATCGATGAGCGACACATCTTTCGCGTCAGAGGTCTTGAAGCTCAGCTTCACGCTCTCGCCCGCGTTCACCGACGACTTGTCGGCACTGAAGCTCAAGATGGAAGGCGGAGCGGGAGGCGGCGGCCCCGCGCGCGTCGAGTTACACGCAGCGGTGGCGAGAAGGGCAAGGGCGGCGAGCGCCCTGAGCGAGGCCTTCATGGGGGGACTCCTGGAGGATGTGGTGAGACGGGTACGGGGCCTGCGGTTGTAACGACCGCCCAACGTCTGGGTCAACCGTTCCAGTCCGGATGTCCGGGCTGTCTTAAAAAGTCACACCGGCGCTGCCGCCGACGAACGTGTCGTCGATGTAGCCACGGCGGAAACGGGTGAGCTCGATGCGGAAGCTGACGCGCATGCCGTCTTCGGCGTGGGCGAAGTCCGAGTTCGCGCCGCTCGTGCGGCCCCAGGTGACGACCAGCGGCCGGAAGCGAAACCCGACGCCGTACTGGAAGAGAAGCTTGGCGCCGCTGATGGGGGTCACCAGCTGGTTGATGGTCACGTTCGACGAGTTGAAGACGGCGCCGACCCCCAGCTGCGCGAAGAAGGCGGCCGGGCTTTTGGGTCCGAAGGGAAACGAAACGGCGGGAGCGAAAGAGAAGTAGTGGTAGTTCGCGGTCGAGTTGACGAGCGTGGTGCCTTCGCCGTTGGCCGCGTGGCTCCAGGTGACGTCGACGAAGGAGGCCTCTCTCGCGAACTCGTTCGAAAAAACGGTGCGCGACCATTCCCAGGTGAAGCGAAGGCCCGCCATGCCCTTCGGGTCGAAGAGCCCACCCCGGCTCGAGTCGAGCAGCATCACGCCACCGAGGAACTCCAGCGAGAGGCCGATGCTGGGGTCATCGATCGCCGCCAGCGACTGCTCGCGTTCCTGCGCCTCGACCTCCGTTTCGTCGCGCGGCCCTGACGACGGCGAGTCCGACTTGTTTGGCAGCTCGCGGCGGTTGCGTTCGTCCTGGGCCTCATCGTCGGAGTAGGGAATCGCCCCTTCGTCGCTCTGGGCACGGGCGAGCGGGGCGAGCAGCAGCAGGGCGAGCAGAAGGGGTCTCATTAGAGCTGGGGACACGCGGTGCCGGACGGCGCGGAGGCACAGGCGGGAATCAGGTCGCAGGGGAAGCCTGGGCAGGACTCGGGCTGCAGCCGTTGGCGAAGCTGGGTGCAGACCTTGCGGCGCAGATCCATGTCGCTGATGTGCGCGGCGAACACGTCGATCACCTTTTCCATCGTGAAGTTCGACTGGGTGTTCAGGTTGTCGGCGATCAACTGCTTGAGCCCCGAGTTGTTGCTCGAGTCGTCGTACGCGTCGATGATCGACTTCTGCAGCACGTCTTCTTTGCCGTCGGGCGTCGACGCCAGGTACAGCGAGACGGCGAAAAGGTTGCCCAGCTGGTAGAGCTGGGTGCTGCGGTTCCACTCTCCCTGCCGGAAGCTGTTGTAGGCCGCGCGCAGCGACGGGGTCATGCAGCGGGTCGGGTCGACGATGTTGCGAATCTGCGTCTTCTCGTCGTCGACGAACGAGTCGACGAGCAGGTTCGACCGGCAGCCTGCGCCTGTTCCCGCCGACGCGCAGGTGACGCCGTAGCCATGGAAGTCGGCCAGGCCTTCGTCCAGCGACTTCAAGAGGTTGAAGGGCGCCAGCGACCAGGCGCCCAGCGGCGCCGGCGAGCCCACGCCGCCGTAGACCTTCTTGTGGAAGACGAGGTGGGCGAACTCGTGGCCGATGATTCCCAGGTTCATCGGAATCGGCACCTTTTGCTGCGTCGCGTACGGCACCAGAATGAAGCCTTTGATCGGCGGGAAGTAGATGGCGTTGTCGCGGTCGTCTTCGCCACCGGTGAACTTGAAGCCGCCCCAGTAGAGAACCTTGAAGTCCTTCAGCTCGGTGGTGGGCTTTCCGTTGTAGACCTTCTGGTAGTAGAGAAACGCCTGCTCGAAGTTGTAATAGGCGCTGGCCATGTTCCAGGTGTGGAAGTCGGCCGGCCAGAGCACGCCGCCCTTGTCGATGAAGTTGGCCCGCACCGAGTTGCCCTTGTTCTTCAGGAGCAGGTCGGCCGCCTGCTCGTCGCTGGTGGCGGTGTTCAGCTCCTGCTCGTTGATCTCGACGAAGGCGCCGCCGACCAGGGTCAGATTCGGGCCCGTCATATGAACGATGGACGTCGGCGTCGTCAGCTCGACCTGCTTCGTGTCGTAGGTGCCGTTGGTGTTCGCGCCGACAATCATCACCTTCACGGGCAGCTGCACGTTGGGCTCGCAGGCGGCGAGCATCGAAACGGCACAGAGCGACCAGAATCTCGGAGCCTTGAGCATGCGGTCTTTTACTAGAGGATTCGGCAATTTGTAGCGCGACGGTGATCGTTGCGGCCGATCGCAACCCCCGGTAGGAACGCCCCCCATGACGAGCCAGTTCATCACCGAGTTGAAGCGGACCCATTCCTGCGGCGCCGTTCGCGCCACGAACATCGGCGAAGAAGTCATTCTCTTCGGCTGGGTTCAGTTCCGCCGCGACCACGGCAACCTGGTGTTCATCGACCTTCGCGACCGCGATGGGCTCACCCAGATCGTGTTCGACCCCGACTTCTCGAAAGAGGCGCACGCGCTCGCCGAGACGATGCGCAGCGAGTGGGTGATTGGCATTCGCGGCAAGGTGCGTTCGCGCGGCCAGCAGTTCTCGAAAAAGGAAAACAAGCTCGTCGCCGCCACGAACCCGAACCTCGCCACCGGTGAGGTCGAGATCGAGGTGATTCAGGCGCAGGTGTTCAACAAGTCCGAGACGCCGCCCTTCGAGATCACCGACGTCACCACCACCAGCGAAGAGAAGCGGCTCGAGTACCGGTACCTCGACCTGCGGCGCGCGCCGCTGCAGAAGACGCTGATGACGCGCTCGAAGATGAACGCGCTGACCCGGTCGTACCTGGTCGACAACGGCTTCCTCGAGCTCGAGACGCCCTTCATGGGCAAGTACACCCCGGGCGGCGCGCGAAACTTCCTCGTCCCCTCGCGCCTCAACGCCGGCAAGTTCTACGCGCTCGCCGAGTCGCCGCAGCTCTACAAGCAGCTGTTCATGGTCGCGGGCTTCGACCGCTACTTCCAGATCGTGAAGTGCTTCCGCGACGAAGACCTTCGCCTCGACCGCCAGCCCGAGTTCACCCAGATCGACGTCGAGATGAGCTTCGTCACGCAAGACGACGTCTTCAACATTATTGAAGGCCTGATCAAGCGCCTCTGGAAGGAAGTGCTGCACATCGACGTGCCCACGCCTTTCCGGCGCATGGACTTCGACGAGTCGATGGACAAGTACGGCAACGACAAGCCCGACCTGCGCTTCGGCCTCGAGCACGTCGTGCTGACGGATCTGATCAAGGAGCACGGCGCGGCCGGCGGCCTGCCGATGATGCTGGCCGAGATCGAGAAGAAGGGCATCGTGAAGGCGATGGTGCTGCCCGCGCAGCACGGCATGTCGCGCGCCGAGTCCGACAAGCTCGAGGAGTACGTGAAGGGCATGGGCGCAGGCGGCCTGGCCCGCGCCAAGCTTTCCGAGACGGGCGAGTGGACCCAGTCGCCGCTGAGCAAGACCATCAGCCCCGCGCTGCGGGAAGCGATCAACGCGCGCTGCGGCGCGAAGCCGGGCGACCTGCTGATGTTCCAGTTCGGCCGCGAGTCGCTGGTGCAGACGGTGATGGCGAACCTGCGCGTGCACGTCGCCAAGAAGGTGAAGCTGATTCCCGAGTTCGGCTCGGGCGGCACGTGGAACTTCCTCTGGGTCGTGAACCCGCCGCTGTTCGAGTACGACGAAGAGTCGAACACCTGGGCGGCCGCGCACCACGCCTTCACCCGGCCCCACGACGACTGCGTTCAGTACCTCGAGACGGACCCGGGCAAGGTGAAGTGCTGGCGGTACGACGTGGTGCTCAATGGGTTCGAGATCGGCGGCGGCTCGATTCGTCTTCACGACCCGGCGGTGCAGTCGCGCGTCTTCTCGGCCCTGGGAATCCCCGAGGCCGAAGCGCGGCAAAAGTTCGGCTTCCTGCTCGACGCGCTGAAGTACGGCGCGCCTCCGCACGGCGGCATCGCGATCGGAATGGACCGTTTGGCGATGCTCTTGTCGAACGCGGAAAGCCTGCGCGACGTCATCCCCTTCCCCAAGACGCAGAAGGGCACGGACCAGATGACGGGCGCTCCGGGCGAGGTCGACGAGAAGCAGCTGCGCGACCTGCACGTGAAGGTGAACGCGCCGCCCCCGAAGGCCTGAGATGGGGCGCGTCTACACCCGGCGGGTCGCTCTTCCGGTCTCTGCGGCCGAGGTATGGAAGTGGCACGAAGCGCCCGAGGCTTTCGGGCGGCTGAACCCCGCGTGGGATCCGGTCGAGGTGGTCGAGCGCAGCGGCGGCCTCGGCGTCGGCGCGCGCACCGTCATCCGGATGAAGCTCGGGCCGGTGCCTCAACAGTGGGTCGCGGAGCACACCGCCTGTGAAGACGGCCGGATGTTTCAGGACACGCAGACGTCGGGGCCCTTCTCACGCTGGGTGCACACGCACCGCTTCCTCGACCAGCCTGGCGGCGGCTCGGTGCTCGAAGACGAGGTCGACTACGCGCTGCCGATGGGCTTCCTCGGGCAGGCCTTCGGTGGCCCCTTCGCGCAGACCACGCTGCAGCGGCTGTTCGACTACCGTCACCGGGTGACCACCATCGACTTAGAGCGCCACGCCCGCTTCGCCGATCGCCCGAAGCTCACCGTCGCCGTCAGCGGAGCGTCCGGCCTGCTGGCCACCGCCCTCAAGGCCTTCCTCGGCACCGGCGGGCACACCTTCCGCGCGATGAAGCGCGGGCAGAACGGCATCGCGATCGACGTCGCCGCGCTGGAAGGCGCTGACGCCGTCGTTCACCTCGCCGGAGCCGGAGTCGCCGAAGGCCGGTGGACGGATCAACGCAAGAAGGAAATCGTCGAGAGCCGCGTCTCATTCACCCGCGCCCTGGTCGACGCACTCGGCACCTTGAAGCAGCGGCCGAAGGTGCTGCTCTCTGGCTCGGCGATCGGCATCTACGGCGAGCGCGGCGATGAAGTCGTCACCGAGGCTTCTGCTCCCGGCCCACGCGGTGACGGCCGCGGCGCCGCCTTTCTTTCGAAAGTCTGTGAAGACTGGGAAGCCGAAGGCCTGCGCGCCCAGAAGCTCGGCATCCGGGTCGGCCTGCTTCGCACCGGCGTCGTGCTCACCACCAAAGGCGGCGCGCTCAAAGAGCTGCTGCCCCCCTTCAAGGCCGGCGTCGGCGGCCCGATCGCGGGCGGCAAACAGTGGATGAGCTGGATCTGCCTCGAAGACACGATTGGCGCGATTCACCACGCGCTCTTCACCGACTCGCTCGAAGGCCCCATCAACCTCGTCTCGCCGAACCCCGTCACCAACAGCGAGTTCTCGAAGACGTTGGGCAGAGTCCTGTCGCGGCCGGCCGTGGTTCCGGTGCCCGCCTTCGCGCTCAAGCTCGCATTCGGCGAGATGGCCGAGGGCACGGTGCTGCCGTCGCTGCGGGTCCAGCCCACCGCCCTTGAGAAATCAGGGTTTACCTTCGTGCACCCCCAGCTCGAGCAGTGCCTGCGCTTTACGCTTGGCAAGTAGGGTGTCGAAAGGCACCCACTGGCAAGGTCGGAATCGAACGCAATGGGTTTTGTTTAACTGATTGGAAATCAGCGCTGCGCCACCTTGCGTGTTCGGGGTGGCTTCGGTGCATAGTCGCGGCGCTGAGGTCGTTGGAGGGGGGAAGCGCAGAATTCACTCTTTGACTGGCAAGGATGGGCTCCCCACCCGATGGACGCACTTTTTACGACGCACGACGCAGCACGAATTCTCGGCATCCACCCCTTCACCGTCGGCCGGTGGATTGACCAGGGGCTGCTCAAGGCGCATCGCACCGCCGGCGGTCATCGCCGCGTGCGCGGCCCTGAGCTTCGCCGCTACCTCGTCGAGCACGACATGCCAGTGCCCGAAGAGCTCGCGAACTCTGGCGGTACGAAGCTCAAGCTGCTCGTCGTCGATGACGAACAGCTGATGCTCAACTCGCTCAAGCGGGCCTTCAAGCCGCTGGCTTCCGAAATCGATCTGACGATGACGACGTCAGCGGTCGACGCGCTGCTGCTGCTCTCTGACATCCGCCCCGACGCGATGCTGATCGACATCAACATGCCCGACCTCGACGGCTTCGAAGTCTGCCGCCGCGTCCGCGCTTTCAAGCCGCTGCAAGACGTGAAGCTGGTGGTGATGACTGCGCTCTACCGGTCAGACATCGTCGGCAGCGCGCTTCGGGCCGGCGCCGTTGCGTGCATCGCCAAGCCGATCGACGTGCGCGAAGTGCTGGCGCTCATCGCCCGCACCCAGCCCGCGCTGGTCGACCCGCCGAGCCGCAAGCGAAGCCCGCGCAGCCGCGCCACGAATCCTTAAGAGCAACCGCCGTCGAGGTTGACGGTCGGGTCGGGGCTCAGCGCAGCTGGCTGGGCCAGGCTGCAGCTGGTGGCGGTGGTGATGCGGACGCGGCCCACGCCAGCGCCGCCTCCGCCGCCCGCGTTGAACAGCGAGGCGCTGCCGTTGGTGGCGGCCGTCTTCACTCCCGCTCCGTTTCCGCCCCGGCCGCCGGCGTTGAGGCTGGTGCCACCTCCGGCCGCTTCTTCCGAGCGCAAGAGGCCGCTCGCGCCGTCCCGCCCGTCGAAGGCAAGGTCGGCCCCTTCGCCACCCGCGCCGCCATTGGCCGTGACTGCCGCCGCCGGGCCCACGAGGACGAAGAGCCCTTCGAGAAGAATCGCGCCGCCGCTGCCGCCACCGCGCCCCGCGCCGTTCACGTTCTGTCCACCCGGCCCACCGCGGCCTGCCGCCGCTACGGTGCCGGTGATGGTGAGGTTCCCGGCCGCCGACAGCTGCAGCGCGCCGCCTCCGCGAATCCCGCTTCCACCGGGGCAGCCACCGCGCAGAGGGACCAGCTTCGGCTCGCCGTTGATGCCGCCCGCCGCGCCGCCCTGGTTTCCGCCCGAGCCGCCCTCGGTGCCGAAGCCGCCGCCGCCCCCGCCCTTGAGGCCGGACACCGGCCCGCCCGCGCCGCCGTCGGTGCAGCCGCTGGCGCCAGACTCCGCCAGCAGCTCGCCGAGCACGCGCAGGTTGCCTGTGCTCGCAAAGATGACGGGGCGCTCGCCCTGGAAACGCACCGACGCATCAAGCCCGACCTCGAGCTCGTCGAAGGCGACCAGCACCACCTCGGTCGAGCCCGGCTGCGGAATGATGCGGAACGCAGGGGCCGGCAAGCCGCACCACCCGTTGAAGCCGACGCCGCCGTCGCCCAACCGCGTGTCGACGACAACCGGGCAGTTCAGCGTCGTCGGGCCTGAAGGTGCCGGCAGCTGCGACTCGGTGAAGTTGCTGGGCGGGTAGGGGAAGGCCTTGATGCACGCGCCACTGCCGTTGCACACGCCCCCGTCACACGAAGCGCCCGCGTCGCGCAGGTCGAACAGGCAGCCCGCGTCTGCGCTGCACTGGTTCAGGAACACCTGGCACTGGGTCGCCACGCAGGAAATCGCGTTGCCGCTGCAGCCCGCATCTGCCTGGCAGCTGTCGCTGGTCGAGCAGCTGTTGCCGTCATCACACAGGTCGCCCGTCGCCGGGATGAATGAACAGCCCGCATCGCTCGAGCAGCCCGCGGCCTTCAAACACGCCGACGGAGCGATGCACGTCGCCGGCCCGCCTTCGCACACTCCTGCCGCCGAGCACGCGTCGCTGATGGTGCACGGGTTCGAGTCGCTGCACGCCTTGCCTGGATCCGCCGCGTACTGGCAGCCGCCGTCCACCGGGTCGCATCTGCCGGGGCCTTTGGTGCAAACCGGGGGCGCGTCGCAGGTGCAGCCCTCGCGTTTTGCAGGGGTCAACGTGAGCGCGACGTCGCTGGTCTTGCCGGCAACGAACTTCGCCGCGACCTCGGCGCTGCGTTCGGCTGGCACGGTGGCGACGGTGCACGCCTTGTCCGAGAAGCCGACCGCGAACACGGTGACGTTGTCGGGCAGCCCTGCCTTCGCGATGCCGACCTTCAGCTGGCGGGTGCGCGTGGTGGCGATCGCTCCTGAACGCACTTCGGTGCCCGCCGCGCTTCGCACCACGACCTGAACGCAGGTCGACGTGGTGCCGGTGGCGAAGTCGACGCGGGCCAGCAGCGCTCCGTCGGGCGCCTGCGACGTGCAAGACAGCGCGAGGGCTGCCGCAGAAAGAAGGCCCAGGTGCCTCATGGCAGGTCGTGCCCCTGGCCGAAGTCGAGCACCACCCAGCCGTTGCCGGGCTGCGCCGCCATTTCCTTCTGCAGCGCCTCGACGGCCTCGGTCTCGCCCTCGTCGGCGAGGTCGAAGGTTCCGTAGTGCATCGGCACCGACACCTTCGCGCGAAGGTCGATCGCCGCCTGCATCGCCTCCTTTGGATCCTGGTGAATCGGCCCCATGAACCACTCGGGCTTGTACGCGCCGATGGGCAGCACCGCGACGCGGAAAGGGCCGTACTTGTCGCCCACGTCCTTGAAGTGCGGGCCGTAGCCCGTGTCGCCCGCGAAGTACGCCTTGCCCGACGAAGGCGCCTCGAGCACCCACGCCGACCAGAGCGTGCCGTCGCTGTCGAACAGGCCGCGGTTGCTGAAATGCTGGTTGCGGACGCTCTGCACTTTCAGCGCGCCGACGTTAAGCGCCTCGCCCCAGTCGAGCTCGTGCACGTTCGTCAGGCCCTGCTGGGCGAGGAACGCCTTGACGCCGAGGCCACAGAAGATCTCGACGTGCGGAAACGCAGCCTGCAGGCGCTTGAGCGTCTCGACGTTCAAGTGGTCGTAGTGGTTGTGGCTGATCACGACTGCGTGAATCGGCGGCAGGTCTTTGAAGGCGATGCCCGGCGGGCGCACGCGGTGCGGGCCGACGAAACCGAACGGGCTGGCGCGATCGCTGTAGATGGGGTCGGTGAGGACGTTGAAGCCGTCGAGTTGGATGAGCGTCGTCGCGTGGTTGATGAAGGTGACGCGCATCTGCCCAGGCCCGAGGTGGTGCGGCGGCGCGGCGCCTTGCGGCACGTCGCGGTAGCTGTTCCACACGCCGCGGTCGCGGGTGAACTGCCACTGAAAGAAGCCCAGGAAGCCTGGGCGAACCTTCGGCTGGTCGGGCGTGACGAACTTCTTGCCGTCGAAGTGGTCGGTGACCGGGCCCCGCCAGGTCGGCGCGTCCAGGGCGCAGCCGGCGACGACGGCGCTGGTCAAAAGCACCGCCACCAACGAGGCCAGCCCGAGCAGAATCCTTCGGCGCACCTGCCGCTTATCCATGCGAATGACTGCGCCACGCAATCGATTTCCCTTTCCTTGCGTAGGGGGCGTCATGGACATCAAGCCGGTGGATTTGACCGAGATGCTGGGCGTGGTGATGGGGATCTCGATCGTCCTCATTCCAATCATGGCGATCGCCACCCGCTTTGCCTTCAAGCCCCTGTTCGAGGCGCTGATGAAGCTGTGGGCGACGCGCGATGGGGTCGAACGCATCTCGGTGCTCGAGCGCCGCGTCGCGATGCTCGAAAGGCAGCTGGAGCTCGGGGGCGACCTGGCGACGATCAGCCACAGCCTCGCGACCAGCCGCAGCCAGCAAGCGGTTGACTGATTCTTAGGCCGCGGCCGGAGCGGCTTGGCGCTATGTTTCGCGCCCTCGTGACAGCGATCGCCAGCCACCCGGTGGGCGCCTTGCCTGCTCCTTCGCGGCAGGCGCTCGCGGTCGAAGCCGAGCTGAAGGCGCTGCTGAATGGGCGCGTCTCTCATACCGATCAAGATCGGCTCAGCTACGCGCGCGACATGTGGCCGCTGGCGCTGATCTGGATCCGCGCCGGCCGCACGCCGCCGCCGCCCGACCTCATCTGCTGGCCGAAGTCCGACGCCGAAGTCGCGCAGGTGATCGCGCTGGCCCGGAAGGAAAAGCTGGCCGTCATTCCCTACGGCGCCGGCAGCGGCGTCTGCGGCGGCACCTGGGCGCTGCACGGCGGCATCACCCTCGATCTCAAGCGCTTCGACACCATCAGCCCCGTCGACCAACAGCACCACACGGTCGAAGTCGGCGCGGGAGTGATGGGCGAGACCCTGGAGCGCCGCCTCAACGCCAGCGGCTGGACCCTGGGCCACTTTCCGTCGTCGATCTACATGTCGACCGTCGGGGGTTGGCTCGCCGCCCGCAGCGCGGGGCAGCTGTCGAGCAAGTACGGAAAGATCGAAGACATGGTGGCGAGCGTCACCTTCATCACCGGCACCGGCGAGAAGATCGTCACCCCCGAACGCCCCTTCTCAGGCCCCGACCTCGCCCAGGTGCTGATCGGCTCGGAAGGCACGCTGGGCGTCTTCACCGCCGCGAAGCTTCGCGTCTTCCCGATCGCCGCGGCGCAGGTGTTCCACGGCTTCGAGTTCAAGTCGGTGAACGACGGGCTCGAGGCGATTCGCCAGATCTTCCGCGCCGGCCTGCGTCCCGCTGTCACCCGCCTCTACGACCCTTTCGATACGGCGATCGTGGGAAAGGGGAAGCCCGCGGCGAAGGCGAAGGCTGAGGCGGGGCAGCTGAAGAAGCGTCTGTTGCCCGCGCTGTTGAGGGTGGTGGCTCCGCAGGCGCTGGGGCGGCCGAGGCTCTTCAACTACGCGACCCACCTCTTCTCGCGCAGCCGCCTCATCCTGATGTTCGAAGGCGAGCCCTCGCGCTGTGCCGAGGAAGACGCCGCCGCGCGCGCCATCTGCGCCAGGTTGAGCGGCGCCGACCTGGGCGAAGAGCCCGGCAAGCACTGGTACGCGAAGCGGTACGACGTCAGCTACCGCATGTCGAAGGTGATCGACGCCGGCGCTTTCGCCGACACGATGGAAGTCGCGACCACCTGGGACAAGGTCTACGCCGTCTATGAGAAGGTGCACCAGGCAGCCAGCGCGCACGCCTTCGTGCTCTGCCACTTCTCGCACGCGTACCTGGAAGGCTGTTCGCTGTACTTCTCGTTCGTCGGCTCGGGCAGCACGCAGGCCGAGCTGCTCGAACGCTACGACGCCCTGTGGCGCGACGCGCTGTCGGCTGCCGTCAGCGCCGGAGCGAACGTCAGTCACCACCATGGCGTCGGCATCGTCAAAGCGCGCGCGCTGCAAGACAGCCTGAACGAAGGGCGAACGCTGCTCGCCGCGCTCAAGCGCCACTACGACCCAGATGGGGTGATGAACCCCGGCAAGCTGGGCCTTCCCGGGATGGCGACGTGACGACGCCTCTCGACGAAGCGCTGGGCACGCTCGCGGTGCCGGGGCCGAACGGGCCGACGCTGGTGCCGGCCTCGACGCGGCAGCTCACCGACGCGCTGCAGATTCTCGCCTCGCAGAACGCCTCGCTGAATCGCCACGCGTCGCTGTCATTGGCCGCGCTGAGCCAGGTGACCAGGCTCGAGCCGAAGGGCGGCACCGTCGAAGCAGGCGCCGGGCTCACGCTCGCCGCGCTCGACGCCGCATTGTCCGAGCAGCAGCTCACGCTCGGCCCGCTGTCTCCGCGCGCCAGAGACCTCACCCTCGGCCAGTTCCTCGAAGGCGCCGACGCGGGGCTTCGCGCGATCCCCGGCGGGCGGCTTGAGCCGATCTGCCTCGCGATCACCGCCGTGCTTCCCGATGGCCGCGTCTACCGGTCGCACCCGAGCCCCCGCAGCGCCGCGGGCCCGGACCTGGTCGCGCTTCTTCTCGGCGGTCACCGCCGGCTGGGCGTCGTTACCGAGGCCATCGTGCGGTGCTTTCCGTTCTCGACCTCACGCCGCAGTCAGGTGTTCAGCTTCCCGTCGGCCGATGCTTTCGTCACCGCGATGCTGGCCGCGCTGTCTGATGGGGTGTGGTTCGAGTCGGTGCGGGTCGAGACCCGGGCGGGGCGCGCGCAGGTCGAGCTCAACTGCGTCGGCACCCACGAAGGCGTCGAGCGCGACTTCAACACCCTGGGCCGCCGTGCGTTCGACGTCGGTGGCCGCCCCACCGGAAGGCTGTCGGGCGAGTTCCCCGTCGCGGGCACCACCCCCGATGTCACCTGGGACGAGCGCGAGTCGCGGTGGGACGCCGTGCGCGCCGCCGTCGCCGCCTCAAACCCTGTCGTTCTCTACCGCCTGTCGATCGCGAGCGTCATCGCGCGCGGAGACGTCGAAGGCATGCCGCTGAGCTCCGCTGGCAACTGGTCGCCTTCCACCGCTGCGCTGCCCGCCGCCCTCGACCCCCGTGGCGTCCTCGGAGGAGCCCCTTGACTGCCCCACTTGCCGAGCATTCCCACGCGCTCACGATGTGCATCTACTGCCCCAAGGTGTGCCGCTTCGCGTGCCCCGTGTCCGAGTCGACGCAGAACGAGTCCCACAGCACGTGGGCGAAGATGACCACCGCCCAACAGGTCAACCTCGGCCAGCGCCGCATGGACGACGGCGCGAGCGCCGCGGTTCACGCCTGCACCGGCTGCATGCGCTGCAAGAGCTTCTGCAAACACGACAACGAGGTCGGGCCCGCGCTGTTCGCCGCGCGTACCATCGCCCGCACCGAAGGCACCCAGCCGAAGGGCGCCGCCACCACGCTCGCCACCTTTACCCAGTCAGGCAACCCTTTCGGCCAGCCGCTGGGCGAGGTGGTCGCGCGCTTCAAGGCAGAGACGCCGATGCGGTACCCGCTGTTTCCCGGCTGCAGCACCCTGGTCAAGCGCACCGCCCTCATCGACGACGCGCTCACCGTCGCCAACGCTTTCGGCGCGCCAATGGGCGTCTGCAAGGCGAGCGCGCGCTGCTGCGGCTACCCGCTGTACGCCGGCGGCGCGCACGAGCAGTTCGCCGCCCACGCCCGAATCTTCGCCTCGACCCTCGAGCACTACCCCGAGCTGGTGGTGATGGATCCCGGCTGCGCGCACACGCTCGCCGTCGTGTACCCGAAGTTCGACGTGAAGCTGCCGTCGCGCATTCGGACGCTCTACGAAGTGCTGGCCGACAACCTGCCGCACGCGCCCAGCAAGCCGCCGATGGAAGAGACGGCCGGCTACCACGACGCCTGTCACCTCGGCCGCGGCATGGGCCAGTACGACCAGCCGCGCGCACTGCTGAAGCGGGCAGTGTCGACGGTGCTCGAGGCGCCGAGCATGAAGGAAGAAGGAGGCTGCGCGGGCGGAGGCGGGTTGTTGCCGCGCACGATGCCCGAAGCTTCTGTGGACGTGGCGCGCCGGCAAGCGCTCGAGGTCGGGCCCGGTGGTGAGACGGTGGTGACGGCGTGCGCGACGAGCCGCCGCATGTTCGAAAGGGCAGGTCGGAAATCGGAGGATCTGGTGAGCATCTTGCGGCGGTGGCTCGAATGAAGACCTTCTTCGTCGTCAATCCTTCCAGCGCGAACGGCAGCACCGGCAAGAAGTGGGGCGAGCTGCAGGCGCTGATCGCCCGCGCGATTCCCGACTTCGCCCAGGCCTTTACCCAACGCCCGATGCACGCGGCCGAGCTGGCGCGGGCGGCGTTGAAAGAAGGCTTCGAGTGCGTGGTCGCGGTCGGCGGCGACGGCACCATCAACGAGGTCGTCAACGGCTTCTTCGAAGACGGCAAAGTCGTGAACCCGAAGGCGGCGCTGGGCGTCGTGTCGCGTGGCACCGGCGGCGACTTCCGGAAGACCTTCGGTTGGGACACGGACTTCGCGGCGGCCCTGAAGCGCGTCGCCTCGGGCACCAGCGTGCCATTCGATGTCGGCGAGCTCGAGTTCCGTGGCCACGACGGCCAGACGGGCCGCCGGTACTTCGCGAACATCTGCAGCTTCGGCGTCTCGGGCGTGGTCGACCAGGAGGTCAACCGCACCAGCAAGGTGCTGGGCGGAAAGCTGTCATTCATGCTCGCGTCGACGAAGGCGCTGCTGAAGTACGAAGACCGCAAGGTGCGCTTCAGCGTCGACGGCGGCCCGGCTGAAGATGTGCTGGTGACGACGCTGGCAGTCGCGAACGGGAAGTATTTCGGCGGCGGGATGAAGGTCGCTCCGGACGCGGACACGGGCGACGGCACCTTCGATGTCACCATCTGGTCTGGCTACACGCTGATGGACTTCGCGCTGAAGCAGAGCGCGATCTACAGCGGCCAGCACGTCGGCTGGAAAGGCACCCGGCTGCTCAAGTGCAAGACGTTGACGGCCGAGAGCGCGCAGGAGGTGTTGATCGACTGCGATGGCGAACAGCCCGGCAAGCTTCCCTGCAAGATGACGATTCTCCCGGCCGCCATTCAACTGAGGACTTAAATGGCTGAGGCAGGGTGGACGGTGGCCCTCGAGGTTCAGGTCGCGTGGGCCGAGATGGATGCGTTCGGCCACGTGAACAACACGGTGCACCTGCGGTGGTTCGAGTCTGCGCGCATTCGTTACTTCGAGCAGGCGGGCGTCGCGACCACCATCGGCTCGGACGCGACGGCGTGGCCGCTGCTCGTCCACTCGTCGATCGACTACAAATCGAAGGTCGTCTACCCCGACACCATCTCGGTCTTTGCGCGGGTGACGAAGCTCGGCAACACGTCGTTCACGATGCAGTACCGCGCGAGCTCGAAGGATCAGCAGCAGGTCGTCGCCGAGGGCGAGAGCGTGGTGGTGATGGTCGACCCGAAGACCGGGGTGAAGGTGCCGTTGCCGGAAGCTTTGCGCGAGAAGGTCAAAGCGCTGGAAGGCATTTGAAGCGCGTCCGGCCCGCGGTGGTGCTCGCCTTGCTGTCGGGCTGCACCGGGCTCTACACGGCCGACGGCGGCTCGGGCGGTGGCGGCGGCAGCACCGGCGGCTGCGCGAAGGAGCAGGACTGCGCCCCGCGCGACAACGCCACCGCGGTGTGCGCCAACAACGTCTGCACCTATGCCTGCGCGACGCCGTTTCTGAACTGCGGAAGCGTCTGCTGCCGGGCGACGGCGTTGAGCGCCGGCGACCAGCACACCTGCCTGCTGACCGACATCGGCAGCGTGAAGTGCTGGGGCTCGTCGACGTTGGTGGGCGACGGCACGTACGACGAAAGGTTGTCGCCGACCGACGTGGTGGGGCTGACGGCGCCGGTGGTCGAGCTGGCGGCAGGCTTCTTCCACACCTGCGCGCGGCTGAGCAACGGCAACGTCGAGTGCTGGGGCGTCGGCAGCATCGGGCAGGGCACCTCGTCTCCCGCGGCGCAGGCGACGCGCACCTTGCTGGGGGCTGCGGCGACGCAGGTCAGCGCGGGCAACGCCTTTTCGTGCGCGGTGGTCGATGCTGGCGCGTACTGCTGGGGCACGGACATCCAGGGGCAGCAGGGCACCAACAACGGTGGCGCGCGGACCACGCCGGGCGGGGTCTCGAATGCGGCCTACGACGTCGCTGCGATCGCAACCGGAGTCAGCCACAGCTGTGTGCTGCTCGCCGACGCCGGCGCGCGCTGCTGGGGCTTCAACAACGCGGGCGAGTGCGGTGACGGCACCTTCCAGCTGCGCCGCCCGGTTCCCGTCAACGTCACCGCGCTCGACGCGGGGATTCTCGAGCTCAAGGCAGGGTTTGGCTTCACGTGCGCGCGCACTGCGGGGGGCCTCAAGTGCTGGGGCGCCAACGGCGGCGGCGAGCTCGGCGCGGGGGTTGTGTCGGGCCGTTCACTCGTCGCGCTCGCCGTGCGCGGCGTCACGCCGGGCCTCACCCACTTCGCGCTCGGCCCGGTCGCGCGCCACGCGTGCATGGTTCAGGACGCGGGCGCTTCGTGCTGGGGGCAGAACGATCATGGCCAGCTGGGCGACGGCCTGCTGGGCCTGCAGACTGCTCCGGTGCCGGTGCAGGGGTTGCCCGAGCCGGTCGTGTCTCTGGCTCCGGGCGGCCGTCACACCTGTGCAATCGGTGGGTCCGGCGCGGTGTACTGCTGGGGCGACAACAGCGACGGCCAGCTGGGGCTCGGCAAGAAAGGCGGCAACGAGCTGATTCCGACGCTCGTGCGCTAGCGACGCGGCTGGGCAAATGGCTTTGGACGAGCGGCGCCAGACGTGCGCCGGCGGGGGTTCGGCGTCTTCGCCGACTTGACCAAACAACGCGTTAGCCCTGATATTTTATTAGGGCTAACGCGCATCCAAATAAAGTCGGCCGCGGCGACGAGTCCCCCGCCCATCGGTGGTCAAGCCGGCTGAGTTCTTTGCCACGCGTCTTTGCGCGGGCGAACGAGATCGCCGGCGCGTCGGCGTGACAGCCGGCGCAGTTGGCCTGGCTGGCGAACATCATCAGGCGACCCTTCGGGACGTCTTTGGTCGGCCGACGGAAGAGCTCGGTGTTCTCGCCGAGGTTCGCGAGTCGCTTTTCGTACATGCGCTTGCCGGCCTTGAGGTCGCCTGCTTTCACCAGCATGTCGCCCAGGTTCAGCGCGAACCCTTCGTGGTTGTGCGGCGTGATCCAGTTGTTCCAGCACACGCGCAGTGGGCCCTGCTGCGTCTCCATGTCCATCACGGGTCCGTAGTCCGGATCCTCGTGCGAGACCTTGCCGTCGGTCGCCCGCGTGAAGCGCCGTCCAGAACACGTCGTTGGCCCTTTTTTTCGGTGCCGCGTTGATCGCCAATGAGGCACAACCTGAGAACAGCGGCACGGCGACGACGAGGTGTTTCATGCCCGGCTGCTCAACATCGGCTGGATCATCGCCAGTGCTTCGGCGCCGGCTTTCTTGAGGTCCGACTTCGCGCCCGCGGCGACCCAGTCTTCGATCACCACCCGCAACACGCCCATCAGCGCCGCCGCGGCGAGCCGGGCCTTCGGGGCCTTCGCTCCTCGAGACAGGCATGCTCCGATCGCCAGGCCGACGAATCGATCGTGCTCGAGGTCGCTGGCCAGCAGCGCCGGCGCCTTCGCCAGCACTTTGTGCTCGATCAGGATCTGCTTCTTCTGGTCCATATACTCGTCCGCCAGCGTCAGCAGTGCCCGGCGCACGGTGTCGAAGGGGGCCTCGTTGCCCACTGGAGCGGCGAGCAGCGCTTGCAACCGCAGGGTCTGGTCAGCCCGCCGCGCGAAGAACGCCGCTTCCTTGGTCGGGAAGTAGCGAAAGAAGGATCTTCGCGACACGTTCACCGCGCCGACGATCTCGTCCACCGTCACCGCGTCGAAGCCGCGCGCCGCGAAGAGCTTGTTAGCCGACGCCGCCAGCTCGCCCCGCACCTGCAGCTTCTTGCTCGCCCTCAAGCCCGGCATCGCCCCTTCCTCAGCCTTCGGCCTTCGGGGTGAACATCCTTCCCACGAAGGCGATCAGCAGCTGCTTCTGCAGGCTCTGCGGCAGCTCGTTGAGCAGCGCGTTGATGTCGGCCATCTTTCCCGGCAGCGCGCCGCCCGCTGCGGTCAGGCTGCCCAGCAATTCCTGCAGCGCCGCGCCCGACGTGTCTGCCTGCAGCTGCGCGGTCAGCAGCTGCGCAAACTCCTTCGGCGCCTTCGGGCCTCCCCCCGCCGCCCGCACCTCGTCGACCGCTTCACCCAGCGCCTTCAGGAAGTCCCCCGTCCACTTCGTGTTCGACGGAGCGATCGTCAGGTGAATGTTCTCCTCGCTCGGCCCATTCCCCAGCTGGGCCTGTACCCGCCAGCCGCGCTCCTGCAGCGCGTCGGCGATCGCGAAAACCGACAGCTCGTCGGAAGAGAAAGCCAGCAGGCTCATCTCGGGTCTGCCCATCAGCTGCAGGCCCGGAATCTGCCCCACGCCCACCGTCAGCGCGTCGCGCGCCTGAAGAAGCTCGGCCGCGATCTTCAGGTAGCCCAAGTCACCCACGAACTGCAGCACCGCCCACGCGGCCGCCAGCGGGCCGCCCGACTTCGAGCTCTGAATCGTGGTGTTGATCATCGTGTACCCCGTCCACTCGGAGCACGCGTAGATCTGGAATCGCCGCAGCGCCTCGTTCTTGTAGAGCACCACCGACGCCCCCTTCGGACACAGGCCGTACTTGTGGAAGTCCATCGACATGCTGGTCACGCCGGGCACGCGGAAGTCGAAGTCGGGCACGTCTTGCCCCAGCCGCTTGAAGTACGGCAGCAGGAAGCCGCCCATGCACCCGTCGACGTGGCAGAGGATCCCCGCGCTCTGCGCCAGCGCCGCAATCGGCGCGACCGGGTCGACCACCCCGTGCGCGTACGAGCACGCCGAAGCGACCAGCAGCATCGTGTTCTTGGTCATCGCCGCCCGCATCGCCTCGGGGTCGGCCTTGAAGGTCTTCGGGTCGACCGCGGTCGTGACCACCTTTACCCCCAGGTAGTGCCCGGCCTTGTGGAAGGCGGCGTGCGCGGTGATCGGCACCAGGATTTCAGGGGTCTTCACCTCGGGCCGCTGCACCCGGAACCAGTCACGCGCCGTCTTGACGGCAAGGATGATCGACTCGGTGCCGCCGCTGGTGAAGTTGCCGACCACTGCCTCGTCACCGCCCAGGTGGCGCCGCGCCATGTCGACCACGTCGTTCTCGAACTTGAGCAGGCTCGGAAAAGTCGTCGGGTCGAGCCCGTTCTCGCTGCTGTAGGCGGCGTGCGCCCGCTTGCCGACCTCTTCGATCTCTTTCCCGCCGTCGAACACGTAGGCGAACAGCTTCCCTTCACGCCACGGCCAGTCGTGCGCCCGCGCTGACTCGAGCGCTGCCATCACCGCGTCCTTCGCCAGGCCTTCGTTCGGGATCTTCATCGTGCCACCTTCTTCGAAAGTGGCACCACGCGTCAAGTGGCACTAAGTGCCAGAAAGCGGAGGCGGAGGCGGGCGGGTGGGCTTGCTGCGCCAGAGGCCGCCCGCGGTGAACGCCGACCAGCCCCACTTGAGCCACCTCAGCAGGGCGAGGGCGAGCCACAGCGACCAGGCGAGCATCGCCCCGCGGTAGACGAGCATTGGCGCCGAGAACACGGTGCCCTGCGGGAGCACGTTGTCGCCCTTGATGCGATCGGCGAACCACCGCAGCGTCGTCGCGCTCGAGCCGTTGCCCGTCACCTGCATCTGGGGCTGGCCCAGCAGGCCCTGGTAGATGCCGACCGCGAGCACGCCCAGCGCCACCGCCGTCCACCCCACCAGCATCAGCTGCCGCAGATCGAACCACAGCGGCGACAGCTCGGGCTTCGTCTCGCGCCAGCCGAGCACCAGCAGCCAGCCCACCACCACCGCCGCGGCGGGAATCGGCACCTGCGACAGGCCCAGCGTCAAGAGCACCCACTGCAGCGTGCGCAGCGGCGTGATCCGCACCCGGCCCAGCGCGATCGAGACCAGCAGCAGTACGAGCAGCGTGCTCCAGAACAACACCGCCGGCCCCATGCGCGGCCCGGTGACGAAGAGCACCCAGCGATCGCTCGACAGGTTCAGCTTCAGGTCGGCGTTCGCGCTCGCGACGCCCAGGTCGATCTGCGGTGTGCGCCAGTTGAAGCCGATGCCCGAGCTCTGCCGCCAGGTCATCGCCACCGACTGCGAGCCAGGCACCAGCGGAATCGCGACCCGCCGGCCGTCTTGCCGAATCGGCTGGACGACGTTGTTGATCGACACCGACTGCAGCTGGGCGTCTTCCGGCAGCGTGATGACGTGCTGGCCACCGCGCGAGCTGCGCAGGTTCGCCGTCAGCGTCGCGTCGGTGGCGCGCAGGCCGGGCGTGACGGTGAGCTCGCTCTGGTCGATGGTCAGCGTCTGGCCCTCGACGCCCGCGGGCCGCAGCACGTCGATCGTCACGGTCTCGCCGGGCCACGGGTGCCACTCAGGCAGCCGCGCGCCCGAGTCATCCTGCTGGTGAACGATGGGAATGCCAGCCAACTCGACGTGCCACACCGGGCTCACGTTCAACCGCCAGACCTCGACCCACGGCAACCCGGTGGGCGCCTTCAGCGACAGCGGCGACTTCTGCTCGAGCACGCTGGTCCACGTCGCTTCCGTCGACTGCGGCCCGATGTTCACCAGCGCCTTGCCGTTCTGCACCCGCACGTCCGGCGTCGTCACCGACTCGCCGGGCAGCAGCGGCACCTCGAGCACCACCGCGGTACCTGTCGGCGTGAGCCGCCGCACGTGCGTCTCCACCGTCCACTCGAGGCCCAGGACCAGCTCGCGTTCGACGCTGACGAAGGCCGGCAGCGACGACGTCATCGCCGAAGGGTCCTTCTCTTCCGAGTCACCTGCGGCGCGCGACAGCTGCAGGTCGTTGTCGGCCAGCCCGTCTTCGTGGAGGCCGTCCAACGTCCAGCCTTCGAGCTTCGCCTCGACCCGGTGGCTCTTCAGGTTCAACGCCAGCTGCACGGTGTCGCGGGCGGGCAGGGCGCCTTCCATCAGCACCACGTGGTTGCCGGGCGTCACCGCAAGCCAGAGCACGCCATCGGCATCACGCCGCAGCCCCGGCGCCGGCTTGCCGTCGAGCAGCACCTGCTCGGGCACCCACTGCGCCGCATTGCCGGGCAGCGGCACGCCGATGTCAGCACCCGCATGCACCTCGAGCTTCAGCTTCAGCTGCCGCGCGCTGGCCTCGAGGAACATCCTCGGGCTCGCCGCACAAAGGGGCATGCACGCAGGCGGGGTCGTCAGCCAGGCCTTCAGCTGCTCGAGCATTTCCGGCGCGGGAGCGGCCTCTTCCGCGCCGGCGAACGCACGGCCCGAGATGAGCAGCAGCGCCGCCGCCGCGGCAGCCGGGGCCCCCTTGAAGCCCTTCGGCCAGAACCGCCCGGGCACGCTCAGCGTCCGCAGCACCAGCGCGCAGAGCAAGGCGACGCGAAGAAAGGCCAGCAGCCCGTTCAGCCACGGCGGCAGCAGCCACAGCGACAGCTGCTGGTCGCGCTGTACGGGGCCCGAGAAGCCCAGGCTTACCTGGGTCCACGTCCACCGCGGCAGGCCGGGGCCCGTCTGGACGATCGCGCTCTTGTCATAGTCCTGCGCGTTGAATGACTTGAGCTTGCTGACGCGGTTCGACTGCGCCTGCTGCGGCGCCTTCTTTTCCGCCCAGGCCTCCTGCTTCACGTTGCGCTCCAGGGCGTCTCTCGCCGAGGCGGGCTCGTTCTGCGCGCCGCCGTACGACGAGGTGCTGCGCGAGTACTGCGCCTCGTTCTCCATCGAGTAGCTCGAGTAGTTGAGGACGCCGCCCATCGACTGTTGGCGTTCCAGTGCGGGGTACAGGCCGTGCCGCACGTGCTGCACGATGAAGGGCAGGGCGATCGGCACCACCAGCACCAGCCACGCCGTCACCCGGTAGACCTTGATCACGGCTTTCAGCTTTCCGTCGGGCAGCGCGCGCACCAGTGCTTCACCGGCGAGGACGAAGAGCCAGGCGTACTGGGGCGCTCCGTCTTCGGGGAAGCAGAGGGCGAGGGTGACGAGGGCGAGGGCACCCCAGGCGACGCCGAAGAGCCGGCCGAACGCGAGGGCGATGATGAGGACGAGGAAGAGCTCGAGCAGGCTCCACTGGTGCACCCACGTCTCGCGCACCTCGTCGACGCCGGTGGCGTGCAGCAGCCGCCAGCCCGGCGGCAGGTTGAGCACGCCCGAGACCTGGTGAAAGTCGGCGTTCCACGACACGGCGGGAATGCGGCCGACTTCCCCGGTAATCCGGCTGTCGGCTTCGAGGTTCAGCGAGCCCTGGCGCAGCTCGACCCCGGCCGCAGAGCCCTTGTCGAGGCGGGTGATGAACTGGTCGGAGCCGCTGGCGACGACGCGGCCCAGCTCGGTGCCCGGCTGCATGTCGAGCCGCCACGACTTGTGAAGCGTTCCGGAAATCTTGTCGCTGGCCGTGTAGCCCGTGCCGTCGAAGTCGAGCCACAGGGTGCGCGACAGGTTCAGCAGGTCGGGCGCCGGGTCCGCGTCGCCGCGCCGCCTTTCCGACAGCGCCATCGTCTCGGTCAGGGCCACGCCGTACGCGGGCAGCCGCTTCCACTCGTCGGGCAGCGTCGTCTGCTGGGGGTCCACGGCGTTAACGCCTTCGACGAGCACCTGCCGGAAGAAGGGTCGCGCCTCGAAGACCCAGAGTTCTTCCCCTTCCGTCCAGGGGCCGCCGGGCGTGGGGCGCTTCAGCGCGGCAACCGGGCCATCGTGCCGGGCAACGACTTCCACCCACCACGCGCCCGCGCGCGCCTGCACCCGCACCCGGCCTTCGGCTTCCATCCGCGCCGGAAGGTTCGAGGTGATCGACATCGGCACGAAGCCCTCGGGCAACGCGCGGCCCAGCAGCACTTCGCGGCTCTTGCCCGCCACGTTGAGCTCGATGCGCGTGGTGAGCTGCAGCGGAATCTCGTCGACGATCTTCCGGTGCACGCGCAGCTCGAAGTGTTCCGTCTCTTCGCTGGGTGCGGCCTCTTTCTGCAAGAAGAGCTCGCCGCCCGTCTCGCGGTTGGGGTTCTTCACCGCTTTGCCGCGCAGGGTCAGCGCCAGCAGCCCCGTCTCTTCGGGCACCGTCAGCGACTCGGGCAGCGCGTCCCAGAAGAACTCGCCCGTCAGCGTGTGCTCGCCTGCTGGCAGCAGAACGGTCGGGCCGTCGTCGCCCATCGTCACCACCGCGTCCTTGCCGCCGACCTTCACGTTCTGCGGCCAGCGCTTGCTGTCGCCGGGCAACACAATCTGCCCTTCGACGTAGACCTTGAAGGTCTGGGTAAAGCGGCCGCCGCGCGTCTCCAGCGACAGCTGCAGCCGGCCGGGCCAGGTGCAGCGGCGCTCGTCTTCGCTGCCGAGCTCGATC
Organism: Myxococcales bacterium; assembly: GCA_038206395.1. Lineage (GTDB taxonomy): Bacteria > Myxococcota > Myxococcia > Myxococcales > Myxococcaceae > JAGSPQ01. Next base: position 126,186 of record JBBRAX010000005.1, on the reverse strand, counting down.
GGGCAGCGCAGCTCTTTCAGATCGTGAAGGACCCATTGGCTCCACGGGCGAAGTGATTCAGGCAGCTCGGCCTGGGTGATGGGCGTGGCGGACGCCGTCAACGCCAGCAGCAAAGCGGCAGACGCGAAAGTCATGTGTGTGGTTCCCCTTGGGGCCGACAGTAGGCGGGGTGGAACGGTTTACGCGACCGCCTTGTTCCAGTGCCCAGGGCCGCAGATTCTCGAACTGCGGTTACTGCATCCAGAAATACGCAGAGGCGATCAGCGATCGGCCGGCGACGACCTTCGACTTCTGGGTCAGCTGGGCGAGGGTGCGATCTTTCTCGGCGTACTTCTGTTCTTCCTGCTGGCGCAGGGTCGCCAGCTTCTTGCGGTACTCGCGTTCCAACCGTTCAGCCTGGGCGCGCTGCTTCAGCCGTTCGGTCGAGTCGTCGATGGTCAGCACCTTGCGCCGGCTGACTTCCCACTCGTCGCGGGCCTTCTCGACGGCGGCGCGCGGCTGCAGCAGGCAGTCTTCGGCGAAACGATCAGACCTCTCGCGCGCGGCGTCGAGCTCGAGCGCGTTCTTCCTTTCGGCGTGGCGCACCAGCTCGTCCTTCGCGGCAACCAGCGCCTTCTCGTGCTCGAGCGTGACCGAGACGACCGGGCTCTTGCGCGTCAGCTCGTCGGTGGCCGAGAGCTTCGGAAACAGCTCGGCGTCGGCCAGCGGCAGCACGCGGAAGCCATCGCCGTCGCGCACCATCACCAGGTGCATCACCTTCTCTTCGGCCTTCAGGCCCGAGAGCTCGACCCGGTACGCGAACCACCAGCCTTCCTTGCCGGCCAGCGCCTCGAGCTTACCGGGCAGGGTGGACGCGTCGATCGCCAGGTAGCTCACCGCATCGTTGGTGCGGGTTCGAACTTCCTTCGCGGCGTGCTGCAGCTGGCGGCGGCCCGACCCCCGCTCACCCAGCACCGAGCCCGTCAACGCCTGGGCCGACTTCACGCGCTCGACGACCTTCACCTTCGTCTCTTCGCCGGCAATCTTCAGGCGGCGGCGCACGTCACCATCGAAGCGTTCGAGCAGCAGCGAACGGGCCTCGGTCATGCGAGTGTCGATGCGCGACTCGAGATCCTTCTGCAGCGCCTCGAAGGCGGCGTTGATCTCTTCGGGCAGCCGGCACGACTGGTAGATGTCGAGGATGCGGCGCTCGAAGTCGACGCCGTTCTCGAGGGCTCCGAGGATTTCGTCAGACGCGCCGAAGACGCCGTCGAACAGGTTCAGCTTCTTCTCGAGCAGCTCGAACAGCCGCGCGTCGGCCGCGTTCTGGCGGTTGAGGAAGTTGAGCACCAGCACGTCGCGCTGCTGGCCATAGCGGTGGCAGCGGCCGATGCGCTGCTCGACGCGCTGCGGGTTCCACGGCAGGTCGTAGTTCACGACCAGGTTGCAGAACTGCAGGTTCAGGCCTTCCGCGCCCGCCTCGGTCGAGATCAGAATCTGGGCCTGGTTGCGGAATCGTTCGACGAGCTCGGCCCGCTGTTCAGGCGTGCCGGCGTCGCCCGACAGCAGCGCGATTTTTCCCGCCCAGCCGTGCGCGGCGAGCAGGTCGTGCAGGTACTGCTGGGTGCGCTTGCTCTCGGTGAAGATGACGGCCTTCTCGGGCCACTGGTGCGCACGGGCGACGGTGAAGACGCGATCGAGCGCGCGCTTCAGCGCCTCACCCTTGGCGTTGATCGTGATCTTCGACGCGCGATCTGCGTATGACCTCAGCTCGAAGAGCTCGGTCTGCAGAGTCTTCAACGAGGCGGGCTTCGACGGCTCGTCGGCCCACTCTTCTGCTTCCTCTGCGTAGTTCTTCGCGTCTTCCGCATCGAGGAAGAGGTCGGCCGCAGCAGCGAGCTTCGCGTTCTTCAAGCGTGCTTCGAGGCTGTCGGCGAGCCGCTGCAGCGTCGGAGCGATCGCGAAAGTCGAGGACGCGAGCAGCTTTCGGTACACCAGGGTCAGCAGCGTCTTCTTGCCCGGCTCGATCGCCGCCGCTTCGCTGCGCCGCAGGTACTCGCTGACGTCGTCGTACAGGCCCTGCTCTTCGGCCGACGGAGCGAAGTCTTCGACGATGCTGCGCCGATTCGTGAACCGCACGTACTCGCGCACCTGTCGTCGCAGCGTGCGCTGCACGACGGGAGCGAGCCGTTCTTTGAGCGCGATCGACGCCCCTTCCGACAGCCCGCCGTGATCCGCGTCGACCGGGTAGTGCGTCTTGAACGCGTCTTCGGGCCCGAGAATCTGTTCGTCGATCAGCGACAGCAGGCCGAAGAGCTCGGTGAGGCTGTTCTGCAGGGGCGTCGCGGTGAGCAGAATCTTCGGGCGGTCTTTCAGCGCCGCGCGCAGCGCCTTGCCCGTCTTGTTGCCGGGCTTGTGCGAGTTGCGAAGGCGGTGCGCCTCGTCGATCACGATCAGGTCCCACGGCACCGCCGACAGCAGCTCGGGCCGACCCGCCGCGAAGGGAATCGAGGCGATCACCGGCATGCCCTGATCGAAGCAGTTGCCCGTCGCCCGCACGGTGCGGCCGTCGACCACCACCGACTCGAGATCGAACTTGTTGCGCAGCTCGGCCTGCCACTGCGACCGCAGGGTGGCAGGGGTGAGGATCAGGATCCGGCCCTTGCCTTCGGCGCAAAGCTGCGCGACCACGATGCCCGCTTCGATCGTCTTCCCCAGCCCCACTTCGTCGGCCAACAGACAGCCACCGCGGCTCATCGAGTCGAGCGCGAACGCCGCCGCTTCCACCTGGTGCGGGTTCAAGTCGACCTTCGCTTCCGACAGCGCGCGCGCCACCCGGGCACTGCCATCGCCCCCTTTGGCCAGCAGCTCTTCGGCCACCAGGCGCTGATGAAACCGCGTCAGCCCCGACGGCTTTTCGGGGATGAGGGGTAGAACTGATACTTCCGCTGCAGACATGTCGCGCCATCTTGCTGGCGCGGATCAACTTCGCAAGCCCAGGTTCTCCAAGGCCGATTTACCGCCTCGCGCGCGATCGCCATGTCGGCGCAAGGGCGACGTCGAGGGTGGTTGCGTGTAGGTGCGGCTACGTTTCCTGGTAGGTCGGGTGAAGGTACTTCTTGAGCTTCTTGCCGACGTAGTCGCGCGCGAAGCCTCTCCACAACCCGCCGGGATCCGACGACTCGCAGGCGACCTCTTGATCCGTCACTTCGAGAATCGCCTTGAAGTCGACGCTGAAGATCTTGCCGGTGACGAACACCTTTTCGCCCGACCAGCTGCACGTCACCCCGAAGCGCTTCTTCCAATAGTCGAGCAGCTGCTGCACGCGCACGTGTGCTTCGCCGGTGCTGAACTTGTGGCCCACGTGCAGGGTGAGGGTCTGCGGCCCCAATGACTTCGCGTCCGGCATCGAACCGGCTTGCGAGAGACAGAGGCTCAAGAGCATCGCCGCGAGCATGAGAGGTTTTGTTCTACGCCTCAACGAGGGGTGACGGCCAACTCCGAATAGATCCGACGGTCTGCGAAGCGGGGAATTCCCGTTGGCCGCTTTTTCCAGAAGTTGATCGCGATGGTCAGCCGCAGCTTCGGCTCGCGCGGCAGGCGGCGGCCGGGCACCTGGTTCTCGGCGTCGAGCACCCCGTGGGTCAGGTGCCCCGCGAAGCGCACGTATCGGTTGGGCACGGGCTCGATCAGATCCAGCGCGAGCACCTCGGGCGCGAGTGCGGGATTCAACGGGTTGGGCGGCTCTTCGGTGACGGCGAGCAGCCCGCCGTGGCAGCGATTGAGGAAGAGCACCGAGGACACCAGTGGGTGCACGTCGGGGCCTCCCTGACCCGCCAGCTTCTCGTCGCGGTCGCGATGGAAGTCGACCTGCACGTTCGAGGTGCGCATGCGCGAGAGCCACCACTCGGTGCCCGTCGCCTCGCGAGCGGGGGGGAGCGCGGCAATCGCTTGCTCCACCACGTTGCTCGGCGCCGCGCCAACGGGGAACCAGAATGTCGTCTGGTACGTGTCGCGCAGGCGGCGTTCGCCGAGACGGACGATGGCTCTTGAGAGCCGCGAGAACAGCGCCACCGGCAGCGCTGCGTCGGTGAGCTCGACCAGCCCGCGCTTCATTTTCCGGTGATCGAGATCGCCTGGTCCCGCACTTCGCCTTCGCTCATCGCGGGCGGCAGCATCTCCATCAGCGCCGACACCGTCGGAGCGACATCGATCATCCGGATCTCTTTCGGGTACCAGCCGGCCTTCACGCCCTTGCCCAGCAGCATCAGCGGCACGAGCGCGTCATACGCGTACGGCGTGCCGTGCGAGGTGCCCGTTGGCTCGAGCTCGAGCACGCGGCCCGGCTTCAAGAGGATCAGCACGTCGCCGCTGCGATCCGGGTAGTAGCCCGCACGCAACGCCGGCAGCCAACCAGCTGAAGGGTCGGCTCCGTTCAAGTCTTCGCGCGCGACGGCGAGCGCGACGTCGGGCTGCTTCATCAGCCACGCCGCCGCGTACCGGCGCACCGCCGTCGCCTCGAGCTTCTTGTCGCTGATTGCCTTGAGGTCCAGATAGATGTCGGCGCGCTCGACCATCGACACCAGGTCGCCGCCGTTGAACTTCGTCGCGAGCTCCTTTTCCAACGCCTTCTCGAGCGCGGCCGGGCTGACCCGCACGCCGTCAACGCCCTGCGCGGCCCACTGCTCGGGAATGCTGGCGCCGCCGTGGTCGGCCGTGACGACGACCAGCAGGTTCGCGCGGCCACCGGCGGCCTTCTCGGCCGCGGCGATCAGCTCGGCGATCGCCTTGTCGAGGCGCAGCATGTGGTCCTGCATCTCCCACGAGAAGGGCCCGTACAGGTGGTAGGTGAGATCGAGGGCCGAGAAGCCAACCGACAGCAGGTCAGGCACGTCGTCCTTGCCCAGCTGCTCGCCGTCGATCGCCGCCTTTGCGAACTGCACCTGCAGCTCGTTGAACATCGGCGATGTCGCCAGCGCCGAGTACGAGTTCGGGCCCGCCGCCGAGAGGCCACCATTGAGCGGGTGGGGGAACTTCTTGCCGAGGCCCCACCAGTCGCCTTCGCCCGGGCCTTCGTCGTCGCCGACGTATTCCTTCGCGGCCTCGAGCAGCGTCCACTCTTTGCCGAAGTACGCATCGGCCGGCTTCTTGTCGTTGAAGGCCTTGACCCACGCCGGGAATTCCTTCCGGTAGTACGTGCCGGTGACGAACTTGCCCACTGCTTCCGAGAACCACCACGCCTCGCCAAGGTGCCCGCCCAGCGCGATCGCCGAACGCGCCTTGCCGCCGATGGCAATCGACTTGCCGCGCAGCTGCGTCGACAGCCGCAGCCGGTCAGACAGGTTCTCGGCCATCAGGTTCACGGGCGAGACGTCGTCGGCGACCAGCGGCGCTTCGAGAATGGGGTGGTTCGCGTCGTGGAAGATGGCCTCGATCTTCCCGGTGGCGCGGTTGTAGATGCGGTTCGAGCTGACGCCGTGGCGTGAAGGGTTCGTGCCGGTGCTCATCGTCGCGTGGCCGGCCGCGGTCACCGTCTCGGCATAGTCATAGCGGGCGGTGGGAAAGGTGGCGCCGTCGCGGCCCATGGTGGCGAGCCCGCCTTTGAGCTTCGGTCGGCTGCGCAGGAACACGTCAGAGCCCATCGAGTCGACGGTGATGAACAGGGTCAGCTTCGGCGGCTTCGCGACGGCGGGGAATGCTGCGAGCAACACCAGAAGGCCGCACCACGTCCCCAACCGGCGCACGAGAGTCATGCGCGCACTGTGCTTTAGAAACTCGCAGCGCGGACAGCGAAAAAATTCACCAGGCCGAAGGGCCGAACCGAGAATCGGCAAAGTGTGTTACTCGCCGAGGTCGAAAATGGAACCGGTCGAAGCGCGCTTGAGGGTCATCTACGGCGACACCGACCAGATGGGCGTCGTCTATTACGCGAACTATTTCCGGTTCTTCGAGTTCGCCCGCAGCGAGTACTTCCGCGCGCGCGGCGGCTCGTACGTGGACGTCGAGAAGGGCGGCCACCGGCTGCCGGTGTTCGAGGCGTCGTGCAGCTACAAGGCGCCCGCCAGATACGATGACTTGCTGATCATCAAGGTCAAAATCACCGAGCTGCGGCGCGCTTCGCTGGTGTTCGAGTACGACATTCGCAAAGAAGGGGACCCCCAGATTCTCGTCACGGGTCAGACTTCCCACGCCTGCATCAACTTCGATGGCCGGCCCACTGCATTTCCCGAAGACGTCATTCGCCTGCTGAAAACGTAAGAAGAGGAGTCGAACGAATGGATCGCAACCTCGCACTGGAAGTCGTTCGCGTCACCGAGATGGCCGCCATCGCTTCGGCGCGCTTGATGGGCCGCGGCAATAAAGACGAGTCGGACCAGGCGGCCGTCGACGCGATGCGAAAGGCCTTCGACGCGCTGCAGATCGACGGCACCGTCGTGATCGGTGAAGGCGAGCGCGACGAAGCCCCGATGCTCTACATCGGCGAGCGCGTCGGCAAGATGGGCCCGGGCACCACGCCGGTCGACATCGCACTGGATCCCCTCGAAGGCACGAACCTCTGCGCCTTCGGTCGCCCTGGGGCGATCTCCGTGATCGCGATCGGCATGCGCGGCAACCTGCTGAACGCGCCCGACACATACATGCAGAAGATCGCGGTCGGCCCGTCGGCCCGCGGCAGCATCGACCTCTCGAAGTCGGTGACCGAGAACCTGAAGAACATCGCCAAGGCGAAGAAGCGCGAGGTGCAGGACCTGACCGCGATCATCCTCGACCGTGAGCGCCACGCCGAGCTGATCAAAGAAGTGCGTGAGGCGGGCGCCCGGGTGCGGTTGATCGAAGACGGCGACGTCGCTGGCGCAGTCGCCACCTGCTTCGAAGAGACGGGCGTCGACGTGCTCGTCGGCACGGGTGGAGCCCCCGAAGGGGTCATCGCCGCCGCTGCCGTTCGCTGCGTCGGAGGCGACATGCAGGGCCAGCTGAAGCCCCGAAACGATCAGGAAATCGCGCGCGCCGCAAAGATGGGCATCAGCGACATCAACAAGATCTACACCGCGGACGAGCTCGCGAAGGGCGAAGTGATGTTCGCCGCCACCGGCGTCACCAGCGGCGACTTCCTCAAGGGCGTGCGCTTCTTCGGCGGCGGCTGCGAGACCCACTCGGTCGTGATGCGCAGCAAGACCGGCACCGTTCGCTACATCACCTCTACCCACCGGTTCGACAAGAAGCCGGGCTACGCCTTCTAAGGAGCACGAACCATGTCCGGCGCTACCCGATCGATCGTGATCAACGCCCCGATGGAGAAGGTGTTCGGGGTCATCACCGACTACGAGAAGTATTCGGAGTTCCTCCCTGAGGTGAAGAAGATCCGCCTCGGCACCCGCAAGGGCAACGAGGTCGAGGTCCACTACGAGGCCGAGATCGTCAAGACCATCAAGTACTCGCTGCGCCTGAAGGAAGAGAAGCCCAGCAAGGTCAGCTGGACCTTCATCGAAGGCGAGTTCATGAAGGACAACAAAGGCGGCTGGGTGCTCGAGGACCTGGGGGGTGGAAAGACGAAGGCCACCTACTCGATCGAAGTCGCGGTCGGCATGCTGGTGCCCAAGACCATCATCACCGCCTTGATCGACACCCAACTGCCCAAGACCCTTGAGGCCTTCAAGAAACGGTCAGAGATGTAGGGCGTTCTGCCCGGACTTTTCCGATCAGGTTGCCCCGCGGTTTGGCTGCATTAGAATCGTCCTGTCCTGACAACGGTGGCAGGCAGCGCAGCGAAAAATCTTGGCAAGCCGTTGAATTGTCTGGTGGGTGGCGGGGTCTTTGAGTTGCAGCAAAGGAAATCATGCTCGACACGTTCATCATCGAAGAGCTCAAGCGCCGCGAACGGCAGCGCCAGCAGCACGAGCGCGCCCGGCCTTCCCTCGAGATCCCGGCCCCGGGTCGAGACCGTGACGAAGACGAAGAAGACCGCCGCTCGGAAGAGAAACAAGACCGCCCCCAGCGCGGTGTGATCGTCATCGACCTCTAGTTGTCGCCGGTTCGAAGCCATGTTCGAGCAGCTGTTGGGCGTTTTCAGACGAAGGCGCCCGCTCGATCTCTGGCGGCATGAGTTCTATCGCCTGCCTTTGGCCAGCGCCGAGTCCACGGTGGGGCTCGAGACGCGCCGCGCGGACGACGCTTTTCACTACCTGCTGCGCAGCAAAGCGGTGCTCGAGACGCAGGTTCACACCCCGTCGCCGGTGAGCTTCGAGGCGCTGCTGCGCGTCCACACGCCGGCGTACGTCGAGTCGCTGACCCTGCCGCAGACGCTGGCGGCCATCTTTGCGCTCGACGTGAACGAGGTCGAAGTCGAGTCGCTGCTGGCCTCGATTCGGGTCGCCTGCGGCGGCACCGTCGAAGCGGCGCAGAAGACGCTGACCACCCGAGCGCCCACGCTGAACCTGCTGGGTGGGTTCCACCACGCGGGCCCTGGGCGCGGCGGCGGCTTCTGCGCGGTCAACGACATCGCGGTCGCGGTGGCGGCGGTGCGGGCCGAAGGCTTCGATGGCAAGATTGGGGTGCTCGACCTCGACGCCCACCCCTCAGACGGCACCTCGGAGTGCTTCCGCGGCGACCCCCACGTCTGGATGGGGTCGATCAACGGTGTCTCCTGGGGGCCGCTTCACGGCGTCGACGAGGTGGTGCTGCCGGCAGGTACGGAAGACGGGCCGTACCTCGAGGCGTTGGACGGCATGTTGGGCCGGATGCCGAAGGTCGACCTCGCCTTCGTGCTCGCGGGCGGCGACGTGATCGGCGGCGATCGGCTCGGGCTCCTCGGGCTGACACTGAAGGGGGCGCGGCAGCGGGACTTGAAGGTGGCCGAGCACCTGGACGGCGTGCCGCAGGTCTGGCTGCCCGCGGGTGGGTACGGCCCGCACGCCTGGAAGGTGCTGGCGGGCACGGCGATGGCGCTGGTGTTCCGCAGCGACGACGAGATTCCTCCCCGGTACGACCCGCTGGCGGCGCGGTTCCACTCGGTGTCCAAGGGCTTGAGCGTCGGCGCGCTGGGCAGCGAGCCGTTGATCACCGAAGCCGACCTGGCCGAGGTGTTCGGGCACCGGCCGCCGACAGCGAAGAAGCTGCTGGGCTTCTACACCTCGGAAGGCCTCGAGTACGCACTCGAGGCCTTCGGCGTCCTGCCGCTGATTCGAAGGATCGGGTACGGCGACCTGCGGGTGGTGATCGAGACCGTCGGCGGCACCGATCGCGCTCGGCTCAACGGCAAAGACAGCCGCAGCGGTGAGCGCGTGTTGCTGGTCGAGCTCGAGGTCGAGAGGCGCAGCATCGGCGGAGGCAGCTTTCTCTTCGTGAACTGGCTCTCGCTGCGGAACCCGCGCGCGAAGTTCAGCCCGCAGCGACCGCAGCTTCCGGGCCAGGAAGTGCCGGGCCTTGGGCTCGCGCGCGAGGTGAGCCAGATGCTGGGGCTGATGGCGAAGCGGCTGGTGCTCGACGGCGTCGCCTTTCGGCCCAGCTGGTACCACATGGCCTTCGCGGCCCGGCACATGGCGCGGTTCGCGACGCCGCAGCGGCAGGGGCGGTTCGAGGCGTTGATGCGAGACCTGAAGGGGCTGCCCCTGCTCGAGGCCACGCACGCGCTGGCCGAGGGCAAGGTGCAGCTCAACGGCGCTGCGTACACCTGGGAGCCGGATGAGATGGTCGAGTGGCTGGTGCCCCGCGACGACGCAGAGCTCGCCGCAGCGGTCGCGGCCGAGCGCGAGCGCTGTAGGTTCACCGTCGATCAGTAGCGGAACTGCATCGGCACCTGCACGTCGGGGTGCAGGCTTCGCGCGACCGGGCAGGTGCGGGCGATCTCTTCGAGGCGGGCGCGCTGCTCCGGCTTCGTCTCGGCCGGCATCTGAAACGTGATCACGAGCGCCGCGATGCGGCGGGGCGGCGGCGACATCTGCTTCTCGACGGTGCCCGAGGCGTCGCCCCAGGTCAGGTTCTCGCGGCCGGCGATGAGCGCCATCGTGGTGAGCGCGCACGACAGCAGCGCGGCGCCGACGAGGTCGGTGGGTGAGAAAGAGGTGCCGGTGCCTCCGTTGTCTTTGGGCGGGACGGTGGTGATCGAAGTGCCCGACGGGCCATGGGTCAGCTGCGCGGTGAGGCCGGAAATCGTCACGGACATCGGGACGCCGGTGGGGGCGGAGGTCATGGGCTGCGGTATACCGCGCGTCATGGCTGACCACCCGCCCTGCGGCATCTACCGGACGACGCAACCGCTGGAAGGAATTCCCGCGGGCCGCCTCGTCTACTTCCACAACCACGGCGACCCGGGGCCCGGCATCTACCTGCCCGAGCGCTGGAACCACAACCGCGCGCAGTGGCAGGCGCGGGGCACCACGATTCCCACGGCCAGCTGGTCGGCGTCGCTGGTTCCGATCGCCGCCGAAGGGCTGTACCGGGTGAAGGAACAGTTCGTCTGCTGCAGCAACCGCTGCCGCACGTATGAGCCGGGCCTGCTCGTCCAGCTGGGCTACGACGGCGAAGCGCGGCCGCTGCTGTTCGTCCCCGAGTGGACGAGCGCCGGGCTGTCGTTTCCTGAACAGGGGCTCAAGTTCGAGGAAGGCAACCAACCGAAGCTCGAGGCGATCGCGGTGACCCAGGCGCGGACCTCAGCGCCCGAAGCAGCGAACTCAGGCGGCCTGCTTCACTGACGTCATGTGCGGGGCGTAGGCGCCCGCCGCGACAAGCTCGACCTGCTGGCCAGCGACGAGAGCGGCACCGCGGCAGGCTGCTCAACGAGCCGAGCAGCGTTGCCCGGTGACGTATATACGTATACGGTAAACAATTATGGGTCAGCTCACCATCTACCTGCCTGAAGACGTCGAGAAGTCAGTTCGCGCGGGAGCCCGGCGCGCCAGGAAGACGGTTTCGGCGTACCTCGCCGACCTGGCCGGTGGGAAGGCCAGGCGCTCGGGCTGGCCAACCGCCTATGCGAAGGTGCTCGGAACCTGGGAGGGCGATTTCCCCGAGCTTGGAGATCCCCCTCCTGATGACGTCGAGCCGCTGTGAGCCTGCTGCTCGACACGAACATCTGCATCGCCTTGCTGGCGAAGAAAGATCGCGAGCTTCGCGCCCACTACCTTTCGCATTCCCCTGAAGAGATTTTCCTCTGCAGCGTGGTGAAGGGCGAGCTGCTCTTTGGAGCGCGAAGCAGTCAACGGGTGGAGGCGAACCTGCGGCGGTTGGAACAGTTCTGGGGGCCGCTGGGATCGTTGTCCTTCGATGATCTCTCGGCCGCGCACTATGGCGAGATTCGCGCCGAGCTCAAGCGCGCAGGCACGCCCATCGGCGGCAATGACCTGCAGATTGCGGCCATCGCGCGGGCGAGCGATCTGACCCTGGTCACCCGAAACCAGGACGAGTTCCGGAGGGTGGTGGGCCTGCGGATCGAAGAATGGTGAATGGGTTCCTGTCGCGCAGAGTCGATGGGATTGGGTACGGTTTGGCGATGCGAATCGCCAGCCTGGTGGTCCTCCTCGCGTCCTACGTTCCCGTCTTGGTGGTGCCGGGCGGGCGGGGGTCGGCGGGCGTCACGAGGCGAAGCTGCCCGTTCTGGGCGGTGAAGCTCTTCGCGTCGACTTCGCGCTCGAGGTACGTGTAGCCAGCGAGGCCGAGCTCGTAGACGCGTAAGATCTGCCGCGACTCGTCGAGTGAGATTTTGCCGAGCCGCAGCGCCTGCTCGCAGTTGCGGCGCATCTTCGCGACCAGGTCGTCTTTGTTGTAGCTGACGTAGTCGAGCACCTCGTTGACGCTGTTGCCTTCGACGACGTGGTCGATCAGGTAGCCACCACCCGGCGCCAGCGACACCTGCACCGCGTGCGTGTCGCCGAAGAGGTTGTGAAGGTCGCCGAGGATTTCCTGGTACGCACCGACCAGGAAGATGCCGATGTAGTACTCGTCATCATTCAGCGGGTGCAGCTCGAGCTGGTCTTTCACTTCGCGCTTGTCGATGAAGTGCTCGATCTTCCCGTCGCTGTCGCAGGTGATGTCGGCCAGCACGCCCCGCCGCGAGGGGCACTCGTTGAGCCGGTGAATCGGCATCACGGGGAACAGCTGGTCGATGGCCCACGAGTCGGGCAGCGACTGGAACACCGAGAAGTTGCAGAAGTACGTGTCGGCCAGCGAACGGTCTAGCGCCTCGAGCTCTTCGGGCACCTCGCCGCCTTCACGCGCGAGCCGCATCGTCTTGTGGCAGATGGCCCAGAACAGGTTCTCGGCGACGACGCGCTCTTCCAGCGTCAGGTGGCCCAGCGAGAAGAGGGTCAGGCTCTCTTCCTTGTATTCAGACGCGTCGTGCCACGCCTCGATCAAGTTCTTGCGGGTGAGGTCGCGGTGGGTCGCGAACAGGTTCTTCACCACCTGCGGCGAGGCCTCGGGCAGCGTCTCGGGAGCGCCCTCACCGCCGAACTCGCTGCTGCCGAGCACTTCGGTGACGAGCACGGCGTGGTGGGCGACGACCGCGCGGCCGGACTCGCTGACGAGCACCGGGTGCTGAATTCGCGCCAGATCGCACGCTTCCATCACGCTGAACACGACGTCGTTCGCGTATTCCTCGGTCGTGTAGTTCATCGACGACGCGAAGTTCGTCTGCGAGCCGTCGTAGTCGACGCCCAGGCCTCCGCCGACGTCCAGGTACTTCAGCGGAGCGCCCAGCCGCGCCACCTCGACGTAGAACCGGCCGACCTCGCGCAGCGCGTCCTTCACGTTGCGGATGTTGGAAATCTGGCTGCCGAGGTGGAAGTGCAAGAGCTCGAAGGTGTCGATCAGCCCGGCCTCGCGCAGGAAGTTGATCGACGACATCAGCTCGGAAGACGAAAGTCCGAACTTCGAGCGATCGCCGCCCGACGCTTCCCACTTGCCGGCGCCGCGCGACGAGAGACGAACGCGCATGCCGATGCGGGGACGAATGCCGGTGCGACGCGAGACCTCGGCGATCAGCGCGAGCTCGGTGGGCTTCTCGACCACCATCACGACCTTGCGGCCGAGCTTGCTCGCGTACAGCGCGGTCTCGACGTACTCCTCGTCTTTGTAGCCGTTGCAGATGATCAGCGCCTCGTTGTCGTCGAGCAGCGCCATCACCGCGAGCAGCTCGGGCTTGCTGCCCGCTTCGAGGCCGTAGCCGTACTGCTTGCCGGCCTCGACGATCTGCTCGACCACGTACCGGTGCTGGTTCACCTTGATCGGGAACACGCCGCTGTAGGTGCCCTTGTAGCCGTGCTCGCTGATCGCCTTCTTGAAGGCCTCGTTCAAGTGCTGAACGCGGTGGCGCAGCACGTCGGTGAACCTGATCAGCAGCGGGGGCACGATGCCGCGGCGGCGGACTTCGTCGATCAACTCCTTGAGATCGAACGACGGCGTCTCGGGGCCACCCGGGTGCACCATCACGTTGCCCTTGTCGTTGATGCCGAAGTAGCCGGCACCCCACTGGCGAATCGAGTAGGTCTCGAGCGAATCCGCGATGCTCCAGCGTTTCTGAGTCGGCGTAGTGGCCATGGGCGCGCGCAACTATAGGGAATCGCCGCGGCGATCCACATCCTTCCTTCGGGTCAGTTTTCGCTCAGCTCGGCGATTCGCGAGATGCGCTGCATCGCGAGCTCGTCGTGCAGCAGCTTCACCACTTCGTTGTTCTGCAGCAGCGCCCGGGTGTCGCCGTTTCCGAAGGCCTTTCTCATCGCCGGCGTGTCGAACACCGCGCCGAAGCGGGGGTCTTTCAGCAGGGCCTGGTAGTCGGGGTTGCCCTTCAAAGTGCCGGACTTCTTCGGGTCGGCCTGCAGGTTGGCGACGCGCACCACGTCGGCCACCCCCGAGAACTGCGACATCTCGAACAGGTTGTATTTTCGCGCCAGGGTGAACGCGAGCGAGTCCTTCGGGGTGAAGCCGAACTTCTTGCCCTGGATACTGACGTTGTCTTCGACGAACGACAGCGCGCAGACGATGACCCAGGCGAGGGCCGAGACCTTTGCTCCGCCCATGAGGAAGCCCAGGAAGCGGTCGGCGCTGCGGTTGTCAGGGTCTTTGCCAGCCAGCACCCGCCGCAGAATGAGGGTGAGGATGAGGCGGACGACGATGAAGACGATCAGGAAGGAAACGAAGGTCGCGAGCACCGTCGCGATCATCAGCGACAGCTGCATGCGGCTGACGAGCACCGGGGCGAAGAACTCACCGATGGGCCGGGCCGCAAACCAGGCGCCGATGGCCGCGATGGTCTGCGCGACCTGCCGCGCGAACCCCTGGAACGCTCCCCAGAGGGCGAAGGCGAGCACCAGCCCGAGGAGGACGAGGTCGGGCGTACTCACCGGATCTTGAACTGGTCGCCCTTCGCCTTGAACGCCTCGTGCACCTTCAGCTGCACGCGCGCGAGCTCTTCTTTGTAGCGGGCATTCGACGGCTCGTAGGTGAGCGCCGTCTTCAGCGAACGTTCAGCGGCCGACCAGCTTTCCGAGGCGACTTCCTTCATCGCGGTCTGAAAGAAGCTGCGGCCCTTCGGGTGGGTGCCGATCTGCTCTTCGGCCTGCTTCTTCACCTCGGCCTTGCTCTCGGCCTCGCTGGCTTCACTGAAGCGCAGCTTGTTCTTCCGTTCGGGGCCGGCGATGTCGGCGACGTACTTGCGCCGCTTCTGGTCGTCGCGGAGGAAGTAGTAGGCCTCGGTGATGCGCTTGTAGACGGTGCCGAGGTCGACCTTCGTCTTCTCGTCGGTGAGGTGGAAGAAGCGGTCGGGGTGGTAGATGCGGCTTTCCCGGTAGAAGGCCGCTTTGATCTCGGCGGGCACCGCGGTGGTCGAAAGCTTGAGCACCTGGAAGTAGTCGAGCGTCACGACCTGCGCGGCGAGGCGGGCGAGCGCCTGGACCTGGGCCGGGTTCAGCTGATCGATGGGGCCGCTGGCGGGAATCGGGCCCGCCGCGGCGGAAGGCGGCGAGGCGACAGGCGGAGGCGCGATGCGCGGCGCAGCGACGGCGGGTGGCGCGGCGGGAGGCATCGGCGGCCGGTTCTGCGGAGGCGGCGGCGGGCGACCGGGCCCCGAAGGCGCGAGCTGGGGCGGAGGCGCAGCAGGGCCCGACGGGCGTTGCGACATGCCTCCTGGAATTCCGGGTCGCGCCGACCCTGGAGTCGACGGATTCGGAAACGGGGGCTTGCCCTGGTTGTCGGGAGGCGTTGCCATGGAAGCTCAGTCGACGGCAGCCGGCAGGTCCTGGTCTTTGTGACCTGCGAGCCGGGTGCTCTTGTTGAAGTCCTGCGAGGCCTGAATGTCCGCGTCGGAAAGGCCCGACGAGAGGCTGATGGTGGTCGAAGCTTTTTGTCCCGTCTCGACGTCGCAGGCCGCGACGTTGACGATGCCGTTGCTGTCGATCTCGAACGTCACCTCGATCTTCACCTCGCCTCGATAACCGATGCGGAAGCCCCCAAATTCGAACTCGCCGAGCATTTCGCACTCATCGGCCCGGTTCGACTCGCCCTGGTAGACGCGAATCTTCACCTTGTCCTGGCCGTCGCGGCTGGTGGTGAACGTCTTCGACTTGTCGATCGGAATGGGGGTGTTCTTGTCGATGATCTTCTCGGTGAAGCCGCCGACCGTGCCGATGCGCAGCGCGAGTGGAGTGACGTCGACGAGGAAGGTCTCGGTGGCTTTGTCGATGAGGGCGTGGGCCTGGAGGGCCGCTCCGCAGGCGACGACCTGGTCGGGGTCGACGCCTTCTTGCACCTGCTTGCCGAAGTAGTGCTGAACGGAGTTCCTCACGATCGGCAGCCGCGTCGGGCCACCGACCAGAATCACCGCGTCCACGTCGGCCGCAGTCATGCGGGCCGACTGCAGCGCTTCGTCACAGACCTTGAACGTGCGCTGCACCAAGTCCATCACCATGCGGTTGAAGTTGTCCTGGGTGAGGGTCTGCACCAGGTCGAGCACCTTGCCGTCAGCGTCCTGGCAGATGCCGGCGCAGTGGATGCTGGCGACGCCGTTGACGCCGACGTCGATCTTCGCGCGCTCGGAAGCCTCTTTGAGCATCTGCAGGCAGTACTTGTTCTGGCGCAGGTCGAGCCGGGTGCGGGCGAGGAAATCTTCGGCGAGCCAGGTCATGATCCGATCGTCGAAGTCGTCGCCGCCCAGGTAGGTGTCGCCGGCGGTCGAGAGCACCTCGAACACGTCTTTGCCGATCTCGAGAATCGAGACGTCGAAGGTGCCGCCGCCCAGGTCGTAGACCACCACGCGCTGGTTGACGTTCTGGCCGAAGCCGAAGGCGAGCGCGGCCGCAGTGGGCTCGTTGAGGATGCGGAGCACCTCGAGGCCGGCGATCTTTCCGGCGTCCTTCGTCGCCTGCCGCTGGTTGTCGTTGAAGTAGGCCGGCACCGTGACGACGGCCTTGGTGACCTCGCGGCCCAGGTGGCCTTCGGCGATCGCCTTCATCTCTTTGAGCACCAGCGCTGAGATCTCGGGCAGCGAGAAGGTGCGGTTGCGCACCTGGATTCGCACCGCATTGTTCGGACCCTCGACGATCTTGTACGGCATCACCGCCTGCGCCTTCTTCACTTCGTCGCTGAAGAAGAAGCGGCCGATCAGGCGCTTGGCTGAATAGACGGTGTTGTCGGCGTTGGTGATGATGTTCTTCTTCGCCGCGTTGCCGACCAGCACTGAGCCGTCTTCCAGGAATGAGACGACGGAGGCGTGCGTGAGCTCGCCCCACTCGTTGGGAATGACCTGAGGCTTCCCATCAAGGACCACAGACACGCACGAGTAGGAGGTGCCGAGGTCGATGCCGACTGCGATGTCGTCCGCCATGGATGGGATCCTAACCGCCTCTTCAGCCGTTCTATACAGTTACGACAGGGAAGGGCCGAACGACTGGCCTGTTGAAAGAGATGGCCGCATCATTACAGGTGACCCGTGCCTTCGCTTGCTGCGCTTTTTACGTCGGATCCCTTCCTCGTCCGCTGCGAGCTCGAACGGGTGCGTTCGCAGTTTTCCCTCGGAGAACCCAGTGAAGTCGTGGGGGTTGGCGCCTACGAAGACTCCGTTGTTCTGCTGAAGCGGTACGGCGCGGGGGTGCCACGCCCCGATTTGTGGCAGGCGCCCGAGACCGACGTGGTGCTGTTTCACAGCCAGGCGCCCACGTCGGCGACGCCGCAGGACGAGAACACCCAGCCCTTCCGCCTGCGGCAGTGGCTTTTCGCGCACGCCGGCGAAGTCGCACAGGCCGACCGGGTGCGCGAGCGGATCTTGAAGCTGCTGCCCGACTTTCTGCTTCGCGCGATTCGCGGCACGACGGTGAGCGAGGCGATCTTCGCGTTGTATCTGGCGCAGGTGCGCGACCTGGGCCGCATGGAAGACCCGCAGCTGCCGGCGCCACTCGCGGCGCAGCTGCTGCTCAAGGCGGCCCGAATGGTCGAGCAGCTCTCGTCCGAAGTCGGCGGCACCAGCAAGTCGACGCTGAGCCTGGCCGCGACGAATGGCCGGCTGTTGGCCGTGGCGCGTCTGGGCGCTGCTCCGATTCACTACAAGCTGCTCGAAGGCGACGCGGCGTGCACGCGGTGCGGCCTGCTGGCCGACGGAAAAGACTCCGAGCCGTTGGTGCGCGATCACCGACGGCGGCGCAGCGTCCTGGTCGCGTCGAAGCCGACGACGACCGGCTGGCTCGAAGTGGAAGACGGCCAGGCGCTGGCGATCGATCGAAAGCTGTCGGTGCAGGTGCTGCGCGGGTAGTGCTCAACGCCGCAGCCAGACCTGGCCGCCCTGCGTGATGTCGAGCAACCCCCGGGCGACGAGGCGCCGCGCTGCCTCAGACGGGCAGACCGCGCAGGGCTTCGACTCCATTGGGCGTTGGTAGGTACGGCGACGCGTGCCATCCGCAAGACCCAAGGCTTGACCAACGGGAAGAAGCCGACGAAGCAGTCACCAAAACCAGCGTCGTCAGGTCGGGGCGGGTGTTCGGCATCGCCCGGATTGAGTGTTCGGCTTCAGCCGGAACAGGTGTCCGGCGCGGCCGAGCCCGCCGCAATCAAGAGGCCGCGGTTGGACTGGGCGACACGTCACGCCCCTGCGGCGGGAAGCGCAAGGTCGTAGCTGTCGTGACCTCCGTTGCCGGGCGCGCAGGGGCCGCCGCAGCTCGAGCTGTCGCTGTAGTGCTCCACCCCCTCGCGCTCTACCCGGCCTCGCGCAGCCGCCGTGCAGCTGCGCCGACGGACTGGCTCCGACGCGCTCCGGGCCTTCTCCCGCCCTACCGGGAGCGCCTTCGGGTAGCGCCCGAGACTCGTGCTCCGGTCACCGTCCTCCTGGCCCCTCACCCGGTTCGCGCTTGGATCTTCCTCACCTTTTCGTCCGTCAGGGCGAAGCTCCAGCTGCGATCTGCGCGTTGAAGAACGCGATCTTGCATCGCAAGAATTCACTCTTTTACAAGACCGTGTACGGAGCTCAGGTCGGCGACCTCTACATGAGCCTCATCCACACCGCCGAGCTCAACCGCGTTGCGCCATCTCCGTGCGTGCGCGGGATCGCCGACCCAGCCTGGTGAGAACCCATCGACCACAAGCGCCGGGCCGCTGGTGAGCTCGGCGGCGCCCACGAACACGCAGTGAACACCTGCAGCGGCCAGGAAGTGAACCGTGTTGCACCCCGCGCTTCCGCGCCAGCTTCAAGCACCCCTACCGGAAGGACACTGAGTTCCCCTCAAACCGCGTGCAATCAGCTCCCTCCGCCAGTTTCGTCCACGGAGCGCTTTCCGGCTCGAACGCGTCTGACAAAGGCTGCTGTTCTGAACTGCTCTGCCCGAACTCGCCGAAGCCAACCCCACAAGCCACCGCAAAGAGAAGCAAACCACCCACGAGAACGGGTGCACGGATTTTGAGTGTCATTGAATAGCCCCCCTGCAGGCAAATCGATGGCCGCCGCGAGACGTCTACGCTCATCTGCGCCTCGAAGCGACCGCGGCGACGAAACAAGCCCGTGACGGCTAAAGACAAACGGGCGTGTTGTGAGGCTGACCAGTCAGTAGAAGCTCGCCTCGAGCACCATCACCAGCAGGTTGCAGCACGCGTGGAGCACGGCCGCGCCGATGACGCTGCCGGTCTTTTCCCGCATCCACCCGAAGAGCAGGGCGGGGAAGAAGACGCCAAGGCGCCAGACCTGGAAAATCGCCAGGTGGCCGAGCGCGAAGAGAATCGCAGTCACCCAGAAGGCCTTGCCGAGGCGCGCTCCGAGAAAGGTTCGCCCTTCGGGCCACTGGTCACGAAGGCGGGTCTGCAGGTATCCGCGGTAGAAGAATTCTTCGGGCAGCGCGACGACGAACAGCTGGTCGACGACCCATTCGGGGAACCGGTCGGGCAGGCGCGGGTGGAAGTGTGGCACGCCGACGTACGGCGCGAGCAGCTTCGACAAGTCAGGTGGCAGCCGCACCAGCAGCTCTGAGAAGCCGATGTAGCCGAGCGTGAAGAGCGGAAGAATCAGCCCGAACAGAATCGCGAAGAGCTTCAAGTCCTGCTTCCAGGTGCGCAGGCTCACGCCGTAGTCGCGGTAGTCCTCGCCGCGTTTTCGCATCGCCCACAGCGGCAGGTAAAGGAAGCCCGCGGTGGCGACGAGCTTCGCGTACGGGGTGAGCGTGAGGTACGTGACGAGCAGCGCGACGAAGCACAGCGCCCAGAGCGCGAAGGCTTCGCCGGCGGCAGACTTCGGCAGCCAGCGCGGCGGCGCTTCGAGCGTCGCGGGGGTCACAGACCTTTGAGGCGCGCCAGCATCCCGTCGGAATTGTAGAAGGTGAAAGACACCTGCGCCGCCACCAGCCGCGAGCCGTTCGCGACGCCCACCGGCTTGCCGGGCTCGAGCTTCACGTTGTCGACCTTGGTGCCATTGCGGCTGCCCGCGTCGCGCACCGTCCATTGGCCTTTGGCGCTGCGCATGAACACCAGGTGCACCTGCGACAGCGTGCCGTCATTGATGATTGCGTCGCACTCGGCGCCGCGGCCCAGCTTCAGGGGCTGACCGTCGGCGCGGGGCTCGAGCGCGAGGGCCAGCGCTTCCCCGGCTTTCGAGGGGGCCGGTGTCGCGCCCGAGGCGAGCAGGTGGGTGGTGTTGGCGGGCGCCTTCCACGCGCCGGGCTCCCAGAGGATCCAGTCATGGGGAAATGCGCGCGAGAAGGTATCGACTTCCGCGGAGCCGAATCGAAACGCCAACGATGACAGCAGGTAGCTCTTCACGGGGGTTGCGCCCTTCTCTTCAGTGCCCAATAACGCTGTTGGTACCGCAAGTTCAAAGGATCCAGCGCCAGGGCCTCTTCATACTGCTCGATCGCCCGCGGGTTCTGGTGGTTCGTCTCGTAGGCATTTCCACCGAGAAACTTCACGTGGGCTTTGGCTTCTGCGCCCGAGTGGCTGCTCAAGAAGCTGGCGCGGACGACGTCGATCTCGGTGACAGTGAGGCCGGCTGCGATGCAGCGGGCGACCCCCTTGAAGTTGCCGCGCTGGGCGTCGAAGGGAAGGCGGTTGTGCGCGGTGCCCAGCGTCTCGACGGCCGCGTGGACTTTGGCGAGCGCGGTGTCGACCTGGGCCTTCTGCTCGGCAGAAAGGGGGCGGGTGCGGAGGGCCTCGAGCTCGCGCCGGGCTTCGCGGCCCCGGGCGCGCACCTCTGACAGCTCGACGTCGGAAGCCAGGGCGAGGACGACGTAGTGATCGCCGTTGATCCGCTTGCGGTAGTTGGCCAGCGTCGACTCAGCGAGCGGATCGTCTTTGGTGGACCTGGGCGGCAGGGCGGCGAAGGCAGCAGGCAGGCCCTGCACCACGCGGCCCAGCGCTTCCTTCTGCGCGGTGGTGAGCGTGGCGAACTGAACGCCGAAGCCGGGCGACATACCCCACGCGGCCGCCTGGTCTTTGGTGACGTGGCGCACGACTTCACCGACGCACTCGAGGTCTCCGGCGACGGGGAAGGTGACCTTCACGCGGGTGAAGAGCGCAGGCGTCGCGCCATCGGTGCAGAGGAAGCAGCCGCCCTTCGAGATGTCCTGGCACTTCAACGCGCCCAGCTGTTTGCCATCGAGCGTCGTGACCCGGGCGTCGAAAGTCGCCATGTGCCGCGCGTGGGCGGGCATCGGCGTGGCGTCTGCGGGTCGAACGGTGGCGGCTGGCGTCTCACCCGTCGAGGTGCGCGGCGGCGGCGAAACAGGCGCTTCGGGCTTCGGCGGGACCCAGGGGTTCGGCGCGACGTCGGCGAGAATCGGCGGCGTCGGCACGTCCATGCGCTGCGGCAGAGGCGGCTGCGGCGAAGGAATGGGGGGCGCGAGGGCGATGGGCGCTCCGAGGGGCGGAGTGCCAGAAGCGCCAGGGGCCGAGGCGACGACGGCGCCCTGCAGCGGAGCGCCGTAGCTTTGGGGCGTGTTGCCGTTGCCCCACGACACTGGCGCGCCCAACGCAGGCGTGGCGTTGCCTTCGGCGGGCGTGCGCGGCGCGCTGACGGGCGGGGCCGGAATGCCACCCATCGGAGTGCGGCCACCGAGCGCAACGGGTGGCACCGCGAACTCGAGCGCGGCGGCGAACTCGTTGGCGGTCTGAAAGCGGTCGTCCTGCTTCTTTGCCAGCGCCCGCATGATCACCGCCGACAGCTCGAGCGGGATGTTCGGGTTCACCTGGTGGGGCGGGGTGGCGATCTTGGTCTGGTGCGCGAGCAGCAGGCCGGTGAGGCCGCCCCCCGAGAAGGGAAGCCGGCCGGTGGTGAGCAGGTAGGCGATCACGCCCAGGGCGTAGAGGTCGGCGCGGCCGTCGATCTTCTCGCCCGTGCACTGCTCGGGCGCCATGTACTCGGGCGTACCGACGATCATCCCGGCGGCGGTCTGTTCTCCGGTGGCCTCGGTGGCGAAGAGCTTGGCGATGCCGAAGTCGAGGATCTTGGCGAAGTTCTCGTTTCGCCCGCGCTTGATCAGAAAGATGTTCTCGGGCTTCAGGTCGCGGTGGACGACGCCGTGGGCGTGGGCCGCTTCGAGCGCGTCGCAGACCTGGGTGAGAATCGGAACCACGATCTCGGGAGCCACCGGCCCGCGCGCGAGCAGGTTCAGCGGGCGGCCCTCGAGCAGCTCCATGATCAGGTAATACCGGTTGGGCGGTATCACGTTCATGTCGAAGATATTGACGATGTTCTCGTGCCCGATCAGGTTCACCGCGCGCGCTTCGGCATAGAACCGCGAGACGAGGCTCGCGTTGCTGGCGAGGTGATCGTGGAGGATCTTGATCGCCACCTTGCTGCCGATCACGGTCTGCTCACCCAGGTAGACGGTGCCCATGCCGCCCTTGCCGATCATCTTCACCACGCGGAAAGAGCCGATCGACGCACCGATCATCGGGTCGACGGTGGGAGTCATCGGTACCGGTGGCAACAGCGACGGCTGGGGTGGCTGCCCGGAAATGGTCTCTTCCCACGGCAGCATCTCCCGTGTACCGGAACCCTCGCGAATGATGGTGGAGCAGGACACGGTGGAGTCGTGTTCCTGCCCGCAGATGGGACAAGTCATCGGGCCGGGCGGACCTTACTTCGGGGTCATGTTGACAGCGCAAACCAATCAGTGGGGCCGCAGCGCGGCCTTGAAGTCCTTCGCGCTGCGGGCATTGAGCACGTCGCTCTTCCTCGCCCACCCCTTTCGCGCCGTGCCGACGGCGTAAGGCAGGTTGGCCTTCAGCTCTTCAGTGGAATGCGCGTCCGTGCTGACCACCAAATTCAACTTTCGCTGTAGGGCCAGACGCACGTGCTCGGCCGACAGGTCGAGGCGTTCGGGGCCTCCGTTGACCTCGACCGCGACGCCCTTCTCGGCGGCCTTGTCGAGGATCTGTTCCATGCGCATCGGGGCAGGCTCGCGCTTGAGCAGCAGGCGGCCGGTGGGGTGGCCCCAGATCATGAAGAAGGGGTTGTCGAAGGCCGCGAGCATTCGCTTCGTCATCTGCTCTTCGTTCTGCGAGTGGCGCTGGTGGATGCTGCCGATGACGAGGTCGAGCTTCTCGAGCAGCTTCTCGGGGTAGTCGAGGCGGCCGTCTTCAAGAATGTCGCTCTCGACGCCCTTGAGCAGCACGAAGCCCTTCAGCTTCGCGTTGACCTCGTCGATCTCGTCCCACTGGCGCTTCAGGTCGTCTTCCTTGAGGCCGCCCGCGTAGCCCGCCGTCTGCGAGTGCTCGGTGACGGTCAGGTACTTCATGCCCATCGCCTGGGCCGTGCGCGCCATTTCCTCGAGGGAATTCTTGCCGTCCGACCAGGTGGTGTGGGCGTGCACGTTGCCGACGATGTCGCCTTGCGTGAGCAGGTCTTTGGGCAGGCGGTGTTCCAGCGACGCCTCGATCTCGCCCCAGTCTTCGCGGAGCTCGGGCGGTACGGGCTGCATGTCGAGCAGCTTGTAGATGTCGTCTTCGGTGACGATCTTCAGCTTCTCGTCACCCCGGTGAACGCCCCACTCGCTGATCTTGAGGCCGCGATCGTGGGCGAGGCTGCGCAGGCGGATGTGGTGCGCCTTCGAGCCGGTGAAGTGGTGAAGCGCGGTCGCGAAGTCCTCGTCGGGAAGCACGCGAAGGTCGACCTGCAGATCGCCGTCACCGTCGTAGAGCCGCACCGAGGCCTTGCTCTCGCCCTGGCCGATCACCTGAACCACGCCGGGCATCGAGGTCAGCTGGTCGAAGATGGGCTTCGGATCCGCGGCCGACACGATCATGTCGACGTCCCCGACGGTCTCGCGCATGCGGCGAACGCTGCCGCCCAGGGACGCGCGCACCACGCCGGGAGCGCCCCTCAATTTCTCGAGCAGCGCCTCGGCCTTGGGCAGAACCTGTGAGAGGCGGCGGCGGGCTCCGGCGGACTTCGTGCGGCGCGCGACCTCGACGGCCGCGAGCAGCTTCTCTTCGGTCTTCTCGCCGAAGCCTTTGAGGCCGCGCAGCTTCTGCGCCCGACAGGCGGCCTCGAGCGCGTCGATGCTGCCGATCTTCAATTCGTCGTGGAGGATGCGGGCCTTCTTCGGGCCGAGCTCGGGCACGGTGAGCAGCTCGAGGATGCCGGCGGGAAATTCGGCGCGCAGCTCTTCGAGGGCGGCGATCTTTCCGGTGGTGACGAGCTCGGTGATCTTCGCGGCCATGCTGTCGCCGATGCCGGGCAGGTCGGTGAGCGTGCCCTTCGTGACGAGCTCGCCGATGTCGTCAGAGATTCCGGCGATCCGTTCGGCCGCGATGTCGTACGCGCGGGTCTTGAAGCTGTTCTCGCCCTTGATCTGCTTGAGCAGCCCCATGTCACGCAGAGCTTTCACCACTGCGGACTTGTCGTTGAGCACCATGGGAATGCGGAGGATAACGTCGGGGCCACATGAAATTCACGGGTTGCTTCACGCTTCTTCTGCTGGCGGCCGCTTGCGGTTCGGGCGGGGGCGTGGGCGACGCCGGCTTCGAGCCGCCGCACCTGCTCTGGTCGGCCGACCCGCAGAGCCTCGACAACCCGTTTCCCGACGCCCGCGGGCTGACCGCGACCGGCCTGACGCTGCGCCCCGACTTCTACCGGCCCTTCGTCTTGCCGAAGGCGATCACCGGCAAGTCGAAGGCCTTCTTCAAGGGATACGCGGACGCAGCGGCCACGCAGGTCC
Organism: Myxococcales bacterium; assembly: GCA_038206395.1. GTDB lineage: Bacteria > Myxococcota > Myxococcia > Myxococcales > Myxococcaceae > JAGSPQ01. The sequence goes on along the minus strand of JBBRAX010000005.1, from coordinate 101,590 downwards.
ACGGGGTCGGAAACTTCGGGCCGACGCTGCTGCGGCCGTCGGAAGCCGTCGACCCCGCCTCGCTGCTGGGCACCATCGCGCGGCTGCGAAAGACGGCGGCGGGCTACGAGATCCTCGAAGCTGCGTTGGCGATCGAGCACGCGACCCAGATGCTGGAAGGAAGTGGCAAGACGCTGGATCTGCCTGATGGTGGCAAGGCCGCGTTTCCCGAGTTCTTCCTCGCGCGGTGCGGCGTGCCGCTGCCCGAAAACGAAGAAGGGCTGCTGGTGGTGAAGAAGGGGCTGAAGACCCTGGCAGGTGTTCCGTTCGGCCGTGGCCGCGCGTGGGACGCCGCGAAGCCTGAGCTTGGTGCAATCGCTGCAGCCCTGGGCATCGACGCGAACGACATCCTCCTCACGCTGCCGCAGAAGGCGGGGCCGGTGGGGCAGGCCTTCTCTTCGCTGGCGGCGTGGGTGGACGCGAACCCGGCGGCGATCACCGTGCCACCGAAGGCCTTCGTCACCACTGGGGCCTCGCAGCGGCCGGTGGGCGTCTGGCGCAGCAGCGAGCCCGACTGGACGACGATCAAGGCCGGGTGGCTGGAGCTCGCGAGCTACGGGCGGCCATCGACCGAGGTCGGCACGATGATCGTTGGAGAAATCGCCGCGCGCGATCTGCGGCAGGCCGAGGTGTGGCCCCCGGCGTGGGTGGCGGATCCATCTAAGGCTCCGGTCGCTAAGCTTCCCTTCGTGCTCACGCTGCCAGCAGGCCCAAAGCCGCTGGGCGGCTGGCCGACGGTGATTGGCGCCCACGGCATCAACGGGCGCAACATCCCCGTCAATGGCGAGACGAGCGCGTACTGCCTGCGCCTGGCGCAGCTGCTGGCGGCGAAGGGGATCGCGTGCCTGGGAATCGACGCGCCGAGCCACGGGCTTCGCGGCTCGGCCTTCGACTTCTTCGAGGTCGAGAAGCTGCCGGTGATGCGCGACCACTTTCGCGAGATGAACTTTGATCTGATGCAGGTGAGCCGGGCTTTCGCGGGCGCGGATGTCGACGGCGATGGCGATGCGGACGTGGCGCCGCGGCTCGGCTACCTGGGCAACTCGCTGGGCGGAATCATGGGCGGAGGCTTCGTGCCGTACGCGGGGCACATCGACTACGCGGTGCTGAACGTGCCGGGCGGCGGGCTGTCGAACATCCTCGTCAGCCCCGAGATTCACGACCTGATCGGCCTGCTCATCGCCGCGAAGACCGGAGGCGACTTCGGCACGCTCGAGTACCAGTCGGGCTTCATGATCTTCCGCGCGACCGCGCAGCTGTTCCTCGAGCCGGCGGATCCCGTGAACCTCGCCGCCGCGCTGCCGAAGACCCGGGCGGTGCTGGTGCAAGAAGGCTTAGGGGACCGCACGATTCCCAACCTGACCACCGAGAACCTGGCCGCGGCGATGAAGCTCGACGTGCCGGATGCGGGAATCGTCGGCACGGCGCCGCTGCAGGTGAAGTCGGTGACGGACCTGTCGAAGTTCTTGAGCCCCGAGCAGCTGCAGACCCAGAAGGCCCACGACATGTTCGAGCACCTGGCGCCCGTTCGCGCGCAGGCGGTGAAATTTCTCGAGACGAAGGGCGCGCAGTTCCAGCTACCCTGACCCACGTGAAACGCATTCCGCTGGGCCCCGCCAACCTCAAAGAAGGCGAGCTGCGCAGCTACAAGGTCGGCAAGCGGGACGTGCTGATCGCGAAAGTGAACGGCAGCTACAAGTCGCTGGACGACTGGTGCAACCACGCGGGCTGCCTGCTGTCGGGCGGCCGGCTGGAAGAGAACATGGTCGTCTGCCCCTGCCACGAGATTGGCTTCGACCTCGACACGGGCAAGAACGTCACCTCTCCGGGAGTGTGTGACGACCAGCCGGCGTTCAAGGCGGAAGTCGAGGCCGGCCAGCTGGTGGTGGTCGGCGACGTGCCCGAGAAGTGATCTCTGCTGCCCGCGCCAGAGCCCTAAAGCCGTTGCTCGACGCCTTCGCCGACGGGCGCCCGTGGACCCACCGCGTTCAGGCGGATCCAATCGAGCTCGTGCACCGCTACCGCGCGCCGCACGACCTCGAGGTGACGGGGCTCCTCGCGGCGGCCCTGGCGTACGGACGCGCGGACCTCTTCAAGCCGAAGGTCGATGGGTTGCTCAAACAGATGGGCGCCTCGCCGGCGGCGTACGTCGAGGCGCTCACGGTGGGCAACGCCGCGAAGCTGCTCGACGGCTTCGTCTACCGCTTCAATCTTGGCGCGGACATCGCCGTGCTGTTGATGGGCATGGGCGCGACGCTTCGAGAGAAGGGCAGCCTCGAGGCGCTGATGGTCGAAGGGCTCGAGCAGTCGGGCTCTCTTCACGGAGCGCTGGCCCACTTCACCTGCGGGCTGCGCGACGCGGCGCCTCTTCAGGCGATCAAGAAGGCGCTGGGGCCTGACCGCGGGCTTCATCATTTGCTGCCGCACCCACTCGGCGCCGGAGCGGCCAAGCGCCTCAACCTCTACCTTCGGTGGATGGTGCGTGGACCCGATGCGATCGACTTCGGGGTGTGGAAGCGGATTCCGGCGGATCGCTTGATCATCCCGCTCGACACGCACGTGCAGCGAATCTCGAAGCTGCTGGGGCTGACCAAGCGAAACGATCTCTCGTGGAAGACGGCCGAGGACGTGACTGCGTCGCTGCGGCAGCTCGATGCGGGCGATCCCGTTCGGTACGACTTTGCGCTCTGCCACTACGGAATGAGCGGGGCCTGCCCGTCGACCCCGATTCGCGTCAATTGCCAGGAGTGCACGCTGCGCGGGCAGTGCCGGGTGGGCAAGCGGCTGTAGTCAGCCAGCTGGGCAGGCACGGGCAGCCTCGAAGGTGGCGCATCTAGAGCCGATGAATGCCGGCTTTCGCGACACACCGGCCCTTCTCACACATCGCCGTCACCTCGTTCGCCGCGCAGTCAAGCTTCGGGCAGCCAGCAGGTGGGTGATCGACGCACCAGGCGAAGAGGGCGTCGATCGACTTGACGTTTCCTGGCCGCGCCTCGCACGCGTCGCAGCAGCTGCTGGCCACGGTCGTCACCCGGCAGTCTTCGTGAAAGGTGCAGTCGGGCTGAAGCTTCGGCGGCCCGGGGCGGCAGCCGGCGAAGAGAACCATCAGGGAAGCGGCTCGGAAGAGATTCATGGCAGAGGCAGCCTCGGTTATACGGCAGCCATGCCGTTGTCCGAAGTTCAGCACCAGCCCCGGGCGATGGAGTCGCTGAAGTCAGCGCTCGGCAAGGGCGTCGTGCACCACGCGTGGCTGTTCCATGGCCCCGAAGGCGTCGGCAAGGAGCTCGCCGCGCTCGCCTTCGCGCAGGCGCTGACCTGCCCCGAGAAGCCGATGGAAGGCTGCGGTACGTGCAGCAGCTGCAAGCGCGTGAAGGGCCGCAACCACCCCGACGTGACATGGGTGATGCCGGAAGACGAGCAGGTGCAGCGGGGGCTGGCCGGCCGCAGCGACTTCGATCACACCCCATCGCGCGACATCCGCATCGAGCAGATTCGTTCTTTGGGTGAACGGCTCTCGTTTCGCCCGCTCGAGGCGAAGCACAAGGTCGCGCTGCTGGTCAATGCGCACGCGATGAACCCGCCTGCTCAGAACGCGCTGCTGAAGACGCTGGAAGAGCCGCCCCGCGACACGATTCTGGTTTTGATCACCTCGGCGCTCGACAAGCTGCTGCCGACGATTCGCAGCCGGTGCACGAAGGCGCAGTTCGGCCCGTTGCCTACTGACTTCATCGCCGCGCACCTGCAGGCGACGCAGAAAAAGCTGTCGGCCGAAGACGCGAAGCAGGCGGCGGCGATGGCGGGCGGCAGCATGGCGCGGGCGCTCGAGCTCGACGCGGCGGCGCTGGGCGTGCGGCGCGAGGTGATCGAAAAGTTCGAGTCGCTGGTGCCGAACGACGCGCGCGGCTGGCTGCAGTTCGCCGAAGTGTTTGGCGATGGCCGCGCGAACGCTGAAGTCTGCCTCGACGTTCTTTCTGTCTGGCTCCGCGACGTGGCGGTGGCGCAGGTGGGGCAGGGCGGGCTGGTGAACGCAGATCTTTCGGCCCTGGCGGAAGTTGCCGCGGCCCGCGTTCCATCGGCGGCGATTCACCGGCGCGCGGCGCTGGTCGACGAAGCGCGCAACGCGATCACCCAGCGCAACGGGGCCGTGCGGCTTCAGCTCGAGCGCATGCTGATCGAGATGATGTCGACTTGAATTCCCCCCGGAAGCTCGCGCTTCTCTCGGCGTTGTACTTCGTGCAGGGGCTGCCTTTCGGGTTTCAGGCGAACGCGCTGCCCAACTACCTGCGGGCCAGCGGGGTGTCGCTGACCGGCATCGGCCTCGCGAGCGCGCTGGCGCTTCCGTGGGCGCTGAAGGCGTTCTGGGCCCCGGCGGTGGATCGCCTCGGGTCCGAGCACTTCGGCCGCCGCAAGTCGTGGATCGTGCCCCTGCAGCTGGCGATGGCGGCGAGCTGCTGCGTGGCTGCGTTTCTGCCGCCGAACGGGGCGCTCACGCCGCTGCTGGTGATCATCCTGCTGCTAAACCTCTTCGCCGCCACGCAAGACATCGCGGTCGACGGGCTGGCGGTCGAGCTGCTGGGGCCCGGTGAGCTGGGGCTCGGCAACGCGGCGCAGGTGGTCGGCTACAAGCTGGGAATGTTGACGGGCGGCGGGCTGCTGGTCGCGGCGAGCCGGTTCATCGGGTGGCAGGGGCTCTTCCTCGGCATGGCCGCGCTGTGCCTCGCGGTGATGCTGGCGACGTACCGGTTCAAAGAGACCGCCGCTGTCGCGCGCGCCGTCATCGAGGCGCCGAAGCTGAAAGAGGTGCTGGGTCGGATGCTCGCCGCGCTGAGGCTGCCGGGAGCCGGCTGGCTGCTGCTCTTCATCGGCACCTACAAGCTCGGCGAGGTCCTGGCCGATCGCATGTTCGGGCCGTTTCTCATCGACGCGGGCATCGAGCAGTGGCGCGTCGGCTGGTGGTTGGGCACGTGGGGCACGGTCACGTCGCTGCTGGGCTCGGTGGCGGGGGGGCTGCTGGCGATGCGGCTGAAGATCCTTCGCGCGATCGGAATCGCCGCGTTGCTGCGCGTGCTGCCGCTGATCGCCCAGTGGATGCTGACGGCCGGTTGGTTCGAGGTCTCGGCGTCGACCGTCATCCCGATCACCTGCGCCGAGCACTTCTTCGGCGGCATGCTCACCACCGCGATGTTCGCGTTGATGATGTCGAAGGTCGACCGCCGCATCGGGGCCACGCACTACACCGTGCTCGCCAGCGTCGAGGTGATCGGCAAGTCCATCACCGGGCTGTCTTCGGGCTGGCTCGCCGACCGCACGACGTACGCGACGGTGAACGCGGTCTCGGTGGTGGCGTCCGTCGCTTTTCTGTTGCTCCTGCTTCCGATGCGGAAGGTGGCGGGGCCCGATGAAGTGGTGGTTCCCGCCCAGCGGGTGGGCTAACTCCGCCGCCATGTTCATGTCCTTTCCCGGGGTTCTCGTGCAGCGCGCAATCGTCGTGGCAGCACTGGTGTTGGTGGGGTGTGGCAGCAGCAGCACGACGGGCACCGGCGGTGGCACGGGCACGGGCACGGGCGGGGGCGGCGGCACCGGCGGCGGCACCGGCACGGGCGGCGGCGGCGTCCTGACTGGTCCTGCGGGCTACATCAACGTGCAGCAGCTCGAGACGGGCGTGGTCGTCGCCCGCAGCGCGACGGCGGCCTTCTTCCCCAACGGCGGCCCGATTCCGCTTCCGGGTGTCGCGCTCAGCTGCACCCAGAGCCAGCTGGGCGGCTGCCTGGTCAACGATTGCACCCACGATGGCGGCTCGTTGATCTTCGACGGCGGCAGCAGGACCAGCGCGGGCACGGTGACGATCGAGGTCGGCACCGACGGCGGCCAGGTGCTCGTCTACAGCGCGGCCATGGGCACCTACAGCGGCACGGGCCTGGGGCTCGGCACCTGGTGGAATGGTGGCGAGACGATTTCCTTCACCGCCACCGGGTCGACCGATGGTGGGACGCCGGCGTTCACGAAGACGGTGACCGCTCCGACGCGGCTGGCGTTCTCAGCGCCGTCGCCTGACGCGGGCATGGTCACGGTGACCCGCAACATGCCCTTCAACTTCGCGTGGACGGCAGGAACCGGCAACGTGCAGATCGTGGTGCAGAGCGGGACGATTGTCGGCGGCCGCTCGCTGAACGCGACGTGCACCGTCAACGCGAGCGCGGGTACCTTCACGCTGCCAGCGTCGGTGACGAACCTGATGCTGCCCACCACCACCGGCTACGTCTCGGTCGTCAACGAGACGTCGGCCACGGTCAATGCGGGCGCGTACGCGATTCGGACGAACGCCAGCTCGAGCTCGAGGGTGTGGACGGCGACCGTCCCTTAGAAAGCGTGAGCGACGAGCTGGAAGACGCCCTGCAGGACATCGACGCCGGCGGAGGTTCGCCGGTGTACCTCTTGTGGGGTGAAGAGTTCCTTGTTCGCAAGGCGGCCGAGGCGCTGATCGACAAGCTCGTGCCCGGCGCCTCGGCGGGGCTGAACCTGGTCACGATGGACGGCGCGGCGCCGCGCGAAGTCGCCAATGAGCTGGCGACGATGGCGATGTTCCCCGGGCCGAAGGTCGTCTTCCTGCGCGACCCTGAGTTTCTGGCGCCGAAGAAGGGCCGCGTCGATGCGCTCGGGAAGGCGCGTGACGCGTGGAAGAGCAACCGCAAGAAGGAAGCAGCCCGCCGCGTGTTGGCGCTGGCGGCGCGCGCGGGGTGGGGCGTCAAGGAGCTCGACCCCTCGGCCAGCGGCGCCCCGAAGGTCGACGACTGGGATCGCGAGCTTGGCGTACAGCTGGCCGATGTCGACGTGCAGTTCCTGAGAGACGTGGCCCAGTTCTGCGCGGAAGAAGGAATCAGCGCGCCGCAAAACGACGACAGCGCGTTGACGGACCTGCTGGTGAAGGGCGCTCCGAAGGGGCACTGCTTGGTGATCGCGGCCACCGACATCGAGGCGAAGAGCCCTTTCATCAAGCTGGTGAAGGACAAGGGCACGCTGATCGAGCGCAAAGTCGCGGCGAAGCTCAAAGACCTGAACGTCGCTGAGTTCGTGGCCGAGACGCTGAAGCCCTACGGCAAGAAGCTGATGGGCCCCGCGCTCGAGAAGCTCAAAGACCGCGTCGGCGGCAACATGCGGCTGCTGCAGTCCGAGCTCGTCAAGCTCGCGCTCTACACCGAGGCGCCTGAGATCAAGCTGCGCGACGTCGAGCTATTGGTCGGCCACGCGCGCGAGGAAGAGTTCCTCGAGATGTCGGACGCGCTGCAGAAGCGCAACTTCGAGGGCGCCCGGAAGTACGTCGGCGAAGCGCTTGCCCAGGGCTCCGCTGCGCTCCAGTTGCTCGGAGCGATCACCTCGGTCGTCCGCACCCTGCTGACCAACTTCGAGCGCATGGTGCAGCTGTCGGGTGGCAAGCCGCCGAAGAACTACAACGACTTCCAGGCCCGCGTGTTTCCGCAGATCGAAGCGGAATCGAAGGCAGCCAAGGTCCGCGTGCCGCACCCCTACGCTGCCTTCATGGGCATGCAGGCCGCCGCGGGCTACGGCCGCAAAGAGCTGCTGCGCGGCATGGTCAGCTGCGCCGAGGCAGACCTGGCGCTGAAGCTGGGCGGCGGCGAGCTCATTCTCGAACGCCTGCTCTGGACCTTGTGTGGCCGCGCCACCGCCTGGGAGTCAGGCTTCTCGACCATTCGCCGTGAGCAGGAACGCTAACCAACCATGTCAAAACGAACGCTCGTCACCTGCGCACTTCCCTACGCCAACGGCCCGATTCACCTGGGCCACATGGTCGAGCACATCCAGACGGACATCTGGGTGCGCTTCCTGCGGTCGTGCGGCGAAGACGTTCTTTTCCTCTGCGCCGACGACACCCACGGCACCCCCATCGAGCTCAACGCGCAGAAGCAGGGGTTGAAGCCCGAAGACTTCGTCGCGCGCTACAGCGTCGAGCACCAGAAGGACTTCGCCGACTTCGGCATCGGCTTCGACTACTACCACTCGACCAACTCACCCGAGAACAAGGCCTACGCCGAGCTGATCTACGGCCGGCTGAAGGACGCGGGGCTGATCGCGCGCCGCGACATCGAGCAGGCCTACGACGAGAAGGCCGACCGCTTCCTGCCCGATCGCTTCATTCGCGGCACCTGCCCGAACTGCAAGAGCCCCGACCAGTACGGCGACGCGTGCGAGAAGTGCGGCGCCACCTACGGGCCGAAAGAGCTCATCGACCCGAAGTCGGCGATCAGCGGGCTGGCGCCGGTATGGCGCAACTCGCTGCACCTCTTCTTCAAGCTGCCCGTGATGGGCGACTTCGTCAAAGAGCTGATCGGAAACCCAGACTTCATGAACCGCGGGCTCGCGACGCAGCTGCAGCAGTTCTTCGAGAAGGGGCTCGCCGACTGGGACATCAGCCGCGACGGGCCGTACTTTGGGTTTCCGATTCCGGGCGAGACCAACAAGTTCTTCTACGTCTGGCTCGACGCCCCGATTGGCTACATCTCGGCCACCGAGAAGTGGGCGAAAGAGACGGGCAAGGCGAAGGACGCGCTGGAGTACTGGGCCGAAGACAGCGGCGCGCGCATCGTCCACGTCATCGGCAAGGACATCGTCTACTTCCACTGCCTGTTCTGGCCGGCAGTGCTCAAGGTGGCGAAGCTTCACCGGCCGGACAAGGTGCACATTCACGGTCACCTCACGGTGAACGGCGAAAAGATGAGCAAGTCGCGCGGCACCTTCATCAACGCGCGCCCGTACCTCGACGTGCTCGACCCCAGCTACCTGCGCTTCTATTACGCGACGCTGCTTGGCCCCGGCGCAGAAGACTTAGACTTCAGCCTCACCGAGTTCCGCCAGCGGGTGAACGCCGAGCTGGTGAACAACTTAGGCAACCTCGCGAACCGCACCCTGTCGCTGCTGGCGATGCCCGACGCGGGGAAGACGTTGAGCCCGGCAGGCGAGGGTGAGGGCAAGGCGCTGGTCGAGGCCGCCCTGAAGCGGGTGCCCGAGGTGCGCGATGCGTTCGAGCGCTTCGACTACCGCGCAGGCATGAAGGTGATCCTCGAAATCGGCCAGTCGGCCAACCAGTTCCTCACCCGCCACGAGCCGTGGAAGTCGAAGAAGACCAACCTCGAAGGCGCGCGCGCCGTCTTGTCCGACGCGGCCGAGATTGCGTACCTCGTCGCAGCGCTGATCGAGCCGGTCGTGCCGCGGCTCGCCGCCAGCCTCTTCACCCAGCTCAACGCGCCGAGGCTCACTTTCGCGGCGCTCGAGACGGCAAAGTACCCGCTGCTCGATCGTTCGCGGCCGATTGGAGACCCGTCGCCGCTCATCAACCGGATGGAGGAAGCCCAGGTGTCGACCTTGATTCAGCCCGCTGCTGCTCCCGAAGCGCCCGTTGTCGCTGTCCCCGTGGTGAAGCCGCCCGCTGGGGCGTTGGTGCAGGGGCCGGCGACGGCCATCTCCGAGATCGAGTACGCCGACTTCGCGAAGGTTTCACTGAAGGTTGGCAAGGTGCTGGCCTGCGTGAAGGTTCCCAAGGCCGACAAGCTTTTGCAGCTGACGGTGGACGTGGGCGAGGCCGCGCCGCGCACCATCGTGTCCGGCATCGCCGAGGCGTACAGCGCCGAAGCGGTGATCGGAAAGAGCGTGGTGGTGGTGATGAACCTGAAGCCGCGCGCGCTCAAAGGCATCGAGAGCCGGGGCATGATTCTCACCGCGGGCCCGGGAGGCCAAGACCTGGTGCTGCTCGACCCCGGCGCGATGGCCCCTGGCGCGGAAGTGAAGTGACGCAAGACTGGCGCACCTCGCGCGACACCGCGCTCTTCAAGCTCGAGAACGCGAAAGAGGCGCCGCTGCGCGCCGAGGCGGTCGACACGCTGTGCGATCTCGCCGACGAGGTGCCGGCCGACCTGAAGGCGGAGTTCGCTCCGGCGCTGGTGCGACTGCTGGCCGACCAGCAGTCGGACGTGCGTTGCGGCGCCATGGCGATGGGCGCGGTGATTCTGCCGCCCGAAGAAGCCGAGGCTCTGCTCGTTCGTCACCTCGGCGATCGCGACGTTCAGGTCCGCACCGAGGCGACGGGCCGGCTGGCCGACCTCGTCCGGCCCTCTGCGCGAGGAGCGCTGGCCGCGGCGATGAACGACGAGGTCTTCGCGGTGAAGTTCGAGGCGGCGCGCGGCATGGCGGCGCTGAAACACTCGGCCGGGCTCGAGGTGCTGGTCGAGGCGCTGGCGAACGTGGATCTGCGGTTTCGCGCGGCGTCGGCGCTGGCCGAGCTGGGCGACAGGGCCGCGCTGCCCGCGCTGCTGAAGGTGTTCGGGAAGTGGTTCCTGCCTGCTTTCGATCGCACCCAGATTGCCGCCGCGCTGGCGAAGCTGGGCGACCTCAGCGCGGTGGCGCACCTGTTCAAGCGCGCCAGCAAGACGTGGAGCGTGGATCGCGCGATGGCGATCGAGTTGCTTGGCGAAGTGAAGGCGCCCGGCGCGCGCGAACGTCTGCTCGAGATCCTGAAAGACCCCTCCGACTGGGCGCGGGGAGCGGCCGCCCGTGGCCTCGGCCGCCTCGGCAACCTCGACGTGCTGCCCGCGCTCGAGTCGGTGTTGGGCGAAGCCGCGGCGACCGATGACCTCAAGCTCGACGTGGCCGAAGGCCTCTGGCTGTTGCCGGGCACTGAAGCCCACGCCCGCCTGTCTTTGCTCACCCTGTCTTCTCCTGAAGCCCGCGCCGAGCTCAGCGCGCTGTTGGCCCAGCCCCGCCCATGATCCTGATCGACGCCCACTGCCACCTCGAAGTGAAAGACTTCCCGACGCCCGTCGACGTGCTGGATCGCGCACGCGGGGCCGGCCTTCACCACGCGATCGTGGTGGGCCTGATGCAGAAGTCGGGCGACTTCGGCAACGCGCTCGAGGTCGCCGCGGCCCACCCCGGGTTCTGCACCCCGACGATGGGCATCCACCCGCATGACGCGGTGAAGGCGACGGCCGAAGACTGGGCAACCCTCGAGCGGCTCTGCGCGCTGCCACAGGTCTGCGCGGTGGGCGAAACGGGGCTCGATTTCTTCTACAACCACTCGCCGCACGACGTGCAGGCCGAGTGCTTTCGGCGCCAGTGCCAGCTGGCAAAGTCACTGAAGAAGCCGGTGGTGATTCACGTGCGCGACGCCCACGCCGAGTGCTTCGAGATCTTGAAGAGCGAAGGCATGACGTCCGGCCAGATTCACTGCTTCACCGGCAACACCGACGACGCGCGCCGGTACCTCGGGCTCGGCTTCCACATCTCGGTCTCGGGCGTGGTCACCTACAAGAAGACAGAGGCGCTGCAGGCCGCCGTCGCCTTCACTCCGCTCGATCGTCTGTTGGTGGAAACCGACAGCCCCTTCCTCGCTCCGATTCCGCACCGCGGGAAGAAGAACGAGCCGTCATTCGTCGCGCTGACCGCTGCAAAGGTGGCCGAGCTGCACGGGAAGGATGTGGAAGAGGTCGCGCTGACCTGCGCCCGGAACACGAAGGCGCTCTTCAAGCTGAACGTCTTGCTCCCGTAACCAACTACTCGGGCGCGCCAGCCAGCGAGTGCTCGACTTCGCGCGCGATGACCTCGAGATCCTTGTCGGCGTGCGGCATCTCGGTGAGCAGCGTCTCGGGCTCCCACGAGAACTCTGCCTGGGTCAGCGCCAGCATGCCGGACACCGCGGCCTCGGCGCTCTTTCCCGCGTAGGTCGCGAACACGGCGCGCCCCTTCTCGATGTGCACGAAGCCTTCCTGCGGCCCGTTGCGCACCAGCAGGCGCCCCGTCTTCTTTCCCTTGCCCAGCAGCTTCGCCAGCTCGGGCGCCGCGAGCTCATCGAAGCTGCCGCGCACCGTCTTGCCGGGGCCGCCGTTCTCGAGGCGATCGACGTAGAGCCCCTTCACCGCATCGGCGGCGTGGTCGGGGTTGATCGGCGTGGGCAAGAAGGCCGACATGCCGACGTTCGCGAGGCGATCGCGGGTCTGCGGATCCGTGGGCTCGCCGACGACGATGATCGGCACCGACGCGCTCTCGGGCCGCGCGCGCACGAAGCCGGCAAGGTTCACCAGGTCCTGCACGCCGTAGGCGAGGCCGACGACGATGGTGTCGGCTTCTCCTGCGAGCACTGCGTCGATGACGCCGTCGAGCTTCACTACCGTGTGGACGACGAGGCCAATCTTGTTCACCGCGTCGTTGAGGTCGGTGCGAACGCCTTCGTCGGGGTCGGCGATGATCACCATCCGGCCATCGGTGTCGACGCGCTGGCGAAGCAGGTCGCCGCTCTGCAGGTGAGCGATGGTGTCGACCACGACGGGGTCGTAGAGCTTGCCGGACTCCGAGCGCAGCTGTTCCAGCGCCTCGGTCTTGGTCAGCACGCGGCCGAACGGGTTCGCGGGGTTGCGGGTGAGATCGAGAAAGGCGTCGACCGCCGCGATGATTCGCGCGCCGGCCGAGATGTCTTCGCCCTTCGCGCCCTGGGGCACGCCGCTGCCGTCGTAGGCCTCGTACAGCTGGGCCAGCACCGTGTTGACGCCCCCGTGCAGGTGCACCGTCTCGAAGAGCTTGATCGGCGCGCGGATGTAGCGCTTCGCCTCGGCCTTCAGCTCGGCGCTCCTGGCGATCGCGGTCAGGGTGAAGTGCTTGTCTGACTTCTTGCCGAGGTCGTGCAGGTACGCGGCGATCGAGGTGTGGGCGACGTCGCGCGGTGACAGCGCCATGCGTCTTCCGATCAACGCCGACTGCCGCGCCACCTGCGCCGAGTGTCCGCGGAACTCCTTCCGCCCCATCTCCATCAGGCCGACCAGGATGTTCAGCGTCTCGACGAAGTCCGTTTCACCGACGGTGCCACGCACGGCGCCCAGCGCTTCACGAAGCTGGGTCGGGTTGACGCGCGAGCTGGTTCCCTTGCCGGTCGAGGTCTCGCGGTGCTTGCCGCTGCCATCGATCAGCACCGACTGGCTCTGGTTCGGGTTCGAGCCGGGCGTGGGGCCGATGCGCGAGTCGCTGTCGTAGGCGCGCGTCATCGTCGAGACGTCGCTTCGAAGCGCCTGCACGCCGCCCTGCTCGAGCGCGGCGAAAGCGGTGTGGTCTCCGTAGTAGTGCTTCTTGATCGCGGCGCTGATCGCGCTTCGCACGCCGACGTAGGCGAACACCTCGTCCATCTCGGTGACGAGGGTGATCTCTTTGACGAGCGCGAGGTTCTGCGGCTCGGCCATCACGATCGAAAGAATCTTTCGCTCGCCGTCGAGCGCCAGCGGCAGGAAGCTCTGCGCCTCGCACATCCGCACCGGGACCTTGTCGAGGACCTCGGGGGGAATCTTCGCCTTCGCCAGCTTCTCGGCCGAGACGAAGCGGGTCTTGAACTCGGCGGCGAGGAAGCGCAGCAGCGCGACCTCTTGAATCAGGCCGAGCTCGAGCAGGCAGTCACCCAGCCGATGGCCGGTGATCTTCTGCTGCTGCAGGGCCGATTCGATCGCTTCGGCCGACACGAGGCCGGCATCGACCAGCTGCTCACCGAGACGCTTCGCCATCGGCGTTTTTCAGTTGCCGGTTTCGGGCTTCGGCTCAGGCTCAGGCTCAGGCTCAGGCTCAGGCGCTTCGGCAGCGGGCACCGGCGCAGGCTCGCCGGCCAGCATGCTCAACGGCTTGAAGGTGAGATCCTTCGGCAGCGACGGGTCGCGGGGGGCCGACTTCTCGGCCGGCTTCGCGTGGTGCTCCGAGCGCGGCGACTCGACGCGCGGCCGCTTCTCGACCTGCGGCTTCTTGTGCTGGGGCTCGCGTTCACGGCGCGGCTCGCCGCCACCGGTCTTCGCCGCCACGCGCTCGTCGATGTACTGGTCGAGGTGACGAAGGAGCGCGTCGAGGCCCTGGGCAACCTTCGGGTCATCGAGCAGCTCGAGGATGCGCTGCTTGATCGCGCGGTGTCCTCCGTTCGCCTTTTCCGCACGTGGCGTCTGGGCCTGCGCTGGCGAGCGTTCTTCCACCGCAGGCGCCGGCGGAGCGGTGTACGCGAACTCCTTCGCGTCGATCGGGCCGGCATCGAGCCGCTCGAGCGAGTCGACCACCAGCTGCGGCTTGCCGTGGAACGCGATCACCTTGCCCTTCACGAGCAGGTAGTCGTCGTCGCGGAAAGCGCCTTCTGCCGTCTCGACGTTGTCGAAGATGCGGGAGTCGACTTCACCCGTCTTGTCGACGAGCGACAGCGTCAAGAAGGTCTTCCCAGCGCGGCTGGTGATCTTCTCTTTGCCGGCTGCCCGGAAGACGGTGTGAATCGCATCGCCGACCTTCAGGTCGCGGGCGTAGATCTTGCGGATCTTTTCTTCGGATGAATTCGTCGCGGCTTCGTCAGTCTGGCTCACAGTGCGTTGCCTTATACGCCTTTCCGTTAGGATGCGACCCCCATGAATCTGCTGATTGCCCTTCCGCTGATCGTGCTGTGTGCCGACAAAGAACCCGCGTGGTCGCTGGCTGCCGAAGACGAAGGCATCAAGATCTACTCGCGCAAGAAGGAAGGCGAGTCCGTCGCGCAGATGAAGGCGATGGGCGTCATCGACGCCACCCCCCAGGAAGTCTGGAAGGCGATTCGCGACTACCCGAACTACCCGAAGAACATGCCGTACACCGAGGACTCGAAGATCCTCGCCCAGGAAGATGGCGACAAGACCCTCTGGTTCTACTCGGTGGTCAACGCGCCCCTGGTCGACCGCCGCGACTACGTGATCAAGATCAAAGACGAGTCCGACTGGAAAGACGGCGCCGGCTACCTGAAGGTGACGTGGACCGGGTGGAACGAGAAGGACAAGGGCCGCCCCGAGCGCGATGGCTACGTGCGCGTGAAGATCAACGACGGCTACTGGCTGCTCGAGCCCCGCGAGGGCGGCAAGAAGACCTTCGCGACCTATTACGTCTACACCGACCCGGGCGGCTCGCTGCCCAAGTGGATCGCCAACAAAGCCAACGGCACTGCGGTGCCCAACGTCTTCGCCGCGATTCGGAAGGTGGTGGCCGAGGACCGCGCGAAGGCCGCGAAGAAGTAGTACCGATCTGCCAGGGCTGCTCTTCCCACGACTCAAGGCCCGGGCCCGGGATGAACGGGGCCGGCTCAGGCCGGCGGAACAACCGGTGGAGCAGGGGGCGGCGGCTTCTCGGGCAGCCCGCCGAAGTCTTCGATGCGGCCAAGCTTCTTCAGGTGCCCGAGGCCGCAGAAGAGCGCGTCGTCTTCCGAGTTGGCGAACACCTTCATCACCAGCGGTACGGGCCAGTCTTTGTAGATCTCGGCCTTCTTCACAGTGCCGGGGGGCGGGCGGGGGAACACCTCGATCGCGTAGTTGTCAGTGAGATCCTGGGTGACCCGGACCTCCCACTTCTCGCCCTTCACGGTCGCCCAGGGCATCAGCGCTTTGGCCTCTTCGCGGCCTGCATGGTGACGCGCAGCAGAATCACGACGACGCCGAAGGCCGCGAGCCCGCCCCAGGTCCAGACGCCTTTGATCAGGAAGTAGAAGGCGAACATCGCCAGCACGAGCGCGCCGATGACCCACCCGCGCATCGCGTTGCTCTGGCCCTTCTCGTGCGTGACCTTCTTTGCCGTCACGAGCAGGGGAATCGACGAGGCCTTGCGCGCGAGCTTCGCGCCCTCTTCGATCACTTCGTCGTCCGGCTCGATCAGGCCGATCACGAAGGCCGTCTTGACCTCTTCCAAGCTGCCGTAGGTCAGCTCGCCGTCTTTGTTCCTCACCGTGTACTTCACGAAAGCTCCGCGCAGATCTGCTCTGCGATTCTCAACCCGTCGATGCCGGACGACACGATGCCACCGGCATACCCGCAGCCTTCGCCGCCCGGGTACAGCCCCTTCATCGACACCGACTGCAGCTTCTCGTTCCGCGTCACGCGCAGCGGCGCGCTGGTTCGCGACTCCACCCCGATCAACAACCCGGCTTCGCTCGTGAACCCGCGCATCTTCTTCTCGAACCCCTTGAGCGCCGCCTTCAGCGACTGCGTCAGCGCCTCGGGGAAGAGGCGGTTCAGGTCGGCGTGCGCGAGGCCCGGCCGGTAGGTGGTGCCGCCCGGCTTCTTCTTCAGCGTGCCCGCGAGGTAGTCGGGAATCGTCTGCGCCGGCGCGTAGAACTTCCCTCCACCCAGCTCGTACGCCTTCTTTTCCCAGTGCCGCTGAAACTCAAGCCCGGCCAGCGGCCCAGTGAACCCTTCACGCGCAAAGTCGTCCACCGACACCGAGACCACGATGCCAGCGTTGGCGTACTTGGCGTTGCGGTGCGAGTTGCTCATGCCGTTGGTGCACTGGTAGCCAGCTTCGGTGGGGGTCGGGACCACGATGCCGCCCGGGCACATGCAGAACGAATAAACGCCCCGCATTTCGCCCGCCACTTCCAGGTTCTCGGCCAGCTTGTAGTCAGCCGGCGGCAGCGCCGTGTTCTTCGCCGCGCGGTCGCCGTACTGAATGGCGTTGATCATGTCCTGCGGGTGTTCGGCCCGGAACCCCAGCGCGAAGGGCTTCGCTTCGACGAAGACTCGGCCATCGGTGGCGAAACGTTCGTACAGCTCGCGCGCCGAGTTGCCGACCACGAGGACGACGCGATCGCTGTGAAGCTCGGACCCGTCGTTCAGCTTCACGCCCGTGACGCGATCGCCGTCGTACAGCAGGTCGTCGACGCGCGTGCCGAACCGCACCTCGCAGCCGCGCTCGACCAGCTCGCGCCGCAGCTTCTCGACCGCGAAGGGCAGCAGATCCGAGCCGATGTGCGGCTTGCCCTGAATGAGGATCCGGTCGGGAGCGCCAAACCGCGCGAACGTCTCGATCACCTTTCGCACGTGCGGGTGGTTGATGCGGGTCGAGAGCTTACCGTCGGTGTACGCCCCGGCACCGCCCTCGCCGAAGTTCATGTTGCTCTCTTCCATCAACGTTCCGTCGCGCATCAGCTTCGCGACGTCTTTGCGGCGCTGAATCACGTCGGTGCCCCGCTCGAGGAGGATGCTCTTCACGCCGCGCTCGATCAGCGCCAGCGCGCAGAACAACCCGGCTGGCCCGGTGCCCACGATGATTGGGCGTTGATCGGGTTGGCGCGCCACCTGGGTCAACACTTCCGGCGTCTCTTCCACCGTCGCAACATCAGGCGGCAGCAGCTTCGGCTTCTGCCCAGCCGCGAGCTCGACCTCGACGGTGTAGATGTACCGCGGGCTGTTCTTCTTCCGCGCGTCGAGCACCTGCCGCACCACGCGCACCGACGCGAGATCCGACACGGTGACGCCCAGCTTTTCGGCCGCGCGCTTCGACAGCAGCGTGTCTGGCTCGTCCAGCCACAAGCCGAGGTTGTTGATCCGGTAGGCCACGGGGGGCCTTTATCCAAGTTCCTCTGCCCCGTCCCGATCGGCGCTTCAGGTGAGTAGCCGCCTACGCACCTGATTTCCGGTTCCGCCCGGGCGGTGCGAAGCGGTTTACGCACCAAAATGTCACGGTCTTGAATATGCCAGTTAATTCAACGGCTTGTGTTGTGTCTTTTCGTGGCATGCCGGGTGCTCAAGGAAGGGTCCATGAGCACTGACAAGAAGGGTACGAAGATTCTGGCCCGGACGTTCTTCATGCAGCTTCGGGCGGGTGGTTACACTCCCAACCAGATTCTGGACATCGCGACTGAGCTCATCGACCTTGTCACCAACGATTTGAAGGACGCACCACCGAAAGTGACTGAAGAGAATCAGCCGGCCGAGATCCGGCACTGAGTTCAAAAAGTTAAGCCCTCGGGCGCTCAGGTTCCGGACTGGATCCGGTGCCAGCGCCCGAAGGGATGCGGTAGGAACCCGGCC
Organism: Myxococcales bacterium; assembly: GCA_038206395.1. GTDB lineage: Bacteria > Myxococcota > Myxococcia > Myxococcales > Myxococcaceae > JAGSPQ01. The sequence continues at coordinate 83,711 of JBBRAX010000005.1, read as the reverse complement.
TGGTGCCGGGTTTTTTATTGGGTGCGCTGGCGTTCACGCGCTGCAGCTGCCGCCACCACCAGCATCCCGAAGGTCATGCTCGAGAAGACGAGGCTGTTGCTCCAGCTGACCGTCACCGTGAGCAACCCCAGCCCCAAAGCGAAAGTCAGCGCGTCGACCCACTTCGGCCGCGCCCGCTCGTGCATCAGCGTGCCGGCGCAGATGGTCAGGGGCGTGCCGTAGATCACCTGCCGCTGCACCGCCTCGAGGTTCGACAACACGGCGTCGGCGTTGTGCACCAGCACCGCCGCGAAGATCACGATCGAGCCAATCGCCAGCACCAGCACGCCGCCCGCTGCCGCGTCTTTCGTCAGCCGCGCTTTCTCGTCGAACTGCTGAATCGCCAGATCCACCAACTGCTCGAGCGCGCTGTTCAGCATCTCGGCGAAGAGCACCAGCAGCACGCAGAAGATCAGCGTCACCTTCTCGGCGAGCCCCAACGGAATGCCGCTGCCGACGAGCCCGACCAACACCGCAGCAATCACGTGCATCCGCATGTTCCGCTGGTGCACGACGGTGTGAATGAGCCCGTTCCACGCGTAGCCCACCGACGCGAAGAAGGTGCTCGCGCGCGGGGTCCGAAACGGTGAAGGCGTCATCGACACGCGGCGCTTCGTTAGCACAGCTGTCAGGCCCGCGCGGGCGCCCTCGTCGGCGTGGGCGCTCGAAGGGAAATGGCACCGGGCTCTTCTTTGGCGTGCGCAAGCACGTTCCTTTGAAGAACATCGCCTCTGGTGGTTCGAACCAACTTCTTTCAAGCCCTGCAGTGAAAGCTTTGTCCTCGTCTAGCCACGCGGTCGATGGCGCAGGAGTCTGCCCTGTCGAAGCTCGAGCCTTCGCCCAAAACACAGCGCCGCCACCGTCGGTCTGCAGATGCTTGGGCGTGTTGGCGGTGACGATCAGCGAGCCGTCGTCGAGAAACAGCATGTCGGAAACGCCTTCGCAGACCTCCAGCGCGCACAAGTTGAGCTGCGCAAACGCGGACAGCAGTGGTTGCTCGCCCTTCATCGCTGGAGCCAGGTTGTCGAGCCGTACCACCTGCGCCTCACCCTTCGGCCCCAGCGGAGCCTTGAGCCCCAGGTACAGCGCGCCGCCGCGCCACGCGAGCGCTTCGATGTCGAGCCGGGCGTCGGGCGGCAACCCCACCTGCGCGAGCAACCCTTTTCCAGCCGTGAGGTCGGTGCGGCCGATGACGGTCAGCGCGCGGCCCTTGAGCTCCAGCTGCAGCAGCATGCGCCGCGCCTTCGAGACCCTGCCCTTTTTGTTCGTCGAGTGAGACGAGGTGAGAAAGAAGGTGCCGTCGGGCCCGGCGCAGATTCCTTCAGCGTCGTTGAGCTCGTCGATGCCTTCGATCGCAATCGGCGCATCGTCGAGCTTTCCCTCCGCTGACAATCCAAAGACCATCGGCGCATGGTTGTTGGCTGAGTTCGCGAAGCCCGTGTCATCGCTGACGACCAGGTAGCGGCTCAGGCCGGCCGACCACGCGAGGCCCGAGGGCTCGGGGGGGGGGCGCGTCACCTTCCGCAGCGCAGGGGGGATCTCGATCGTCTTCACGACCGGAGCGGCGGCAAGCACTCCTGCGAGCAGAAGAAGAAGAAGAACCTTCACCGGCCCACCAGGTAGTCGAGCTGAATGAGAGAAAGCAGGCAGTGCAGCTCGGCCTTGAGGCCTGCTTGTTGCGCGCTGAGGCTGCGGCCCTGAACGGCGGCAAAGTCGAGCAGGCTGGTCGCCCCGGCTTCGACGGACTTCTGCAGCTGGGAAGGCCTTTCGTCGACCACGCGCGGTGCGGCCTCGCGGTAGCGCGTCACCAGGTCTGCGTCGTCTCGGACGTCGGCCAGCGCTTCCTCGAGGCTCCGCAGCAGCGAGACCTTGTCGCCTTCGTATTGCGAGTCGATGCGATCGCGCTTCGCGTCGAGCAGCTCGACCTGGTTGCCGTTGAAGTTCAGCAGCGGCAGCGTCACGCCGAGGCGAAAGGCTGCGTAGCCCGGGGTCGTTTCGTTCTGCAGCACGTAGCCCAGCTGCACGAAGTCGAACCAGGGGATGAGCTCGAGCCGCGCGCGCGATCTCTCGGCGGCGACGGCCTGAAGCTTGGCTCTGCGCTCTCTCAGCTTCGGGTCGTTGCCCTCGGCCAGCGCCGCGAGCGCCACAGCATCTTCCTTCGGGGCCTCGCACGCACGGTCGGGCGTGGTGAGCACCAGCGGGGCGCCGCGGGGCAGGCCCAGGAGGCCGGTCAGCTCGCGAAGGGCCGAGCGGCGCTTTTGTTCGAGCTCGAGCAGCTGCGCGCGGGCCTCGAGCTCGTCGAGGTCAGCCAGGCTCGAGTCGACGCCCCGCGCGGCCTGCGCGGCGACGCGCTGCTGGTTCACTGCGGCCAGCTCAATGCGCAGGTCCACCGACTGCTTCGCGAGCTGAAGCTGGCGCTCCATGTTCTTTGCGGTGACGTACAGCGCACGAACCCGGGCAATGAGCTCGCGCTTCTCACCCTCAGCCTCGGCGCCTACCGCTTCGGCCCGCAGCCGCGCTTCGTCGCTGCGCGCCGAGTTCACCATCGGGTTCGGTGGCTTCCAGCGCAGGCCCACGTTCAGCCCGCCAAAGGGCGTGTCGGAGTACCGCTGGCCGTTGACCGCGGGGGTGATCAGCCGATCCGACCGGAAGTTTCCCACCCGTAGCTGCGGGTTCTGAAGATGGGTGTCGACCGCGCCTTCGGCGATCACCTCGCGCTGCTCGGCCACTCGCCCGCGAAGCGTCGGGCTCTGCTTCACGGCGAGCGCGACGGCCTGTTCGACGCTGAGCCCTTCGGCCGCGCCCGCGACGGTGGCGCAGAGCGCGATGAGCTCAGCGCGCGGCTCAGCGCGATCGCCTGCTCGTCGCTGATCAGGTACTTCAGCTCGTGGCGCTGGGGGATGGTTGGCAGGGACATCAGGGCTGACTTACGAAAGTTTTCAGAAACGTGGGCACCCCCCTCGGTATCCCGTTGGTTCTTCAGTATAGGGACGCCCATGTTCGTCCTCCTCGCTGCCGTTCTGCTAGGTGCCGACCCCACCGGCTGGTCGAACGATTGCGGCCTCGAACCGCCCGGTTCGTATGTGCCTTCGCCGGTGCCGCCGAAGCCCAACGAGCTGCCCTGGAACCCCGCCGAACCGCCGCTGGTCCGCCGCGAAAGAAGGTCTGCTGCGCGCACCCCCAGCACCCCGACCGCCAGCTTCCGCGAACAAGGCGTCCTGGCCGGAAAAGTCGTCTACCTGTCGGCTGGCCATGGCTTCACCTGGGAAGACGGAGCGATGGCCTGGCGCACCCAGCGCGGCACCACCAACGAGATCGTCGAAGACCTCGTCTCGACCGAGGCGGTGCACCAGTACCTCGTGCCGATGCTGCTCAACGCCGGCGCACAGGTCATCACGGTGCGCGAGGCCGACCTCAACCCCAACCTCGTCATCGTCGACGACGGCACGTCGGGCTACGTCGAGGCGGGCAGCGGCTTCTCTGACTCGTCAGTGCCAGGGTGGGGCGCTCCGCCGAGCCCGATGAACACCGGCACCAACCCGTTCGCCCTCGCGAAGAACCGGCTGATCGATGTCGCGGCGGTGTCGAACGCGAGCGCGACGTACACCGCCACCTTCCCCGCCGACGGCTACTACAACACCTACGTCAGCTACACGGCCTACAGCGCGCGGGTCACCGACGCGCACTACATCGTGAACCATGCGGGCGGGTCGTCGCACTTCCGCGTCAACCAGCGGCGCCACGGCAGCACGTGGATTCTGCTCGGCCGCTTCTATTTCAAGAAGGGCACCTCGGCTGCGCTCGTCGTGCAGAACGACTCGAAGGACACGGGCAACGTCTCGCTGGACGCGGTTCGGTTCGGCGGCGGCGTCGGCCTGATCAACCGCGGTGGCGGCGTCAGCGGGCGGCCGCGGTTCGAAGAGAGCGCCCGGTACAACGCGCAGTACGCGGGCGCTCCGACGACGGTGTACGACTTCTCGAGCGGCGACGGAAACGACGACGTCTCGACCCGCTCGCGCTTCGCCGCGTGGCTTCACGAGCCCGGCGAAGACGCGGTGTTCCTCTCGTGGCACACCAACGCGTTCAACGCTTCGGCGGTCGGCACCGACGTCTACGTCTACGGCCCGAACCCACCCGACGGCACCTACAACTTCACGGGCGTCGCGGGCAGCGACAAGCTGGCCCAGTTCGTTCGCGGCGAGCTCATCAACGACATCAAAGCGACCAGCGGTTGGAACCAGCCGTTGTGGAAAGACCGCGGCGTTCACTCGGCGTACTTCGGGGAAATCAACCCGAGCCACAACAACGAGATGCCGAGCATCTTGATGGAGATCGCGTTTCACGACGCCGCCGCCGACGCGCTGCACCTCAAAGAGCCGGGCTTCCGCTACCTGGCGACCCGCGCGATCACGCAGGGCATCATCCGCTTCTTCGCCGACAAAGATGGCACCACCCCGCGCTTCCCGCCCGAGCCGCCGACGCATGTCGCCGCGCGGAATGAAGGCATCGGGATGGTGAAGGTTCAGTGGCGCGCGCCCGCTGCCGATTCGCAGGGCGTCTGGGGCAGCGCGCCGACGAAGTACCGCGTCTACCAGAGCGCCGATGGCCTGGGCTGGGACGATGGCTCGGAAGTCACGGGCTTGAGCTTCACCACCGCCTTCCCGTCGTCAAAAGCGCGCTACTTCCGCGTCGCGTCGGTGAACGAGGGCGGCGAGAGCTTCGGCTCGGAGGTCGTCGGCGCGCGCGCTCCGCTGCCCGGGGCGAAGACCGTGATGGTGGTGAACGCCTACGACCGGCTCGATGCGGCGCTCGGCCGCCGCGACAACCTGAGCAGCTACGCGCTGGGGCAGGTGCTGCGCATCATCATCTCGAAGATGAACGACGCGTCGTACCTGGCGCGGTGGGGCGACGCGCTGGACGCGGCGAAGGTCGGCTTCGATTCGGCCACCACGCTCGCAGTCACTTCGGGCGACGTGCCGCTCTCGTCGTACGCGATGGTGGGCTGGATGGCGGGCCGCGGCCACGCGAACGGCGCAGGCCCGACCGCGGCGGAAGTCACGGTGCTCAGCGCCCAGGCGATGCAGTCGCGGCCGATCTTCTTCACCGGTGGGAGCGCGCTGCGATCGCTGGCGATGGGCAGCGCCACCGACCAGGCATTTCTCTCTTCCGTGCTTCGCGTCGGCACCACTGCCGCCCTCAACACGCAAGCGACGGTGAATGGCGATGGCTTCCTCGCCGGGCTCCCCGCGCTCGCGCTCGATGACGGCTCGGGCGGGGCGTACGACACGGGCACCACCGACATCACCAACCCGATCACTCCGGCCACGACGCTGGCCCACTACGGCGCCGCGGGTGGAACGCCGGCCGCGCTCGCCGCGGGAGGGGTGCAGGTCACCTTCGGCTTCCCGTTCGAGACCATCGTCTCGCGGCCTGAACGCCTGGCGGTGATGTCGCGGGTGCTGACCTACTTCGACGTCGACAAGCTCCCCGACGGCGGCGTGGTTCCCGATGCGGGCCTCGAGCCGGTAGAGGACGCGGGCGTACCGATGGATCCCGACGGCGGCGTGCTTCCCGATGGGGGAGTCCTGCCCGACGTGACGATTGGTCTGCTGCCTTCGGACTACGGCCCTGTGCCACGTGGCTGTGGTTGCGGCAGCGCAGGCGGGCTGTTTCCGCTGCTGGCGCTGGCGCTGTACCGGCTGATTCGGGCGCGAACTGCGCGTTGATCTTCGAGGGGTTCGGCCCTATTAACGCCGCCTCTCAAGGAGAAACTCCGTGCCCACAAAACTCGCAATCAACGGCTTCGGCCGCATCGGCCGCATGGTCCTTCGCGCCGCGCTGAGCCGTCAGGAAAACGACATCGAGATCGTGGCGATCAACGACCTCGACAAGCCTCAGACGCTGGCGCACCTGTTCAAGTACGACTCGGTGCACCGGAACTGGCCCGGCCCGGTGTCGGGCTCTGAGAAGGGCATCACCATCGACGGCAAGGACTACAAGGTCACCGCCGAGAAGGACCCCGCGAAGCTGCCGTGGAAGGAGCTCGGCGTCGACGTGGTGCTCGAGTGCACTGGCCGCTTCACCGACAAAGAGAAGGCGAGCCAGCACCTCGCCGCCGGCGCGAAGAAGGTCCTGCTCTCTGCCCCCGGCAAGAGCCCCGACATCACCGTCGCTTTCGGTATCAACCACACCGATTACGACAGCGCGAAGCACCACATCATCAGCAACGCGTCGTGCACGACGAACTGCCTCGCTCCCGTCGCAAAGGTGATGAACGACACCTTCGGCATCGAGAAGGGCTTGATGACGACCATCCACAGCTACACCAACGATCAGCGCATCCTCGACCTCGTCCACGACGACCTGCGGCGCGCGCGTGCGGCGGCGCTGTCGATGATCCCGTCGTCCACGGGCGCGGCGAAGGCGATCGGCGAAGTGCTGCCGGCGCTGAAGGGCAAGCTCAACGGCCTCGCGGTGCGCGTGCCGACCCCGAACGTGTCGCTGGTCGACCTCACGGTGGTGCTGAAGAAGAACGCGACGGTCGAAGAGATCAACGCGGCGTTCAAGGCGGCGGCGGGCGGCGCGCTGAAGGGCGTGCTCGAGTACAACGAAGCCCCGACGGTCAGCATCGACTACAACGACAACCCGCACTCGGCGATCTTCGACTCGCTCAGCACCTTCGTGATGGAAGGCAACCTCGCCAAAGTGATGGCCTGGTACGACAACGAGTGGGGCTACAGCAACCGCATGGTCGACGTGGCCAAGTTCATCGCGGGCAAGCTCTAAGACATGGTTCAGACGCTCGACGCGCTGAAGCTGGAAGGCAAGCGGGTCTTCATCCGGGTCGACTTCAACGTCCCGCTCGATGACAAGCAGAAGATCACCGACGACACGCGCATCAAGGAAGCGCTGCCGACGATTCGCCTGGCCTTGAAGGCCCAGGCGAAGGTGATTCTCGCGTCGCACCTCGGCCGCCCCAAGGGGTCGGACCCGAAGCTGTCGACGATGCCGTGCGCGAGCCGGTTGAGCGAGCTGCTGGGCAAGGAGCACGTGGTGCTTCACGCCGACGACTGCATTGGCGACGGCGTGATGAAGATGACCCGGGACTTGAAGCCCGGGCAGGTGCTGATGCTCGAGAACCTGCGCTTCCACAAAGAGGAAGAGGCGAACGACGAGGGCTTCAGCAAAGAGCTCGCTTCGCTTTGTGAGGTGTACGTGAACGACGCCTTCGGCACGGCGCACCGCGCGCATGCGTCGACGGTGGGCATGGTGGCGTTCGTGAAGGAAAAGGCGGCGGGCCTGCTGATCAAGAAGGAGCTCGAGCAGCTCGGCAAGGTGCTGAAGCACGCCGAACGTCCCTTCGTGGCAGTGCTGGGCGGCTCGAAGGTGAGCGACAAGATCAAGGTGATCGAGAACCTGCTGAGCAAGGTCGACACGCTGCTGATCGGCGGAGCGATGGCCTACACGTTCTTGAAGGCGCAGACGGTCGAGGTCGGCAAGAGCCGGGTCGAGGCCGACAAGGTGCCACTGGCGAGCAAGCTGCTCGAGTCGGCGCTGCGGCTGAAGGTGGAAATCGTGCTGCCGGTGGACCACGTCTGCGGCACCTCGGCAGACGACAAGACGGAAGCAACCGAGGTTCCGGATCGCGCGATTCCCGCGCACCTGATGGGGCTCGACATCGGCCGGAAGACGCGCGAGCTGTTCAAGCAGCACATTCGCGGCGCGAAGACGGTGCTGTGGAATGGGCCGATGGGCATGTTCGAAGTGAAGAAGTTCGAAGAAGGCACGCGCCAGGTCGCGGAAGCGATGGCGGACAACAAGCAGGCGCAGACGGTGATCGGCGGCGGCGACAGCGCGGCGGCGGTCAACGAGTTCGGGCTCGCCTCGAAGATGACGCACGTGTCGACGGGTGGTGGCGCGTCGCTGGAGTTCCTCGAAGGCAAAGAGCTGCCCGGCATCAAGGCACTGGAGTAACCGCACATGGCACGACGCTGTTTCATCGCCGGCAACTGGAAGATGAACAAGACGGTGGCCGAGTCCCAAGCCCTGGTGCGCGAGCTGCGCGGCGCGGTGTCGATGGTGCGCGACCGGGTCGAGGTGGCGATCGCTCCGCCTTTCACTGCGCTGCAGGCGGTGGCGAAGGCGCTGGAAGACTCGAACATCACGCTCGCGGCGCAGAACTGCCACGCGGCGGACGCGGGGGCCTTCACGGGTGAAGTGGCTGCGCCGATGCTGCAGGACGTGGGCTGCAGCTGGGTCATCCTGGGTCACAGCGAGCGCCGGCAGTTCTTCGGCGAGACGGACGACGGCGTGAACAAGAAGATCGCCGCGGTGGTGAAGGCGAAGATGCTGCCGATCATCTGCGTGGGCGAGACGCTGGCCGAGCGCGAGGGCGGGAAGACGCTCGAGGTGGTGTCGCGGCAGGTGAAGGGTTGTCTTGCTGGCTACACGGCGGAACAGGGCGCGGCCTTCGTGATCGCGTACGAGCCGGTGTGGGCAATTGGCACCGGGAAGACGGCGACCAGCAAGCAGGCGCAAGACGTTCACGCGCACATTCGTTCGCTGCTGAAAGAGCAGTGGGGCGGGGTGGTGGCGGACGGGGTACGGATTCAGTACGGCGGCTCGGTGAAGGCGGACAACGCGGCCGAGCTGTTGGGCATGCCGGACATCGACGGCGCGCTGGTGGGTGGAGCGAGCCTGAAGGTGGCCGACTTCGCAGCAATCGTGAAGGCCAAAGGCTAGTTGTTGCCGACATCGAGGGAGGTGTGCTTAAGACGCCGCCCTTCAGGAGTTACCCGTGCTCATTTTCGCTTCAGTCATCCACGTTCTGCTCTGCGTGTTCATGATCTTCGTCATCCTCCTCCAGCCCGGGAAGGACGCGGGCATGGGCTCGGCCCTGGGCGGCGGTGCAGCCACCAGCGCCTTCGGCGGCCGTGGCGCAGTGACTTTTCTCGGGAAGGTGACGGCGGTCTGTGCGGTCGGCTTCTTCCTGACCTCTCTTGGACTTTCGTTTGTCGGGATGCGGGCGTCGGTGACGTCAGGCCTGACGGGCTCGGTGACGGAATCGACGAAGAAGAGGGACGCGGCCCCGAAGGACATCAGGCAGGGCGCGGCGCCGACGGAAGAGGCAGTGCCCGCTCCGGTTCCGACCCCTGCGCCGATTGCTCCGGCTGGCCCGCAGTAAGTCGCTGGCGTCGAACAGAATTTCTGGTAGTTGCTGCACCCGCATCGCCCAGGTGGTGGAACTGGTAGACACACCAGCTTGAGGGGCTGGCGCCGAAAGGTGTAAGGGTTCGAATCCCTTCTTGGGCATCAAAGAGGCTCCTGGAAACGGGGGCCTTTTTGTTTTTCGGGGCTATAGGTGCAGGTGTGAATCGCCTTCTGCCCGTCATCCTCCTCGTCGCTGCCTGCGCCACGTCCCCCCAGCCGATGGGGGTGATCAGCGATCTCAGCCTGGTCGAAGGCGAGCTCGTCCTCTGCGACCACCAGGTCCCCGAGAAGGTCTGCGTGCTGCACCACCCGGAGCTGGCCGCGAAGTTCAAGTCGGTCAACGACTGGTGCCCCGAGCATGATCGTCCGGAGTCGCAGTGCCTTGCCTGCCACCCCGACCTGACCTTCGAGGCGATGCCGAAGCTGCCCGAAGGCGCGGACCTGAAGTGGCTGGCAAAAGCAGGCGAGGATGTTGCGTCGCTGGCGGACCACGCGGTCGCGGGGAAGGTGACGGTCTTCGACTTCTACGCCGACTGGTGCGCGCCCTGCCTGAAGGTGGATCGCCACGTGTTCGGGCTGCTGCAGTCGCGTCACGATCTCGCGCTGCGGAAGCTGAACATCCACTCGTGGGATACGGCCCTTGCGAAGCGATACCTCACGGATGTCTCGAACCTGCCCTTCGTCGTCGTCTACGGGCGTGACGGGAAGCCGGTGAAGACAATCGCGGGGCTGGATCTCGCGGCGCTCGACGCGGCGATCGCCGAAGGGGCGGCGCGATGATCCGGCTGTTGGCGGCGTTGGCGCTGGGGTTCATTCCGGCGATCGCTGACGCCTGAGCGGGCTGAAGCAATCCGAACCTCCCGGTCGGGGGGATGACAAGTTCGAAGTTGGGCCTGGGCGAGCTGTTGGTCTCGCTGACGGCGACGGGCACTCCGGTGCACGTCGTTCACGAGTCGGCCTGCCCCGAGCTCGGGCCCATCTGCGAGGTGCGCGACGAGCCTGCGCAGCTGCACGACCAGCGCTTTTACGTCGGCGAGCTCCGCGCGCTGCTCGAGGTCGGGTTCACCGAAACCGTAAGCTTCGTGCTGCAGGTTCCGTTTCGGTTGAGCGCGACGACCATCGTGTATCGACGGCTCGATGGGGCGCTGTTCGAGCCCGACTACCCGAACATTCATCACCGGAACCAGACGCTGTTCGGCGTCGGGGATCCCTGGTTCAGCGCGCGCGGGGGTTGGTCTGTTGGGGGGTTGACGATTGGCGCACGGGCTGGGCTGACCGTGCCCTTCGGGAAGACCGAGACCAACCCGTTCAAGCTCGGGCGCGAAGGGAAAGAGCACCAGCACGTTCAGTTCGGCACGGGCACCGTGGATCCAGTGCTCGGGGTCGAGGTCTCGTATCCAATCGGGCGCTTCGCGATCGGCGCGTATGGGCTGGCGCAGCTGTCGCTGTACGAGAGCGGCAGGGGCTTTCAGGCGGGCAGCCGGTTAACCGCGGGCGTTTCGGGAAGCGGGCCGATCTTCCAGAAGCTCAAGGGCGCGGTGACCGTTGATGTCGCCAACGAACAGCCTGAACGCTGGGAAGGTCGCGTCGAGCAGGACGGGAATCTGGGCCGCACCGATCTGCTCGTCGGGGTCAGCCTCTCGTACCCCGTCGCATCCTTCCTGCTCTCACTCGGCATGAAGCTGCCCGTGTACCAGCAGGTCATCCAGCACGACCAACAGCACCCGGGCCAGCTCAGCTACCCGCTGATTCTCACGCTCGGCGTCTCGAGCACGGTGGACGTCGACGCTGGGCGGTAGGCCTGCGCTTACAACCCTGAGCGCAGCGCCGGACGCGGCACCAGCGCGGGCTCCGTTCCGACGAATCCGAGGGATCATGCGGGATGTCGATGTCGACCAACAACAACCTCTTCATCTCGAGCTTGAACATGCTGGGGTTCAACGACACCACCTTCGGCGACATGCAGCACGCGTCGAAGCCGGGGCCGTTGGCCGGCCTCTATAAGCGCAGCGGTGCGAATTTCGAGGGGGGGCCCTGCGCAGACGGGGCCCAGTTGAGGTAGGGAGTTGCCCCCCGAGGACTCCCATGAAACCGCTTTCCCTGGTTGCTGCCGTCTCTATCCTGCTCGCCGCTGGCTCTGCCGCCGCGCAGGTCTACACCGTTCAATCGCAGTCCTCGACCTACGCGCCCCTGACGGGCGCTGGCGTGCAGCTGCCAGCCTGGGTGGCGCGCTCGACCTTCCAGGCGAAGGACGAGGGCTACATCGACCTCGCGCTCGGCTTCTCGTTTCCGTACTACGGCACCAACTACACGACGGTTCATATCGACACGAACGGCTTCCTGATGTTCGGCGGCGGCACGACCTGTACCACCGGATTTGCCTGCTACAGCGGCGGCGGGATCCCAAGCACCACCCGCACGCCGCACGCGGTGATCGCCCCGTGGTGGCAGGACGAAGATGGGGCCACCGCGGGCGAGCTGCGCACCAAGGCCTCAGCTGGGCAGATGGAAATCGAGTGGTCGAACTGGTCGCGCTACGGCGGCGGCTTCACCTTCAACGTCAAGGTAACCCTGACCGCGTCGGGCCTCTTCCAGGTGCACTACGGCAGCTTCACGGGCTCGGTGACCGGAGCGACCGTCGGCTGGGAAAACCAGACCGGCACGGCCGGCGGCAACTACTTGAACTGCTCGGCGACCACCGCGGCCTGCGGCAGCACGAACTGGCCGACCAACACGCTCTTCACCATTGGCCAGCCCGTGCAGCCGGACGTCGTCGTGACGACCGTCAACATCTCGAACCTGGTGGTGGACACCAACAACCGGATCACGGTGACGGTCGCTCCGACGTTCCAGAACTTCGGGCAGAACGCGGCCACGGGCCCGTTTGCGTGGAAGGCGTACCTCTCGACGGATCGCAACCTCGACGCAGCCGATCGCCTCATCTACACCTCGACGCCGTCCGTCACGTTGACAGGCGCAGGCACCGCGGGCGCCACGGCGTCTGCCAGCGGCGCAGGTGACAGCCTCACCCCGATGGCCCCAGGCCAGTACTACGTGCTCGTCGAGGCAGACACGGACAACGTCATCACCGAGGCGATCGAGTCGAACAACGTCGGCAGCACGGCGAACTTCTTCGTCAACGGCCTCGACCTCGTCGCCACCGGCGTCTCGGGCCCCGCGAACAGCGGCCCCGGCAATTCCGTCTCGGTCAACGTGAAGTTCTTCAACCAGGGTACGGCGGCGGCGCCCAACGTGAAGTTCCGCGTGCTGCTGTCGTTGGACGCGGTCGCGAGCACGAACGACTTCATCCTCATCGACGAGACGCGCAACCTCACCGGCGGGCAGACCGTCGACGAGAACGTCGCGGTCACGGTCGGCGGCAACGTGCCAGGTGGCGACTTCTTCTACATCCTCCAGCTCGACCCGCTTTCGACCATCACCGAGGCGAGCGAGACGAACAACACCTTCACCTCGGTGGGTAAGGTGACGATGAAGCAGGCCGACCTGGTGAACACCGGGGCTGATTTCCTGGATCCGATCACGGCCGCTCCGACGCGGGTGGGGTACTTCGGCCAGCCCGCGCGCGCGACCGTGAAGATGGACAACATCGGCGGCGCGAACGCAGTGAACTTCAAGGTGGGCGTGGTGGTCTCGACCGACGCGACGCTGTCGCTGCTGTCGGACGCGATCGTTCACGAGGCAGATGTCGCGCTGGTCGCCCAGGGCACATCGCTGACGCTCGACATCCCCTTCACCCTGCCGCTGACGTACGGGACGAACAACACGCCCTTCACGACGGGCAACTACTACGTCTTCGTCATTCTCGACTCGACCAGCAAGGTCACCGAGCTCAACGAGCAGAACAACAACGCGGTGATCGTGGGCACGGTGACGCTGCGCACGCCGGCTCCGGACCTGGTGGTGACCCGCGTCGAGACCGCTGCCAGCGGAGCAGTGGGTGAAGCGCTGCCCGTTCTGCGCACGCTCAAGAACATCGGCAACGTCAACTCGACCGCGGTGAAGTACCGCTACTTCGCGTCGGCGAACCCGATCATCACCACCAGCGATGTGCCGCTGAAGATCCACACGGGCACCATGACGTCGCTCGAAGGCTCGGTGACGCTGGCGATCGGTGAAGCGAACACGACGAACGAGCTCGTCACGCTTCCGCCCTCGATGGCGCCCGGCACGTACTTCATCGGCTGCATCATCGACACCGATGGCACGGTGGCCGAGCTCGACGAGCAGAACAACACGATGTCGTCTCAGTCGATTGTCGTCGCGGCTTCGAGCCTGCGTGTGGCGACCAGCCAGCTGCCGGACGCGGTGGTCGATCGCCCGTACAGCTACCAGCTGGTGGCGCTGGGCGAGCAGGGGGGGGCGACGACCTGGAAGATTGACGCGACCCAGGGCGGGCTGCCGATGGGGATGACGCTGTCGGCCGACGGGCTGATCACAGGTATTCCGACGATGCCCGTGGTGAGCGCGGTGACGGTGGTTGTGACGAACAGCGCGCGCGATGCGCTGGCGCGGCTTGTCTTGCGCGTGCTGCCGACCACGACGCAGGTCGAGATCACGACTGTCGCGATTCCCGCCGTCGTCAACGACCCCGCGGTGAAGTTCGAGTACTCGCTGGGCGCGGCGGGCGGCGTGAAGCCGTATGAGTGGCGCCTGGTCAGCGGCGTGCTGCCCCAGACCCTGACCCTCTCGTCCAACGGCCTCATCGTCGGCATCCCGCGTGTGGGCCTGGCGGAAGGCGTGAACACGGTGGTGATCGAAGTGAAGGACTCGCTGGGCACGGTGGCGCGCAAGTCGCTGGCGCTGCGCGTCGTCGCGCGCGGCTCGATTCTCTTTCGCAACTTGACGCTCGTTGAAGGCCTGGTGAACGAGGCGTACTTCACCGACATCGCGGTGCAGAACGCGGACGGCACGCAGCTGGCCGCGGCGCAGAAGCCGCTGGTGTGGAGCAAGCAGGGCGAGCTGCCCGATGGCCTGATGATGAACCCGTCGGGCGACGTGGTGGTGCTCGAAGGCAAGCCGCTGCGCGCGGGCATCTACAGCTTCAGCCTCACGGTGGAAGACGCGAAGGGCCACACGGACACGGCTGAGCTGTCGATTCGGATTCTTCCGAGCCGCTTCAAGCTGTCTTCGGTGGGTCAGCCCGAGGTGATTCGCCCGGGCGAAGCGGTGAGCTTCACCATCGTCGCGACCAGCAAGTCGAACGTGGTGTTCAGGTTGTACTCCGGCATGTTGGCGCCGGGCCTCACGCTTGCCGCCGACGGCACGGTCAGCGGCACGGTGCCGCAGGACAACGCGGAAGGCACGTACAGCTTCGTGGTCGAGGCGAAGGACGCGGTCAACGCGACGGGCCTCGGCGCGTTCTCGCTGGAAGTGAAGCGGGAAGCCCGGCAGACGGGGTGCAGCGCGGTGGGGGGCTTCGGCTTCCTGCTGATGCTCGCGCCGCTGGTGCTCCGCCGCCGCCGTTCGATCTGACCCGCGCGATCGCCTTGCTCGCGCTCTGCGCGTGTGCCACCACCGGCCCACGCGCAGAATCTGAAACACCGGCAGACGACGCCGAGCTCGAGGGCCTGGCTGCGGCTGCCCTTCATCAGCAGCTGCTTCGCGATGGGTTTGACGTCCGCGCCTTCGACTTCGAGACGAAGGTGCTCGCAGTGGCCGAAGGCGGGCTCGAGGTGCGGGTGGTGTGCTCGGGCCGCGTGGATCACCTGCTCAAGGCGCAGGTGAAGGTGACCGGGCGTGGGGCGGCTGCGCGAAAGCTGTTGCCGTCGATGATGGCGAAGGCCGCGAAGGATCTCGCCACCGACTGCCGATGACTCTTCAGTCGGCGATGATCTTGTTCTCGATCATGGTGGTGGCTCGTTTCATTGGTGACGTCGTAGTAGGCGAGGCCGGTGTCATCGAGACCCGGAGACCCGTCGATGGTGACGACGAAGCTGCGCGCTGCGCGCTGAAAGCTTCGCGGCCGTCGGAGTGGCCGCCGGAGCCAGCGTCGAGATGAAGCGGTAGTCGAGTGAGGCCGACGCTTCGAACGCGAGCGGGTCTGCCGCGAACGCGACGCTGCTCAGGACGATGGCAGGAGCGGGAGCCGAAGCACGAGGTTGCTTGAACCCTACGGGGCCCAAGCTCTCACGGTTTCATCCTTGCCGAAATTTTCAGTTCGCCGTGTCGACCAGCTGAATCACCATCAGCCGGGCGGCGGTGCTGAAGTACAGCAGGTGCCAGGTGGTGTGCGCCGAGGTGAGGCGCTGCGCCTTGAAGCTCTGCTGCAAGACGACCTTCTGAATCGCCGGCACCACGGGGCGCGCCGCCCAGCCGTCGAGGTCGGTGTTGACCTGACCCGGGGTGGGCTCGCCGGCGGACGCGGTCGGCGTCTGCTCGAGCTGCTGCCAGGCCTTCACGACCTGCGCGAGCACCGGGCGGCCAGCGCCACCGAGGCTCTGGACGTAGAAGCCCGTCACCTTCACCGACTTGTTCGCGGGCAGGGTGGCGCTGATCTGCGCGAGCGCCGCGTCGAGCACCGAACGGTCGTCTGGCGACATGCCCAGCTGCGGCAGCGACGAGGGGATGTTGCAGCGCTGGGTGTCGCGGTAGTTGCCGCACGCTTCGTAGTCGTATGCGCCCATGCCGAGGGTGTTCATGCAGGCCTGAATCGTCGAGGTGCACTTCGGCGACGGCCACGTCGCGTAGGCGTCGTCGGTGCGCTGCAGGTCGAGGCCGGCGACGGCGTAGGCGATCGCGGTCTGCTTGGAGGCGGTGCCGAGGGTGAAGGTCGCTCCGGTGCCGAGGGCGCCGTTCGAGAGCTGATCAAACCCGACATCGACGTTGAACTCGTCGGCCGTGCCTGCGCGCTTCGTCACGGTCGCCGGCGCACCACCGACTTTCACCGCGGGAGCCCCCGACGCGCGAACCTTGCCGCGGTAGGCGAGGCCCTGGCCCGACACGTAGATGGGCTTCATCGCTGTGGTGACCCAGAGGCTGCTCGCGCCGGTCGCATCGACGAACCGCGGCTCGAGGACGAACTTCAGCGTCGCCTGCTTCGGCCCCGCCTGAATGAGGTTCACGAAGAGCGGGAGGCCCGACAGCAGGGTGTTCGCCTCGCTGCCCGGCTGAATCACGATCTCGAAGGTGCGCGCGCTGAGCAGGTTGGTCGTGCAGAACGCGTCATCCGGCACGTAGCTCATCATGCCCTCGAGGTTCACGCTGGCGCGGCCCTTGAGGATCCACAGCGTCTGCCCGTCGCGAACCGTCTTCGTGACGTACGGCTTCAGCCAGACCGTCATCCCGGTCGTCGCGATCTTCACTTCGGCCGTCAGCGCCGAGTCCGAACCCTCGAGCACCTCGTCCGCGCGCTCGACGTCAGCGTTCTGGGGGCCACAGGCAACGACAGTCAGCAGCGCGGCGGCGACGGCGAAAGAGCGGAAGAACATGCCCGGTACCTACATCGAACCACTTCGGCCCACAAGGGCCGCAGATTCGTCGTAACGCCTTGAATTCAATAGATGTATGCGGGTGAGCCGACCCCGCAGATCCGGTACCGTCCGCCACCATGAGACGGATCCTGCTCGCGCTGCTCCTGGTGTCGTGCGCCCACACCCCGCCGCCGGCAGAGAAGAAGGACGAAGAGACAAAGGCCGAGGCGCCCGCCCCCGCCGAGGCCGCCGCGAGCCCCGAGAAGAAAACCGGCTGCGCCAGCGACACCGAGTGCGGCGACGGCCAGCTGTGCATCAAGAAGGCGTGCGTCGAGATCTCGAAAGGCCTCGCCGAGTGCCGCGACTTCAAGGTCGAGTTCGCGTTCAACTCCACCGCGTTCGAGCCGTCGGCGAAGAGTCACCTGCTGCGGATGGCGCGGTGTCTGCGGGCCGACCAGTCGCTGAAGGTGGCGATCACCGGCAACGCCGACGAGCGGGGCACCGAGGAATACAACCTTCAGCTCGGCTCGAAGCGCGCGTCGACGATCGAGACGTACCTGCTGAAGCTCGGGGTTAGCGCGACGCAGGTCGACACGGTCAGCTACGGCGAGAACAAGCCGGTGTGCCGCGCGCAGGATGAGAAGTGTTGGGCGAAGAACCGGCGGGCGGTCGTCGCGCCCGGGCCGAAGCAGTAGACGTCAGCGCCGCCGCATCGCGTTGAAGGGCTGCTGCGGAGCGTGCATCGGTGCCGGCGCCTGCAGCGCCTTGATCGAGAGGGCGATGCGCTTGCGGGGTTCGTCGACCTGCAGCACCTTCACCTTGACGCGATCGCCGACCTTCACCACCTCGGCCGGATCTTTGACGAAGCGGTTCGCGAGCTCGCTGACGTGAATCAGCCCGTCCTGGTGAACGCCGATGTCGACGAAGGCGCCGAACGCCGCGACGTTGGTGACGACGCCGTTGAGCACCTGGCCCGGCTTCACGTGCGAGAGCTCGGTGATGCTCGGGTCGAAGCCTGCGTCGGCGAACTCGGCGCGCGGGTCGCGGCCCGGCTTCTTCAGCTCGAGCACGATGTCGCGCAGCGTCGGCAGGCCCAGCTCTTCTTTCTCGTCGACCCAGGTGGCGACGTCGATCTTCCCTGCCAGTGACTCGTTGCCCACCAGCTCGCCACGGGCCACACCCAGCGCCTTGGCCATCTTCGTCACCAGGCCGTAGCGCTCGGGGTGCACTGCGCTCGCGTCCAGCGGTTCGTCGCCGCCGCGAATGCGAAGGAAGCCGGCCGCCTGCTCGTACGCGCGCGCGCCCAGCCGCGGAACTTCGCGCAGCGCCGAGCGGGTCTTGAAAGCGCCGTTGGCCGACCGGTGCGCGACGATCGCGGTCGCGAGCGCAGGCCCCAACCCCGCGATGTGGCGGAGCAGGGTGGGGGACGCGGTGTTCAGATCCACGCCGACCTTGTTCACCACCGACTCGACCACGCGATGAAGCGACGCGGCCAGCGCCGGTTGATCGACGTCGTGCTGGTACTGGCCGACCCCGATGCTCTTCGGGTCGATTTTCACGAGCTCGGCCAGCGGGTCCTGCAGGCGGCGGCCGATCGAGACGGCGCCGCGCAGCGTGACGTCGACGCCGGGCAGCTCTTCGCGCGCGATTTCAGACGCGGAGTAGACGGAAGCGCCCGCCTCGCTGACGCTGAGCACGCGCAGCTTCGGGTTCACCAGGCCCGAGGTCTGCAACTTGCGAACGAAGGTCTCGGTTTCGCGGCCTGCGGTGCCGTTGCCGATCGCGATCGCTTCGACCGTGTGCTTCTTCAGCAGCGCGGCCAGCTGGGTGCCCGCTTCCGACTCGCGCCCGGTGTGCGGGTAGATGGTCAGCTGTTCCTGCAGGCCGCCGCGCGCGTCCAGCGCCACGACTTTGCAGCCGGTGCGAAGGCCAGGGTCGATCGCCACCACCGGCTTCCCGCCCAGCGGAGGCGACAGCAGCAGCGCGGTCAGGTTCCTCGCGAAAACAGCAATCGCTTCTTCGTCGGCCTTCTCCTTCAGCGCGCGGCGGTACTCGGCCTCCAGCGACGGCAACAGCAGGCGATCGATCGCGTCGATCATCGCGAGGCCGACCTCGCGCGCCAGCACCGCGGCAGCTTTCGGGTTCACCACGGCGTTGCGCACGCGCGCGGTCACGGCGTCGCGCGGCAGCTCGACCGACACTTTCAAGAGCGACTCGGCCTCACCACGTTCGGCGGCGAGGACGCGGTGCGACGGCGCCTGGTCCGCGCGTTCCCGGCGGCCGACGTGATCGCGGAACTTCTCGAGCTCGGGCGCCTTCGACTTTCCCCGCGCCGCGTCGACCACCAGCTCGCCCTGCGCGGCAAAGAGCTTCCGCAGGTCGGCCCGCAGCGCAGCGCGCTCGGCGATCGTCTCGGCCACGATGTCGCGCGCGCCGGCGAAGACGGCTTCGAGGTCGGGCAGCTCTTTCGCGGGGTCGACGTATGGCTGGCCGAGCGCGTCGCGGGTGGGCGAGGTGGGGCCTTGCGCGAGGAGAACGTCGGCCAGCGGCTGCAGGCCCCGCTCTTTCGCCACCTGCGCGCGCGTCCGCCGCCTGGGGCGCCAGGGCAAGTAGAGGTCTTCGAGCTCGTTCAGCGTCGCGGCCTGGGTGATCGCCTTCTCGAGCGCCGGGGTGAGCACGCCGAGCTCCTTGAGGTTCTCGAGAATGGTCGAGCGGCGCGACTCACGGGCCTTCACCACGACGGCCTGGTCGGCGATGCGCGAGATGGCCTCGTCGTCGAGGCCGCCGGTCGCTTCTTTGCGGTAGCGGGCGATGAAGGGCACGGTCGCTCCGCCGTCGAGCAGGACCAGGGTCGCTTCGACTCCCGCCAGAGGCAGCGACAGCTCGCGCGCGAGCAACGAAGAAATGGCTGAAGACATGGCCGGAACCTAACTAACTTCGCGGTCCATGCCCGACCTTCTCGCCATCGTCAGCAAGGCCGTCTTCGAAGCAGATGCCCGCAACGCCGCGGCCGGTCAGACCCTGCCGATGGATCGTTACACCAGCAAGAATCCGGGGCTCGCGGCGCTTTCCGAGAAGGGCAGCCGGCTGTTCCTCGTCACCGTTCGCCCGCCCGATGAACGGCTCTGGCTCGTCGCGGTGCTCGAGCAGCCCAGGCACGACGGCGCGGCGTGGATCGCGAAGAAGAACGTGGTGCCCATCACCGACATCGGTGCGCTGCGATCGAAGATCCGCTTCACGTCCGATACCGGCATCACCGAGAAGAAGGGCGCGCTGGGAATGTCTCTGCAGACGCCTCGGTCGCTCATCCCGGCCGATGTCTCCCTGCTGCTCGGGGGGAAGGCCGTGGCGAAGGCGCCCGCCGCGAAGGCAGAGGCTCCGGCTCCCGCT
This sequence comes from Myxococcales bacterium, assembly GCA_038206395.1. Lineage (GTDB taxonomy): Bacteria > Myxococcota > Myxococcia > Myxococcales > Myxococcaceae > JAGSPQ01. Next base: position 63,642 of record JBBRAX010000005.1, on the reverse strand, counting down.
TCCGCTCCCGCGCGAGCGCCCGCGAAGAGGCCCGTTGCTCCGGCCGCGAGCTGGGCTCTGCTGCAGAAGGAGCTTCAGGCAAAGCGCCTCAACCACGCGCTGAGCGCCGCCCTCGATCTGTGGAAGGACTCCCGTTCACCCGGGCTGGCCGGAATCATCGACCAGCTCTCTGCCGCGCTGCCGGCCGAGAAGGACTTCGACGACGCAGTGAAGAAGGCGGCGACGACGAACCTGACCGCGCGCCTCGCGACGCTGACCGCCGACGTGCGGTTCGCCGAGGCCTGCGACCGGGTGATCGCGCTCGAGAACCTGCCGCCGGATCCTCGCGTCGCCGCGCAGCTGAACGCCTTCCTCGCCGTTCCCCCGTTCACGGCGCAGAGCTCGCGCGACTTCTGGAACTCGCTGTTCGAGCAGCTGGCCGGCACGCACGCAGACCCGCGCACCATCACCATGCTGACTCCGCTGCTGCCGAAGTACGACCAGATCTTCGGCGGCACGAAGATGGGCGAGTCGACCGCCGCGAAGATCGCCAAACTGCTCAAGGCGCTGAACCCCCGCTTCGCCGAAGCCGAGTTCGAGCCGGTGCCCGCCGCCATCCTCGCCCTCGTCCCGAAGCAGGCCCCGAAGGCCGCCACGCCTGCGGCCGGCTCCGAAGAGGCGCTGCTGGCCGCCGTCTACGCGAACCCCGACGACGATGCCCCGCGCCAGGTGCTCGCCGACGCGCTGATGGAGAAGAACGACCCCCGCGGCGAGTTCATCACCTTGCAGTTCCGCCGCGCCGCCGGCGAGACGCTGACCCCGGCCGAGACGAAGAAGGAAAAGCAGCTGATCGAAGCGCACCAGAAGCAGTGGCTCGGGCCGCTGTACGACATGGTCTACAAAGATCAGAACGTCTTCGAGCGCGGCTTCCTCGCGCAGTGCCGGCTGCGGCTCCTCGGCGGGAAGATCCGCGCGGCGATGAACCACCCGGGCTGGAACACCGTTCGCGAGATCAGCCTTTCGACGGGCGGCACCCTCGAGCACGGCACCAACCTGCTGCTGCAGCCCGCGATGCGGAACCTCAAGGCGCTCGACGGCGCTGTCTATGACGTGGTCAAGGCCCTCGGCGAGAGCGCCACCGAGCACCGCCTCGAGAAGCTCGTCATCGCCTGGATGCACTACCTCGAGGTCGGCCCCGAGAACGGCGAGTTCGTCGCCGCCGACTGGGAACCGTTGATCTCTGGCAAGTCGCTGCCCCACCTCAAAGAGCTCGTGCTCGACGTCGACAAGACCAACCCCGACACGCTGAAGACCTTCTGGAAGAGCCCGCTCGCTTCCCGCCTCGCGAGGCTGGTGCTCAAGCCCAACTACGGGGCGAAGGGCTCACTCATCGCCGACATCCGAACGAACGCGCCCGCGAACCTCACCGTCGAGCTCGAGGTCGGCAACTTGAGGCTGGTGATGAAACGCAAAGGGCCGATCGCTGTGACCAGCACCGGCGACGACAAGTCCACTGACTACCAACTCGACAACTTCCTCAAGACGCTGCCGAAGGGGCTCGACCTGAAGCTCGGTGAGCTGACCCCAAAGCAGCGGGCAGCTCTCGAAAGTCACGGCTGACCTCAGTCGGGGAAGAACATCGGATCCCGCTGCGAGATGAAGGCTTCGATTGAGGCCTGCGCGTCCGCCGGAAGATCGATGAACTGAATGCCCACTCCCGGGAGCACGGCTGGGGCGCGCTCGTCGAACACGCGGATCCACCGCACCTCGCCGCCCGTGTTGATTTCCGTGCCGCTGGGCAGCGTGAATTTCACGTGCACCGTGGTGCCGATCGGCAGCGTCGCCAGCGTCGCGATGAAGAGGCCGCCCGACGCAATGTCGGTCGAGAACCCACTGAAGAAGTTGGTCTCGCTCGACAGGTCGACCTCGGCCGTCAGGCTCACGCGCGGTGACTGGCGGCGCGTCTCGGGCTGCTCGACCGCCCGAATCAGGGTGTCTGCAATCGAATCGGAGGAGGCGCTCGTCTCTTGGCTCATGCACCACGACTTCTGCAGCGCAGGTGCCAGCCAGACACCCGCAGGAACAGGGGATTTGGGCCGGGTGCTTTCTGCCCCGCGGGTCAGCCGCGACCCCGGTTTCCGACCCAGGCGTCGATTGCGCGGATCAGCGCGTGCTCGTCGCCGGTCTTTCGCAGCCAGCCAGTCGCTCCGCACTCGGTCGCCTTCGCGCGCAGGTCGCGTTCGTCCATGTCCGAGTAGAGGATCACCGGCGTCGCGTTCAGCCCGTGCGACCGCAGCGCCGCCACCACCTGGGTCCCCTTCACCGCCGGCATGTTCACATCGAGCAGCACGAGGTCGACCGGGTTCTTCCGCAGCAGCATCGCCACCATCAACGGGTTCTCGAGCGTGCGGACCTCGTAGCCCGCGCCTTCGAGCGCCAGCCGGCCCGCCTCGAGCAACAGCGGGCTGTCGTCGACGATCAAGATTCGCTTCTTCGCCCCGGGCTTGGTGGGCTCGCCACGGTGCGCCTGGAGCTCGGCCACTAGCGCTGCGGCGATGTGCTTGAGCTCGACGATCTCTTCTGCCGCCCCGAGCTCGATCGCCGCCTGCGGCATTCCCGCCACTGCACACGACGCCGCGTCCTGCACGATGGTTCGCGCGCCGACCTGGCGAAGCGCACGCAGGCCTTCCGCGCCGTCGGCGCCCATGCCCGTCATCAGCACGCCCACCGCGCGGCCGTGAAGCGATCGCGCCATCGTCGTGAAGAGCGCGTCGACAGAAGGGCAGTGGGCCGAAGTCATCGTGTTCGGCGTCAGCTTGAAGACGAGCTCGCGATCGACGGTGAGGTTGAAGTTCGACGGAGCGAGGTAGGCATGTCCCGGCGCCGCCTTCATGCCCGCTTCCGCTGCGACGACCTTCAGCTTCGATCGTGAGGCGAGGAAGGCGACGAAGCTGTCGAAGAAGTCCGTCGCCATGTGCTGCACGATCGCGACCGGCACGGGAAACGCGGCGGGCAGCTCGCCAAGCACCTGCGCCAGGGCACGGGGACCTCCGGTCGAAGCGCCGAGGCCAATCAACAGCGGGGCTTCGGCATTCGGCCGACGCGCCGCGGAGCGTGACTCGGGGCTCTTGCGCGGGGGGGCGACTCCGGCTTCGGCGAGCTGGCGCATCCGGGTGGCGAACCTGGCGATCAGCAGCTGATGGCCGCCGAAGACTTCGCTCTTCGGTACGAGCTCCAGCGCGCCGCGGTTGATCGCCTCGAAGTTCCAGTCTTCGCCGGCCGTCGACGAACGCTCGGAAATCACCACCAGCGGCACCGGACGCTCGGCCATGATCTTCTCGATCGCCTTCAGGCCGCCCATGCCGGGCATCGACAGATCCATCGTGATCAAGTGCGGCTTCAGCTTGCGCGCGAGCAGCACCGCTTCCTCGCCCGTCTTCGCTTCGCCGACGACCTTCAGCAGGGGCTCGGTCTCGAGCGAGCGCCGCAGCGCTTCTCGCGTGAAGTCCGAGTCATCGACCACCAGCACGCTGAAGATCATTTCCCTGACCGCAGAAGACCACTGTTCGCGCGTGGGATGTAGTTTCTGGCGCCGATCGCGCCAGGGCCGGATTCTCGGCCTCAGGACGATTGCGAAGGGTGCAGTGCTACAGCGATGATGCGAGCTGCTTCAGGCTGTAAAAATTCCCCTGGGTCCAACGCTCCGTATTGTCGTGCGTCATGAAGAAAGACACCCGCCAACTCGAGCTGCCGCTGGCCTCTTCCCGACCAAAGCTGACGCTGATCAAGGGCGCTGGCGAAAGGAAGCAGGAACCGCTGACGAACCGTGACGCCGTTGCCCGCGTGTTGATCGAAGCTGGCGCCGACATGTTGCTGCGTCGGATCAGCCCCGAGCGCGCCGAGCACATCGAACAGAAGGTGGAAGAGGTGTTGGCCCTCTTCGACCAGGTCGATCGCAAGCACCCGACCGCGATGGCCGAGCTGAAGACGCGCCTCGACGACCTGGAAGCGCTGATGCGCGAGACGCGCGACGCCCGGGTGAGACGGAGGATTTAGGCGGTAAGGTCCTCCCTTCCTCCCCCGGCCCGTGTCCTTCGAATCCTACGGCGACTACCAACTGCTGAAGAAGCTCGCCACGGGCGGGATGGCGCAGATCTACCTCGCGCGCCAGCAGGGCATGGAAGGGTTCGAGAAGTTCCTGGTGGTGAAGCGGATCCTTCCGCACCTCGCCGAGAACGACGACTTCATCAAGATGTTCCTCGACGAGGCGCGCATCGCCGCGCGCCTCAACCACCCGAACATCGTCCAGATCTTCAACCTGGGCGCGCAGGACGACAGCTACTTCATCGCGATGGAGTTCATCCACGGCGAAGACGTGCGCCGGGTGTGGAAGCGGGCCGACTTGAAGGCAAAGCCGATTCCCGTACCGCTGGTGGCGCGCATCATCATGGATGCGTGTGGCGGCCTCGACTACGCGCACAAGAAGGTCGACTCGCAGGGCAAGCCGCTGAACATCGTGCACCGCGACATCTCGCCGCAGAACATCCTGGTCACTTTCGAGGGCGGCGTGAAGGTCGTCGACTTCGGCATCGCGAAGGCGGCCGACCAGGCGACGGTGACGAAGTCGGGCGTGCTGAAGGGCAAGTACTCGTACATGTCGCCCGAGCAGGCCAGCGGTCAGAAGATCGATCGCCGATCGGACATCTTTGCCCTCGGTGTCGTCCTCTACGAGCTCACCACGGGCACGCGGCTCTTCAAGCGGGCCAACGACATCCAGACGCTGAACGCGGTCACTGAGTGCGAGGTGCTGCCACCTTCCGAAGTAAACCCGGCGCTGCCGAAAGACTTCGACCCGATCGTAATGAAGGCGCTCGCGAAGCGGCCGGAAGATCGCTACCAGGAAGCGATTCTGTTCCAGGCCGCGCTCGAGAACTGGGTGCTGCAGAACAAGTTCCCGAGCTCGTCGGTGCAGCTCGCGGGCTTCATGCAAGACATCTACGCCGAGCGCCTGATGCAGGAGGCCGAAGAAGGCCGGATCCTGATCGAAGGCCTCGACGCCTCGCGAAACGAAGCGTCGAAGAACGGTGGCGAAGAGCGCGCGACGCCGGTGTCGAAGGCGAGCCGGCTGCCACAGACGACGTCGCTGCGCGCGGTCGACGCGCGGCTCGACAAGGAAGAGGCGACGATCGCGCAGCGGCCGAGCAACCGCAGCGGCAGCCTGGGCGGCGCGGTGAGTGGCGCCGTGAGCCGATCGAGCCGGGTCGATCGCGCGCCGCCGGCTCCGGTTCCACGCCGGGCTGACCACGACGACGATCGCGGCGGGGCCACGGTGACCTCGACGCAGACGAAGTCGGGGACGGGCCGCCCGCTGCTGTGGGTCGGCAGCTTCTTCGCGATCGTCGGGCTCGCGGTGTCGGCGTGGGTGGTGATCTCGAGCAACCAGCTGGCCGAGGTGGTGATTGCCAGCGAGCCGTCGAACGCGACGGTGAAGTTCGACAACAAGGTGCTCGCCAACTGCGTCACCCCCTGCACCCTGCCTGAGGTGCCAGCCGGCGCGTACCCGCTGGTGCTCTCGCGCGCGGGCTACCAGGACTTGAAGACCCGGGTCGACATCCCGGCGAAGGGCAGGGTTCGGCTGCCGGCGTACGCGCTGGTGCCCGAGTCGAAAGACGACCCGGTCGCGGTGGCGGGCCCCGACGCGGGGGCAGTGGCTTCGGTGAAGTTCGTGGTGCGCTCGAGCCCCGACGGCGCCCAGGTGCTGGTGGACGGCAAAGCGCGCGGCGTCACGCCCGCCACGCTGGATCTACCGCCCGGCACAGTCATCGGCCTGGGCCTCAAGCTCTCGGGGTATCGCGACTTCAACGATTCGTTTCAGGTCTCGGGCGACGGTGAACGGACCATCGGCCTCGAGAAGCGCGAGACGAACGTCGTGCAGCAGCCGCCTCCGCCGCCGCCCAAGAGAGAGTTTGGGATGGTGCGGTTCATCGTCAAGCCCTGGGCCAGCGTGCAATGCGGCGCCTTCAAGCTCGGCGACACGCCGTTCGCCGACAAGCAGCTGCCAGCCGGCGCCTACGACTGCACGTTCAGCAACCCCGAGTTCCCCGACAAAAAGCAGGCAGTCGTCGTGAAGCCCAACGAGACCGTGCGCGTCTCGGTGAACTTCTAGGTACGACAGCCCAACTTCCTAAGGTTGCCGCAAAAAGGAAACGGCCGCAGAGCAGCTTCACTCCGCGGCCGTAGAAGGTTTGGAAACGAACGGCTGTTACTTGCCGCCCTTCTTCTTCAGCTCGTCATCGATGATCGCCTTGAACTGCTCGAACGGCTGGGCGCCGACCAGTTGGCGGCCGTTGATGAAGAACGTCGGCGTACCGTTGGCGCCGATGGCGCTGCCTTCGTTCGAGTCCTTCGTGATCAGCGCGTCGAACTTGTTGCCGTCGAGCGCCGCCTTGTACTTGCCCATGTCGAGGCCGATTTCCTGGCCGTACTTCTCGAGGCTCTGACGGTCGAGCGCGCCCTGGTTGGCGAAGAGCTTGTCGTGCATTTCCCAGAACTTGCCTTGCTCGTTCGCCGCCATCGAGGCGTTGGCCGCGGGGCGAGCGTTCGGGTGGAAGGGCAGTGGCTGGTGCTTGAACCCGATCTTCACCTTGTTGCCGTACTGCTTCTCGATGTCGTGCAGCGTCGGCACCACGCGCGAGCAGAACGGGCACTGGAAGTCAGAGAACACAACGATGGTGACCGGAGCGTTCTTCGGGCCCTTCACCGGCGCCGTGCCGATGTCGATGTTCGCGACGGCGGCCGGAGCGGCCGGAGCGGCCGGAGCACCCTCAGGGGCCGCCGGGGCCGCCTTGCCTGCTTCCTGCTGCAGCTTCGCGTACACGTCGGCCGGCTTCGTGCCCGCCGCGATCAGCTTGTTCGCCTTGCCGATCTCTTCGTCGATGATCGGCTTGAAGGCTTCGAACGGCTGAGCGCCGACGAACTCACGACCGTTGATGAAGAACGTGGGCGTTCCGTTCGCGCCAACCGCCGCGCCCGCCGCCGAGTCCGCTTCCACGCGCGCCGCGAACTTGTTCGTGTCGAGCGCGTTCTTGAACTTGCCCATGTCGAGGCCGATTTCCTTCGCGTAGCCCTCGAGGTTCTGACGATCGAGCGCGCCCTGGTTGGCGAACATCTTGTCGTGCATCGGCCAGAACTTGCCCTGCTCGTTCGCGGCCATCGACGCTTCGGCGGCGATCTTCGCGTTGTTGTGGAACGGCAGCGGCTGGTGACGGAAAACCATCTTCACGTCCTTGCCGTAGGTGTCTTCGATCTGCTTCATCGTCGGGACGGCGCGCGAGCAGAACGGGCACTGAAAGTCAGACCAGAGAACGATGGTGACCTTCGGGTCCTTCGCGCCCTTCGCCGGAGAATCACCCGGGACGTCGATTTTACGAATCGCCGCAGCCTGGGGCGCCGCCGACGGAGCCGCCGCCTGGGGAGCCGGGGCCGCGCTCACGCCCTTCTCGAGGATCGCCGCGTACACGGCTTCTGGCCTGGTGCCCGCGCTGACCAGCGCCTGCGCCTTGCCCAGCTCTTCGTCGATCAGCGCCTTGAAGGCCGGGGCCGGCTGCGCGCCCGAGAGCTTGCGGCCGTTGATGAAGAAGCACGGGGTGCCGCTCGCGCCCAACTGACCCGCCAGGGCCTGGTCGCGGTTGATGATGTCGTTGAACTTCGGCGCGTTCATGTCGGTCTTCCACTTCTCGACGTTGAGGCCGATCGCCTTGGCGTGGCTCTCGAAGGTCGCCGCGTCCAGGTTCTGCTGGTTCGCGAAGAGCTTGTCGTGCATCTCCCAGTACTTGCCCTGCTCACCAGCGGCCATCGCGGCCAGCGCGGCGGGCTTCGCGTTCGGGTGGAAGCTCAGCGGGTTCTGCTTCATCACCACGCGGATCTTCCCTTCGTACGCCTTTTCCATCTCGACGACCGTGTTGTGGCCGCGGCTGCAGAACGGGCACTGGTAGTCAGAGAACTCGACCAGCGTGATCAGCGCGTTCGCCGGGCCCCTCACCGGCGACCCTTCGATCGGAACCTTGAACACGGTCTGCTCTTCACCACCGGCACCGGCGCGCGCGACCGTGGGGTTCGCCACCGCCGTCGGAGCCACCATCGCCGTGGGCGCCGCGCTGCCGCCCGAACCACCAGAACCGTTGGCCATGCGGCCGACTGCGAAGCCGACCACGCCGCCCACCAACAGGGCGATGATCACATTGGGTTTCATTTGAGTTTCTGCTCCTTTAGGAAAATTCCGCGCGGTAGATACCGCACGGATGCACGCCGCGCCAAAGCAAACTTCGGCCCAGAGGTGAAGTGAAACCGACCAAAGTTTCAGGGCCCACGCTCGATGCCCGCGGCCAGCCGTGCCCCTGGCCGATCATCGCGCTCGCCAAAGCGCTCAAGATTCACCCGGAAGTCGAGCTGGTGGCCGACGACCCCGCGGTGCGCGCCGACCTTCTGAGCTACTGCGAGGCGACGGGCGCACAGCTGGTCTTCATCACCGCCGACGGCCCGGTGATCACAGCCATCGTCCACCGCAGGTCAGGCTGACGGCAGCCGCAGCTCGAACCGAGCGCCACCGGAGTCAGGCTCGAGCAACTTCAGCGTGCCGCCCTGGTTCTCGACCAGCGACCGCGCCGTCGACAGCCCGAGGCCCAGCCCGAGTGACTTGGTGGTGACCAGCGGGTCGAACAGGCGCTCGCGCACTTCCTTCGGAATTCCCGCGCCCGTGTCGGTGATCGAGACGACCACCTGGGGCCCGGCCACTCTCGCGGCGAAGCGAAGGGTGCCTCCGCCGGGCATTGCCTCGACTGCGTTGCGCACCAGGTTCCGCAGCGCCACCCTGGTCTGGTCTGCGTCGGCCATCACCATCAGCGACGGCGAGACGTCGCGCGCGATCGCGATCGCGTCGGGAATCTCTTCGCCCAGCAGCACCTGGTTGATCAGCGTCTCGAGGTTCAGCGGCTTCGGTTCGGCCGGCCGCACCCGCGCGTAGTCGAGCAGCTCGACGATGGTGTGGTTCGCGCGCCACCCTTCCTCGCGGATGATCTGAATCGCGCGCTTGCTGACGTCGCCGCCCGGCTCGGCGCGCTCGAGAATCTCCGTCGCGTTGAGAATCGCTCCCAGCGGGTTCCGGATCTCGTGCGCGAGGCCGCCCACCAGGTGTCCCAGCACGGCGAGCCTTTCATTCCGCAGCAGCTCCTGTTGGGCGTCGCGCAGCTGCTGGGTGCGTTCGGCGACGCGCTGCTCGAGCGCCTCGTTCGCGGCCTGCAGCGCTTCCTCGGCCGCCTTCAGCCGGGTGACGTCGTGAATCACGCCGATGAGGTGGGTCAACGCACCGCTGGCGTCGCGGTACGGCACCTTCGTCGTCGCGAGCACCCGCCGTTTTCCGCTGACGTCGACCAGTTCTTCTTCGTCGATGGTGACGTCGCTGCCGGTGCGGAAGACCTTTAGGTCGCCCAGCCGGTAGAAGTCCGCGGCCTTCTGCGGCAGCGGTACCTCGTGATCCGTCTTGCCGACCATCGACTCGAGCGTGTGGCCGACCATCGCCAACGCGGCGCGATTCAAGAAGACGTAACGAAAGTCGCGGTCTTTGACGAAGACGGCGTGCGCGAGGTGATCGAGGATCGCCCACGGAAACGCGGCTTCGGCATTGGCCATCACGCACCCCCCACGGCGTCCTCGCGGCTACGTCAGCTGCAGCACCTTCTCTTCGAGCCGCTTGCCGCGCGAGACGCCCAGGATCAACACCTGGCGCTGCACCAGCAAACCCACCGTGCGGGAGATGATGTCTTCGGGCTGCACTGCCTGCCCGTCGAAGTGCACCACCAGCACCGTGTTGTTCTGCTCGAGCGACGCCGTGCGGCAGCCCGACAGCGCCTTCACTTCGTCCATCGGCACCGGGCCCCTGGCGATCTGCACCCGGAACTCGGCCAGCTGCCCTGTCATCTCGGACATCGTGCCGGCCTTCACCAGGCGGCCCTTGTCGAGAATCGCGGTCGAGTCGCAGAGCTCTTCGAGCTCTTGAAGGTTGTGGCTAGAGACGACCACCGTCGCGTTGCCCTTGAGATCGCGAATCACCTGTCGCACCTGGGCCGCGATCTTCGGGTCGAGGCCGGCGGTCGGCTCGTCGAGGAAGACGACGGGCGGGTTGCCCATCAGCGCCTGCGCCATCGCGATGCGCTTGGCCATGCCGTGCGACATCGCTCCGGCGGGTACGGCCCAGGTCTCGGGCAGCAGCACGCGGTCGAGCACCTCTCGCGCTTCCTTCTCGGGGTTCGGCAGGCCCGACAGCTTCGCGAGGTACATCAGCAGCGATCCCACCGGCCACGACGCAGGCAGCACAGCGTCCTGCGGCAGTACGCCGACCTTGCCCTTCAGCGCGCCGGGCTCGAAAGGGTCGGCGCCGAGGATCCGAATCGTCCCGCTCGAGGGAAACAGGAAGCCGCACATCATCGAGAAGGTGGTCGTCTTGCCCGCGCCGTTCGGGCCAATCAGGCCGTAGCACTCGCCTTCGCCGACGTTGAAGCTGACGTCGTTGACGGCGACCTTGGCGCCGAACTCCTTGCGCAGGTTGGTCAGCTCGATCGCAGCCTTCACAGGTCCCTCTTTCGAAGCGCGAGGTGGGCGAGCCCGAGGAAGAAGAGCGCGAAGCCCAGGTGCACCATGCCCGCCGACAGGAACCGCGCGGGCTCGGGGTGCAGCAGGTCTTGCCCGAAGTTCCACACCGAGCCGAACCGCATGTAGCCCACCCAGTGCTCGGGCTTGAGGCTCGCCAGCGTCCCGAAGGCCGCCTCTTCGCCAGGCAGCCGCACCAGGTTGCCGATCAACGCCATCGCCCAGACCACGAAGAGCAGAATGACGTTGAGCACCAGGCTGACGCCCGACTGCCGGGTCACCGACGAGCACAGCGACGACAGCGCGAGGTACGCCAGGGCGAAGACGACGAGCACGGCCGAGAGCTTGAAGCCCATCAGCACCGCGGCGCCCACGGCGAAGTCATCGTTGAGAACCTTTGCCACCACCACCATCACGATGGTGCAGAGAATCAAGAGGCCGCTGGCCAGGGTCGCCTGCGCCGCGAACTTGCCGAGCAGGATGCTCGACCGCTTCACCCGCACCACGAGGTACCGAATCGACTTCGGGCCGATTTCCCCAGAGATCTGATCGAACCCCATCAGCGCGATGAAGAGCGGGCCGAACATCATCGTGAGCTTGAACACCACGAACAGCACCAGCGGCATCGTCGCCAGGAACTCGAGCAGTGACTCGTCGTCGGTGAAGAACGTCGAAAGGACCTTCTTCCGGCTCTCGATCGCCTGCGCCGCAGCAGCGGCCTTGTCGACCTGCCCCTGCTGAAGGGCTTCGTCGATCTTCCCGTTCAAGCCGTAGTTGATCGAGCCAACAATCGTCAGCGCCAGGCCGATGAAGAGGAGAAAGAGAATCAGCAAGACGACGACCCGGCCGCCCTTCAGCGCGCGTCCGATTTCGCCCTGCCAGATTTCCTTGATTTCGTGGATGTCGTTCAAAGCCGGGGCGCTTGTATAAGAGGGGTGAACTGTTCGCCATGACGCAGATGCCGATGCTCACCTTGCTGGTTGCCTGCGCTTCGGCGGCGCAGACGGCGAGCGACGGCGGCTTCGTCGTCCCCAGCCGGCTCAAAGACCCACCCATCGCCACCGCGAAGGCGATCGCGCCGCAGCTCGATCTGTTGACGCTGGCGTCGAAGGGCGATGACGGGCGGCTGTTCGCTCCGTACAAAGAAGGAAGCCAGGCACTGACCATCTCGCCGGGGCTGCAGGAAGACCTGACGGATCTGCTCAAGCTCTACCAGACGCCCTACGCGGCAGTGGTCGCGATCGAGCCGTCGACGGGCCGCGTGCTGGCGATGGCAGAGCACAGCGAGGCCGACCCCTCGATGCGTGGCCTCTGCACCCGCGCGCTGTACCCGGCGGCGTCGATCTTCAAGATCATCACCGCGGCCGCGCTGCTCGAGCAGGGCGTCTCGCCCGACGCCACCACCTGCTTCCACGGCGGCAAGCGGAAGTTGACGCCGCAGCTGCTCGAGAATAATACGGACAAAGACTCGCGCTGCGACACGATGGCGATGGCGATGGCCAGCAGCCACAACGTCGTCTTCGGCAAGCTCGCTCAAGCGCACCTCGACGCGACGAAGCTGCTCGCGACGGCCAGGGCCTGGCGCTTCAACACCGAGGTCGCCTTCCCCGTGCCGATGGACGTCTCGCTGGCCGGCGTGCCCGATGACACGTTCGGCCTCGCCCAGGCGGGGGCCGGCTTCGGCGATGTCTTCCTCTCTCCGCTTCACGGTGCCCTCGTCGCCAGCGCGGCCGCGAACGGTGGCGTGTGGCGGGCTCCGGTGCTCTTCGAGTGCGACGTGCCGCTGGAGCTGGGGCCGGGCGAACGGCTGATGTCGGAGAAGGCGGCCACGCACCTGCAGGCGATGCTGGTCGAGACGGTGCAGTCGGGCACGGCGCGGCGCATCTTTCACGAAAGGCACTTCACGCTCTCGGACGCGGCAGGGAAGACGGGCTCTCTGGCCGACAAGAAGCCGTTTCGCGACTACTCGTGGTTCGTCGGCTACGCGCCGGCCAGCGATCCGAAGGTGGCGGTGGCGGCGGTGATCGTCAACGACCCGAACTGGCGGATTCGCGCGACCTGGCTGGGACGCGAGGCGATGCGGCTGTACCTCAGCCGTTCAGCTCGACGAGGCCCTGTTCCAAGAACCGCTGGAAGTGCGACAGCGCCTCGAGCTCCCGAAGCGGAGACACGTTGACGATGGTCGGCAGGTCGCGCTTCCCGTCGAACCGCGACAGCAGGTAGCGCTCGGGGGCCGTCAGCGTCATCGCCTTCAGCTTCGACGGCGGCACCTTCAATACCGGCACGCGTTTCACCCCCATGAACAACGACCGCAGCTTCGTCAGCCACGCGGTCTCGGCCAGCTGAATCAGGGCCTGGGTCTCGGCGGAAGCGGCGCGCTCATTGGCCTGCCGGGCAGCGCCCAGGGCTTCGCGGTAGTTCGAGGCGGCGAGGCACGCGCGCGCATGCTCCATCGCCTGCTGCGGCGACAGCTCAGGGGCCGCCTCGATCGTCAGGTCGACTTCCATCGCGGTGTCGAGGTTGTCGACCTTCACCGCGTCGAGCCGGTGAAGCGCGTAGAGCCGCTGATACATGAAGAAGTCGGTGGCGTGCAGCGCGAGCACGAGCTCGTCGATGGTGTGGCCGCCTTCGATCAACGTGCACAGCTTTTCGTCGAGCGAGCCGAGGCGCGGCTCTTCGGCGAGGCGCGAGCGGTCGAGGCTGAGCGTGCAGGTGCCGCGCGGGAAGACGGCGCGAATCGCCTGCCAGACGGTTTCGCGGAACTCGCCCTCTTTGTGGATTTCGGGCAGCGGGATCTTCAGCTCGAGGCCTTGCGGAATCTCGACCTTCTTGTCGGGCTCGAAGGCGAAGGTGCCCATCGGCCACTGGAAGGCCTCGAGCAACGTCTCGCGCATCTTCAGCGACAGCGCGCTGCGCACCTGCTCTTCAGACACCGCGCCGATCATCACCAATATCTGCCCGAGGAAGACCTTCGTCTCGCGCTGGGTGGTGTACGCGCGGTTGAACTGGTCTTCGGTGATCTTCCCGAGGTTGATGAGGAACTGGCCCAGGTACTCGCGGGGCTCGTTCGAGCTGGCGTTGATCGCCTCGCCCCGAATGAGGATGACCTGCTTGCGCACGACGTCGCGCTGCAGGCTCAAGACGCCGGTGGCTTTCTTGTTGCCCAGGTAGACGACGAGGTCTTTGAGCGGCATCGTCGCGAAGTCACCAAAGAGGCCTCTCATCAGGCCGCGACTCTGAGACGAAATGCGTGTCGAGATCTACACCAAACCTGAATGTTCTCTGTGCGACGAGGCGCGCGAGCTGGTCGAAAACGCACAAGACGCGCACGGCTTCGAGCTCGTGTTCCACAACATCCTCACGAATGGCGCGTGGTTCGAGGCGCACCGGTACCACGTGCCGGTGGTCTTCATCGAAGGGGTGCGTGTGCTCGAGCTGCGATTTACGGAAGCCGAGCTGAAGGCCGCGTTAAAAGCGGCGCGCCCATGAGCGACTTTCCCGCCTTCCGCACCGTCCCCCGCACTGGAGTGATCTTCGTCACCGCCGAGGCGACGAAGCTCGGCTTCACTCCTCGAGATCCCGACTGGTGCAACTTAGGCCAGGGCCAGCCCGAGACAGGTGAGCTGCCGGGGTCGCCGAAGCGCGTGCAGCAGATCGAGATCGACGTCGACGACCAGGAGTACGCCCCGGTCGCCGGCCTCTGGGAGCTGCGTGAGCAGATCGCTGGCTTCTATAACCGCACCTACCGGCAGGGCATGAAGTCGCAGTACTCGGCCGAGAACGTGAGCCTGTCGGGCGGCGGCCGGGCCTCTCTGACGCGTGCGGCCGCGGCGCTGGGGCACATCAACCTGGGCCACTTTCTTCCCGACTACACCGCGTACGAAGAGCTGCTGGACGTCTTCAAGGCGTTCACCGCGATTCCGATTCTGCTCGAAGGTGACCGCGGCTACGCGTTCAGCGCAGACGACCTGAAGCGCGAGATCCTGGGCCGCGGGCTTTCGGCGCTGCTGTTCTCGAACCCGTGCAACCCGACGGGGAAGGCGATCATCGGGGAAGAGCTTCAAGCGTGGGTCGGCATGTCGCGCGCGCTCGAGTGCTCGCTCTTGGTCGACGAGTTCTACAGCCACTACTTGTGGAACGCGCCGCCCAACCGGCTGCCGCTGGAGTCTGCTGCGCGCTACGTGGAAGACGTGAACCGCGACCCGGTGGTGATCTTCGACGGGCTGACGAAGAACTGGCGCTACCCGGGCTGGCGCGTGACGTGGACGGTGGCCCCGAAGCAGGTGATCGACGCGGTGGCGTCGGCGGGCAGCTTCCTCGACGGCGGCGGCGGCAAGCCGATTCAGCGCGCGGCGATTCCGCTGCTCGAGCAGTCGAACGTCATCGCCGAGACGAACGCGATCCACGCGGCGTTTCGAGAGAAGCGCGATCTGATGGTGGCGGGCCTGTCGAAGCTGGGCGTGCGAATGGATCGCCAGCCTGACGGCACCTTCTACGTCTGGGGAAACGTCTCGCACCTGCCGGCGCCGCTGAACGACGGCATGGGCTTCTTCCGGGCGGCGCTGGAAAAGAAGGTGATCGTGGTGCCGGGTGAGTTCTTCGACGTGAACCCCGGCAAGCGGCGCCACTCGCGCAGCTCGCGGTTCCGGCAATACGTGCGGTTCAGCTTCGGCCCGTCGCGTCCGAACCTCGAGCTCGCGTTGAAGCGGCTCGGCGAGCTGATCAAAGACGTGTCTTCGAAAGCTTGAGCACCGCGTCCAGCTGCGGCTTCTTCAGCGGCCCGACCGACAGCCGGCCCTGACGCACAATCGAGATGTCCCTGGTCGCGGCGGTCGCCTTCAGCAGGGCCAGGGGCACGGGCTCGACCAGCGGCTTCACCGGCCCGAGCTCGACGCTCGACCAGTCTTCGCCCTTCGCGGTCGGATCTTCGAAGTGGGCCTTCAAGCTGCGACTCGCTCTTGACGATCCACATCTACGCGGCGAGCTGGTCGGAGTCGGACGACTTCCAGAACGTGACCACGGCGCCTTCGACTTCCGCGCGAAACCCGAACGGGCAGGCTCGAGCGATGGCGCGGGCGGCGCCAGCGGCCGAGGTGGCTTTGTCGAGCGCGACGGTCGAACGGCGGGTGTCGACGAGCAGGGTGATGAAGCAGCGCGACTTGGTGGCGCCGACGACTTCGAGCTGGTTGGTGTCGAGCAGGCGGATGCGCTGGCCGAGGTCGGTGGTGAGCACCTGCACCCGGGGGCGGCGCGCGGCGGGCGCGAAGGTCTCGGCGAACTTGAGCGTGGTGGCGTCGTCGTTCGACTCGCTGCGAACGTAGATGCCGCGGGGCAGGGCACGGCTGAGCGCGCGCAACGCCTCGGGGCCGCGGCTGCCGAGCGCCAGCGGAACTTCCGTTTCTTCGCCGTTCGCCCGGAAGTGCAGCGTCGTCCCCAGCGGGAAGACGTGCTCGACCGTGCCCGAGACGGTGAAGCTGTCGCGGGACTCCGGCTGAACCTTCAGGCTCTCGTCGTCACACCAGAGGCCAAACCGCGGACCAACGGCAGGAAACGGCAGGATCTCGAGGGACATGGCGCGCACGTGTACACCTTTGTACGCCTCGATTTCGAGGGGTGCCCGGAAGCGTCTGAAATTGCTTCGAAATCGAAACGAAAGACCATCCGCCGTCGAGTGACGCCCACGTGGTGACGACTTCCGAAATCGACGCCGCAGTCGAAGTCGGAACGGGCAAAACGATGGGACGCGAACAGACGACGAGCGCGGTGACTCGCACGAAAGGCGCAGACTGCTACTACTTGCAGGTCTGTTGAAGCGACTTCGTGACCGCGACACAGCGTTCGCAGAAGGAACACGCAAATCCGCACGTGCGACTTGACCCGCACTGAGTGACGTAATTGGCGGGAGCGGCGCCGCAGGCGGGCGAACCAAAGCTCGACCACCCGGTGGTTCCGCTGCAGTTTGCGTCGAGACCGCCGCACGAACCCAGGGACAAGCACGCGAGCGTCGCGGTGTAGGTCCGCGTCTCGGTGCCGTCGCAGTTGTAGTCCCAGCCGCCGCAGCCCAGGCGCGCGGCCTGCTGCGGGCCGGCGCCGGGCTTCGCTCTCGAGTCGGAGTCGCAGCAGTCGAGCGAGTTGGTCGCGTAGCCGATGGGTGCGGTGGTGCCGCAGAACTTCGCGGTGCTGGTGCTGCCGTAGAGGTCACCGTCACTGTCTTGGAAGAAGGTGTTGCAGACGCCCGAGGCGCACTCGCACGGAAGCGTGCAGCTCAAGCCGTTCGCGCGGTCGGTGGTGCAGAGGCTGGACGCGCTGCAGTACGCGCCCGTCTTGCAGTTCAGCGAGCACGAGCCGCCGCTACAGGTCGTCAGACACGCGCCGGCGCCGTTGCAGGTGAAGGCAGCACATTCAGATTGCGGGTCGGTGTTGAGCGCGGCGTTCGTACACGTGCCGGAGGTCCCGGCGTTACACGACTTGCAGGCGCCCGTGCAGCCGGTGTTGCAGCACACGCCGTCGACGCAGTTTCCCGAGCCGCACTGCGCGGCGTCGGTGCAGGCCTGCCCGTTGGCGAGCTTCGTCACGCACGCGCCCGCCTGGCAAAACTGGCTTGGGGTGCAGCCGTTGAGATCCGTGGGGCATTGCGGGTTGGTGCCGCTGCACTTCTCTTCGAAGTCACACGCGCCGGCGACGCCGCGGCAAACGGTGGTGGCTGGAAGCACAGCGTCGGTCGGGCAGGCGGCGCTCGCGCCGTTGCACTTGTCGGGGATGTCGCAGAGGCCAGCCGAAGGGCGGCAGGTGAGCCCCGTCTTGTCGAAGCCATCCACCGGGCAGGCCGCGCCGTTGCCGGTGCAGAACTCTTCGACGTCGCATACGTCGATGGAAGCCCGGCACGACGTCGTGATCGGGGCGAAGCCGTCGATCGGGCAATTCGGCGAGGTGCCGTCGCAGACTTCTTCGACGTCGCACTTCTCGGCTGCGTTGTCCGGGCGGCAGACCTTGCCGGCGATCTCGACGCCATCGGTGGGACAGTCGGCCGAGCTTCCGGTGCAGAAGTCGGCGACGTCGCAGAGCGCGCCAGCGACGGCGGCCCTGCACTGCACCGTGTTCGCCGAGAACTCGTCCGTCGGGCACATCATGTTCGTGCAGGTCTCTGGCCTGTCACACACCGAACCGGCCGACCGGCACTCCCGGCCCCCGCAGTCCGTGTCTTCGCAGTCGAAGAAGGTGTCGCCGTCATTGTCGACGCCGTCCGCGCAGAGCGTCTCCGGCCCGCCGGATCCACCGCCACCGCCCGCTCCACCTCCGACGCCCGCGCCGCCTCCGACGCCCGCGCTGCCTCCGACGCCCGCGCTGCCTCCGACGCCTGCTCCACCTCCGACGCCTGCTCCACCTCCGACGCCGACACCACTTTCTCCGCCGACACCAGCACCGCCGCCGACTCCACTGCCTCCGCCCGTGCCGGTGGGGTCGGGCTGGCAGGAGTTGGCGACGCACGTCTGCCCGGTCGGGCAGTTGTCATTGGTGACGCAGGGGGCTCCGGTGATGGCGGGAAAGCAGCCAGCCGCAAGAGCAGCCAGCGCCGACGCGAGCGCGAGACGACGAACAGAGCCCATGGTGAAACCCCTACAGGTCAGTTCCGGCCTTCGACGAAGAACAGGATGACCGCGGTGACGGCGGCCGCTCCGGCGACGCCGTACGCGATGTTTGCGCCCAGCGACATGCTGTTGGCCTGCGCGACGAGCGCGTCGGCCTGCGGGCGGGTGCGGGTCGCGGCCGTGGCGGGATCTCGAAGCTGCGAAGAGGCGCCTCCGGCGACGACCCCGAGGCCTGCTCCCACGCCGCCGGCGACGACGGCGCCGCCTGCTGCGACCCAGGTGAAGATGCGCTTGCCGCCTTGCTGCGGCGGCGGCTTCTTCGCGACGATCGCCTCGGGCGTGCCCGTCGTCGTGCCCGTCGTGGTGCCCGTGGGCTCGAGCGTGCTCCCGGCGGGCTGCTTGAGGCCGTCATCCTTCCGCGGCGCATCGGCCACCGCCGGCGTCGAGCCCACCGGAGCGAGGTTGATCGTCACTTCTTGTGACCGCACCGACGACATCGTGAAGGTGCGCTCGACCGGGGTGTAGCCGTCGGCCTTGGCGACCAGCTTGTGCGGGCCAGGCGAGAGCTCGGTGGACGCCGGCTGGACGCCGAGGTCCTTGCCGTCGATCTCGATCTTCGCCGTCACCGGATCCGCGAACACCAGCACCTGCTGCAGGCCGCGATCCTTCAGCTTCCGTTCGAGGTTGGCGATCGAGTCACCGACGGCCTGCTTGTCGGATGCATCGGGCAGCGCGCGCAGGTAGTCGCGGTAGGCCCGCAGCGCCTTGCCCGTCTCGCCCTTGCCGCTCTCGCCCATCAGCTCGTAACACTTGCCGATGTTGAAATAGATGACCGGGTGGGGCCGCGCTTCGAAGGCCGCTTCGAACTTCTGCACGGCGTCGCCGTACTTCCCCTGGTCGTAGAGCTTCTTGCCGGCGTTGAAGAGCTCCTTCGCTTTCGCTGGATCAGGCGCCTTGGCAGGAGCGGGGGCTGCAGCAACGAGCGAAGCGGCGAGAAGGAGCGCAAACATGCGCGTCAATCTGGCAGATCTTTGAGCTCTTTTGAATCGTTGTAGGGGTCATTCTTCAGCGGCTTCGCGGGCTTAGTGGGGCGAGCCGGCTTCTCTTTCGGCGGGCCCGGGTCCTTCGCCACCACCGGTCTGGGGGCAGGCTCGACGGGATCCTTCGCGACCACCTTCGGCGCTTCCTTCTCGAGCGGCACGGACACCGAGGAATCGGACTCGAAGCGAATCGACTTCGTCACCGGCTTGTAGCCCGCGAGCACGAACTGGAACTCGCCGACCTGGCCCTTCTCGCGGCTCAGCGACAGCGGCGTCGTGCCGACCATCACCTTGCCTTCGAACACCTCGGCGCCATCGGGAATCGTCTTGAAGGTGAACTTCACCGTCGAGGCCACCACCACCAGAGGATCTTTTTCCTTTTCCTTTTCGGCCCGGACGATCGGCGGCGGGTCGACGAGATCGGGCTTCGCGTCGCTGCCGCGGCCAGCGAAGAAGACGACGCCCGCAGCGGCCGCGACGGCCAACCCCACCAGGCCTACGATCATCGGCACCTTGTTCGGCCTGATTGCCGCCACATCGTCCTGTTCGGGCAACGCGGCCACGGCCGGCATCGCCTCGTCCGTCACCTTTGACACCGCCGACTGCGACATCATCGGCAGCACGCCCGACTTCGGCTTCGCGTTGGCACCCGTCGGCGCCTTCATCGGCAGCTGGGTGACGATCGGGACCAGGGCGGAAAGCGCGGCGCTGGTCTCGGCCGCCTTGCGCGTCGCCACGCCGGTGGTCGCCGTGCGCAAGAGCCCCATCGCAAGGTCGAGCTTGTCGACGACCTCTTCCATCGAGCTGGGACGCTCGGCGACTTTTTTCTGCAGCATGTGAAAGACCAGCGCTTCGAGCTCGGCGATCACGGGCTTGGTCGGCCCGGGCTCCAGCGGAGGAGGCGCCGACGTCATCTGCAGCGCCATCAGGATCGACGGCGTCTCGCCAATGAAGGTCGGGCGCCCAGCGAGCAGCTCGTAGAGGATGAGGCCCAGTGCGTAGATGTCGGTGCGGGGGTCGACCGCGAGGCCGGCCGCCTGCTCGGGCGACATGTACTGCGGGGTGCCGACCACCATGCCGATCGCCGTCTGCCCGCCCGAGCCGTGACCAGTCGAGACCTTGGCGATGCCGAAGTCGAGCACCTTGACGAAGTCGGCCTGCCCGGGGCGCTGCAGCAGCATCACGTTCTCGGGCTTCAGGTCGCGGTGGACGATGCTCTGCTGGTGCGCCGCGGCGAGCGCGCGCGCGACCTGGAGGCCGATCAGCACCACCCGCTGCATCGTCATCGGGCCTTCGCGGCGAACGGTGCTCGCGAGCGTGCGGCCCTCGATGTACTCCATCACGAAGAAGAACCGGCCTTCCTGGGTGCGGCCGAAGTCCGAGATGTCGACGATGTTCTGCTGGCCGATGCGGCTCGACGCGATCGCTTCGCGCTTGAAGCGGGCGACGAAGTCCGCGTCGTTCGACAGCTCGGGCAACATCACCTTGATCGCGAAGAGCTTCCCGAGCTCGATGTGCTCGGCCTTGTAGACCTCGCCCATGCCGCCCGCGGCGAGCTTGCCGATGATCTTGTAGCGGGTGTCGATCACCTGGCCCGGCTGCAGCTCGTGGCGGCGATCGCGGCGCGACGGGCCAGTGTTGGTGTTCGTGTGCTCGATGGCGCCTTCGGCGCGCGCGATCGCGGAAGGGCGGCGGTACGTCGCGTCGGGCCGATCGATCGCGTCCAGATCGCTGGCCTTCACGTTCCGGCTTGGCGTCGCGGTGGACATCGTGCCGTGCGGGCCCGACTTGCCGACCACTCGCACCGCGATGTCGACCTTGCCGACCTTCACGAAAGAGCCAGGGTCCAGCTTCGATTCGAGCGTGCTGAAGCCGTTGATCAACACCGTGCCCGAGCCGGCGGTGTCGCGAATCCACCAGCTGCCGTCCGTCTCGCGAAAGACCTCAGCGTGCTTCGGCTTGACCATCGACGGCTCGAAGCGCAGCTCGCAGTCTGGCGCAGAGCCGATCGAAAAGTGGGTCGAAGGAAAGGAGACGACCTTGCTCCCATGCCCATCACCAACGAGGAACTCGAGGTCGTTCATAGAAGGGGTTGGTGAGTTTAGCCGTAAGACGGCAGCGCGCACCCAATCGTTCCTTCCATGTGGGCCTGGCGGCTACAGTCGCGCGGTTGGTGAATCCGTCTTGACCTGACTTGCCCTCGCTCAGAACGCGGCGAGGTACCCCGCTGCGAGGCCGAGGCCGCCGAGGTTGCCCTGAACCAGGCCATCGGACGGGGCGACGGTGTACTCCAGCTGAAGCACCACCCTCCCAAGCCCCAGCTGGAAGCCGACTCCGGCGCCCACGCGCGCGGTCAAGCCCAGCCGCAGCTGGGACCTCGTCAGCTCGGCGCCGTCGACGCGGGTGACCCTACTCGCAGTGTTCTGCAGCCCGCCGGTCAGTGAGAGGTGCAACGCAGTGCGCACGCCGAACGCAATCCAATAGCGCGCGCCGAGGAGGATCGACAGTTGCTGCAAGTTGATGTCGAACTCGCCGCCGTTCACCGCCTGGGCTTTGCGAATCGGCGCGTAATAGCCGAACACCCCTTCGGCGAGCAGGTCGAGCCCGGTGCCGCCAACCCGCAGTCCGAGCGCGATCCGTGGCCCGACCGAGATCCACTGCGACAAGTTGCTCTGTACGAAGCCGAAGACGCCGAGCTTGATCGCCCAGCGCCGCTGGTAGTGCATCACCATCAGGGTTTTGCGCGCCACCTGCTGCCCATTCGCCGCCACCTGGAATTCGTGGTCCCCCGGAGGATCTTCGCGATCGGTCGCCAGGGTGAGCTCGTAGTTTCCGCCGCCCGCGCCTGGCGCCACAGCCGCCGCGCGCCCAGAGCTGACCGCCGCGGTGACGCTCACCTTCTCGACCGGGTTTCCAAACGAATCGGCGATGAACAGCTTGCCGGCTGCGGTCTCGCCGGCCGCAACGCGGGAAGGGAACTCCAACTCGGCCCGCGACGGAGCCGCCGCGACCAGCGCGAGCGTCGCTTCGCCCTTGACCCCGCTGGCCGTCGCGCTGACTGTCGCCCGCGACCTACCCGCGAAGACATCGGGGATCCGCAGCAGCAGCCCGTCGACGCTGGCCTCGATGCGCCCGAAGTCGGTCGAAAACTGCGGCTGGTCGAGCGCCAGCGGGTTGCCTACCGCGTCCACCGCTTCGATTCTCAGCCGCACCGCCGTCCCCGAGCCGGCGAGGTAGCTGGGCGGGGTGAGGGTGAGCACCAGCCGCGCCGGCACGCCTGCCTTCAGCTTCACCTCGAGCTGGGTGGTCGCGCTGGTTCCCTCGACGCCGATCGTGATCAGGTCGGCGCCCACCGCGACCGAGGCGGGCGCGCGCCAGGCCGCGGTGAAGAGCCCGCCTTCCCCCGCGATCGCCCCTTCGATCGACCCGCTCTGGGCGGTCACCCGCAGCCCCTCGGCCCGCGCCAGCGGCCGGCCGTCGGGCTCGACCGCGAAGATCTCGATCGTGGCCTGCTGTCCGGCTGTCGCCTCGCCGCCAGATGCCAGCACTCCCGCGGCGCGCGGCCACGTCCGGGGCAACAGATCGAGCGGCCGGGTGGTCCGGTTCCCGGCCCGATCCACCGCCAGCAGCGTCGCGCTCGGAAAGCCGGGCGGCACCTTCGCGGCGATCGTCACCCTGCCGCGCGCGTCGGCGATCGCCGGCCCGAAGGTCTTCTCACCGATCGTCACCGTCACCGTCGCGCGCGGCTTGGTCTCGATCTTCAGATCGGCGATGGCGATCAGCGGGAGCGCGATCCACTGGCGGGACTTCACGCCGCCCTCCCCTTCGAGCTCCAACCGCAGCAGCGCCAGCTGGGGGAAGCGCTCTTTGGGGAAGGTGAAGCGGGCGCGAAACCTGCCGTCGGCGATCTTCTCGGGGGTGGAGAGAGCGCCGACGCCGTTGGCCGAGACGGCCCACACGCTCTTGCAGCCGAGGGGGACCACCAGCACGATCGCCGCTTCGGGCTCCACCCCGAGCTGAAGGGCCGACGGCTCGACCTGCACCGGCGAAGCAGCCAGCGCGAGCAACAGCGGCGCGAAGATCATCGGTACTCGACCTTCCCGCTCACGGACGGAGCGTTGGGGTCGAAGGTGATCTGCCGCTGCTCTCTCTTGCGCCTTCCAAGGGGATCAATCGCCACCACCCAGACGCCCTGGCTACCGCGCTTGAGCGCGACCTCGGCCTGAAACGATCCATCGGCCGCGGGCTCGACCCGCCGCCCCATCACCAGCACCCGCGCCGAAGCGCTGGTTTGGCCCTTGATCACGAGCGCGGCCTGGTTGGTCTCGCGGCGGTCCGGCCAGTTGACGCTCAGCAACACGCGCTTGGGGATCTTCGCCGGCCGGGTGATTGAGGTGCCTTGCGCGGTCGCCAGCTCGCCGGGCTGCACGTCGACGGTGGCGCCGCCGGCGGTGAGGCTCGCTCCGCCGAAGAGCGAGCTGGCGACGGCGCGGCGATCGTTGGCGTCGAGCGAGAGCTGGCCGCCGTGGCCGGTCGCGACCCCGCCGCCGCCCTCGAACGCGAGCTCTCCGCCATCGGGCGTCTCACCGGAAACGCGGCCGCGCACCTGGGCGCGAATCGCGCGGGCCTCCAGGAAGTTCAGCGTCAGCTCCGAGCCTTCGTGCACCTGGATGCGGGCGTCGCCAAAGCGGATCTCGAGGTTGCCGTCTGCGGAGGTGCGCACCTCGTCGCTGACTCGCACCGCGTCGCCGACCGCGAGAGCGACCCACTCGCCCGTGCCGCCGCGGCGAACCTCGGCCTTGCCGTCGAACTCGAACACGATCGCGTCCACCTTCTCGACCCGCACGGCGCCGATCGCAGCGGCGCCGGCGTCGGCGATCTCAAGCACCGCCATCGCAGGCGAGACGGTCGCGGGAGGAAGAGGAGCCAGCTCGACCGGCTCGGGGCAGCCGAGCGCTGCCAACAGGAGCAACGCCGCCACTGCGCGTCGTTCAATCCTTGAACACATAAGCAAGCGGGAGCTCGAAGGTGACTTCCTTCTCGAGGTTCCTCGGGAAACGAAGATCCTTCAGCCGCGAGACGACGCAGTCGCTGACCACTCCCTCGAAGCCCGGAGTGGTGAGCCTCGCCCGGCTGACGGCGCCGGAGTCGAGCACCGTGAAGTTGAGCATCAGCTCGCCTTCCTTCGACGGGAGCAGCTTGCGGTTGTTGTAGAGGCAGCTGCGCAGCTTGGTCTGCGATCGGGTGAAGACCTTCGCGACGTCCTTGCCGGTGAGGCGCTCGAGCGGCTTGGCGGTAGGTGGGGGAGGGCGCACGGCCGGCAACGGTGGCTCGGGCGGGGGCGGGGGCATGATCACTGGCGGCTCGATCACCACCAGCGGCTCGATCGCCACCGCCGGCTCGATCACCACCGACGCCACGATCACCGGCGCAGTCGGCTGCGGCGATCGCAGCACCCAGATGGCTCCCGCCCCCACCACCAGCGCCGTCGCGATCGTGATTGCGACCGGGACCTTGCGGCTGCGTGGGGCAGCGACCGCTGGAAGGCTCAGTGTGTTTCCGGTGTGGGCGAAGGGCTCAAGCGCCGCGCAAAGCTCGGTCGCGTCGTTCCACCGGTCTTCGGGCTTCTTCGCCAGGCACCGGGCGACGATCTCGGTGAGCCTTTGCGGCATCAGCTCTCCGCCCGGGGTGCGCACTGGCAGCGGCGGCGGAGGCTTGGTGGTGATCTCGACCACCAGCTGCCCGAAGGTGTTGCCGCGAAATGGCTGCTGGCCGGCGAGCAGTTCGTACAGCACCAGGCCCACCGCGTAGAGGTCGACCCGCAGGTCGGTCGAGATCCCGAGCGCTTGCTCGGGCGCCATGTAGTCGGGGGTCCCGATGATCATCCCCGCCTGGGTGCTGCTGGTCGGCATCCCGCCCATCGGCTTGAGCAGCTTGGCGACGCCGAAGTCGAGCACTTTGACGTAGTCGCTGTCGCCGTCGCGGCGGTGGAGAAAGATGTTCTCGGGCTTCACGTCGCGGTGGACGACGCCCAGCGCGTGCGCCGAGCCCAGTGCGCGGGCAACCTGCTGCATGATCCGGCAGGCGCGGCGCACTTCCATCGGCCCCAGCTTGATCTCGTCGGCGAGCGAGCGGCCGTCCAGCACCTCCATCACGCAGTACACCAGCGGCAGGCCGCTGGCGGTGACCTCTTCTCCGAAATCGTGCACCTCGACGATGTGCTCGTTCTTGATCGCGCTGACCGCGGTCGCTTCCTGGATGAAGCGCTGGACCAGATCCTTCTCGCGCGCGTGCTCGGCCTTGAGCACTTTGACCGCCGCCTCGCGGCCGATGCGGTGGTGCTTGCCGAGGTAGACTCGGCCCATCGCGCCTTCGCCGAGCATCTGCTTGAGGTCGTACATTCCCAGCCGCTGGCCCGTGAGATCGGGTTCGTCGATCTTGATGGGCAGCACTTCGGCGTTCGACCCCGGCGGCTTCTTCGAGCTCACCCGGGTCTCGCTTCCCCAGCGCTGCCGCACCGCCTCGAACGCGCCCAGCAGCGCTTTCGCGGTGGTTGCCTCGTCGAGATCCCGGAGCAGCGCGCTCTCGAAGGGGTTGTTGTCGCCCACGCCGCCGGCGAGCGCCTGGAGCAGCGCCGCGAGCGCGTGCACATCGGCGGCGGAGGTCGCTCCGGGCGGGCGAGAGAGCGCCGCCACTGAGGGGTCCAGCCGCGGCCCGTCGGCGGTGAGGAGGATCTGCTTCGCGGTGAGCACCCCCAGCACCAGCCCCGCGTCGTGGAGCGCCTTGAGCCCGTGGCTGAGCTTCTCGCCCAGCTCGACCAGCGCCTCCAGCTGCAGCGGGCTGTTGCCTCCGAGCGTCTGGCCCTCGGCAAAATCGGTAAGGACGTAGACCCGGCCGTCATTCATCCGCCCGGCCGAGCGCACCTGGACCAGCGAGGGCGAAGAGACCGCGGCGAGCAGCCGCGCGTCGGCGAGGAAGCGCTCCATTCGCGGGCCGTCGAGCGCGAGCTCCGGCCTGACCAGCCGGACCACCATCGGAGCAACGAAGCCGCCGACCTGCGCGAGGAAGGACTCCGACTGAGCGTCGGACCCGAGCTGTCTCAACACCTTCAAGCTGGGAGCGGTCTCGGGGCCAGTCGTCACGGGGCTTCTTCGGGTGCTTGCCCTCTAACCAGCCGGGGTGGCGCGGCAGTCTAGCCTGCCCGCAGTCGCAGTCGATCATTCCCCTCGAGGCCTTGTGAGGCGCACACCCACCTGCGGCCCCAAGGCCGGTGCGTGGACGAGTGTAGAGTTAGCGCTGATGAGATTCTGGATGGCGGTGCTGTTGTGGGCAGGGATGACTGGATCGTTGGGGTGCAGCGGCTGCGATCTGGTGGTCAACCTCGGTGACGCGGGCGGCGGAGCCGGAGGCGGAGGCGGTGTGGATCCCGACGCAGGCCACTGCCTCGATCGGGACAACGACGGGTACGGAACCGGCGACTGCCTCAGAGCCGACTGTGACGACACCAACCCGACGATCACCACCGCTGCGGTGATTGCCTGCTTCAGCTTCGATGCGGGCCTGCTCGGGCGTGGGATCTGCAAGGCAGGCACCGCCAAATGCACCGAGGGCGCATTCGCCTCGTGCCTGAATGAGGTCGGGCCGCGTGGCGAGCGGTGCAACGGCGAGGATGACGACTGCAACAAGCTGGTCGACGACAACGTCCCCGCAAAGGATTGCTACACCGGCGCCCCTGTCGTGATCGGTGATGGGGGCCTGAAGGGGGTCTGCAAGATGGGGCGCACCGGCTGCGTCGATGGCGGAGAAACCTGCATCGGAGAAGTGACTCCGGCGCCGGTCGAGATCTGCGGCAACGGGAAGGACGACAACTGCAACGGCAGCGTCGACGAGCCGGGCTGCGCGCTGGGGACATACGTCTGTGGCGGTTGCTTGAACGCGAAGGAGACCAACCCCGGCACCCAGGCGCTGCCGGTGATGACGATCGGGCGCGGGATCCTCCACGCGCTCGCGCTGGGGATGCCTACGGTCTTCGTCGCCAGCACCGTGAACGCGGCGGAGGCCGCCTACCCCGAAGACCTGACGATCCCCGACGGCGTGGTGGTCCAGGGGCGGTGGGCGGTGGCGGGCAATACCTGGGTGCACGGCGGCGCGCCCAGAGCGGCGATCATCAACACCTCGACGAACGGGCTGAGGTTCGCGCCCGGGGCGGGACGGGGTACGGGTCTGGACGGGGTGTCGATCCAGGCGGTCGTCAACCCAGCCGTGGCGCGGGCGAGCGGGATCACGATCCTCAACGCGAGCCCGCTGCTCAAGGACTTCGAGGTGCTGGCCGCTGGCGGGCTGATGGCCCCCGAGACAATCGCGGTGGACGTCAGGGGCGTGCTCGCGTTTCCGCGGCTCGAAGGGACAGTGGGTCGAAACAGCGAGGTGACCGCGGGCCCCGGCAACACGTCGGTCGGCGTACGGGTCAGCACGGCTCGAATCGAGATCCAGTACGTGAAGGTCAAGGCCGGAAGAGGATCGTTGGGAAGCTTCGCGGTGCACCTGTTGGGCGCTCCCCAGTCGGTGATCAGGGACTCGTCGCTTGTCGCCGGGCTCGCCAATACCTGCATCGGCCTGCTCTCGCAGGGGGCCGCGGGCGCACTGGTCATCGAGCGGGTCAGTGCGAGGGGCTGCCCGGACCAGACGGCGGGGGCGATCACCCTCGCGCTCACCGGGGCGGGGATGGTCTTCGAGGCGTGCCCGAAGCTGTCAGGTCTGGGTCCTGCGCAGGTGCGCGACTCGACCGCGACGGGCGGGATGACCACCGGCCCCAAGAGCCTCTCGGTCGGCGCTGCGGCGGTCGACGGCTGCGACGTGACGTTTTCGGGCAGCACCTTCACGGGCGGGGTGGCGAGCAACACCAACACCCCTGAAAGCCAGATCGGCCTGAGCTGTGGGTTCCAGAGCCTGACGAACGTGGCCGGGGCCGATGCGCCGTGCAAGGTCATCAACAACCAGATCAACGCCGGCCTGGCAGCGTCGCCAAACTCGGTTGGCCTGAGCTGTTCGGGCGGCTGCAGCACCATGACAGCGGCGTGCCTGGGCTCGTGTCAGGAGATCCGGGAGAACACGATCATTGCTCCGGCCGGAAGTGTGAGGGTCCACCTGGCGATCACCGACAGCTCGCCGCTGATCTCGCGCAACCGGATCGGCAGTTCTGACTCCTCGTTGAGCCCCTGCGCCGCTGACACGGTGCTCGGGGTCCGACTCGAGGGCTCGAGCTCGACGGTGGTGAATAATTTCATCTGCGCCGGCCCTTGCAAGGTGGCGATCGGCATCCACCAGATCAATCAGCTGCGCTCGGGGGACAGTTCGATCGCAGGGCCCACCGTGCACTTCAACACCATCGTCGCCAGCTGCTCCGCCCCTACCCCTCTCGGAGCGGTGAGCATCGGCGTCCAGCTCAGCACTCCAGCCGCTGCCCCAGGACCGCGCGGTATCTGGCGCAGCAACATCATCGTCGCCGGCCCGGTCGCCGGACCCAACTCGAGCGAGATCGCGGTGCGAGAGGCCGACAGCCGATCGGATCCAGCGATCTTCTGGAACAACCTGCTCCACGTGGGCACAATGCAGCTGCCGGCGCTGTACGTAAACGAAGGCACCACGCCGATCAGCACCGAAGCGGGCGTCAATGGAATCAGCGAGACCTCTTCGCAAGGAAACCTCTACGCCTTCCCGGCCTTCGTCGCGCCAACAATCGGCGACTACCACCTCACCCAAACCTCGCCTGCCCGAGAAAACGGCGGCGCGAACAGCGCGCCTGCCCAGGACATCGATGCCGAAGCTCGACCCAACCCCACCAACACCAACCCGGACATCGGCGCCGACGAAGTGTTCTGACGGGACGGTCTTCCTGCGGGGCTGAAGGGACCAGCCGCTGTCGAGTAGACATCCGCGAAGGTCGAGAAGGTCTTTGGTGCCCCTGCGCGAAGGCGCTCGCTGCACAGGGATGCCCGCTGGTCTGTCACCTCGGGGAGTGCGGTGACCTTGGGGAAGGGAACATCGAGACGCCCGCCGAGGCACCAATCGTTCCTTCCGTGTGGGCGCGGCGGCTACAGTCGCGGGCCTGATGAATCGGAGCCACTGGGGTTGGGGCCATGTCGAACGCCTGCCGCCGCTTTCAGAGGTGGCTCCCCGGGCCCAGGCCTTCTTCGGAGAGCTTCAGGCGCAAGCCGCGGTGCCGCTGGACGCGGTGAAGCTCTCGGCGCCGCGGGTCGAGGTGCCGGCCAGCTTGAGGCCCTTCGCATCGCAAGCGAACGAGGCCCGCATCCGCCATACGTGGGGCCGCGGCTACCCAGATCGCGTGAAGGGGTTCCGGGGTGATTTCTCGGCCGCTCCGGACATCGTGGCGACGCCGCGCACGGAAGCCGAGGTGGCGCTGGCGTTGGAGGTGGCCGAGCAGCAGAAGCTCACCGTCGCTCCGTATGGTGGCGGCAGCAGCGTGGTGCGCGGCATCGAAGCGGTGCTGGGCCCTGGTCATCGCGGCACGTTGAGCCTGGATCTCGCGGCGCTGAACCAGGTGGTGGAAGTCGACGCGACGTCGCGGCTGGCGCGGATTCAGGGCGGCGTGTTCGGCCCGGCGCTGGAACAGCAGCTGGCCACGCACGGCCTCACGCTTCGTCACTTCCCCCAGTCTTTTGAGTTCTCGACGCTGGGCGGCTGGATCGCGACCCGCGCGGGCGGCCACTTCGCGACGCTGTACACGCACATCGATGAGCAGGTGCACTCGGCCCGCATGGTCACCCCGCGCGGCGTCTGGGCGAGCAAGTCATTTCCCGCCAGCGGCGCGGGCTCGGATCCAAACCGCTGGGTCTGCGGCAGCGAAGGCACGCTGGGCGTCATCACCGAGGCGTGGATGCGCGTGCTCCCCAAGCCCGGTTTCCGCGGCAACGCGACGGTGCACTTCGCGTCCTTCGAGGCGGCCGTCGCGGCGACGCGCGAGATTTCGCAGTCCGGCCTCTACCCCTCGAACTGCCGGCTGCTGGACGCGCAAGAGTCGATGGTCCACGGCGTCTGGGGCGACGGCTCGACGATTCTGATCCTCGCCTTCGAGTCGGCCGATCATCCCGTCGGCCCGTGGCTTCATCGCGCGCTGGCGATCGCGACCTCGCACGGCGGCACCTGCCCGAAGGCAGCCATCGTTCGCGACACGCCCGCCACGGCGCGCGGCACCGACGCGGGCGAGAGCTGGCGGGCGGCCTTCCTCCAGGGTCCGTACCTGCAGGACGCGATGATTCAGCTGGGCGTGATCGCCGACACCTTCGAGACGGCGTGCACGTGGAAGGCGTTTCCGACGCTGTACAGCGAAGTGAATGCCGCGATGCAGGTGGCCCTGAACCGCGTCTGTGGCAGCGGCGTCGTCACCTGCCGCTTCACCCACGTCTACCCAGACGGGCCGGCGCCGTACTTCACGTTCATCGGCAAGGCGCGAGAGGGCGCCGAGCTCGAACAGTGGTCCGAGCTGAAAGCAGCGGCGGGCGATGCGCTCACGAAGTGGGGTGGCACCATCACGCACCACCACGCGGTCGGCCGCACCCACAAGCCCTGGTACGACCGCGAGCGGCCCGACCCCTTCGCGCTGGCGTTCATTGCGGCGCGCCGCGCGGTGGACCCCGCCGGTATCCTCAACCCCGGCGTGCTGACGGACCCATGACGAAGAAACAAAAAGCGACAGTTTTGGTGGTGATCGTGGTGGTGCTCGCTGTAACGGCGCTCGGCTCGTTTGCGGCCATCGCGGTGCCGAACTTCCTCAAGTACCGCTACAGATCGAAGCAGAGCGAAGCGCAGTACATGCTCCGCGTGCTGCTCACCAAGGAACAGGAGTTTCGCGCCAGCAAGAACCGCTGGGCGATGATTCCGCGCGACTTGCAGGAATTCATGGCCAGTGGTCCGCGCAGCAGCACCTGCTTCCTGAGCCCGCAGGGCAAGTGGGGCGGCAAGGGCAACGTGGCGTTCGATCAGCTGCCCGCAGCAACGCAGGCGAAGCTGCAGGCGAACGCGGCCGACAGCGCGGACTTCACTGTCGTATGCGCGGTGAACCTCGACGAAGACGAGGCGCTGGATGTCTGGTCGATCAGCGTCTCGGCGCCGGTGCCCCACATCGACTTCGCGGATCTCGGCGAATAGCCTTTCAGGTTGCGATTCGGCAGGTGCTGAAGCGCGACTTCGCGTCGCCGCGATAATCCGCAGAAGCCGCGTTAGGGCTCGAGCGGCGTCGGGGCGGACTGCTGCGCGAGCCAGGGGGCGGAACTGGCGGTGAGGGCGTCCATCACCCGGTCAGCAAACGACCAGCCTCCGCTTCGGCACGCGTCGACCGCGGCAAGGCGTGCCTGCTTCTGCATCGCCCCCAGTGTCTTCGCGGCACTCGCGTCGAAACCGAGCAGCGCCTGCCGGCATGCCGGAAGTGTGCGGAGCCGGGCCCCCGACTCGAGCCCCACGATGTCCACCCCGGCGCCATCGAGCAGCAGCTGGCCATCGCGCAGCGCCAGCGCGTCCTCGAGTGTGAGCTCGACCGCGCCCGCCAACACGGGGTGGGTTGCGCCGCCTTCGATCGAGAAGCTCCCCGCGGGCACGACCTTCTCGTTCGTGGGGTAGAGACTGAGCACGACTTCGACCCGCTGGGTCGTCGGGCCTGGCTGTCCGATCGCGACTCCGGAACCGGCGTACCCCCCCCTCCAGCGGCAAGGATGACGACGGCGGCCACGGGAATGCCAATCTCGAGGATTTTGTCACCCGCGGCCCCCGCCGCGGCTCCCGCCTTGGTCGCGGCGACGACAACTCCAGCCGCGACCGGGACTCCGATCACCACGCTCGCCAGCCCTGCCAACGTCCAACGTATCGGCTCCGCGAGCTCGGTCTGCGTGTCGGTGATCCAGGTGACCTCGGTGCTCTGGGTGCACGTGTCGGTGCGGTCGAACGTCAGCCGAACGCGGTCGGGCATCGAATCGAGCGCCGCGAGAACGCGTCCGGGTTCGCATTGGACGGGCAACCGTTTCTCGGGCCCACGCCGTTCGTGCTGAACACTGACGCAGGCGACGAGCGACGGAACGAACGCGAGCAGAAGGAGGCGCACGAACGACTACAAAGCACCCGCTGTACCAATCGCCAAGCCCGCACCTTCGCACGCAGCGGCCTCGCGTCGAGGTCAACCTTGTGTGACGGCGCTGTCTACCTCCCGCTTCGAACCCGGACAGTCACCCTCTAACGCTTGAAGCGAAACGTTAGAGATAGTCGATGTTTCGGCCTTCAGGGCTTGACTGGGGTCGGCGCAGGCTGCTGCTGCGAGAGCTCGGCCTTGAGCTGAACGATCGCCTTGCTCAGCATGGGCGGCTGCTCGTCGCGCGGGGCTTCCTGCATGTACCGCTCGAACTGTTCGAGGGCGCGGGGTCTGTCGTCGGCCTGGAGCGCGAGCATGCCGCCGAAGAGCCGCGCGTCGTACGCGTCTTCGAAGGTGTCGGCGACGTGCTGGAGCTCGTTCATCGCGGTGAGGCCCTGGCCTTCGACGGCGAGCAGCACCGCGCGGTGGGTACGGGTCGCCACGTGGTACGGGTCGATGGCGGTCGCCCGGCGCACCATCGGGGCCGCGTCATCGAACATCTGGCGGGCGATCAGCTGCTTTGCCGCTTCGCTGAGCGCGTCGATGTCGTCGGGCGAACGGTTGGCGCGCGCCATCGCGGTCTTGAGCTCGAGGTCTTCTTCTGGCGGGCGGGCGGCCATCGGGCCTGCGGCTTCACCCGGCACGGCGCCCGTCATGCCCTGGCCGTCGGTGCGCGTGGTCGACTCCTGCGACAACACGACGCCGAGGATGACGAAGAAGCCGACCACGCCGGCGCCCCAGATCGCGCCCTTGAAGGCCGGGTTCTTCGCGAAGAAGCCGGTGGCCGTCGCGGCCTGCGCAGCCTTCTTCGCAGCGCGCGCATCGGACTTCAGCGACGCGTGCTTGACGCCGGCCTTCTCGCGCAGCACGGCGGCCGCTTCCTGCTCGAGGCGCGCTTGTTCAGTCGCCCAGGCTTCGGGCGCGTGGATGTGCTTGTTCGCGCTGTGCTCTTTGAGCTGCGCGATCAGGCTCTGGTACCGGATGTCGAGGTCTTCTTCCGAGCTCGGCGGGGCGGTGGGGCTGTGCTTGCGAAGCGAGGCGAGCACGAACACCACTGCCGCGACGAGCGCCGCAGACGCCGCGAGAATGCCGGGCAGCCAGTTGGTCGAGTGTGCAGGGCCCATCACTTCTCCAGATCTGCCCGGACCTGGGCAAGGAAGTCATCGGACACGGGCGCCTCGACCGGAACCGGAGCCGTCGCCGCCTTCTTCTTCACCTGGCTCATGATGATCACCAGGCCGGCGACGAGC
This sequence comes from Myxococcales bacterium, assembly GCA_038206395.1. Taxonomy (GTDB): domain Bacteria; phylum Myxococcota; class Myxococcia; order Myxococcales; family Myxococcaceae; genus JAGSPQ01. Next base: position 30,002 of record JBBRAX010000005.1, on the reverse strand, counting down.
AGCATCAAGGGGCCGACCCAGAGGAAGGCGTTGAGACCTTCCTTTCGCGGATCGAGCAACACCCATTCGCCGTAGCGCGCGACGAAGTACGTCTCAATCTCGTCGTCCGTCTTGTCCTCGGCGACCAGCTCGCGAACCTTGTCGAGCTGCGCGCGGGCCATCGACGCCGGCGAATCGGAGATCGCCACGCCCTGGCACACCGCGCAGCGGAACTTTTTGCCGAGCCGCATCACCCGCTTCTCGCGCGTCTGATCGAGGGGGTCGACGGCGGGGCGCGCGGGCGCGTAGCCCTGGTTCACCACCAACGACAACATCAACGCGAAAGAGATCATTTCAGGATCTCCTCGATGCGGGTGGTGATCGTCTTCGGGTCGATGGGGTAGGCGTACTTGCCAACGATCGTGCCTCTTTTGTCGATGAAGTAGGTCTCGGGCACGCCGGCCACTGCGTAGTCGACGGCGACGGTGGACTTCGGGTCGTAGAGCTGGCGCCAGCTGCCGCCGTTTTCCAGCAGGAACTTCTTCGTGTTCTCTTCGTTGTCCTCGAACACGATGCCGATGAAGACGACGTCATCCTTGTACTGGCGCTGCGCCCACTCGAGCACCGGGTGTTCCATCTTGCAGGGCCCGCACCACGTCGCCCAGAAGTTCAGGACGATCGGCCGCCCGATGTAGTCCTTCAGGTTCACCAGCTCGCCGGTGCGAAGGTCTTTCATCGAGAACAGCGGCGCCGGCTTGCCTTCCATCATGAAAGGCACCGCGTGCGGGTCGTACGCCTTGCCGACGAAGGCCTCGGCGAACATCAGGCGCGCCAGGACAAAGAGCAGAAAGCCCGCCGAGACGACGGCAAAGGCGATCACGCCGTATCGACGGCCCGGACCCGGGGCGCTCATCTTTTCCAGCTGCGCGTTCACGGCGATCCTGAGGGGACAACTGGACCCGCAGCGGCAACGACGACTTCGGTCTCACGCTTGCGCTGCGGCCACATCGCGATCAGCGAGCCCAGCACCAGCAGCGGAATCGCGTACCAGATCCACCCAACCAGCGGGAAAACCCAGGCGTTGAAGCTGGCAGTGTTGTTGTCTTTGTCGAAGGACAACAGGGCGACGTAGATGTCTTTGAGGATCTCTTCGTCGACCGCAGGGGAACCGACCGGATCCGTCTGCCGCTCGTAGAAGCTCATCCGCGGCGAGTTGAGGCCGTGGTGCTTCGCCTCGCGGCCGCTTGGGTAGATGACGGTGATGTTGGCGCCAATCCAGCTGCGGTGCGGCTCCTGGCCATTGGCGAGGCCGTCGAAGCGCACCAGGTACCCGCCGACATCCAGCGTCTGGCCCACGCGCAACGTGCCGGTGTTGTGAATCTTGAACGCGCTGGACGCGGCGATCGCCACGATGATCGCGACGATGCCCAGGTGCACCACGTAGCCGCCGAACCGCCGGCGCGACCTGCTGGCGCTGCGCACCAACGCCGTCCACGCGTTCTCTTTCTGCGCCGACATGCGCTCGCGAGCGGGCAGCAGCAGCTCGCGAAGCGTGATCACCGTCACGAAGCCGGCGAACCCAAAGGCGGTGAGCGGCATGAACCCGCGCAGCCCGAAGGCGAGGCACGCGATCACCACCAACACCCCGACGGCGCCTGGGATGACGAACTGGCGAATCACCGTCTTATTATCGGCGCGTCCCCACGGGAGCATCGGCCCGACGCCCATCAGGAACAGCATCAGCAGGCCGCCCGGCAGCGCCATCGTGTTGAAGTACGGCTCACCGACGCTGATCCGCTTGCCCTGCAGCGCTTCTTTCACGAGCGGGAAGAGCGTGCCGAGCAACACGGTGAACGTGATCGCCACCAGCACGAGGTTGTTCAGCAGAATCGCGCCTTCGCGCGACGCGACGGTCTCGAGCTCGGTCTCGGCGACCAGCAGCGGGCCGCGCACGGCGAGCAGCCCGATGCAGACGACGAGCAAGAAGGCGATGAAGAACAAGAAGGTCGGCCCGATGTCCGACTGGGTGAACGAGTGCACCGAGTTGAAGACACCCGACCGCGTCATGAACGTGCCGACGATGGTGAGCACGAAGGTGCCGAGCGCCAACGACAGCGTCCACAGCTTCAGCGACTTCTTCCGCTCGAGCACCATCGTCGAATGAATGAAGGCCGTCGCGGTGAGCCAGGGAAGAAAGGAAGCGTTTTCGACCGGATCCCACGCCCAGTACCCGCCCCAGCCGAGCACCGCGTACGCCCACCAACTGCCGAGGATGATGCCGACCGACAAGAAGGTCCACGGGATCAGCATCCACTTGCGCAGCGGCACCAGCCAGGCGTCGCCGAGCTCGCCACGAAGCAGCGCTCCCACCGCGATGCCGAAGGGCACCGTCATGCCCACGAAGCCGAAGTACAGCATCGGCGGGTGGATGATCATCAGCACGTGGTTCTGCAGCAGCGGGTTCGGCCCCGGGCCGTCGGCCAGCGGGTTCGGGACCACGGTGAACGGATTCGCTGGGCCCGCGATGAGGAACGCGAAGAAGGTCGCGACGACGGCCATGCTGCCGAGCGCCAGCTGCATGTAGCGGCCGTGTTCCTTGCGGTACACGAAGGTAAAGGCGAACAGGTAGAGGCCCATGATCGCGCCCCAGAAGAGAATGCTTCCTTCGAGCGCCGACCACAGCGAGACGATGGTGAAGATGGTGGGCGTCGAGCGGCTGCCGACCTGGGCGACGTACTTCACCGAGAAGTCGTGCGAGAGCAGCGCGTTGACCATCGTCAGGTTGCTCAAGAGCATGCAGGCGCAGAACGCGTAGACCGCGCGCTGAACCCACGGCAGCAGCGACTCGCGCCGCGTCAGGCCCGACCAGATGCCAACGACGGCTGCGAACACGGCGGACAACAGCCCGCCGAGCACCAGCGCGTACCCGATGGTTGAGTTCACTTGGCCGAGGTCTCTGCCGTCTCGAGGGACTTCTGCCAGTCCTTCGTGTCCTCACCGGGCTTCGGGGGGCGGTACTCGTTGCTGTGGCTCACCATCAGCCGGCTCGTCTTGAAGGTGCCGCTCTTGGCGTAGGTGCCTTCGACGACGACGCCGATGCCCTCGCGGAACATCTGCGGCGGCACCTGGTCACACGAAACGGGAACCGTCGGAGCGTCGGGTTCGCGGCTGTCGGCCACCTTGAAGTCGAGCGCGGTGTGGCCCGCGTTCCAGACGATGCTCGCCGGCGAGACGACGCCCCCGAGCCGCACGGTCGGGCCGTACGCCTTTTCTCCCTGGGCGAGCATCTCGCTGGGGGTCCAGTAGTAGACGAGGTTCTCGCCGATGTTTCCCCACGAGATGACCGCGAGGGCGCCTCCGGCGACCAGCAGGGCCCCGACGGCGAGCAGGCGATTCTTCGTGGCAGGCGTCATGGGTAGCTCCTGATGATTCTTTAGGTCTTTCGGCGGCGAAGAAACAGGGATCCCGCGTAGAGGACGATTCCTGCCCAGGTCAGAATGTAACAAGCCCAAACGTATTCCCAGCCGCCGACGATTCTTCCCATTCGAGGGGCTTCGGCCGCAGCGGCCTGGGCGAGCACGAGCCAGTTCATGCGGCCTCCGGGCGCGCGGGAGGAAGCGCTTCGGGCAGGGCGACTTCCTTCTCGCGCTGCGCCTTCGCCAGCAGGTACCGGTGCCAGACGAAGGTGGTCATCAGCGCGAAGAAGGCGACCTGGCTCCAGTGCAGCACCCACACCATCTGCGGGTCGACCGTCTTCGGAGACGACTGCTTCTGGTGGAGGCTGTTCCACCACTTGACGCTCATGTAGGTGATCGGGACGTTGACGAAGGCGATGATGCCCATCACCGCGCTCCAGGTGGCACGCTTGTCGGGGTCTTCGACGAAGCGGCGCAGGGTGAGGTAGCCCGTGTAGACGACGATCAGGATCGCGGCCGTGGTGAGGCGCGGGTCCCAGTCCCAGTACACGCCCCAGGTCGGCTTGCCCCAGATGGCGCCCAGCAGCACGGCCACCGAGCCCATGTAGACGCCGACTTCAGCCGACGCTTCGGCGAGGGCGTCGGTGACCCAGCTCTTCTTCATCAGGTAGGCCAGCGAGCAGCCGGCGTTGATCGCCAGCACGACCAGCGCGACCTGAATCTGCGGCACGTGCACGTAGATGATTCGGTAGACGTCGCCCATTTCGCGCTCGGGGGGCGCCCACACCAGCGCGAAGTACGGGTGCACGGCGAGCATGCCGACCGCGATCACCGCGATGGTGGGCCAGACCCACTTGCGAATCGACGGGACGAAGATCTGCGTCCCCACCAGCACGATGATGAGCAGCAGGATGCTGAGTGGGATGTCGAGCTGCATGTCAGTCGTCCTCGATGACGCGGGGGAACAACACGAACCCGATGGACCAATAGATGACAACGAAGGCCAGCAGCAACCGCAGCCATGAGTCCAACTGGTTCATTGGATCACCTTGAAGCACGAGCGTCGACGCCTTCACGCAGGCCAGCAGGGCGGGAATGAGAATGGGGAAGAGCAGCAGCGGGAGCAGCACGTCGCGGGCGCGCGCGTTCGAAGCGATCGCGGCGTAGATGGTGCCGGGCGCGCTGATCGCCAGCGAGCCAATGAGCAGAATGCCGATGAAGGCGGGCACGCCCATCACGATGTGCACGTCGAACAGGGCGATGGTCGCGGGCAGCAGCACCAGCGACAGCAGCAACAGCATCAGGGTGTTGCCCAGCGCCTTCCCCAGAAAGATGGCCCGCGCGTCGGCAGGAGCCAGCTTGATGCCGTCGAGCGAAAGGTTTTCCATCTCGATGCGAAACGACTCGCCGAGTGACAGCACGGAAGAGAACAGAATCGAGAGCCACAGGTAGCCGGCGGCGTGCGCGCGCATCAGCACGGTGTCGGGGCCGAGCGCGAAGTTGAACATCAGCAGCGTGGCGAGGGCGAAGAAGATGAGCGCGTTGAGGCGGGCGCGGGTGCGCCACTCGATCAGCAGATCTTTTCGCAGCACGATCAGCAGGGTGCCGAACAGGCCGGGGCGGCTCATGCAGCCTCGACGATGCGGCCGTTTTCGAGGTGAAGGCGGGCCTCGGTGAGGCGGATGCCCTGGTCGATTTGATGGGTCGCGAGCACCAGCGTGCTGCCCTTCGCCTTGAGCTCGGCGATCAGCTGTTCCATCTGCTCGATGCCCGCCGGGTCGAGTTCGCCGAAGGGCTCGTCGAGCAGGGCGATCGTGGGGGCTTTGAGCAGCAGCCGGGCGATCGCGACGCGCTTGCGCATGCCGGCCGAGAACTGGCGCACGGGGTTGTCGGTGCGGGCCTTGAGGCCGACGCGTTCGAGCAGCGCGTTGGCCTTTCCTTCCGGGTCTTGCAGGCCCATCAGCCGGCCCAGCACGACGAGGTTCTGCGTGGCGGTGAGATCTTCGTAGAGGAAGCTTGCGTGCGAGAGCAGCCCGACCTTCTGGCGAATCGCCTGCCGGTCGTCGCGCGAGTCCTGTCCGAGCACCATCAGCTTCCCGGCGGTGGGAAAGCTGGCGGTGGCGATCATGCGCAAGAGCGTGGTCTTGCCCGAACCATTGTGACCCGTGAGCAGCAGCGAGCGCCCGACGGGCAGCGCGTACGTGACGCGGGCCAGCGCCCACCGGGGGCCGTACCGCTTGCTGACGTCCCGAATGTCGATTGCAACTTCGCCAGACAAAGGACCACCGGCGTAGCACTGCGGCGGCTGTCAGTCCCTTAAGACTTGTCTTCGGCCGACGATCGCATTTTCGACGCGTGCCGCCTGAGCCGAAACCTCGACGAACGGGCACGCGGTCTGAAGCTGTCGATCGAGCGCGGCGTACGCATGGGCGGGAAGGCCCGTTTGAAGGCCAAGCGCGCGCGACGCGTCCTCGGCCGAGAGGGTGACGGGGATGCCCAGCCTTTCGTGCATCAGGCGCCGCAGCCGTTCGCGCATCTTGAGCTTCAGCTCGGCCTCGACGCCCGCACGTTGCATCAACGCGCCCATCGCGTGCACGTACTCGAGGCTCGACCGGTGCTGGCGCACGGGAGTCGGACGTGCCGGCCCCAGCCGCCTCGAACGCGCGGCGACGAAGAGCAGGCCGATGACGACGAACTGCGCCAGCGCTGCCCACAGGTTCAAAGACCACGCAGGAGGCGTCGCGGCGACGTGGTGGAACTCATCGAAGCCGATGCGCATGCGGCGAAGCTGGGCCCAGAAGGCGAGGTTGCCTTCGAGCTCGAGCCGACGGTTCTCGACCAGGTCCGGGCCGGCGGCGATCCACACCTGGCCCTTGCCCTGTGGCCATGCCCACAGCGTCTGGCCGGCGACCCTCAAAGCTCCCTCGAGGCCGACGTCGAGCACCGTGTCGGCGCCGACGCGAAGCGACTTCACCGCGGGCATCAGCGATTGGTGTGACGGCTCGACCGCGACGGTGGTGCCGCCGAGATCTGCACCTGCGGGGCTGAGGTCGAGGAACCGCCCGGCGGCGTCCCTGAGCCCCAGCCACTGGGCCATCGCCTGCTGCGTCAGGGCAGGGCGCGGCGAGAGGTAGACGAGCGTGCCGCCGGCATCGACGAAGCGCTTCAGCGCTTCGACTTCTTCCTCCGAGATCTGCCGCAGCGTCGGCGCGGCGATCACCAGCGCCTGAAGGCCAAAGGGCAGCGTGGTCAGCGGGGCATGAAGCGCGTCGACGGTCGAGCCGGTTTCGGTGAGCCAGGCGTGGAGCACCTTCGCGCCTTGCGGGCCAGCGTTGTCGATCGACGGAATCGGGACGTCGTTCGGATCCGGCGTGCTGGTGAGCAGGCCGAGGCCCACCGCCAGGGCGAAGAGAAGGATCCACGGCCACCGCTTCATGGGAGCCGTTCGATGTCGTCGAGGAAGCGCGCGGCGTCCTGCGTGCCGACGGGCTCGAGCGAATAGAAGGTGCGGTCGTACCAGGCGACCAGCTGTTCGACGCGCGCGGTCAGCGGGGCAGCCGCTCCGCGCCCCGGCAGCTCACCGGCGAGCTCTTTGTTCGTCTTCACGCGGTCGGGGCGGGCCAGCTTCCGCCGTTCGAGCGTCGAAAGGAGGGCGAGGAGTCCTTCGCGAAGCGCTGCGCGGGGGTCGCTTCCCAGCAACGCGCGGCCGCGGCCGAGGTGGGTGGTCGGATCGTCGAGGACGAGCGGCGCGGTTCCTGGCCTCGGCGTGAGCATCGGGCTCGCGCGCTTCCGGCCCAGCATCTTCAACACCGCCCAGAGCGCGACCAGCGCAGCGGCAAGCAGGACGAGGAAACGCGCGACGACGGAGTAGGTCTCGGCGCCGCGGGAGCCGAACGCGCGCTCGAACCAGGTGACGAAGTTTCGCCAGAGCCGCTGAAGGCCGCCATCGTTGCGGCGGCGGGCGCGCTCGAACTGGGGCCGTTGGTAGATCTCTTCGAGCTTCGCGCGGTCGACCGTGTCGGCGGCGGTGGGCTCGGCCTGCAGCATCCCCACCAGCAAAAGGCCGATCACGGCTGGGTCGCCGCGAGCTTCAGCTCGAGATCCAGGCCTTCGCGGCGCACGCGCACGTCGACGTAGAAGACGAGGTCGAACACGATCAGCACCGGAGCGAGCACCGCCTGCACGACCACCGGAATCAGCTCGGCGGGCACCCTGAAGAGCAGCGGAATCGCGTCGGGGTTCGAGTGCACCGGATCCAGCGGGTTCGTGTACGCGAAGATCAGCACCATCTGCGGAATCGCGAACACGCCGCTGACCGTCAGCATGATCAGCGCGATGACGGTGAAGACGATGGTGAGGCGAATCTTCGTCAGCCCCATCAAGCCCGGCTCGACGCGGCCGGACGACAGCGTGTTGCTGCGGCGAAAGGCCTCGGCGGCGCCGCCGGGCTCCAGCGCCAGCACCTGCGCGCCGAGCATGAAGCGAAGGATGAACCAGAGAATGAGGACGCCGAAGCCGGTGAGCGCCAGCAGCACGCCGATCACCGCGAGCGCGATACTGGCGGGGCCGGGCTCACCGCGGGTGCTGATCGCCACCAGCGCCGCGCCGGGGGCGACGAGCAGCAGGCCGACGCCCACCGTCCACCCGATGACGAGCGCGCAGAAGCCGGCGATGGAACTCAGCTGCGACACCGAACGCTTCAGCGCCTCGGACACCGAAGAGGTCTTCCCGATCATCCGCGGGTAGACGTAGTGGGTGGCGGCGACCGCGCAGAAGTAGCTGCCAAACAGTGACAGCAGCATCAGCGCCGCGAACACCGCCCAGCTTCCGCCCATCTGCCGCAGCGCCTCGAGCGGGTCTGACTGAATCATCTCGATCGTTCGCTGGCCGCCGCGCGCGGCAGGGAAGTAGTGGCTCGAGATGAGCTCCCACGCCTTCATCAGCACCCACGTTCCCAGCTGTAGGCCGAGGAAGATCTTGAAGAGCGCCCGCCAGTGCGCGCGCCAGATCGACACCGAACGGTCGATGATCTCGCCCAGCGACAACGGCCTCAGGTCGATCATCCGGCGCACCTTATCCTGGCAAACGCGGCGACCACCCCGGCAGGATCTTCGGCGCGAAGGACAGCGGAGATGACGGCAGCTCCCGCGGCTGAGGGGAGCAGGGCGAGGCGATCAGGCGTCAGGCCTCCCAACGCATAGGCGGGGCAGGGCGTGAGCTTCGCGAGCCGTGCGAAGCCTTCGGGCCCAAGCGGCGTGGCGTCAGGCTTCGAGCCCGTTTCGAACACGGGGCTCAGCAGCGCGAGGTCGGCACCTTGCGCGCGCCCGGCTTCCGCTTCGTCGTGCACGGCGACGCTGACCCACCCGTCGAGCTTCACGTCGGCCGGCAGCACCGCGCGCGCAGGCAGATGAAGGTGGGTGCCGAGCGCCAACGCGACATCGAGCCGGCCGCTGACGAACAACTCAGCGCCCAGTGCATCGCACTGTGCCTTCAGCCGCACTGCTTGCTCGAAATACACCCGCGCCGTGACGCCCGGATTGCGGTGCTGCACGGCGACCCTTCCCGCTCTGGCGAGCTGCGCCAGCAGCGCCTCTTCGCCCATCGACCAGTCGGTGATCACGATCACCGCGGGCAGCGTCACCTTCCGACGAGCCCTTCGAGCGGGCTCGAGGCCGAGCCGTAGGCCTTCATCGGAATTCGCCCGGCGAGGAAGGCTTCGCGCCCGGCCTCGACCGCCAGCCGCATCGCCCTGGCCATGCGCACCGGCTCGCGCGCGCCGGCGATCGCGGTGTTCATCAAGAGTGCGTCGCAGCCCAGCTCCATCGCGATCGCGGCGTCGCTGGCAGTGCCGACCCCGGCGTCGACGATCACGGGCACCTTCACCGCTTCCATCACCAACCGCAGGCTGTGCGGGTTGCGAATGCCCAGCCCCGAACCAATCGGAGCCGCCAGCGGCATCACCGCGACGCAACCGACCGCCTCGAGCTTCTTCGCGACGATCGGATCATCCGAGGTGTACGGCAGCACGGTGAAGCCTTCTTTCACCAGCACCCGCGCCGCCTTCAGCGTCTCTTCCACGTCGGGGAAGAGCGTCTTCTCATCGCCGAGCACCTCGAGCTTGACCCACTTCGACAGGCCGAGCTCTTCAGCGAGCCGGCAGGTGCGAATCGCGTCCTCGGCCGTGTAGCAACCGGCGGTGTTCGGCAGCAGGGTCAGCTTCGAACGGTCGAGCCAGTGGAGCATCGACGCCTCTCCCTGGGCCTTGAGGTCGAGCCGGCGCACCGCGACGGTGACCAGCTGCGCTCCCGATTCTTCATGGCACTGCTTCATCACCGCGTGCGACGGGTACTTGCCCGTGCCGACGATCAGCCGCGACGTGAAGGTCTTGCCCGCGATGGTAAACATTTTTTTCAGCCTCCCCCTACGAAAGTGACGATCTCGACCTGGTCGCCCGGCTGCAGCGAGGTCGCCGCGTGGTTGGCCCGGCGCACCACCTGGGCGTTGAGCTCGACCGCGACCTGCTGGCCGTCGATCTGCATCGTCAAGAGCAACCCGTGAACCGTGAGGCCGTCGGGTATCTCTCGCGCTTCTCCGTTCACGTGCACCTGCATTGCGCGCGGGTATAGTCCCGCTCCGCATGAGGCGCACTCTCCCCGTTTTCCTCGCTCTGCTCCTGGTCACGCCATTCAGGGCGCGCGCCCAGACCGACGAAGACGCCGCGAAGGAAGACGAAGAGACGCCGAAGAAGAAGTCGAAAGGGGAAGCCGCTGAGGCGAAGCCGAAGTTCGAAGGCGTCGAGCTCACGCCGAAGCGCAAGAAGGCAGACGAAGCAGGCAAGACCGCCGACGCGACCGATAAACCGGCGTCTGACAAGCCGGAGGTCGTCGAGAAAGCAGACGACAAGCCGTCAGCCGGCTTCGCGCGTCACCGCTACGGCTACATCATCGGGGGTGGATTCCTGGTGGCCGGGCTGGCTTTTGCGTACTCGGCGCAGGGCGAAGCGAAGCGGGCCGAGACGATTGGCTCCGCGCGTGAAGCGTCCCAGGCCCTCGACAACGCGCGCGCCTCTGCGGCGACCGCGAACGTCATCTATGGGGTCGCCACCGCCACGCTGGTCGTCGCGCTGCTCTTCGAGTTCCTTCCCGAGCCCATCGCCCAAAAGGCGAGCCTCACCTTTCACTTCTGACGCCCGAGCGAACCATGAAGCGATTTCGAATTGGATTCGTCGCCGGGGCCCTGCTGATGGCCGCCGCGTTCAACGGCTGCTTCATCGGGGTCGATGACTTCAGCAAGACCTGCACGAACGCGTCGACCTGCCCGAAGGTCGGCGGCTACGTCTGCGCGTCGACGGAAAAGTGGCCGCAGACGGCGTGCGACATGAACGAGAAGGGCTGCCTGTGCGAGGTGAAGTTCCCACCGGATCCGTACGACGCAGGCAGCGTGGGCGGCGGGCAGGGTGGAAGCGCGGGTGGCGGCACGGGCGGCAGCGGTGGCGTGGGCGGCGGCAGCGGCAAGGACGCTGGGCCCCCGGTCGACTACTGCACCGAAGTGAAGCCGGTGGTGAACAACAAGTGCCTCGGCACCTGCCACTCGTCGCAGATGGGCTACCCGAACAGCCCGAAGGGCTTCCGGCTCGACTACTACGAGTCGCGCGACGGTGGCCTGCCGGGCCTGAAGGACCAGGCGAACCGCGCGTATATCCGCGCGAATGACAACTCGATGCCGCCCCCGGTCGAGCAGGCGGTGTTCCCGACCTTCACCGCGGCCGAGAAGGCGATGATGGCGCGCTGGGTCGACGCCGGAGCGCCCTTCGGCAGCGGCACCTGCGAGTCCGACACGCCGGTGAAAGACGGCGGCATGGACGCAGGCGTTGATGCTGGGCCGCAGCTGAGCTTCGCGGCGGACATCCAGCCGATCTTCAACACGCGGTGCAACGCCGCCTGCCACAACAACGCCAGCATGAACGGCGGCCTCAACCTCACCGCGGGCAACTCGCACGGCGCGCTGGTCGCGCAGGGCACGAGCGCGGGCTGCAACGGGGGCCAGCGGGTGGTGGCGTTCGACCCGAAGGCGTCGCAGCTGTGGAAGAAGCTGACCCCCGACGGCGGCTACTGCAACAACACGATGCCGCGAAACGTGGTGCAGCTGCGCCTGTCGCAGCCGGCCGAGTTCAACCGCATCGAGACGTGGATTCTTCAGGGAGCGAAGAACAACTGATGCGCCGTCTTCCGTTCTTCTCTGCCGTCGCCGCGGCTGTCGTGGCCGGTGGGTGCTTCATCAATGCCGGCAGCTTCGCGGGCAAGGGCTGTGAGTCGAACAACGACTGCCCGGACCCCTACGTCTGCGCGCAGGTGCGTGGCTCGGGCCGCAGCTGCGAGCTCGTTCACGGAATCGAGATTGGCGGAAACATGGGCTCGGGTGGAGGCGGTGGGGTCAACCTTCCGCCCGACTACTGCAAAGACGTCAAGCCGATCATCGATCGCACCTGCGTCAGCAACTGCCACGGATCAGACAACAGCGGCAGCAGCCAGCCGTACCGGCTCGACAAGTACAACGACCCCGCGGGCGGCTGCTTCGAGAAGGCCGACCGGATCAAGGCGCGCGTGAACTCGGACGACATGCCGCCTCCGGCTCCGGCGAATCCGAGGCCGACTGCGGCAGAACGCGCGCTGGTGATTCGCTGGGTCAACACCGGCGCCACGTTCTGCAACGACGCGGGCTCGGGTGGCACCAGCGACGCGGGCGCTGCCGACGCCGGCTCGATGGACGCCGGCGACGGCGGCTGAAGACACGCTCGCTACGGCTGCGGCGCCGCGGCCGGCTTCACGTTCGCCAGCGCCTCGACGAACGGCCGGGGCCCCTGAAGGGCGGTGCGCTGAAGGTAGAGCGAGAGTCCGCGCATCCCGCCGAGCTCTTCGCCACCGCCGGCGCGCCCCGGGCCGCCGTGCAGCAGCTGCGGCATCACCGTGCCGGGAGGCACCGTCTGGCCGGCGACCTTCTCGCCGCTGATGGTGACGCGCCCGTGCCACGGCGCGATTCCGACGACGACCTCGTTCAGCCAGTTCTTGTCATCCGCGTAGACGCTCGAGACGAGGCCACCCCCGCCTGCCGCGACCAGCGCGAGCAGCTCGGCCGTCGAGCCGTACGGCATCAGCGTCGCCACGGGTCCGAACACTTCGTGCGCGTTCACCGGATCCGTCGTGTCCGGCTTCGGCTTGCGGTTAACGAACAGCGTCGGAGAAACGAAAGCGCCCTTGCCCTGGCCTTCGACCGGCATGCTGCCGCCCAGCGCCGTCTCGTACGCGGCGGCGAGCTTGTCGATGCCCACGCGCACATCGCGCAGCTGAGCCAGCGTCGCCAGTGGACCCATCGTGGTCTTCTCGTCTGCCGGGTTGCCGACCCGCACGTCCTTCAGGCGTTCGACGATCAGGTCGCGCACTTCGTCGAGCCGATCGGCCGGGGCGTAGATGCGCCGCACCGCGGTGCACTTCTGGCCAGTCTTCTGCGTGATCTCTTTCGTCACGTCGGTGAGGAAGAGGTTCAGCGTCTCGGTGCCCGGCACCGCGTCCGGCCCAAGAATCGACGAGTTCAAGCTGTCGGCTTCGATGTTCACGTGCACGCTGTCGCGCGCGAGGTTTTCCTGCCGGCGGATGCTCAGCGCCGTGTCAGACGAGCCGGTGAAGGCGACCACGTCCTGGGGCCCCAGGTGCGACAGCAAATCGCCGACGCTGCCGCAGACGAAGCTGAAGGCGCCCCCGGGGAGCGCGCCACTTGCGACCCAGAGCTCGGCGATGCGGTGGGCCATCAGCGCGGTCGACGTCGCCGGCTTCGAGATCACCGGCACGCCCGCGAGGATCGCGACCGCCATCTTTTCGCCCATGCCCCACGCGGGGAAGTTGAAGGCGTTGATGTGCACCGCGACGCCGTGGCGCGGGGTGAGCACGTGCTGGCCGTAGAGCCGGGCCGAACGTCCCATCGGCACGCCTTCGCCGTCGCCGAGCACCTTCACCTCGCCCAGCTTCGTGCCGAGGTCGGCGTAGTAGTTGAGGGTGGCGGCTGCTCCGTCGATGTCGAACTTCGCGTCCGAGCGCGTGTTGCCTGCGTTGCTCAGGCCCATCGCGATCAGCTCTTCGCGGGCGTCGCCGACCACCTTGGCCAGCGTGCGAAGAATCGCGCCGCGCTGGGCAAAGGTGAGGGCGCGCAATCCCTGGCCGCCCGTGGTGCGCGCGAAGGTCACCGCGGCTTTGAAGTCGAGGCCTGCGGTCGAACACGACGCGACCACTTCTTCGGTGCTCGGGTTGTGAAGCGATGCTGGGGTGCCCGTGCCGTTCATCCACTGCCCTGCGAGGTAGCTCTTGAGAGTCGTCATAGCGGGCGCGGAACCTATATGAATCCTCGCGAAGTGATCGACATCCCTGCGCTGCATCGCACTGCCTGCATCGCCGACGGCCACGCCGATTCGTTGATGTGGAACCGCGACCTCACCACGCAGTCCGAAGAAGGCCACGTCGACTTCCCGCGCCTTCAAAAGGCGGGAGTGAAGATTCAGTGCTTCACCGTCGTGACCCGCGGCTTTCCCGTCGTCGACGGCTTTGCGACCTTCACCCGGAAGCGGGGCTGGCCCGCACACGCCCAGCGTGGCGAATGGGCCCGCTGCGCTTTTCAGATCGATCGCATGGCCGACTTCTGCCGTCGGTCGAATGGCAGAGCGTCCATCGCGGGCACCCGCGCCCAGCTCGAGGCCAACCTGGCAAACGGCGTGCTGTCGGCGGTGATCGGCATCGAGGGCGGCCACGCGATCGAAGGAAAAGTCGAACGCGTCGCCGAGCTCCATGCCCGCGGCGCCCGTTTCATGGGCCTCACCCACCTGTCGAACAACGAGCTCGGTGGGTCGAGCTTTCCGTTGATGGGCAACCGCCCGCTGACGAGGCTCGGCAGCGAGGTGCTCGACGCGATGGCGCAGGTCGGGCTCGCCATCGACGTCGCCCACGCGTCTGCCCAGACGCTGGCCGGCCTGCTCGCCCACCCCCGCGGCCGCCCCTTCTGCAGCCACGGCGGCGTGGTTGGAGCAAAGAAGTCCTGGCGCAACCTGCCCGACGACGCGCTGAAGACCATCGCCGACAAGGGTGGGGTGGTCGGGATCATCTTTGCGCCCATCTACCTGGGCGGAAGGACGTTCGCCGACGTCGCTCGGCACTTCGAGCACGCCATCGACGTGATGGGCGAAGACGCGGTGGGGCTCGGCAGCGACTTCGACGGCATGGTGGCGCTGCCGCAGGAGATGAAAGACGTGCGCGACCTGCCGAAGCTCACCCAGGTGCTGCTGGATCGCGGGCATTCGATCGAGCGCGTGCAGAAGCTGCTCGGGGGGAACTTCCGCCGCTTCTTCGGCGAAGTGCTTTGACAGGTCGCCGCTTCAGCGCCGATAGTCCGCGCGCTTCTGGCCCGATTTCCCCACGGTAAAAACACGATGCGCCGTCTTGCTTTCCTCGCCCTGGCTTCGTCGATCTCGCTCCTTGCCTGTGGTGGCGCTGCCGAAGGTGGCAAGTGCAACACGAACGGCTTTCTCTGCGCCGACTCGACCGCTGCGCTCGAGTGCCGCGGCAGTCTCTGGGTGAAGCTGCCCTGCAAAGGCGCCAACGGCTGCAAGCAGGCCGGCGACGTCGTCAGCTGCGACATGAGCGGAAACGTCGAAGGCGATGCCTGCGCTTCGAGCGCCCAGGGCAAAGGCCTTTGCACTGCCGACGGCAAGGGCACGCTCGAGTGTCGCTTCCCTGAAGGCGTGCTGAAGAAGACGAACACGTGCCGCACCTGCACCGTCACTGGCGACCAGGTCACCTGCACGCCTTAGCTCTGGAGCCGATCAGCCGAACCGCAAGGGCCGGCCGGCGAAGAGCCAGAGAGCCAGTCTAGAACGCCAGAAACTCTGCCAGCGCCGCGTTGAACGCCTCGGGCTTCTCGAGGTTCGACAGGTGCCCGGCCCCTTCCAGCTCGACCCGCCGCGATCCTGCCATCAGCGCCGCGAGCTCACGCGCCTTCGCCACCGGAGTGATGGCGTCTTCCGTGCCCACCACCACCAGCGACGGCCCCGCGAAGCGCGAGAGGAGCTCGCGGCTGTCCGGCCTTCCCGCCATCGCGCGCGACGCCGCCGCGACAGTCTTCGGATCCACTGACCGCATCAGCTCCTCCACCCGTCGCCGCACCTCGTCGGGCGCTTTGCTGGCGAGCAGCTTCGGCAGCATGGTTTCGACCAGCGAATCGAGGCCTGTCGTTTCGACCTCCACCGCCGTCGCCTCGCGCTTCGCTTTGCCTGCTTCATCATCGGCGTTGCACTGGGTGTCGATCAGCACCAGGCGATCAACGCGTGACGGGTCGGCCCGCAGCAGCGCCATCGCGATGTAGCCACCCATCGACACGCCCCCGACGGTCGCCTGCGAAATCTTCAGCGCCTCCAGCAGCGCCAGCGCATCGGCCGCGAAGCCATCGATCGACAGCGGCCCTTCACCCCGCGCGCTCTGCCCGAAGCCGCGGTGGTCGGGGACGATCAACCGCACGCCTTTGGGCACGGCGTCGAGCTGGGGCCAGAAGCTGGCTCCGGTGAGCGGAAAGCCGTGAAGCAGCAGCACCGGCCGCCCCTGGCCCACGTCGCGGTAGTGGTAGGCGCGCCCGTCAATCGGCAGAAAGCTCACAGCCACCCCCGCTTCCAGAAGTAGCCCAGCATTCCCGCCGGCAGCAGCACGCAGATCCCCAACGACAGGTAGAGGAAGTGTTGCCGGCCCAGCGCTTCGAAGTTCTGCCCGAAGAAGCCGACCATGAAGCCCAGCGGCATGAAGATGCTGGCAAAGAGCGTCAGCTGTTTCGAGATGTCATTCGTCTTGTTCGCCACCACCGACAGGTAGACGTCCATCGCGTTGCCGATCAGATCGCGCGCGGCATCGATCTGCTCGTACAGCCGCACGAGGTGGTCGTAGACGTCGCGGAAGTACAGCGACGTGCGTTCTTGAACGTGGGGAATTCCAGTGCGCGAGAGCAGGCCGACCACGTCGCGCTGCGGCGAGAGCACGCGGCGCACCAGCACCAGGTTCCGCTTCAACGTGAAAGACCGCTGCAGCAGCTCTCGGGTCGGGTTCTCGAAGATCTCCGTCTCGAGAGCGTCGAGCTCGTCGTTGAAGCGATCGAGCAGCGGGAAGTTGTGGTCCACCAGCGCGTCGGCCACCAGGTAGACGAGGAAGTCCGGGCCGCGGCCGAGTGTGCCCGGCAGATCCGCATCGAGCCGCTGGTGCGCCTTCTCGATCGCCTCGTGTCCTTCCGAGTGGACGGTGATCACCCAGTCGGCGCCGAGGAAGTAGTGAATCTCGTGCAGCTTCAGCTCTGCCACGTCGCCCAGGCATGAGAAGCCCTGCAGCACGATGAACAGGTGGCCCGGGTACTGCTCGAGCTTCGGGCGTTGGTCGAGGTGCAGGCAGTCTTCGATCGCCAGCCGGTGCAGGTTGTAGCGGGCGCCCAGGCTGTCGAGCAGCGTCGGCGTCGGCTCATGCACATCGATCCACTTGATGCCCACCGCATCCAGCAGCTCTTCGCCCCCTGTCTGCCCCTTGCCCGTGGCAGGGTCGAACACTCTGACTCGCATCATGTGCGAACGATTGTACGGGTGGCAGCTTTCGACGCAACGGAAGCGAAAGGTCCCTGCTAAGACTCGCCGCGCCTTGGCGTCGTCGTTGCCCATGCGGTTGACCGGACTGTTGGACGCCTCGCCTGCCGAGCTGTTCACTCCCCTGCGCGGAGTCTACGAAGCGGCGTCGACGGCCATCGAAGCGCTGGGTGAGCTCGAGCTGGTTCGCTACGACGACGCGCCCACCGACGCCTCGGCCGACCTGTCGCTGTGGGAAGAGATGGCGCCTCTTCTCGGAGCCACCATCGCCGCAGTCAACGCGCTGCTCACCGAGATGGCCGAACAGTTTCCGGTGGCGCAGATCCCCGCAGACCTCACCTACGCGCGCATCCACCACATCGTCCAGGCCACAGCGACTGAGCTGAAGACCGAGGTCAGCCACTTCGGCATGCGCGTGCGCGACCCGTCGGTCGTCGGCGATCGCTGGAACCTCGTCACCGAGCTCCAGACCTTTCGCTACAGCACGCGCAACCGCATCGGCAGCATGGTGTTCGAGACCGCTTCCGTGCTCGGAGACTGCCGCCGCCCCGAGGTCGACCCCGGCTACGCCGAAGAGCTCGCCCACGCGCTCGCGATTCGCACCGCCACCACCGAGCTGCGCCGCACCCTCAAGGCCCGCCTCAAGTGCATCGCCGCCGCCGAGAACGAAGACATCGAGTGGAACGCGCAACAGCTGGTGCGTGAGCTCAAAGAGTTCGGCACCGCCAAGGCGTGGGCGTTTCTTCGCGCGAAGGACAAGCGGCAGATTCTCGAGTTCCGCCAGACGATCGAAGGGATCGTGCGCCGCGACCTGAAGAAGAAGGAGCTCGCGCTGACCCTGAACCCGTTCGTCGAGTTCGTGGTCGCCTTCAGGAACATCAACCAGCGCGACCTGTTGATGCAGCACGATCAGGAAGTCGTCGCGTCGTGCGGTGTCGCGGTCGAGCGGGTGATGACGCTGATCAACGAAGGGCGCGCCCCAGAATCGGTGATGCACCTGAAGAAGATTCTCGTCTACGCGCGATCGATCTACGGCCGCAGCCCCGAGTTCGACGCCTGGCTGCGCACGATGGGCGAAGGCCAGTTCACCAAGGACGACGTGCCCGCCGCGTGCGAACAGTTCCTGGGCCTGTTGTCCGGCCTGGAGCTGTAGTGGCGGCCCGGCCCTTGCCGCTCGCGCAGGCCAACTTGAAGCGGGTGCGCGCCGTGTTCGCCGACGTCGACGGCACCGTGACCACCGACGGCCGCCTCACCAGCACCGTGCTGCGCGCGATCGAATGGCTGGTCGCCCACCGCGTGCAGGTCGTGCTCGTCAGCGGGCGCTCTTCCAGCTGGGGCGAGTGCTGGAGCCGCCAGCTGCCCGTCGCCGGCGTCATCGTCGAAAATGGGGCGATGGCCTGGGTCCGCGAAGGCGATCGGATGAAGAAGCACTTCGCTCAAGCCGCCTCGGTTCGCGCCAGGAACCGCGTGCGGCTGGGCAGGGTGGTCGCGCTGGCGATGAAGAAGGTGAAGGGGTCGCGGCTGTCGACGGACTCGCTGGGCCGCGAGGTGGATCTCGCCATCGACCATTCGGAAGACGCGCACGTCGGCGTCAAAGGCGTCGATGCGCTCGAGGCGATTCTTCACGAGCACGGTGTCACCGCGGTCAGGTCGTCGGTGCACGTCAACTGCTGGATTGGCGACTTCGACAAGCGTTCGGCGGTGAAGGACTTTCTTCGCCAGCAGTGGAACGAAGCCCTTGAAGGAGCCGACCCGCGCTACGTGTACGTCGGTGACTCGTTCAACGATGCCCCGATGTTCGAGGCCTTTTCTCTATCGGTCGGAGTCGCCAACGTGATGGACGTGCTCGATCGGCTGGACGCCCCACCGAAGTTCGTCACCCGGGCGCGCGAGGGCCGCGGCTTCTGCGAGCTCGTCGACGCGATCGCCCGTGCCCAGAAACGCGGAGGCCCGTCATGAGCAGCGCCCTGATTCGTCTGGAGCTCAAGCCCGGCCTCGGCCGTCACCTCAAAGCCGGCCACCCGTGGGTGTTCAAGCGCGGGCTCGAGAACGTGCCGCGGATTCCGCCTGGCAGCGTCGTCGACCTCACCGAAGGCGGCCGCTTCCAGGCCCGCGGCTACTTCGACCCGCTGTCCGCCATTGCCGTTCGCGTGCTCACCCGCAACCCGTCGGAAACCATCGACGCCGCGTTCTTCGCCCGGCGCGTGAAGGACTGCTGGGACGCGCGCCACACGCTCATCGATCTGCGCGACACCGATTCCTTTCGCGTCATTCACGGCGAAGGCGATGGGCTGCCGGGCGTCGTGGTCGACTACTACGCAGGCTTCGCAGTGATGAAGCTGTACTCGGCGGGGCTCACGCCTTACCGGCCGCTGCTGGTCGAAGCCCTGCGCCAGGCGATTCCCGGCCTCAAGGGCATCGTCGGCCGCGACGAGGTGGTGCGCGACGATGACGCCGACGACGCTCGCGGCACCGGCAAGGTGTTGTGGGGCGCGGAAGCCCCCGAGACGGTCACCATCCTCGAGCGCGGCGTGAAGTTCAGCGTCGACGTCTACCGCGGGCAGAAGACGGGCTTCTTCCTCGACCAGCGCGAGAACCGCGCGTTGTTGCAGCGGCTCGGCAAGAACCGCGATGTCCTCAACTGCTTCTGCTTCTCGGGCGGCTTCTCGGTGAACGCCGCGCTGGGCGGGGCGAAGTCCGTCTTCTCGGTCGACCAGGACGAAGACGCGATCGCGCTCGCCAGCAGCAACTTCAGCCTCAACAACTTAGACCCCGCGAAGTACGACTTCCTCGCCGCCGACGTGTTCGCGCTGCTCGACTCGTTCAAGCAGGAAGGGCGCACCTTCGATTTGATCATCCTCGACCCGCCCGCCTTCGCGAAGAGCCAGAAGGACGTGCAGGCCGCGCTCGATGGCTACACGTCGCTGAACCGCCAGGCGCTGAAGTTGCTGCGCGACGATGGCCTGCTGATCACGTCCAGCTGCTCGGCGCGCGTTACCCCGGAAGCCTTCCTGCAGGCGATCAAAGAGGCGGCCTTCAACGCCGACACCGAGCTCGCCCTCGTCGAAGAGCGCTACCAGCCGCCCGACCACCCGGTGCGCTTGCAGTTCCCTGAAGGGCGCTACCTGAAGTTCCTGGTGTTCCGAAAAATCGCTTCGTAATGGTCAGCCCCGGCCAGTTCCTCGAACGTCCGACGCTGATTCCGGTCGGGAAGCACGTGATGGAAGGCGTCTCGCACCGCGGCCGGCTCTCGCCACTGTTGCTCGTCCTCTCTCCGCCTCCCCACGAAGGCGGCGGCATGGACCACATCGTCGGCGCCGAGCTGGCCTTTGCCGCTTCCCACGCGGGCTTCCCCACGCTGCGCTTCAACTACCGGGGCGTCGGCGCCAGCCAGGGCACGCGAGGCGCTGACCTCCTCGAAGACGCGCTCGCGGCGCTCGAGGTCGCCACCGACAACGCCCGCGGCGGCCCGGTGCTCGTCGCCAGCATCAACGGCGCCGATGCGATCGCGCTCAAGCTGCTCGCCCTCAAGCCCGACCTCGTCCCCGCTGTCTGTTTGATCAGCCCATCCACCAGCGGCCCGAATGACTGGAGCGAGCCCGTGTGGGTGGTGGTGGGAGAGCACGAGGCGGCCCAGTCGAAAGGCGGGGTTGCGCACGTCGACATCATCCCTTCAGCCGATCGCACCTTCCAGCGGGGCCTGCCTATGGTGGGCAAAGCCGTCGTCGCCTGCCTCGCCGAAGCAGCAAGGCCCCGAAAACATTAAGCTGTGCAGGGTTAACGGAACTTCACCCAGCGCGCCGGAATCGCTGGAAGGATCCAATCGTTGGCCCATGCGTTCGTAGTGGGAAAAAACAGGGAGCACCATGACCCGTTCTGCCGCCGTACTCATCAGCGCCACCTTTCTCTTTGCCTGCTCGAAAGAACAGGACGAGGCGGCGTTCACTCCGAACGATCTGACCCGGCCCGCCTTCACCATCGACGAGCTGCCCGACGACGCCAGCGCACATGTCCCCGGCGCCATCGTGGTCGACTTCAAGGACGGCACCACCAAGGCCCAGTTCGACGCGATCGAGAGCCAGTGGGGCATCGACCTCGAGCTCGCCAGCGAAGAAGAGGGCGTCGACAGCGCGATCACCGTCGCGACCGGCGTCGATGAAGTAGACGAAGAGGCGCTGCTCGCCCGCATCCGGTTGAACCCCGACGTCGAGGCGGCCGAGCCGCTGATGAAGCTGACCGCCAGCTTCGCGCCCAACGACCCCGACTACAGCAAGCAGTGGAACCTGCAGATGATCAACATGCCGAAGGCCTGGGACAAGAGCCGCGGCAAGGGCGTCATCGTCGCAGTGCTCGACACCGGCATCGCTTACGAGGACTACGAAGACTTCAAGCAGGTGCCCGACCTGAAGGGCGCGAAGTTCGCCGAAGGCTACGACTTCGTGAACCGCGACAAGCACGCGAACGATGACCACGGCCACGGCACCCACGTCGCCGGCACCATCGCGCAGACCACCGACAACGCGGCGGGCGTCGCTGGGGTTGCTTTCGAAGCGACCCTGATGCCAGTGAAGGTGCTCGACGCGTTCGGCTCGGGCAGCTCGGCCGCCATCTCTGACGCGATTCGCTGGGCCGCCGATCACGGCGCGCAGGTCATCAACATGTCGCTGGGCGGTGGCGGCCGTTCGCAGGTGATGGCGAACGCGGTCGAGTACGCGCGCAAGAAGGGCGTCGTCGTCGTCTGCGCGGCGGGCAACGGTGGCCGGGGCGTCGTCGAGTACCCGGCGGCGTATCCAGGCTCGGTGGCGGTCGGCGCGGTCGGCCCCAAGGGCGTCAAGGCGCCGTACTCGTCGTGGGGCAAGGAGCTCGATGTGGCCGCTCCGGGGGGCGACAAGAGCCTCGGCGAAGAGGCCGGCATTCTGCAGAACACGATCGCGCCGGGCGACTACACGAAGTCTGTCTACGCGTACTACCAGGGCACCAGCATGGCGACCCCGCACGTCGCCGCCGTCGCTGCGCTCATCTACGCGGCGGGCGCGAAGAACCCTGACCAGGTCGAGAAGGCGCTGTACGCCTCGGCCCACCCGCCCGCCGGCCAGACCGGCTGGAGCGAGACCTACGGCCACGGTGTCATCGACGCCCAGGCCTCGCTGGCCGCGCTGAAGAAGCTGCAGGCGGAAGGCGATGAGGCGCTCACCGTTGCCCCGCGCCTCGAGCAGCCCGCCGAAATCACCGGCGAGCTTCACAGCTACACGTTCGCCGACCTCAACTGGACCCCCCTGGCCTGGGCCGTCGGCCTGCTCGCCTTCGTGCTGCTGACGATGGGCCGCCGCGAGCGCCCCGGCTACTTCAACCTTCTCTTCTCACCGGCTTTTGCGGTGCCCCTCGTGCTGGTCACGATCGGGATGTTCTTCTTCCGTTACTTCCTCGCGCCGTCGGAACTGTCGACGCTTTTCACGCTGCCGATTCCCGAGTGGCTTTCGAAGATCATCTTCGGCCGCGGCTCGCTGGCGAACCCGATTGTGTACAGCGCGCTGATCCCGGTCGTGCTGTCGATCATCGCGATCAAGTTCACCGCCTGGCGTCCCGTCATCGGGGGCCTCGCGCTCGGGTTCGCGGGGATTCTCGGGTACTCGGCGTGGGCGGGCGCTCCGGCGCTGGCGTGGCTGCCCTTCACGTTCCTCGCGATTCCCTTCCTCGTGGTGAACGCGATGGTCTGCCTGTTCGTCGCCCGCGCCATGCTGCGCACGGTGAAGCCGTGAAGGTGACGGGCGAGGTGAAGTTCCAGGACCTCGAGACGGGCATCTGGACCCTCGCCTCGGACGACGGGAAGACCTACCTGCTCGCCGGTGGCGACCGGAAGCTGAAGAAGCCCGGCTCGCGCGTCGAGGCCGAAGGCGAGGTCGACGGTGACTCGCTGGGCATCGCGATGGTCGGGCCCCGCTTCGTCGTGAAGAGCTACAAGTTCATTTAGGGGTCTTTCGATCGGCGATCGCCGCCTTCCTCGCCGCCTCGTACTCGTTCAGCTTCGCCGACCCGCTGCGCACTTCTTTTCGGAGTGCGTAGAGCGCGTCCCAGCTCTGCCGCCAGCCTTCGCGCTCGCCCTTCTTCGGCTCTTTCAACGGGTTCAGCGCGTCGACCAGGTTGAGCCGCACGCCCGGCCCGTCGACCGTCACCAGCGCCGCGACGGCGATGAGGCCGGCCAGCGCCCACCCAATCAGCAGGTTGGGGACGCTCTTGAGCTTTCGCGCGGTGTCTTCGGCGCGGAAGGGCGGGGTGAGAATCGAGGGCACACCCAACGCCAGCCGCGCGAGCGCGAACAACAGCGCGACCCCGACGACCAGCATCGCCACGGGCGCCCACGCGGGAAGCTCATCATCGACCTCAGACCCGCGGGTCGCGAAGTAGATGGCCACCGACACCGAGTTGTTCGCCAGGTGCGCGAACACGCCCGGCCAGATCGAGCCTGAACGCACCGCGAGGATTCCGAACACGATCCCGAGCTCGACGCGCGCGAGGAAGCCCACCGGGTCGAGGTGAAAGGCGCTGAAGACGATCGCGGTCACGATCACCGCGCGGCGCGTGCCCAGCGTCGCCACCGCGCCGCGCTGCATCAGGCCGCGAAAGAAGAACTCTTCACAGAAAGGTGCGGCGAGGCACACGCCGGTCACGACGCCAAACAGCTCTACCGGGGTCTGCTGTTTGAAGATGCCGCTGACGTCGAACAGCTCGACCAGCGCCTTGGGCGCCAGCGCCTGCGACAGAACCTGCAGCGGCACCACCAGCGCGAAGAAGTTGATCACGCCGATCGCGAGCCCGAACGCGGCCCCCGCGAGCCACGGCCGACTCACCCCCGCCGTCCGAAAAGCGTCGTACCCCGACAGCCGCATCACAAGGTAGGGCGCGCCGAAGAAGACGAACACCTCGGCGAACCACAGCCCGAAGGCGATGTTCACCAGCTGCGAGGCCACCCCGAGGGTGATGAACAGGAAACCCGTCAGCACCGAGCCGAAAATGGCAACTGTGAACAGCGGGGGAAGTGCCGACGGTGGATCAGATGGTGCTTGGGTCACTGGGGTCCGTCGTTATACTCGCCCGCCGTGAAGCTTCGGGGTCTCGCGTGGTCGCTGCTGCTGCTTCCCACGCTCGCCAGCGCCTCGGCCTTTCGTCTCGAGTCCCGCACCGAGGCGCAGGTCTACAGCCTGCGCACCTACCGCGACGGCGACCCCGCATCGCTGACCGTTCTTCCGCGGCGCCGCCTCGTTCAGTACCTCGGCCTCGAGGCGTTCGAGCTGATCACCGGCGAGCCCCTGGGCTTCGAGACCTCTCTGCGCGTGTTCGCCGACTGGGGCCTGCCCCACGGCGAGTCGGCGAAGCTCGACGGCATTCGCAGCGAAGACGCCGACCTGCTGTACGCGAACGTCTCGTACCGCGGCGAACACTTCCAGGCCCGCGTCGGCCGCCAGAGCTACGTCGACCTGATGGACTTCACGTCCTTCGACGGCGCCACCGTTCGCTACGTCCACCGCCTCGGCATCGGCGCCGAGGCCTACGGCGGCTTGTGGGTCAAAGGCAGCGGCGCGCTGGCCTCGTCCGTCTACCAGCCCGACGGCATCCGCGAGTCCGACCTGCGCCGCGTCGGGTTGATGGTCGCCAAGCCCTATGCCGCGCTCGACGACATCGAGCCGCTGGTTGGGGCCAAGTTGCTGGTTCAGAACATCGCTGGCTTCTCGGGCTCCTTCGGGTTCCGCCAGGCCTGGCTGTCGGGCAAGACGGACATTCAGCGCCTCGCCGTCGAGGCGAAGTACGGCAAGGCGCGCGGGCTCAACTTCCTTGGCGGCGTCGAGTACGACCTCATCACCGCCGCGGTCTCGAACGCGCGTCTGCAGGGCAAGTACGACGGCGACGAGCTCGGCGTGCTGGCCGAGGTGATGCGGGTCACGCCGGTGTTGTCGGCCGACTCGATCTTCCTCTACTTCGCGTCGGCCCCGCGCGACGCCGGCCGCATTCGCGCCGACTATTACCCGTCGGGCCCCTTTCGCTTCTATGCGCAGTTCACCGCGGATCTCTTCAACACCAACCTCAATGCCGACGCGGCGGTGGCCGCCGCGCTGGAGGACCCTGCGATCGCCTCGCCCCTGGCCTTCGGCGGCAGCGTTGGCACCGGCTTCAAGCAGGGCACCGTTCGCGGCGGCGCCGACGTCACCGTCAAGGCGGGCTACGGCGGCCGGCAGGTCTGGGTCGACGTCAACGCCGGCTGGGTCCCGGAAAACGGGCTCTTCACCCTCGACGGCCGCTTAAGCTTCGCCAACGTCGAGGACTCGCTGAACAAGCGGCTCAAGGGCAACTTCTTCGGCGTGCAGCTGTGGGGCAGTTACTTCTTGAACCGGAACACCCGCGCGTCGCTGGTGCTCGAAGAGAACGTGAACCCCTTCTCGAAGTCAGACACCAAGGTGTTCTTCATGCTCGATTGGAAGATCACCCTTTGAACGCTCCGCTGGCCAACCACCCGCGGTTCGCCGAGAGCGCCGAAGCCTTTCGCCGCTTCTTCCTCGAGCTCAAAGAGGCGTTTCTCGAACGCGACGCGCTCTTCACCCAGATCGAGCTCGCCCTGCTGTGCCGCGAGCACGTGCTCATCATCGGCCCGCCCGGCACCGCGAAGAGCGCCGTCGCCTCGGCGACGCTGGGCCGGATCCTCGACGAAGAGACGGGCACCTCGTCGCTGTTCAGCAAGCAGCTGGCCGAGAACACGGTGCAGACCGATCTGATCGGCCCCATCGACTTCAAGGTCCTCACCGAGACGGGGCGCACCGAGTACCTCACTGACGACGGCATGCTGGGCGCGCACCACGCCTTCCTCGACGAGGTGTTCGACGGCCGCGACATGTTGCTGCGCAGCATCTTGAACGTGCTTCATGAGCGCGAGCTCAAGCACGGCCGCAAGGTCACGCCCGGCCGGTGCGAGTGCGCGATCATGACCAGCAACCGTTACCTCTCTGAGGTGGTGGCCCGGTCGCCCGAGACGCTGCAGGCGTTTGCCGATCGCATCAGCTTCATCTGCTTCTGCCCCAAGTCGTTTGCCCGCAAGTCGAGCCGCTCGCAGATGCTCCTTCGCGCGTCAGACGGCCAGCGCGTGTCGTTGAAGGCGAAGCTCAGCCTGCAGCAGCTCGACGTGTTGCAGGACATGGTGTCGGCGGTCGAGATCCCCGGGCAGATGGCCGAAGGGCTCGAGCTCCTCGCCGAGGCGCTGGAACGTGAGCTGCTGCTGCAGGTGGTCAAGCTGCCCGACTACGTGCCGACCAAGTACTTCTCGCAGCGCTCGATGGTGAAGGCGCTGTGGGCGCTGAAGGCGGTGGTGGTGCGCGACAAGATTCTTCGCCGCCCCGAACGCCGGCTCGTCGCCCAGCCCGATGACCTCGCGATGCTTCGCTACTTCTTCCTGCTGGGTGGCCCGCCCGTCGCCGAGCTCGAGCAGCTGCTGAAGACCGTCGCCGACCCGCGCGAGCGGGCCCAGCTCGAGATCATCCGCGTCGAGTGCAAGGCCTTCGACGATGCGCTCGCGAAGGTCGGCCCGAACCTCGAAGGCGGCGTCGAGCGCGAGGCCACCGATCTGTCGATGAAGGAAGACGTCGCTGCCGCCGACGCGGCGACGCGCGCGTGGAACCCGGCCGTGGGTAGCACCGTGTCAAAGTCGCTGCGCGACAAGCTCGTCCCCGGCCCGCGTCACCGCGAGAACCGCCAGCCGCTGATCACCGCAGCCAACAGCCTGCTCGCCGGCATGGAAAACCGCCTGCAGCGCGGCATGGCAGGGCAGGGCGAAGGCCGCGGAGGTGTCGCGCTGCTCGGCTCTTTCGGCGACGTCGTCGAGCTCGCCCGCAGCGTCCCCGAGCTGCAGGCGCGTCTGCCCCAGCTGTCACGCAACGTCGTCGAGTTCTGCAAGCAGGCCGCGCAGATGATCGCGCTCTCGGCCGAAGGCACCGAGTACGACGACGCGCTGAAGCTCGAAGGGCTCACCGGGCTCGCCGCCAATCTTTCCGAAGAGCTGTCGCGCGTCATCGAGCTGCTGCAAATCGTCAGCGCGTGGGCGGGTGACTCGATCATCTCGGCCCGCGAGCACACCCAGCAGGCGCGCGAACGCGTTGCGGTTGCGCTTCGCCGCCGCGCCTCGCGCACCTTCGCGGCCTCTCGGACGCGCAAGGGAGACCCCCTCGACTCGTTGGCCATTGACTCCCGCCGGCTGCGCGAGCTCGAGATGGCGCTGGTCGAGCTCTCGCCCGCCCAGAAGGGTCTGCGCCAGGAGCTGCTGGCTCCCCTGGGCGAAGGGTACGCGCGCGATGTGATTGCGACCGCTCCGTTCACCCGGCTCGAGCAGCTTTCACGGGCAATTGGCGCGGTGGTCGAGAACCTTCGCCGCGAAGGCTGCACGGTCGAGTCAACGCTGCTGTCGAGCCGCAAGACGCTGGAAGACCGCATCGCCGCCCACGCGCAGGGGCTCGCGAAGCCGACCACCGTCCAGCACCCCGACGTGCAGCAGGTGATGGGTGGAGAGGCGTACCTCATCTACCGGAACCAGCTGGCGGCCAACGCGCCCGACGGCGAGCTCGCGGCGCTGCACACGCTCGAGACGTTGCTTGGCCCCGCCACGCCGCGCGGCCAGCGCTTCTTTTCGGCGGCGGTGACGGACGCGCTGTCGGTGGCCGAGCTCACGTCGCTCGCGAACCGCATTCGCTTCCTTCGCAGCTGGCTCTCGCAGCTGTTGGGCTCGCTGCCCGCACCGGAAGAGATGACGGGCCGCGCCGAGGCCGACAGGGCATTCGACAAGCTGGTGAAGAGCCGCTTCCCGATGCTCGCCACGAAAGAAGGCGAGCTGGTGCGGCTGCAGGCCGGGGTTGGGCGGCTGGTCGAAGAGCCGGGCGACCGCGGAGAGAACGCGCGCAAGCTCGACCAGGCGCTAAGGGGAATCGCCGAAGACTTCGCGAGTTTCTCCAAGCGGCTGCTCGAGGCCCGCGCAGCCCGGGCGTAGTCGGAGGCCTTCATGCTTGGTCCCCAGCTCAACCGGCTGCGCGAACGGCTCGACGCCGTGAAGGCAGGCAGGGGACTCGAGCAGGGGTTGTTCGACCGCGCGCGCGCGATCTTCGACCGCGAAGACCAGGGCGAGAAGCTCGATGCCCTGCGCGGCCTCGACCGTGACTTCGACCGCGCCGGCATTCACACCGCCGCCGACGCGAAGCTCTTGCGCGAGCTCGGGAAGCTGAAAGGAAAGCTGGGCGGCCTGTCAGAGGGGCTGGCCGATCGCGCCACTGCCGCGCTGCTCGAGTTCGACCTCGCGGTGCGCCGGGCCGAACGGCTTCTCGGTGCGCAGACGCTTCCTCCTGGTCTGGTCACTTCGTTGGACGCGGACTTCGTGCGGCTGGCGCGCGCGGTGAAGGTGGCCGACCTCTTCGCTCGCCCGCCCGAGGACGAGTCGCAAGAAGGATTCGAGGTGTTCGCCCGGCCGGATCGCGACCATCGTCCTCCGGCCAGCGCGCGGCTCGCGGTGGCCGAGTTCTGGGCGAAGCGCGCGCAAGAGAACGTGAACGACGTCGCCCAGAAGCGTCGCGACCTCGACCTCGCCCACGAGCTGCTTTTGCGTGCGAGCGCCGGGTCGATGGGCGATCGCGATCGCCTGCGCCAGATGCGAATGGAGGTCGCCGCCGCGCGCGAAAGGGTGAGGGCGTCTCCGGTCGTGCGGTCGCTGCAGGATCTCGTTCGCCACGTTCGGCACACCGCCCGCCGCGATTCGCGCACGGCGTACAGATCGCTGAAGGGCCTCTATGAGCGCGCGATCGAGGCCAACGACACCGAGCTCGCCCAGGTCGCGCGCGAGGCCGTCTCGTCGATGCTGCCCCCGACCGCGCAGATGAAGCCGCTGGTCGAGCAGTCGCGGCTGAAGCAGCAGCTGGGCTGGAAGGAGCCCGGCAAGCCCGCCGAGGGGGTCGAGAAGCTCGATCGCGGCCCCGCGGGTGGCAAGGCCGGCAGCGACGAGGCGGGCGACGTGCTGGCCCAGCTCGCCTTCGATCTCGACGAAGAGAAGCTCGAGGCGCTCGAGCTGGCGTCGGGCTGCGCGCGGTTCTTCGACGTCGAAGACACGCTCACCGAAGAGCTGGTCGAGGCCGAGCTCGAGCAGTCGCGGCCGGTGCAGCGGCGGGTCAGCCACCCGACCCAGACGATGAGCTACGAGTTCACCAACAGCCTCGACGAGCTCCACAACTTCGTCATCCAGAGCCCCAGCATGCTGCTCTACAACCTGGCGTCGAGCCGCCAGACGGTGCGCGCGTACCTCGAGGAAGAGCCGCCGCCGAAGCAGTCGCGGATCAAGAAGACGGCGGTGCGGGTGTACGTGCTCGACGCGTCGGGCTCGATGCACGGGCCGCGCTCACGGTTCCGCGACGCGATTCTCATCGCCGAGCTCAACGCCCTGCGCGTGAAGGCGCGGCAGAACGTGCCCTTCGACCCGCTGTATTTCTCGTTCTTCAACGACTCGCCCACCGAGCTCGCGCGCATCGACAGCGGGCCCGAGGCGACGCGGCAGATCGAGAAGCTCTTTCGCCACTCGCCCGCCGAAGGGCAGACCGACATCTCGCTGGCGCTGATGTCGTCTTTCGAATCGATTCGCAACGCGCAGGGGAAAGACCCGTACCTCTCACGCGCGACGGTGGTGCTGGTGACCGACGGCGAAGACGCGGTGGATCTTGAGCTGGTTCGCCGCACGCGCAAGCCGTTCGAAGGGCTCGACATCTCGCTGTCGTTCATCTCGCTGGGCGAAGAGAACCCCGACCTGAAGTCGCTGGTGATCGAACAGCGCAACGTCGGCGGGCGCGCCTTCTACCATCACCTGTCGGACGCCGAGATTGGGGTCGCTCGCACGGAGTTCGACTCGACGTGGCGCACGCTGTTGCCGGCCGAAGTGCCCGCGACCG